>JAFAPC010000134.1 GCA_019247305.1 Pseudonocardiales bacterium
GTCAAGGTCCGCGACGTGTATGGCGAGTCCCTGACCATGCGCCAGCGCTTCCGGCGTCGTGGCGGCTTGCACGTCGCGGCGAGTGAAATCCGGTACGAACAAGATCAGGTTTCCTTTCGACAGTGCGCCCGGTAGCTGTGCCCGAACAGCGCGTGTTGTCCGGCAGAGGCCTATTCGATGACGCGGGCGAGGTAGTCAGGCTTGCTGTCGTCCCAGCCGACCTGCTGGTGCGGTTGGCCGTGCGCGTAGGGCAGGCAGCGGTCGGCCAGCTCCGGTAAGGCAGCGTTGCGCGCGGCCAGCCATCGGGTCCATTCGGGTAGCAAGGCCACCAGCTGCTCGGCGAACCCGTCGAGGTAAAAGTTGCGCATGTGCAACACGCACAGGGCTACCCGATGCGGGGAACACGTGGCATATACCGCATCGATTTCGTTGATGCACCAGGAGTCGGCCAGTTCCGTGGCCAGTTCGTCCACATCCTCCGGCAGCTCCTGCTTGTCAGCTTCGTGGGTGCGCAGCCACGTGGCGAATTCGACCGCGGCGGTGGCCGCATCCAAACCACCACCTGGTGGGGTTCCCCGCCGAGGCACTGCCTGCGTGACGACCTCACCTAAACGCTTGCTGCGGTGTTACTCAGCGAACTGCTCGACGCTTTCCCCACCGGCACGCAAAAATCCCTGCTCGGCGGGCATCAGGTCAGCTAAGAGCCACGGGTCATGGACCGGGGCTAAGACGGTGCCGACCGCTGCGATCTGGCCTACCCCGGCCTGCCAGGCGGCCAACGCCGCCTCCGGCGTGGGGTAGAAGCCACTATGCACGGTAAACGCCTGATGCCCGCAGGCATCGATATCCCACAAATACCAGCGCACCGGCCGGTCCGCCGTGGTGATCGGCGCAGCGACAGCAAACCGGCTGCCATACCGGTCACAGGTCCACAGCACCGGTCCGGTCACCACTGGACCCAGCGGCACAGCCGGCAACACCTGCCCGACCGCCGGATCCCGCAACCGCACGATCGCATCGCCCGCAACCTCGCCGAGCGGATACGGCAAAACGCACGCCAGCGCGGTGAGCACCCGCCACGGCGCACACCAAGCGTCCGCCTGTCCGGTGGTCGCCTTCAACGCCACCATCACCGCGGCCTCGGCCGCCGCCACCATGGCCTCGGCCAGGCGATGCGGACCCACCCGTTCATCCACCGGCGCCTGCTCCGCCTCGCCCAACAACGTTCCCAGCCGTCCGCACAACGCGTCTTCCATGATCATATCTGGCTGATCCGCCACCACCCTCACGAGCTCCGCGACCAGATCCCTCGCGATCGCAGCGGCCCGCGACGCCCGCTGTGCGTCGAGTTGGTTCCGGTAGGCGGCGATACCCCGCCACGAATCCGCTAGCTCATGGCGATCCCACGCACGCACATCAACACCAGATCCGCGCCGATCCACTTGGGGCCGCCCGACGGACCGACCAGATTTGCCAGACTTCTTTTTCCGTTTCCGCGACACAGGCACCGTCGAAGCATAGGCACCCCCGCCCACCTCCCTGCCGCCTGTCACCCCCACCCCGACCGGCCCCTGCCCGACCACTACCAGCATCTCGCGCCCAACCCGGGCCACCCACCCCATATGAAGTCCGGTCACTCGCCAATGATCAAAGATCCGCGCGTGCCGTGTGGTACGCGATGAACGGCGCACGGTGAACACAGCCGATAAACTGGGGTGGAGCACCCCAGGAGGGCGTCGGCATCGTGGGTGCAGGCCTTTTGCCTAGCGTCTTCTAGGGCTAGCAAGCCCCCTAACACGGTGCAGTCGGCGACCTGCACCAGGCTCTCTTCCACACCTGTACCTCGCCAACGGCCACATCATCGATCACGAACCGACGCCGCAGCTCCAACTCCAAAGCGGGACACGCAAGACACCCTGGGGGACTACAAGCGGAAAACAGCTTCTGACCGGCACACTCACGATCGACACGTAAAGTCACCATCATACGCTACCAACACAAATCTTCTGGTCAGGGGCACAATTCGAGCCCTGGAGTGGAGCTGAGGGGAATCGAACCCCTGACCTTCTCGATGCGAACGAGACGCGCTACCAACTGCGCTACAGCCCCCCGCGATGCGCGCCCAGTTTAGCAGCCGGTCATCGGCTACTCGCCGACTGCCCGGCGGTAGGGCGGTTGGAAGGCAGGCTGCAGCTCGTCGAACATCGGGTCCTCGTCGTCGAAGTCCAGCGCGACAGCGGTGGGGTGCGGCGGGGAGGACGCCGCAGCAGCAGCAGCGGCACGCTGGGCCAACGGCTGCTCGAGCGGCTCTTCGGTATCGTGAGCGACGTCACCCGGGATCTCAGGGCGCACGTCAGCAGCAGGCGCTCGGACGTGCGCGTCAGCCAGCCGCGCGGCCCGACGCGCTCGCACCTCGTCCTCGATGCGTACCTGCCGGCGCAGATAGCCAAGATAGCCGACCAGAGCTATATCGAGCGCAGCGTGCATCCACCACAGCAGGCTCGACACGGTGTAGGCCAGCGCGAAGGTCACCAGGGCACCGACCGCCAGACTCAGCACCACCCGCTGCCGGAACGCGTACTTCGCTCGGGCCAACTGCGCGGCAAGCTCCGGGTCATAGCCACCGCGACCCGATCGGTACCGACGCTCACCTGGCTCATCCACGGCGGGCTCCTCCGGTTGCGCGATCCGTCCACCCGTCATTCGCATCTGCTGACCGCGTTTGAGCGCGGCGCGAGCCAGGCCGGGCCGGCGTAACACCCGGGACGCCAGCACAGACTCCGCAGTGCGGATCACTTCCTGCCGGCGCTTGGTGACCATCGGTACCAGGACGACAAGCCACGCCGCCGCCAGCGCCGCGAAGATCAGCGAGCTGGGCACTCCTCGCCCCCTACCCCGGTTCGCACATTCCCGAGTTTCCTGCCCTATTGCCGGGTCAGGGTAGTCAGCGCAGCCATCCGGACGCTGGAGGCGCGCCGGAGCTCAGGGATTGCGGACGTGGCCGGAGCGGATCAGGCGTGGCACCAACCCGGCGCCGATCTCATCCTGGGTCATGGCGAGCAACCGGTGATCCCGCCACGCACCGTTCACCTCCAGGTAGCGTTGCAGCAGCCCCTCATCCCGGAACCCGAGCTTGGCCAGCACCCGAAGGCTGGCCGCGTTCTCCGGTCGCACGGTGGCCTCGACCCGATGCAGCCCGACCGGCCCGAACGCGTGGTCTACCGCCAGCGCCACGGCTCCCGTCGCCACGCCTCTCCCGGCCACGCCCGACTCTACCCAGTAGCCGACCCAGGCCGAGCGCAGCGAGCCACGCACTACGTTGCCCAGCGTGAGTTGGCCGACGAACCGTCGGTCCAGGGTAATAGCGAAGGGCAGGGCTTGGCCCCGCCGGGCGGTCGCGCGCAGCCCGGCGCACATCACCGGCCAGGCCATGGTGGTGAAGCGCTCAGCCCAGCTACCCTCCGCGTCCGGCTCCCAGACCCGCAGGTAGTCCTCGTCGCGCAGCCGCAGCCGGCTCCACACGCCGCCGTCGCGCAGCCGCACCGGGCGCAGCGCGACCTGTCCCGCCGCAACCTGCACCGGGCCCAACCGCGCCGGCCAGCCGGGGTGGCGGCCACCAGGCCCAGACCCGAACACGGCAGGTTATCCGCGCTGAGCGAGGAAGCTCACTGCCACCTGCTCCCCGACCGGCACCTCGGTGGTGTCTGCGTCGAGGAGGATCAGGCAGTTCGCCTGCGCCAGCGAGGCCAACAGATGAGCACCGGAAATCCCGAGGGGCTGCACCAGATACTCCCCGGTGTCGGGATCGCGCAGCAGCTGGCCGCGAAGGAACCCCCGACGACCCCGGGTGGACGTCACCGGGGACAGCAGGGCAGCGGTGATGGTGCGGCGATGGGGGTTGCGTTTGCCTAGCGCGAGCCGGATCATCGGCCGCACCAGCACCTCGAAGACCACGAGCGCGCTGATCGGGTTGCTCGGCAACAGAAAGGTGGGCACCGAGTCTGGGCCGAGCCGGCCGAAGCCCTGAACCGAACCGGGGTGCATGGCCACTCGCTCCACATCGAGCTGGCCGAGCTCGGCCAGCTCGGCGCACAGCTGCTCCCCCATCGCGCCCCCTACCGCGCCCGTCACCACCACGATCTCCGACATCAGGACCCGGCCCTCCACCGCCTCGCGCAGCCGGGAGGGATCGCAGGGCACGATGCCGACTCGGTGCACCTCGGCACCGGCGTCGCGAGCGGCCGCAGCCAGCGCGTAGGAGTTGATGTCGTAGACCTGCCCGGTACTCGGCGTGCGGTCGACGTCAACCAGTTCCTCACCGACCGACAGCACCGACAGCCGAGGCCGCGGGTGTACCCGCACCTTGGCCCGCCCCACCGCAGCGAGCAGCCCCACCTGCGCCGGACCGATCACCGCGCCCGGGCGCACCGCGACATCGCCGGCCTGCACGTCCTCTCCGGTGCGGCGCACGTAAGCCTTCGACGGCACCGAGCGCGCCACGGTGACCCGTGCCGCGTGGGCCGCCCCGTCCTCGGTGTACTCCAGCGGGACCACCGCATCGGCCAGGGCGGGCAACGCCGAGCCGGTGGCGACCCGGACCACCTGGCCGGGCTGCAGCCGCATCGGCTGCCGGGAGCCCGCGGTGATCTCGCCCACCACCGGCAACGTCACCGGCACCTCCGTGATGTCCACGCTGCGCACCGCATACCCGTCCACCGCCGCTTGATCAAAGCTCGGCAGCGCGCGGTGCGCAACGACCTCCTCGGCACAGAGCATCCCCTGCGCCTCGGAGATCG
The DNA here is from genome assembly GCA_019247305.1 of Pseudonocardiales bacterium. Taxonomy (GTDB): domain Bacteria; phylum Actinomycetota; class Actinomycetes; order Mycobacteriales; family Pseudonocardiaceae. The sequence goes on from JAFAPC010000134.1 coordinate 4,797, forward strand.
CCACCCGCACCGGCGCCGGGCGCACCGCAGCGTCCAGCACCCGCCCGAGCTGCTCGTCTAGCGACCTCACGTGGTCTCCTGGCGCAACCTGTCGTGCAACCATCTCCGCAGCTCAGGGCCAATCTCAGGGTCGGCGAGCGCGAAGTCCACCGACGCCCGGAGCAACCCGGCCGGGGTGCCCAGATCGTGGCGCCCACCGCCGTGCACTACGACATGCACCGGGTGGCCCTCCTCGATCAGCAACGCCACAGCATCGGTGAGCTGAAGCTCGCCGCCAACGCCGGGGACGATCCGGCGCAGCGCGTCGAACACCGCGCGGTCTAGCAGGTAGCGACCGGCCGCCGCGAAGGTGGACGGCGCCGCCTCGGGCGCCGGCTTCTCCACCACCCCGTGCACCCGTTTGACCTCAGGGTCGTCCGTGTCCTCGATCGCGAAGGCCCCGTAGGCGGAGATCTGCTCGCGCGGAACGTCGAAAGCGCACAGCACGCTGCCGCCGTGCCGCTGGCGGACCGCGGCCATTGTGATCAACACTCCCGTGGGCAGCACGAAGTCGTCAGGTAGCAGGACAGCTACGGCGTCCTCGTCCTCCGCCAGCAGCGGCTCGGCGCAGCCCACCGCATGCCCCAGCCCCAGCGGCTTGCGCTGCACCGCGACCTGTGCCCGGATCAGCCCGGGGGCCCGGCGCACCTTGGCCAGCAGCGCATCTTTGCTCTGACCCGCCAACCCGGCCTCCAGATCCGGGTTGGGATCGAAGTGCGCCGCCACCGACTCCTTACCGGGTGCGATGACGAGCACCAGCCGGTCGGCCCCGGCCTGCGCTGCCTCCGCGGCGACGTACTCGATCGCCGGAGTATCGACCACCGGCAAAAGCTCCTTAGGCACCGTCTTGGTCGTCGGTAAGAATCGGGTACCAAGCCCGGCCGCGGGCACCACTGCGGTGCGGAATGCCCGGGGCCCGAGCGTGGCACGGATCGAGGCGCTCACAATGACCGACCCTATCGGCCCCACCCGAGGCAACCAGCGTCACGGTGAGGTGGACGAGAACGCTAAGTGGGCGTTACGGCAGCGGTTGGTAGCGGCGCGGCGGGCGGTGCCGGCGGCGGTACGAAAGGCCGAGACGGCGGCGCTGGCCGAGGCAGCCCTCGCTACAACAGCCCTGGCCGAGGCGCCGCTGGCTGGGCCACCCGGCACGGTGTGCGCCTACTGGCCGGTGGGCAGCGAGCCAGGCGCACCAGAACTGCTCGACACTCTGGCGCGCCGCGGCTGGCGAGTGCTCCTGCCGGTCGTCGGTGCGGCTGCGGTGCCGCTGGACTGGGCCGAGTACGCCGGCGCCGGGTCACTACGGGCCGCTCCGCTGGGGCTGCTCGAGCCGGCTGGGCCGAGGCTGGGCGCTGCGGCGATCGCCACTGCGGCCCTGGTGTTGGTGCCGGCGCTGGCCGTCGACCGGCGCGGGACGCGGCTGGGCCGCGGTGGCGGGCACTACGACCGGACACTGCCACTAGCGAGCCCCGGCACCCCGCTGGTCGCCATCGTTCGTGATGACGAGGTGCTCACCTGCCTGCCGGCGCAACCGCACGACGTTCCCGTCACCGCAGTCCTGACTCCCAGACGGGGCCTGCTCCCGCTGCCCTACTGACCGCCAGTAGGCCCGGCGGGACTCGCGGAGGATTGCATCCGAGGGGCGATCGCGGTGGCCTTGCTATCATCGTGCTAGCACTCTCGTGCGGAGAGTGCTAGCTACGTGGAGGCGAAACGTGCCGACCTACTCCTATGCGTGCACCGCATGCGAGCACCACTTCGACACCGTGCAGAAGTTCACCGACCCGTCGCTGACCGACTGCCCCGAGTGCTCCGGCCGGCTGCGCAAGTTGTTCTCCTCGGTGGGCATCGTGTTCAAAGGCAGCGGCTTCTACCGCACCGACAGCCGCTCCAGCAGCCCGGCCCCATCCGGAGGGACGCCGTCCGGAGCACCTGCTGAGTCCAGCTCAAACGGTGAGTCCGAGCCCGGTTCCAACGGCAAGGCCGGGTCGGAGTCCAAGCCGCCCAAGTCAGGGTCCACCGCCGGCTCAAAGTCCGAGTCGGGCTCGGCTTCGTCCTCATCAACCTCAGCATCCGCCTCCTGAGACGAGCACACACCAATACCGGACACCGCACGGGAGTTATCCCCACCCCTGGGAGTTATCCACAGCCCGGAGCAGCGTGACTGCCGCGGCAGCCCGATCTTGTCTAGCGTCACCGGTGTGACGACAAGAACGGGAGGTCAGGATGGGACAATGGCCAGGCCACAATGGCCCGCGTACGTTGGCACCGCTGCTGCGAGAGCGCTGTGATGCGCTCATCCGGGGGTCGGGGTTCGGCCGGACCCTGGTGTTGCGCCGGGCCGCCGCCGCAGTGCTCGTTGGGCTCGCCGCTGCGCTGGCGCTGATTCCGGACCGGGCATCCTCCCCCGACAATGTGGTGGTCGCTGCCCGGGACCTCACCCCAGGCACCGTGCTTGGGGCAAGCGAGCTGACGCTCCGTGCGCTACCGGCGCAGGTGGTACCCGACGGCGCTGCCCGGACCACGACCGCGGTACTGGGCCGGACACTGGCCGCACCAGTCCGACGGGGTGAACCCTTGACCGATGTGCGGCTGACCGGCTCCGAGCTCACCCGCGCGGTGACGGCGAAGCCGGACACGATGAGCGTTCCGCTGCGGCTTGCGGACCCGGGCATCGCCGCTCTGCTGCATTCCGGTGCCGTGGTCGATGTGGTGACCGTTGGCGAACGGCGGGACGAACCGGTGGTACTGGCCCGCGGCGCCCGAGTACTCGCGGTGCTGGAGGCCAGCACCCGCACCGGGGAGCGTGACGGCAGGCTGGTCCTGGTCGCACTCGATCCGGTGGCCGCGGCCCGGGTGGCGGCAGCCTCACTATCTCAGACCCTGACCGTGACTGTGCACTGATGACATCTCCGCGGCACTGACATCCCCCCGACCGCGTGACGCCACCGTCCAGCAAGCGCCGATCACTTCCCGCTACCAGATCATAGTGTCAGGATAGGGTTTCTCGGTCTCACCAGCGGAAGGGCTCCCACCATGGGTCTAGTGAGCAAAATCAAGGACGTGGCTGGTCCGGTCATCGACATAGCCACCCCTGTCGTGACAAAGGCCATCGATAAGGCCACCCCCCTCGTGGAGATGGCCCTAGAGAAAGCCAACCCCTACGTCGAGCAGGCCAAGGAGAAAGCCAACCCCTACGTCGAGGTGGCGAGGGACTTGGCCGGCCCATTCACCGAGCAAATGATCAACAAGGCCGGTCCGTATGCCGAGAAGGTAGCGTCTACGGCCGGCCCGATCGTCGAGCAGGCCCTGGAGAAGGCCGCCCCACTCGTCGGGAAGGCCGGCGGTATGGCCGTCAATTGCGTCGGGGTCGCGGTCTCCACCGTGGACAAGGCCACCGGGGGGCGCTACCACGATCAGTTCGCGAACGTCAACCAGCTGGTCGAGGATGTACTGAGCCGAAACGGCAGGGCAAACAGTAAGCCCTGAGGAGCCCCGCTCGCGGGCCCGAGGCGGCGAAGCGCTTGGGCCCGCGGCGGTGAGTGCTCAGTCGTGGTCTGGCCAGGACAACTCGTCGATCACCCGTTTGACCAGGGGCGTGAGGGTAGCCATCCCGTCACGAACCGCCGCGCGCGAGGGCGCCAGGTTCACCACCAGGGTGCTTCCCGAGATCCCGGCCAGGCCGCGGGACAGACCCGCGTCCAGTGCGCCAGCGGCGAGGCCGGAGGCGCGGATCGCCTCGGCGATACCCGGTATCGGACGGTCCAACACGCCGGCTGTGGCGTCCGGGGTGACGTCCCTGGGCGACACTCCGGTACCGCCGACGGTGACCACGAGATCCACGCCGCCGATCACCGCCGTGTTCAGGGCGTTGCGGATGTCCACCAACTCGCCAGCCACCACGACCGAGCCGTCGACCACGAAGCCCGCCTCCTTGAGGAGCTCGGTGACCAGCGGTCCAGTCGGGTCCGCGTGTTCGCCATGCGCCACCCGGTCATCGACGATGACGACGAGAGCCCGCCCCAGGTTGCGCGCGCTGCATTCCATGTCGAGCACCGTAGCCGGGCGTCGGCACCGTGGATCAGCGGGTTCCGACTTGCTGGCTGCCGAGAGTAACCTGGACCTGCCGGGTGGCTCCCGTCACGTTCTTGACGGTCATCGTGATCGTGGAGCCTGGTGAGTATGACCGGATGGTCGCCACTAGCGCGTCCCCACTGTTGATCACCCGGTTGTTCACCTTAGTGATCATTTCCCCGGCCTGGATTCCGGCAGCGGTAGCGGGACCACCCGGGGTGACCTGCTGGACCACGGCCGCGCCGTCCTCCGGCCGCCCAGCGGGAATGATCACGCCGAGGATAGCCTGGGTGGCCCGGCCGTTGTGGAGCAGCTCGCTGCCGATCCGCTTGGCCTGGTCGATGGGAATCGCGAAGCCCAACCCGATGGAGCCTACCTGGTTACCGAAGCCGAGCGAGGCGATGGCGGAATTGATGCCGATCACGCGGCCCTGCATGTCGGTCAGCGGACCACCGGAGTTCCCGGGGTTGATCGCGGCGTCGGTCTGGATCGCGTCGAGCACGGTGTCCTGGCCGCTGCCTTCACCGCCAGCCCGCACCGGACGGTCCAGCGCGCTGATGATGCCGCTGGTCACGGTGCCCGACAGGCCCAGCGGCGAGCCAACCGCCACCACTTCCTGCCCGACCCGGACATTGCTTGAGCTCCCCAGCTGGGCCGGGGTCAGACCGGTGACGCCTTGGGCTCGCACCACCGCGAGATCGAATGAGGGCGCCCTACCGACGATCTCGACCGGCGCCGAGCGACCGTCCTGGAACACAGCGGTGATGTCGCCGCCGGTCGCGGCCGGCTCGACGACATGGTTGTTGGTGAGGATCAGTCCATCGGAGCTGAGCAGGATCCCACTGCCCTCGTCGGTCATCTGGGGTCCGTGCACCCGAAGCTGCACCACGCTGGGAGTCACCTTCTGCGCCACCTGCTCCACCGAGCCGGCTGGTAGGTTCGCGGCCGGCAGGGCTCCCGGCACAGGCAGATCTAGCACGCTGGCCACCCGGGAGCCGCCACTGGCGAACTGATAGCCGACAGCGCCCCCGACACCTCCGGCAACCAGACCCACGACCAGCGACAGCACGACCGCTCCCAGGACGGTTCCGTTGCGGCGCGGTCCGGGAACGCGTGCAGGGGGCAGGCCAATCGGCGTGGTTGGCGGGTGTCCACCGGATGCTGGATGCTGGCCTGACGGCCAGGGTGATCCGGGTTGACCGGTCGCAGCCCAGGATGAGTCGGGGCGCGCACCGGGGTCGCCAGGCGGTTGCGATCGCGGCATGTCGTCGGTCATGGTTCTAGGGTGACCCCGATTCCTGAGATGTGCATGTGAACTACCTACGGGTGTGATGTGGATGGTGGCCAGGCAGCTCCAGGGTCATCAGCGTCCCACCCGCTGGACTTCGGCTGGCCTGCACCGTACCCCCATGACGGGCGGCGGCCTGCGCCACAATGGCCAGCCCCAGCCCCGACCCGGGCAGGGTGCGCGCAGCGGAGGAGCGGTAGAACCGCTCGAAGATGTAGGGCAGATCGGCCTCGGCAATCCCCGGCCCAGCGTCGGCCACCTCCACCACGGCCGTACCCCGGTCAGTCGCCGCTAGCCGGACGGTGACTGTCGCCGCCGCGGGGCTCCATTTAGCGGCGTTGTCGAGCAGGTTAAGCACGGCGCGCTCCAGGGCGTTGGCGTCACCAAGCAGGCCCCATGGCGTGAGGGTGACCTCGAAGTGCACACCCGGTGCCCGTCGAGCCGCCCTAGCCAGTGCCCGCTCCACCACCTCGGCCAGCTCCACCGGTTCGTGCACCACCTGCGGGGCGTCCTCGCGGGCCAACTCGACAAGGTCACCGACCAGCGTGGAGAGCTCCTCCACCTGGGCCCGCACGTCGTCGGAGATCTCCTTGCGGTCCTGTTCGGACAGTGATGGAGCGTCCGGGCGGTCGGAGGCGGCCAGCAGCTCCAGGTTGGTGCGCAACGAGGTCAGCGGAGTCCGCAGCTCATGCCCGGCATCAGCGACCAACCTGCGTTGGCGCTCCTGCGACTCCGCTAACGCACTGAGCATACTGTTGAAGCTCCCGGTGAGTCGGGCGAGCTCGTCGTCGCCGGAGATGGCGATCGGTTTCAGGTCTCCAGTGCGAGCGATCCGCTCGGTTGCCTCGGTCAGGCGTTGCACCGGGCGCAACCCACCCTGGGCGACCGCGGTGCCCGCCGCCGCAGCCAGCAGCACGCCGGCTCCCCCGACCAAGGTGAACACCAGACTAAGCCGGGACAGGGTGGCCCGCGTGGCACCCAATCCCTGGGCCACCACTAGCGCGGTACCTGGCTCTGCTGGCACGGCGACGACGCGCAGGTCGCGCGCCCGGTCCGTACGCAACGACTGGGACACTTCGCCGCGCGCCACAGCGAGCTCCTGGGGGCCCATCGCCAGATCGCCGCCGACCGCGTAGCGGCCGTTGCTGTCGAGCAGGCCGACCCTGATGTCGGCCGCGCTGAAGAAACCAGCCGGTATGCCCCCGAGCTGCTCGGCGGTGGCCAGTGTGCTGCGCAGCGAGTCAGCGCGCTGCAGCAACGTCGTGTCAAGCTGGTCGTACAAACTGGTATGGACGGTGAAGAAGCCGGCGAGCGACACCAGCGCGACGGTGCTTCCGACGCACACCGCCGCCAGCCCGGCGACCCTGGTGCGCAGCGACATCCGCCGGTTCCCGAAACGCGGGTCGAACGGCTGGGTCACGGAGGCGTCTCCCGCAACGCGTAGCCCACGCCGCGCATGGTGTGGATCAGTCTCGGCTCACCACCCGCTTCGGTCTTGCGTCGCAGGTACCCCACGTAGACTTCCAGGGCGTTGCCGGAGGTGGGGAAGTCATAGCCCCAGACGTCCTCCAGGATTCGGCTGCGGGTGAGCACCCGCCGCGGGTGTCGCATGAACAGCTCCAGCAAGCTGAACTCAGTGCGGGTCAGGCTGATCCGGCGGCCGCCTCGGGCGACCTCACGAGTGCCCTGATCCAGCAGGAGATCAGCGAACGTGAGTGCGGTGCCAGCACTCCCGGCCGCCCCGGCGCCCTCGGGTGGGGAGCGTCGCAGCAGCGCGCGCAGCCGGGCGAGCAACTCCTCCAGGGCGAATGGCTTAGGCAGGTAATCGTCCGCGCCGGCATCCAGCCCGGCGACCCGGTCAGAGACCGCATCCCGGGCGGTGAGCACCAGAATCGGCAGATCATCGCCAGTACTGCGCAGCCGCCGGCACACCTCCAGGCCATCCACCTTCGGCATCATCACGTCGAGCACCATCGCGTCCGGCCGTTGCGCGGCCAGCACCTCCATCGCTTGCTGGCCATCCCCAGCAAGCTGCACCGTGTAGCCGTTGAACTGCAACGACCGGCGCAGCGACTCTCGGACCGCCCGATCGTCATCGACGACGAGGATGCGCATACGACCAGTGTGGACCTCTCGCCTGAGAGCGACCTTAGACAGCCCACCGTGGAGTCAGTGGCCCTGTGGCGAACCAGCGCACATCCTGGACGAGGGCAACGCCGACTCGGAGGAACAATGCAGCTCCCACGGGCGGACCGCCGGCACCGTTGGCTCTGCTGACAGTTGCCGGAGACGGCCAGGCCGGCCAGCGACCGGAGCGCTACCGGCGCGGTGCGGGACCAGATCGTATCCAGCCTGCGCCGGTAGCACTCCCTCCACTCAAACCGGATCCACTGAAACCGGCCGGGTCTCCTTTGTCAACCACGACAGGTAGTCGGCGCTGCCACCCACGATCGGCAGGGCGATGATTTCCGGTTCGTCGTAGTCGTGAGTTTTCTTGAGGTGTTCGATCAGCGCGTCCAGTCGGTCAGTGCTGGTTTTGATCCAGCATTGCCACTCCCGTTCCTTGTGTAAATTACCCTCCCACAGAAAAATACTGCGGGTCGGCCCGACGATCTGCACGCAGGCGGCAAGGCGTTCATCGAGGAGCATGCGCGCCAGTATCTCGGCCTCATCCGCGTCGTTGATGGTCGTCAGCACTACGCAGTGTGACTCTGACATGTGTCCCTCCCAGTTCAGCCAGCTCTCGCTCACCGAGCCTAGCCAGTGACCAACCCCGGAGCAGAGGCCCGGCACCGCTGGCCGAGGCCTGGCTGGATCGCGGTGCAGTAGCCGTCGATCAGCTCGATCATTGGCAGGGCGGTTGATAGGGTAAGTCGGGAATGTACTGCTGCCACTGGTCACGGGTGAGTGGGGTCACGATCAGCGAGCAGATGTCCTTGGTGGCCTCGTCGGGATCGGTGTCCCACAACCGCACCGTATGATCGAGGCCACCGCTGGCCAGAGTATGCCCATCCGGGCTAAAGGCCACCCCGTAGACGGCACCGGTGTGGTCGGTGAGGCTGCTGAGAAAAGCTGGCGCCGTGGCGGTACTGATGCCGAAAAGGCGCACTGATCCGTCTCCGGAGCCAACGGCCAGCGTATGGCCGTCGGGGCTGATGGCCACTGCAAGGATGCCGCTGTGATCGCCGAGCACGCGCGTGGCAGCGTGGAAGGTGGAAGCGCTGAGCAGGCTGTCACGAGCCTCGCTGGTGGGAGCGATCCGGTAGGCGGCCACGCTGAGCTGCATGGCCAAAGTCGGATCGGATCCGCTGAGGCTGTGGGCTTCGTCGGCGACCTGGCGAGAGATCGCCACATCGAGCTGGTGGACTGCGCTGCGCTGCTCGAAGAACGCGACCACAGACGCGCCGATTGCGACCAGGAGCAACACCGTTAGGGCAGCGACAAACCGGCGGAGAAAACGGGCGCGTTGGCGGGCTGCCTCCACAACCTGGCGGGCTGCTTCCACAGCTTGGCGGCGGGCTTCTTCGGCTTAGCGGCGGGCTTCCACAGCTTGGTGGCGGGCTTCCTCGGCTTGGCGGCGGGCATCGTCAGCTTGGCGGGCCTCGTCCACCGCGCGGCGGCGGGCTTGTTCAAGCTCGGCGATCCGCTGGTCACGGGCGGATGTGCTGCGTTCGACCAGCTCGCGCACCTCGGTCGGGATGTCGGCCGACCGCTCGGCGAGCCACCGCTCCGCTGCGCCGATCCGCGTGTCATCGGCGAGCAGGTCGCCTTCGGTCACGCGTTCTTCCATGGTGGCTAGCCAGCGCTGAAACTCCGCATCAGCGTCCACCCAGCCCGCGAGCCGCTTCCAGGACTGGATCAACGCCTCGTGGGCCAGCTTTACGGTTGCGGTATGGCTGGTCGGGTCCTCACCGGTCACCAACAACCGGCGCTCGGCCAGCTTCTCGACCAGGTCCCAGTCATCGGCGAGGCGGTCGCGGCCGACCACGCATCGCGTGGCCACCGCGGCGCCGCCACGGCTGCGTACACAGGCCAGCAGGACTTTCCGGATCCGCTCGGCGGACCACGTCCCCTCCAGCTGGGCGAAGACGCCGTCGGCGTACTGGTCGAGGGCGCCCGTCACGGCACCGAATGAGTAGTAATCGGCGAACCTCAACTGCTGCCGGCGCTGTCGGGGCCACAGCTGGGTCAGGGTGAACTCCATCAGCGGCAGCCCACCATCACCTCCGGCCGCATCGAGGGCGATTCGCTGGGCCAGGCCCTCCTCGTAGGTCACCCCACAGGCCTGGGCGGGTTCGGTGACCGCACATTCCACTGCGTCTCGGTCCATCGGGGAGACGGACACCAGCCGGTCCTGCAGCCGGAGCCCGAGGCCGGGGTGGTCCAACAGCTGCCCGAGGAAGTCGGTTCGCAGCGTGCACACCAGCCGAAACCCCGGATCGTCGGCATCCGCGGAGGGCAAGACCCGATCGAGGAATACCGTCCGGTCCTCCTCCGGGCAGGTGGTGAGCAGTTCCTCGAACTGATCCGCGTAGATCAGGATGCGTTTGCCGGTCAGGACGCCCAGCTCACCCGCCAGCGCCGCCAACCCGTACCGCCGTAGCCGGTCACTGCGCCGTTCGACGTCTGCCACGCTCGCAGGCGATCCCTCCAGCTCGTTCTTCGCCTTGGCCAAGGCGAAGAACGGCATCCGCCCGGCCGGAACACCACTGTGGCCCATTCTCCGGTGTTCAGCCGTAGCAACAGCCCGGCGTTGACCAGCGAGTACTTGCCGACCCCCGAGGGGCCGACGACCACGACCAACGGGTGTTCATCTACCATCCGCCGCAGCCGTCCCGTCTCCTCCTCCCGACCGACAAACAGACCAGCCGCAGCATCGGAGGCCTGAAACGGCGACAGACCCCGGTACGGTCAGGCCGGGATGGTCTCCAATACCTCCGGCCAGGCGTCCACCAGCTGGGCCACCGGAATCGCGTAGGCGTCACGGGCATCCCCGTCCCGGCTGGCCACGGCCAGTATGCCCACCACGACATCCCCGGCGGCGTCGGCCGCCACGGCTGGAGAGCCGCTGTAGCCGGGCTGGGCGCGAAAAGCCGCCTCGCTGTCCGCGTCCAGCTGGACCCTCCCCGCACCCACCGCGCCGCGCACTCGACAGCCGGCCCACGGCCCCGTCCTGCCGGCGTGGCGGCTCGCCCGGGTAGCCGAACACAGCCACCTCAGCTGACCGGACGTCTCCCGGCTGGGCCAGCCTCGCCGGGCCCGCCCCCGCCGGCAGGCCCTCCCCGGCCAGCACCAGCCCGGCCACATCCCCACCCGCGGTCCCCGAGACCGGCGGCGGGACCCACGCCGCCACCCGGCAACTCCGCAGCGGCGCACCCTCGGCATCGCCCAAGAGCGGGAAATCGACTTGCACCAGCACACCCGGCTCCGGCGCCTCCTGCGTACGCGGCCCTCGGCCCAGCACGGTATTCACCACATACGCGCAGGTGAGGATGTGCCGCTCTCCGACCACGAACCCCACCCTGGCCGCGACCGGCGAGCCGGCACGCAGCACCCGGACGACGAACCCCTCCTGCCTGGCCTGCGACACCAGCGACCCCGACTTCTCGGGCTTACCCGGCTACCCCGACTTCCAGGACATAGTAACTTTAAAGTTGACCTCGGCGGTCCCTTTCGCGATGATCATTCCTGTTTCGCCTCCCATCTCCAACCCGAATTCCACCGTGGCCTCATCCGGCGCTATCTCTTTCAACACCTCGACAATTTTGATCAAGGACGGCTTGATGCTGGCCAGCGCCTCCTCCAGGGTCGTGCGTGCCCGAGCTGCCACCTTGCCCGGCTCGGCCGAGGCGAGGACCAGATCCTCCGGCACCTCGGCGCGGTCCACCTCAAACACCACAACACCATCAGCACCATCCCCCACCGGAACACCTAACAGATATGACACCTACGGCCCCTTGATCAAGGATGTGGACACCCCGAGCCCTTCGCATCGTCCCGGTCCCAGCTGCACGCGAAGACCTCTACGGGTTGAACACTGATATCGGGGACGCTGGCTACGTTCAAGAGGAAGATCCCTCGTCCAACCGGCTCACCCACGTCATCCCCACCATCTGTGAACTTGATCGTTCCCGTAACACCAGAGAAGGGTGTTTTGTGAATTCGCTGGAGTATCTTCAAGTACACTGCGGCTGGGACGATCGAGTGTGGGTTCCATTCCTGCCGAGAAGAGTCGGGGCGAGGCTCGTCGCTCAGGTCTTCGACCGCTTGGAGCACCAGCGTAGCCGCGTCGTATGCCGACGGCACCCGCTCACCGATCACTCCGGTGTCCTGGCCGCCCTGTTCGCAGCGCTGGGACTGCAGGGATCCTGTTTCCTGAAATGACTGGAGGAATCCAGTCTTTCGGATCAACCGCAAAAACTTTGCCACCGGCGTCGAGCTGCCACTCAGGCCAGTAAGGTAAGCGCAGGTGAGCGGTACCGTCTTTGCCATATAGACCACCGGCAAGGTGGAGGGTGCGGTATTACGAAGCCTAGGGTTCTCCATGTATCGACTCACCGAGTCATCCGCGATCACATGTAGAAATCGACCATCAGGACAGCCATTAAACACATCTAAAAAATCCGAGAAGTCATCCCACCGCCCCGCAAAAACTACCACCCCCCGATAGCTGCACACATCTTCAGGCGGCGATCCGTGGACGTACGGCCCCGAGTAGTCGAGGGTGGTTCCACGCTCCGTGAGCGCTGCTTTCAGGTCGTCGAAGAGCGTCTGCACATAGAGGTCTTTTTCAAGGCTTACCCCGCCAGTGGTCCAGTAGACTCGCGCCCGGGACACCTTGAGCACCTGTTTGGCGTACTCGGCGATCGTCTGCGCGCTCTCTCGGTTGGGCGCGGTAAGCTGGAGATAGAATTGCGAGTTGCCATCCATGTGATCAGCAGACAGGGTTGTAGTGATTACCGGGAGGCCGATCTCGTTCAGCTTTTTCAGCGCACCAGCGGTGGTATCGCGACTTTCATCCAATCCGATCACACCGACCACCGTGGGGTCGTCAGCCGCCAGGCTCCCGATCATGCCAACAACCTCACTGGCGTGTTTCATCTGTTGACCACCGTTAGCGATCACGATTTTCAGCAACGGGAATTTGGCCGTCGCTGGCTGGTTGATGACACTGTCGTACTGCGCGAGCGCGAGCCCCTCCAGTTCCTCGCGCTCAGCGGCGTAGGCTTCCTCGCCCGGGCCAACTGGCCGACCGGTGAAAATGCCGAGATAGACCGCGGTGACATACGGGCGACTCCGATTTTCTGCCCAAATCTTGGCAGCTTCGTCGTTCTGCGCAAATATCGTGTCCTGGATATGAAGTAGCGCTTCCTGACCTGGCCCGTCATTGAAACGGAATTCCCTGCTACCACTGTAGCCGATGCATTCTCTGTCAATGCTGACAACGTTGACCTGTCCGCGGAATGGGAGGTGTGGGCAGTCTAGTCCCCCGCCATACCGCCAATCCACCCCGGCGGCCCCGGACGCGACGACCACAACGGCCGCGGCCGCCACGACGCTGCGCCGGGCCCACCACGGTGGTGAGCGCACCACGATCCCCTCCGACGGCGGATCCAAATCGTCAGAGTCGACCACCGAAATCGGCAAGTACCAGGCGGTATCCACGCGGGCCCGGCGGCTCCCGGGCAGCGCCTCAACCCACTCCCGGTACGCTGCGTCATAGTAGACGGGATCATCGTTTCGGCGTGTGCCCGCGTCGGGCTCACCGCCACGGAGTCGTATCGACCGGATCGGAGCCTGCGGCACCTCGTCACTGCTGCACACCACGAGCAGCGGATCGCTCTGCCCAGTTTCGTTGCGCACGTCATTGACGAGTTGCAGCAGCCGGTGACCGGCGGAGTTTTCCATGACGTTGTCGATCAATACCACCGGGTACGCGGTTCGGCGCCACCCTTCGATCCGCCCCAGTCGGCGACGGTACGCCCGTCGAAGATCTTCCAGGAACGCGTGCACGAGCAGTCTATCGATTTGGTCCGCATCCTCCGGCTCCCGGACGCCCTCGGTAAGCCGCTCAGCGAAGCCCAGGAAGGTCACCGACTGCCGTGGCGCCAAATACTGCTGGTTCATGAACCATCGATATCGGCGCCCGAAACCAGGAATTCTTCCCGATACCGCGGCACGGAAGAAGACTTCGGGCACTACCCGCCGAATCAGCCAAATCGCCAACCGATATCGCGGACCAAAATCAACGTTCTCGACACTGCCTCGATCATTATTCTGGCTTCGAGAAGGTCGGTGACGTTCGCGAAGAAGCGTGACGATCTTCCTGGCGCGATCTTCGGTTCCCAACTGGGATAAGTTGAGCCCCATCAGCCAGTCGGCCAGCTCGTAGTGCCGAAACCACAGCCGTTCGCCACCGAACAGCGGTGCGGCCAGCCGCACGCACAGGCCGTGCAGCAGCGGGCGAATGTCCCCAGCGGGGTCCCCAGGGGTAGCGGTCACCCGGGCATACGGTACGCAGTATCGGGCAGAAGTTTGCAGCCGCCTAACCAGTGCCTCGAGAACTCCCTCGCCCTGCTCCCGGTCACTCAACCAGATCAGCGGAAGACGGTGATCTGCGCGAGCCGGGCGCCGGACGAGATGGGAGATAAGGTCGAGAACCTTACCCGGCATGAGTTGCGGTGATCGAGACATCCGAAGCCTCATAGGTGGTTGTGCGGAATAGGGTTTCATATCCAGCATCGCTCTGTGTCACGAGCGCGATTGCCTTTCATCTCAGATGATCTGATCGTCCGGCTCCACCGCCCTCCGGCCTGACGCACCCTCACCTAACGGACATATCGGGAGAGCGTATCAGATCAGTTACACTCTTTCGGCGCGCCGGAGGAATCTCGGGGCTGCGCCCGGTCTTGCTTCCCCACCAGGTCACCCACAGGATGACTGTGGACTGCGAGCCACCCGCGCTCATGCGACTGTCGGTAGCCGACGCTGCCGACGCGACCCCTCCCTGCCGGGACGACCCGACCCCACCAGCCGTACAATCGACGCCGCGTGTCGGGGGTGGTGGCCGAGGAGCTGAGCACCCGCACCGGGCGTCGGGAGCGAGCCCACACCCAACGGAGGTGCGACTTGCCCAGTATCTCCGGACGAACGCACAAGCTAGGCCCTCGTAGCTCAGGGGATAGAGCAACGGTTTCCTAAACCGTGTGTCGCAGGTTCGAATCCTGCCGGGGGCACCATGCCAGAGTCACAAAGCAACCCTGAGCTGCCAGCTTGTGCTGCGGAGCGTGGTGCGAGGCTCGAACTGTGGGTCACAAGAGTCCAAGCTGACGCACGGATTACGGCACCTAACAAGATCGCCCAATGACGGAATACCCCAGCCTCGGCCCTCTCTGGCCACCTCGAGGGAGCGCAAAGACGAGGGACGTGTCGGTCGCGTGGCGTCACGCAGAACTGTCAGTGGCACGCGTTACTGTCGCGACATGTGGGACGCCTTGGATCGCACAGGGAGCGAGTCAGCCGTGATTGACGACGGTCTCGCCCGTCGGCTGAAAGCGCTAGCGTGCACCGCCCCGCTGCACGACCTGGACGCGCGCAAGACCCGACTCGAGTTCGCTGAAGCCGGCGTGTACCAGATGGCCGAGATCGCCTTCCAGGTGATCGATCAGGTGACGGTCGCGATGGACTTCGACCGGGGAGCTAACCACGACGAGGTGATCGCGCGGATCGTCCCGTTCGTCGCTGCGCAGGCCCCGGACCGGCCTCCGGCCGAGCACGAGAAGATCACCCGCTGGGTACTGGACAACCTGATCAACGTCGGCACGACCGACCGCGGGTTTCGCGTCGTCTACGGCGCATTCGGCCAAGCTGGTACCTACGAGCGGCGCGGATTCGACTTCAAACTGCTCGTCGAGTTCGCGGACCCGAACGGTGAGGTGTACCTACGCGCGTCGGACGAGGCGATCAACGTGTTGATCGGTGCGTTGGACACCGACGTGGAGTCCGCGCAGATCGCTGCGGAGATCAAACTCGACAATCTGATCCGACGGGGAAAACTTTCGGACGCGCAGGCCGCGGCGCAGCAGGCTCGATACACCACAGTCCGGTACGCCGAGCGGCTGCGGGAGAAGTTGGAGGCGACCCGCCGGGACGTTCGGATGGTGGACTGGGAGACCGAGGTTCCGGCGTTGATCGAGGACGCGCTCACCCATGTCGCCGCTCGATATCGCGCTGAGACGGCGATCCTGGCGAATATTTGCAAGGCCCGTGACGAGGCCGAAGACCCAGATCGCAAACGGAAAGCGGCGAACCTGGTGGAGATCGTTAGCGACTGCATCAACCGGCACACCCAGTTGCAGACAAGGTTGATCGAAGCCGGCAGCGTATTCCGGGCCGAGCAGGACCGTCAGCAGTTCTCCGGCCCGGCCCGGCGCGCCACCGTCGACTTATTCGGTCAACTGATGTCGCCGATCCTTGCCCTGCCGCTGACCGACGCGTCCGGGCCAACCGGAGCGTTCTTCCACGCCGCGACTGGGCTGGCAACGCCCCTCGCACTGCGGTTGTGCGATCTGGTCCGGTTGCTGATCACCCCAACTCAGGAACGGGACGATCTGATCGCGGACGTGCCCGAACCGGACTTGATCCCGCTGCCGGATCCGGACGTGTTCACCGAGGAGCAATGGGCTTACGCGGACGCGTTGCTGAACGTCGAGGAGGTGCCACGGCGACTGTCCGGGCTGCTCGCGCAGGCCCGCAGGGTAGATCCGGATCTGCCCCGGCTGGTCATGCTGCGGGCCCTGTATGCGGTCAGTCCAGAGCTCGGGGTGGCGCTGCGGCAAGGCGACCAGACGGTGCTGCTCGCCGTCGATGACGGCACCCGCTTGGATGACCCAGAGTTCGGCGGTGCGGACCTGCTCGTCGGCGTGGCCCGGCTCACCGACCCGACCGCGACCGGAGGCACCGCCGTCGACGAGATAACCAACCTTCAGGAGGGAGAGGTGGCGTGACTGAACACGTGCCGATCACCGACGCAGCCGACGCTGCCCGGCTCATCGCCCTCGGGATGCGACCGAGATTGCTTCCAGCCCGCGACCTGATCTATTCCGACCTAGTCCGCCGCCACCTGGAGGACGCAATCTTCGCGGAGTTGACCACCGCTATCGCGGACGGCCTTGGGCTGGTCGTGCTCGCCTGCGCACCGCAGACCGGGCTGGTGCTGGCGGCCACCGACCAGTCGCCGTTCGCCATGAAGATCGATGAGTACGCCCGGCGTACCGCGTTCAGAGAACGTCGGGAGGTGGAGCGGGTGCTGCACGGGCTGATTCACCTGGCTATCGCCGCGGTCGCCTACCCGCGCCCGGACGACCTCGCGAACGACAGCTACCTCGGCCGGGTCAGCGTCGAACAGGTCGACGGCCTGGTCCGTGAAGCGTGCCGGATGCTGGACGAGAAAGCCGCCGCGGCGGAGGAGAACAATGACCCGCTTGACGACGCGCCGGGGCTGGAGCGCACTTGGCGGATCTACGCGCGTCGCCCGGCGGCTGCCACGACCAAGGAGGGACGACTGGCCCCTGACTCGACCCGATCCATGATTACGAAAGCGTTGAAGTTCCTTACTGACCAGGGCTTCCTCACCGCGGTGAGCAGCGACGGCGGAGGCACATACCGAACGACACCGCGTTATCAGGTGCAAGTCCGGGAGCTGGCAGCTGAGGCCGCATTCACGGAGTTGCTTGCTCTCGGCGTCGTCGCCATCACCGACGGCGCGGGCACCATACATACCGTTTCAGCTGACGCCCTCTGACCGGAGGTCCTGCGTGTATGAGTTGTCCCGGGTGCGGCTGCACTCAGTCGGCCCGAAAGGTGCCCGATACCAGGACGTCACCCTCGACCTGCGGCACGTCGGCGCGCTGATCGCGAAACCACCGCAGCACGCCCTGTTCGACTTGGAGCTGGACACCCCTTCCAGGGGCAACGTACTACGCCGCCCCAGCCCGGCAACGGTGCTGTTCTTGGAGAACGGTGGCGGCAAGTCCGTGCTGATGAAACTGATCTTCTCGGTGATGCTGCCCGGCCGCCGTCAGGTTGTCGGCACCAGTAGTACCCGGGTGCTGGAGAAATTCGTGCTTGGCACCGACGTCGCACACGTCGTCCTGGAATGGCAACATGTCGCCACCGGTGAACGGGTCATCGTCGGCAAGGTGAGTGCCTGGCGTGACCACGTGGTGTCCACCGACCCGAACCGGCTGCTCGAAGCGTGGTACTCGTTCCGGCCAACTGCGGCGTTCAACCTGGAAACGCTGCCGTTCACCGAGCGCGGCCGAGTCGTGTCGATGGCCGGGTTTCGGGATCGGTTCACCGATGCGCGGACCGCCGAGCCGGAATTGCAAGCCGTGTGGGAGGCCGGCCACGGCTTGTGGACCGCACATCTGGGCAACCTCGGGCTCGATCCGGAATTGTTCAATTACCAGCGAAAGATGAACGCGGGCGAAGGTGAGGCCGCCGACGCCTTCACCTTCAAGTCCGACGAAGCGTTCATCGACTGGTTACTCACCGCGGTCGCCAGTGAGGACGCCCCGCGCAGCCTCGGCGACGTGGTCGAACAGTACGCCACGAAACTCGCGCAGCGTGACGGGCTGATGGCCGAGCGGGACTTCGTGGCAGGTGCGCTGGATCGGCTTACCCCGCTGGCCACAGCCGCCCGGGACGCCGCCGCCGCGGCCGCGCTGCATCACGAGACCCGTCGCACAGTGCAGAGGTTCGCTGCCGCGCTCACCGCCCGGCACACTCAGGAGACCCAGCGGCTCACCCGGCTGGTCACCGACGCGAAGCAGGCCGCCGAGACTGAACGCGAAGCGGACCGGCAGGTCGGGCGGCTCAACCGGATCCTCAACGAGATGCGCCGGGCCCTGGCCAGGCTGCTCTGGCGGGCCGCCGAACGCGAAATGGAACGGCTGCGCGGTGAACGGGACGCCGCCCGCATGACGCTGGCCGGCTGGCAGGCAACCGACACACTGCTCGCCCATGCCAGAGCACGCGAAGAGGCAGAACAGATTCGAGAAATTATCGGGCGGCAGGAGCAGAAGGCCGCTCCGGTGCTGGCCGCACATAACGAGGCGGCGAAGCGGCTGGCGCGCGGGCTGCTGGCGCTGGCCGCAACAGCGGACACCGAAGCGACCCTGCTCGACGAGTACGCAGCGCAGATCGACGAGCAGGTCGCCCAGGCCGAGCAGGACGTAACCGAGGCGACCCGGCGCGCGGAGCAGGAACGCAACCGGAGCGCCAACGCAGAGGCCGATATCGCGACCGCGCAGGCGGCGGTCCGGGCGGCAGTCTCAGACGGGCTGCTGAGTAGGGCTGATGACGACGTGGCCGCAGCCGCTGAATACGCTCGCAGCGTCGCGGCAACAGCCGCCGAGCAGGTCGCCGCCGCGTTGCGGGAGCTGACCCAGCTGTCGACCGAACGCAAGAACACCGCCCAGCGCCTGCGGGCAGTGGAAACCGACCATCATCGCAAGCAGACCGCCGCCACAGACGCCGAACGCGTCCTCACCTCGGCGCAGCGCATCGCCGAGGCACTGGCAATGGAGGATCGGCTGACCGGGCTGCTCGGCACCGACACCACCGTGCTGCTTGACGCCGATACGCCGACCCTACTCGACCTGCTCGGCACAGCTGTCACGACCGCTGAAAACGAGCAGACTGAGCTGCGGGTTGCCCAGCAGTACGACCAACGGGTGCTGGACGCGCTCGGTGTCGGCGGGTTGCTGCCCCCGTCAGCTGATGTGAGCACCGCGCTCACCACGCTGGAGGATGCCGGGATCACCGCGTGGTCCGGCTGGCAATACCTCGCCAGCATCCGTCCGGACGAGCGCGACCGGGTCCTGGCCTGCTACCCCCACCTGGTCGACGGGATCGCCCTGAACAGTCCCGACCATCTCGACCGGGCCAAGCAGATCCTCACCGACGCACGCCTGCTGCCGCGCTGCGTCGTCGCGGTCGGCACCACAGCCTCGTTGACCGATCTCAACGCACCCGTCCCGGCCGGGATCGGATTCCTCGTCCCACCCAACCCGGCGATGTACGACGAGGACAAGGCGGAAGACGAACGCCAGTCCCTGCTCGCCGCCCAGACGCGACGGGGCATCCGGCTTGCCACCCTCACCGCCCAGATCGCCGCCGACCAGCGGCTGGTCGCCCGGTTGCAGGACTGGATGCGGGACTACCCGCCGGGCACGCTGCAACAGCTGGCCAACGAGCACACCATCGCCGCGCACGCGGCGCGCAGCGCCCAACAGGCGGTCAACGAGCTGGCCGCACGGATCGAGGAAATCGAAAACGCCGAGCACACTCTACAGGAGATCCTGCCCGGCCGCCGGCAGGTGGAGGCAGAGACGAAGGCTAGCGCCGATCAGCTGACCCGGCTCGCGGAGCAGGCCGCCGGCATTCCCGGCTGGCAGCGGATCGTTCGGAAAGCCTATGACGCGGCGAAAAGCTACGAACACAACGCCGAGCTTGACCGGGTCCGCGCCGCGCGGCTGCGGGATACCGCCGCCACCTCCCGACGCACCGCCGACGATCACCGCCGGATCGCCGTGACTAGCCGCGATGAGCTGCGCGAGGTGGCCGGAGGCGGTGCGGTCGACGAGACCAGCCCGGTCCCGGCTGAGCCGGTGGAGAAGTTGCGCGCCGCATATAAAGCCGCGCAGCTCGCCTACGCGAAGGTCGAGGTGGGCGCGGACCTGCGAAACGAGCTGTCCCGTATCGAAACGCGGGAGGCCGACACCCGGTCGAGCGTCGAGGCCGTCAAACCGGACATCCGAGCGCTCGCCGACCGCCTGCTCGCCAGCCCGGAGGGAGCCGACGCCGCCGCCCGCGCCGCCGCGACCGATCGCGCTGCTCGCATCGCCGAGCGCCTCGAAGAGGACTACACCGCGCAGGCGGCCAGGGTCGGCGAGCTCAAGAACGACTACGAGCGGATGTCCCCGCAGGATGTCCTGCTGGAACTGCCCTACGAACGCCCCACTGATATCCCGCAGGCCGAAAGACTCGTGGCTCGCGCCCAGGACGAGTGGGAAATCGCCCGCCGCGGCTACGACGACGCACGCACTCGCCGGGAACGGCTCGATGGCGAGGTGACCAACACCGAGCGGATCGTTACCGGCTTCGGAGCGCAGCTGGACGGGCTCGGCAACGTCACCGTCGACCCACTCGATCTGGATCCGGACACCGCCCCGTACGCCGGCGGCGTGGATGAAGCCCGCGGTGACCGGGTTGAGCTCATGGGACAACTGACGCAGGCCGACGAGATGCTCCGCGAGGCCGAGCGCTTGGTCCGGAACACCGTGGATGCGCTCGCCACCTACGCGACGGCGGACCGGTTCGAGCAGGTCAGCAGCCTGGTCCGGCGCCAGATCATCAGTGTGGACCGCGCGGCGCTACCGAACTACGCCGCCGAGTGGGAAACCGCGCTGCGCTCCCGGCTCCGCTCACTGACCGACGACCTGGCGCAGATCAACCGGCACCGCGCGGCCATCATCACCCGGCTGCGCGGCATGGTCGAGCAAGCGCTCGGCACGCTGCGTGCCGCGCAGCGGCTATCGAAGCTACCGGACGGGCTCGGCGACTGGTCCGGCCAGGAATTTCTCCGGATCAAGGTCGCCGATGTGGACCCCGCCGGGCTCGACGAGCGGCTCGGCGAGGTGATTGACGAGGCGGCGACCACGACCGGGACACACGCCAGGGACAAGGGCGGCGGCAAGCGCGACGGGCTCACGTTGCTACTTCGTGGGGTGCACGCCGCGATGCCGAAGGGGGTCAAGGTCGAGATACTCAAGCCGGACGCGGTGCTATGCACTGAACGGGTGCGGGTCGCCGACGTCAGCGATGTGTTTTCAGGTGGCCAACTGCTCACCGCCGCGATCGTTCTGTACTGCACGATGGCGGCCCTGCGCGCGAACGAACGCGGCCACGCCCGCCGCCCCCACGCCGGCGTACTGTTTCTCGATAACCCGATCGGCCGGGCCAGCGCGGGTTACCTGCTGGAGTTACAGATCGCGGTCGCCGACCGGCTTGGTGTCCAACTGATCTACACGACCGGGCTGTTCGACACCAACGCCTTGAGCGTGTTCCCGCTGCTGATCCGGCTGCGCAACGACGCGGACCTGCGCGCCGGACTCAAGTACCTCAGTGTGGAAGCGAGCATCAGTAACGCGCTCGCTGAGCTCACTGAAGTCGACGGTACCGGGATGCTCACCGGTACGCGCGTGTTTGCCCGGCCGACCGACACGCCTGACGGCCGCCCTGCATGACCACCGACCCCGCCGCGACCATCACCACCGCATTGTCAACGCGGGCAGCCCGGATCGCTAACCTTCTCAGCGACCGGAGAACCCGCCGGATTCCGCTACGGGAGCTGTGGCGCATCCTTGACCAGGCCGAGCCCGCACTGGGCACCGACAGCCGCCGCCGGACCCTGCTCGCTACTGCGCTGCGCGAACTCGCCACCGCCGGGGTGCTCGACCTGCCGTCTGATCGCTCTTTCGACAGGACCGAAGCCCCACCCCTGCCCAAGTTCGTCATCCTGCCCGTTACCGACCCGAGCCCGACGCAGCGGCGGACCGTCGTTTGGCATCCGGCGCTCGCTTGGGCCGTCGACGCCCGGCTCACCCTGTCGCAATACGCCACCTTGGAGACAATCAATGCCTGGTTGCACCGGCACCGCGACGAGCTGATCGTTCCACTTCGAGAACGCAGCCTGGACATCTTCGGGCAGGAGAAGATCCTCGATCGGCTGTTGAGTACCAGCTTGTTCGGTCCGGGTCGGCTTACCCTGACCCTGCTCCGCACCCGCCGGGCGACCGTCCAGTTCACCAGTGAGGCAGTCGGTGACGGTTCCATGCTGCTTATCGTGGAGAACAGCGACACCTACGACAGTGTCCTGCGTGCGCTCACCAACCGAAGCGACCACCGCGTCGGGATCGTCGGCTGGGGAGCGGGAGCTGCGTTCGAAGCAAGCGTGCTATCCATCCCTCGGCTGGGCCGACCGGTCAGCAGCGTCGTCTACTTCGGTGACCTAGACGAGAAAGGCCTGCGCATCCCCACCAATGCCGCCGCACTCGCGCAGCGGGAAGGCCTCCCAGCACTCCGGCCTGCCACCGGCCTGTACGCCGCCCTGTGCCAACTCGCCACGCCACAATCTGGCCAGCGCAAAGTCCAGTTCACCTGGGCAAGCACCCTCACCGCATGGCTTGATCCCGCCCACCAGACGCAAGCGGTTCGACATTTAGTCGCCGGGGAGCGACTCGCCCAGGAAGCGGTCGGTCTCGCACACCTACTACGCCACAACGATTGGTTAACCGACCTACGTACTTCGCGCTTACCGCAGGGGCGGTAACGACCAGTGCCAAGCGCGCACTCCTAGACCACGGGGCGGAAGTAGGTATCGGTCTTCCCAGCCCCACTACGACGACCAGCATCCTCAAAGCCAGCCGGTTCGCCGGGACACTGAACACGCCTCAGCGCTCCCAGGCGCCACCACGCCGGTCCCTGCCTCAACGGGGACCAGCCCCGTCGCGATGGCTGAACCCTCTCTCCGGCTGAGCAGAGCTCACTAGTACTGGCGGCGGCGGGGACCTCGTCCACGGAAGGCGTCCTTGATCTTCTCGCCGGCCTGCTTCAGGTTGGCTCTCACCTCATCGGCCCTACCCTCGGCCTGAAGGCGCCAGTCGCCGCTGACCTCCCCAACGTTCCGCTTGATTCGACCGCCCAGCTCCTCGGCCTTGTTTCTGACCTTGTCCGCGAAGCTCACCACAGTCTCCTTCCTCGTCGTCGAGAGTGACCCGGACCCGTACTCTGAACTCTGAACGCCGCCGGTTCCCTCCAAAGTACCCGAGAGATACCCGATCGAAACCATGCCATACATGGTGTTCCGACCGGCTGGGCTCGCTCGGACGGGGCGAGACCACGACGACGGCGCATCAGCCCGCCCTGCCCGACGTGTGTGATCCATCACCGCGCCGGTGCCTATGGCTCACCTAGCGGAGCGTGCGAGCCGCCCGACAGCTCGCACAGCTTGCTTGGCGGCGTTGTAACACTTCGTTTCGGCGGCCACCGTGGGAAGTCTCTCGAAGTAGTAGGCGCACACGGGAACTTCTTGCGCCCCAAAAGTACTTTTGAATCTCTTCAGCTCCTCAGTTTGGTATAGACCGAAGTCGTAGCTCTGTCGTCCCTCGGCGCATGCGGTCTCGATCGCACGACGGTGGAGGAGCTCGTTCGCTCCGGTGCCACGCGCCCGTTCTTTGTTCATTGCCCCCCGCCAGTAGGTAGCCCGCGGACCTCTCGTCAGGACGAAAATGCCAGCGAGCGGCTCACCTCCCCGCCACGCTATCCACACTGTGCAACGTTCGCCCATCCTCTGTGCGACTGTCGCAAATTTGCTCTGCGGCTCACGGCGCTGCGCACGCCAACGCATTAACGATAACGGGTGACCCCGTTCCTGAGCCCATCTGTCGACGGAGCTCCGGTACAACACGTCGAAGACAGGAACGAGCCGTCCGGTATTGTCCGACTCCACAACAACGCCCCGTCGTTCTGCTTTCCTGGCATTGGATCGCACCTTACTCGTGAACCGTTCAGACCACACCGTGGAAAAACCACCGCGGAGATCGAGGACCTGTGCAGTCCGAGCGGTGGAATATAGTGTGCTCGGAGCCACTGAAGCCCATACTACGGCGTCGTCCCCACCCACCATGATGCGGGTGCGCAGACCGGTATGGCGTCGGATCTCCTCGATCAGCGCCCAGGTCTGTCTGGGCGATGCTGGCCCTCCTTCGCTTTCGCTGAGGAAACCACTCGCATCAGCACCAAGACCCCATCCCTGCGGCGGTGATTCGAATATCCCCAGAGAGTAAGGCGTTCCGGTTTTCCGCAGACGAGGCAGGATCAGTCGTCGTCCATCTTCTCCCCGGAACAGCAAAGTTGCATCCGAGAAGCGACTGGAACTGCATATGCAGTCCGTCCACTCGGGTGTCTTCGAGAGCGCGATGCTCTCGTCATGGGCGACGAGGTCTTCCCAAGCGGGACGGGCATCTACACCTTCCGCTTCAATGGACATGCGGTAAGCTTGAGAAAGCACCATCTGGCCAACCTCTCTCGATACTTCAACCCAGAAAACCCAGAAAGGTCCGTCGCGCCATGGTGGCCCGTAGCACTAGTGCATAGACCCCGAGCGCGGCGATCCCGCCTACGGTGAGAACTGCGAGGTTGCTGAGCTGGTCGCCGCTGTGGACCTGCTGGATCCACCACACCGTGGTCGTCACCGGTACTATCGCGGCCGTGGCCACGAGCGCGCTGGCAAGGGCTCGGCGCTCAATGAAACGCTCAGGCCGGATCACTCGGCGCAGCCGAGTCAGCACCATTCCGGCGGCGGCGAGCTCACCGGCCAGGATGGCCACCACCAGCCAGACGAGGCGCGACCCATTGGCTGGCACGAGCAAGGCCGCGGCGCCGACCACCAGTGTCACGCCGAAAGCCACCTCACTGGCCCGCCGCGGAATGCGGTCGTCCAGCCGCGCGTATAACGCCTGTGAACCGAGATCGGACACTCCGCCAACCAGTTGGGCTACCGCCACGACCGCTAGGCAGGTGGCGAGCGGACCGATCAGGGCAGCATGCCGCAATTCACCATTGGCGAGCACGTTCGCGGTGGGTCCGGAAAGCACCGCGAGCAACACCAGCAGCGGCAGGCTGGCGATCACAGCGTAGGACAACCCTTGGCGCCATGCCGAGCCGAACGTAGCGGGATCCTCGTGATGGGCGGCGTGCGCCAGCCCGGGCAGCGCGGCCATCGACACCGCACGGGCACTGAGGTAAGACAATGAAAACAACACGGAATAGGACAATTGCACGACAAACACGCCCCCGGGCACGGAGCTGGCTAGCGCGAACAGCACGTACATCGCCGCTGCCGGGCAGGCCGCCACGCCGACTGAACGCGCCAACCGGCGGGTCACCGCGACTGCCTCGGGATCCTGCCGCCAGCGCAGCAACGGGCGAGTCAACAGACCCACCCGGGCCGCACCGAACAGCTGCAAGGCGGCGTGCAGCGCGACGGCCGACGTACTGCCCATCCCGAGTAGGATCACCAAGTCGAGCGGCACGTGATCGATATCAAGGCCCGTCCCGTAATACCAGCCGGCCAACACCACGGTCAGGATCAGCACGACGTTCTCCACGGCTGGTGCGGCCGACGCGAGCGCGAAGCGCCCACGCGCCCGTTGGGCGGCCATGCCGAGATAAGCCAGGCAGTTCAGCGGGACCTGCGGGGTGACCAGCAGGATCAACAGCGTGGTCAGCCACCACCCCCGAGCCCGTTGCGCGGGATCGGAAATCCCCAGGCTCAGCGTCCACGCCACTACCGGGGCAGCGATCACCAGCAATGCGACGACGGCGGACGAGACCGCAAGTAGCCACCCGGCGACCCGGCCGAGCACCTCCCGAGCCCGGGGCAGACCTCCGACGCCGATGGCGCGGACCACACCGGGCACCAGCACCATCGATAGTACTGGCCCGGCGATCAACGTGAACACGATATTCGGCACAACGTAGCCGGCCTGAAAGCAGTTGGCGAAATAAGTGGCTCCCAGCACCGCACCGATCAGGACCACCCGAAGCAGCCCGGTGGCCCTGCTGACCAGCGTCCAGCAGGCAACGGTGGCCGAGTTCCGCGCCGTGGTGGTGAGTGTTTCACCCTCAAGCGCGCTCACCATACCCACCAACCTGGAACAGTGGTCCGGATTTCCTGGGTTTTTCTCGCCATATGATCCTCCGAATAGGGAACTGCTCGCTGGTCCCTTTCTCCACTGTGGCTTGCTGTTCGAGGTCAGTGAGTAACTGCCGGGCAGACGGTGACGCCAACCACGCAGTACACCGGGCGCGCTGGCTTACTTACCCGCGCGCGTAAGCCGCGTGACAGCTCGAATAGCTTGCTTGGCTGCGTCGTAACACTTGTCTTCGACAGCTGCCGTAGGAAGTCTCTCGAAGTAGTAGATGTGCACGGGAACTTCACTTGCCCCAAACGTAGCCTTGAATCTCTTGAGATCATCAGTCTGGGATAGTCCGAAATCGTAACTCTGTCGTTCACTAGCGCATGCAGCCTCAATCGCACAACGATGGAGAAGTTCGTTCGCACCAGTACCGCGGGAACGTTCTTTGTCCATTGCACCCCGCCAGTAGGTAACTCGTGGACCCCTCGTTAACACGATGATGCCGGCGATAGGCTCGCCCTGTCGCCGGGCTATCCACACGGTGCACTGCTCACCCAACCTGCGCGCTACTGTCGCGAACTTGCCCTGGGGGTGCTGGCGCTGCGCGAGCCAGCGCATTAACGTTACCGGATGGCCCCGTTCCTGAGCCCATCTGTCGACGGAGCTCCGGTACAGCACGTCGAAGACAGGGATCAGCCGTCCAGTGTTGTCCGACTCCACAACGACACCCCGTCGTTCCGCTTTCCGTGAATTGGATCGCACCTTGCTGGTGAACCGCTTCGACCAGACCGCGGAAAAGCCACCACGGAGATCAAGTACCTGGGCTGTCCGGGCGACGGAATAGATCGTGCTCGGAGCCGCTGATGCCCACACCTGGGCATCGTCCCTACCCACCACGATGCGGGTACGCAGACTGCAACGGCGTCGGACTTCCTGAATCAGCGCACTGGTCTCTCTGGGTGATACGGGTCCTCCTTCGCTGAGGAAACCGCTCGCATCAGCGCCCAGGTTCCAATGGCGCGGAGGTGACGCGAATAGCCCCGGAAGGGAAGGGGCTCCGGTTTTTCGCACACGAGGCAGAATGAGGCGACGTCCATCTTCCCCCCGGAACAGCAAAGTCGCGTCTGAGAAGTGATCGGAACTGCATATGCAATCGGCCCACTGTGGTGTCTTCGACAGCGCGACGCTCTGGTCTTGGTCAACCAGGTCTTCCCAGGCCCGACGGGCAGCTATACCCTCTGCCTCAATAGACACGCGATAAACTTGCGACATCACCATGTGGCCAGCCTCTCTCGATGCTTGATTCTCGAGGGGTCAAGTCCTCCGGAACGGATAAAGATTCCTGACAGGGTCACCAGACCAAAGCCGGCCGCCGCCTGGATGCCACGCCCGGCCAGCAGCTCGATCGATCGGTGCGAGAGCGCGGACGGGTCGCCGGCAGGCACACTGGTAGCCACAACGCTACGTGCTGCAAGGTCCCCGAGCATGCTCTGTCATCGTCGCGGGGCCAGCTGACGTTACGGAACGTGGCCCTAGCGCGCACCGACCACTCGACCAGGGGGCGGCAGCGACCTCCCAACGTGCAGAAACTTCCTCTCGAACCTTCGGCTGGGCACCGCTCATCTGACCGTTGGTCCGCACCCGTCATCCGACAGATTGACGCCATGGCGGCCAGAGCGGGCTGTCTGGACGCGGCAGGAGTCACAGCGCACCGGCACATGGGCCGCAGGACCGCCAGCGGCACGACGAAGGTTGACATGTACTGGTCAGGGCTTGTGCTGGGACTGGCCGATGAACGTGATGATGCCCGCGATAATGCCGAAAAACGCAGCAATCACAACATTGTCGCCGCGCACGCCGATGACCGCAGCTACCGGTACCCCGACGAGCAGGCCGACGAGCAGGCCGACGAGCAGTGCGTTTCCCACCCTGGTGGCAGCCTTGCCTCCCCTGGGGCGGGGGGTCGGTGGCTTGCTGGGGGGAACCGGTTGTGGCCCCTTGTTCCACCAGTCCGCCTTGGCCGGAAGAGGTTGGGGTGGGGGCACACGAACGGCAGGATCGGACTTTGTGGGCCAGGGCGGTGTAATCTGCCCGGTTGGCAGGCTGGGAAGCCCCACGGCGATCGGGGGCGGCGGCCGCAGCGGTGCGCTTTGAGCTGTCGGGGTCTCCCCGAGTTGAGGCGACCTGATCAGTTCCCACCAGGGCAGTAGCAAAGTCGGCATCCCGCCCAGCAGGTCCTCCAAGCGTCCCTTGGCAGCCCAATCCGGCGCGCAGCACTGCTTAAGCAGCGCGAGCAGGTGCTTGAGCCGTTCGTCAGCGATGCTCGCCATGTGATGCCACGCCGGTGTCTGGTACGGAGAATCGAAATCGCCGCGTCGGAACAGCAAGTTGTTCTCGTCGTACAGTTTGTTCCAGGGCGAGGTATCTCTGGACAACGCTAGCAGCGAGGTATACACAAGCAGGCCAGGGAAGGTGTCCATCCATTCGCCCCAGGGCCGGTCCGGACGCTGGTAGTTGGGATGGCCCGTCTCGCTCGGTGGCGTCCGGCCGGAGAACGGAACGATCCAGGAGGCGTCGAAGTCAACAAGCCGGAGTGCGCCAGCCTTGTCCACCAAGACGTTGCCGTGCTGCAGATCGCCGTGGGCGAATCGGGCGGCTTGTAAGCGACCGATCAGACTGCGCCATTTTTCGGCCAGGCGGGCGAGAGCGGCGGTGTCATTCTCTTCGACGAGGAAGTTGACGTACGCGTCGAGGTTGCGACCCTCCACCCACTGCATCTGAAGAACCGGACACCTCCGGCCGTTGACTTCGATCGCGTTGTCCAGCCACTTCGAGGTAGCCACGCAGTCCGTCAAGTTCTGGTGGCGGAAGTACGCACCGAGCGCACTGTACTGGTCGCGGCTTGAGGCATCCTCCCGGATGAAGAAACGCAGCGCCTGCTCCTCGCCGTCCACCAGGGCCTTGCAGACCACGGCGCTCGTCCCGGTAGCGAACTGAGGTGTCTGGTACACCGGGTCCAACACGAGCTGCGCCTGCCTGAGGGAATCTGTCTGGAACACCCGTTCGGGATGCTGGACGGCGGAGAAATACTCGCGCGGGCTTGGATACTGCATTAGAGGCACACCACCAGGAACTCCGCTGGCGCAGCGACTACCTGCACCCGCAGCAGGGTCACGTCGTCGTTCTTCATCTCCTGTGCGGCCCTGGCCTGGGAGACCAGCTGGACGAATAGGTCATCGTGGTCCAGGACGCTCAGCGCCGTCCACAACTGGTGCGGGTCCTGTTCGTTCCGCTGCACCATCCAGTGCGCCAGGGCATCGGTCGCCAGGAACAGCAAGTCCCCGACGCGGAGCTCTCCGCTGGCAAATGTGACGACTTGGACCATCTGCTCGAGCGCCGAAGGAACGGTCCGCACACCGGACGGGGTGGACCCGAAGTCTTGGGCACGCAGCGCCGGGAAGTGCTGAACGCAACGACCGTCGCGGACGTGGAACAGCACCGTGTCACCCAGCGCGACGGCTTTCCAGCCTGGCGCTGGACCGCCGAGGCCGGTCAGCTCGCAACCGAGCAACGTCGCCATGGAGCCCTCGCGGGCGAACTTGCGCTCCTCGATAATGCTGGCGAAAGCTGGCGTTTCGTCCAGCCATCGCTTCTGCATCAGCTCAAACCAGCGGCGCATGCCCTGCTGATCCAGCGTGGGTGCCTCCGGGGCCGCAGAAGGCAAGCCCCGATCGAGAAATGAGGTAACCAACTGCTCAACCCAACGCAGCGAGTCGAACGCTTCGGAGGCTCCGTCCACGACGACGAAACGTGGGTTCTGGCCCGCCACCGGCGCGCCGTCGTCGAAGCCGGCGCCGTCCTCCCACTCGGTTTCACCGCTGCCGTCTTTCTCCATGCTGTACAGCACCGATCGGGTCTCCATCACAGGAACGACCTCATCGGTCCCTGGATGTCGACGATTCGGGTGCCGATTTCGAGAAACCGCACCAGCATCTCCAGGTTGGCCTGAAAGCCGAGACCTCGCGCGCCCGGCTCGACCACTACGCCGCTGGTCCTGGCATTGTCAATCATGGTGGCGGGAAGCGGGCTGCTGATCTCGAACAGCTCCGGCCCCGGAGCCGGCAGACCGTGTGGGGTGGAGGGGAACATCCTTGGCTCGGCAGAGTCGGGAGACAGGAAGATATTGAACAGCAGCGCGTTGCCGTCTGTGGTCGCGATCCCGGTCAGGCGCTGGGCCCATCCTTTGAGGTCTGCACCCTCGTAAGGGCTGTCGGTCACGACGCCGTCGGTGATGTTGATGACGATCGGCGGGAACGAGTCCCGGTGCTGGTTGGCCCACTCGTAGACTTGCCCACCCGCAGTCGCGATGGCCTGGCACATCGGGGTGCGATAGTTGCTCTCTGGCTCGACCCACACCGGGATTTTCGAGGTGATAGACGCAGCGTCGATCGATGGTTCCTCGCGGATCGCGAGCGGGTTTCCGCACAGCTCCGGTAGGGGCACGAAATCCCGGCCGGTCAGCGCGCCGCCGAGAGCGGACTCAACACCCTCGCCCCCCGCCTTCGGGCGCACTCCGTAGCCGTACACCGCAAAGTCGAAGTAGTGGCGGGGACCCGCGCCCGGTTCTTTGGTGGCTTTGATGCACAGTTCCAGCAGGATATTGTTGAGCGCGCGGGCGGCACCTTGTGCCAACGTAAAGCCGGATGTGCCCCACGGCAGCTTCATCGATTCCGAGCGGTCGAGCAGGACGACGATGCACCCCGGGGTGCGTCGCGAGAACGTCTGGTCGTACATCAATATCTCCTAGAGGTGTTCGGCTCCTGTCGGTCGGTCTGCCCTCGCGACAGGGAATCCGCCCGCAGGCGTTTGCTCACTTTGACCGTCTTGGGCCACGGCATGTTCGATATGTTCGATTGCCAGTCCCAGGTATGGCCGCACCTGTGGCAGCTGAAGGCATAGCCAACGTCGACATGGCGGACGTTGATCCGGAAACTGGCACAGTTCGGGCATTGCACGACGCGCCCTGACTCGACGTAGCCGGACAGGTCCAGTGGCGGTGCGCTGAGCGCTTTCGGCTGATCACGCCGTGCTCCAGCCACCGATGTTTCCGACCACCAGCCCACATCCGGACGCACCGGCAGCACCACTGTTCCCCGCTCCGTTGGCGGTGGGGCGACCGGTAACGGCTGGACGGAATTCCGGGACGGTGGAGACGGTTTGTCTTCGTTGCCGTCCGGTCGGAGGTCTGGCGGTCCAGAATCCGGCGGGTAGCCCGGGTTGCTTTGCGTGCCAGGAATGGACGGACCGGGGCTCGTGAGCACCCGCGTCGCTAGCGTCGTGCCAACAAGAACCCCCACGGTGACAATCAGCGCCGCTCCGAACGAGTCGAACATCACGCGCAGAAGGGCGATCAGGGCGCCGAGCACTGCTCCGCCGACGGTGAGGAGGGTCAGCATTCGCGGGTCGGTGACCTTCGGAGTAATCAACGGAACTCCCTAATTCTTGGACACCGTGAAGGAGATCTCCTCCGACTGCCGATCGGCGACGAGTGCGGTGGTACACCGGCTCCCGTTCGGGTTGGGGATGTCCTCGACCGGAATGGAGTGCTGTATCACCTTCCATCCCGACGGCCCGTTGAGGCACACGAGCTGGTCTACAAGATTTTCCTGGACAAGGGTGATCGACGGAATCGGCAGAGGCCATTCCTTGTACGGAGCGTCCCCCGGATTGGCATTCTTGGCCATGATTTGAATGCGGAAATTTTGATCCTTTTCGGGCGAGACTGCGGCTGGCTGCCCCTCGACTGTCACCCTGATGACGAGCATGGGCGGTGTAGGTGGTGGTGGTGGTGGTGGTGACGGCCGGTGAGAGACCCGCTGCACGATCGTGCCGAGGATTAGCACCAAGACGAAGGCGATTCCCAGCGCGTAGAGCGGAGCTAGGGCCGGTCTCCGCAACACCGGTGGCTTGCTGGCTACCGGGTCCCCGGTAGCCAGCAAGCCACCGGGCGGATTACTCCGGGCTTTCGTCAATTGGGTTCTCCCTGGACACCTGTTTAACAGCTTCATTCTGCGGCGCCCGCTACCCAGGAGACGCCACTGCGACTGGCCGAAGCCGGCGCGCCGACGTGAGGTCCGACACCTTCGCCGCCGCGCCGAGGACCGCTTGAGACTTTTCGCTGATCTGGGATAAATCGGCAGCGAACCGGGCGGCCCCGCCGTCGAAGACACCCGGCCAAATGGTTCGTTGGTTGGGCCGACAGAGGTTCTCGTAGTCTCTTTCGGTGTCGTTTCTGCGGATCGCGGTGTCCAAGAACTGATCCGCAGCTGCCGCCAGGACACTCGCCATGACTCGTGCTTCGATCCGCAGCGCGTTTTCGAGGTCTGAGATACTCTGCTCGACAACAGCCGTCAGCTCGTCGTAGAGACCCTCGGCGCCCCGTTTCGTCTGCGCTACTTCGCCGGCACCAGAGGACGGCGTGGTGGCTGCGGGGCGGCTTGAACGATCCCACCACGATCCTGATGACGCCTCACTGGCCTCCTCCGCAAGACTCGCCACAGGTAATCCGAAAACGGCCATCCCAGCAGCGTCAGCCACAAACCGAGTTCCGGTTCCCACGGCCCCGCTGGCTCGATTGCTGCCCAACTGCCCGGTTAGCGAATTCCCCCAGCTAATCTTGCGGATAATCGGACGTGTAACCCGCAGCACAATACTTCCGTAGTCGATTCTCAGCTGACACAGCTGGGTCACCGCAGCGCGGAGAAACCTTGCCTTGCGGATGCGAGCCAGCTCGTTCAGGGACTCGAGCGCGGTGGGTGAATCGGGCACCAGTTCTTCGGTCAACCGGCGGCGTAGCACATCAGCCACCTCGCACCACAGTCGCCGGACCGCGTCTTCGAGCGAGATATCGATCGCTCCGAAAATCTCGGCAATCTTCGCCTTCGCCCGGTAGTATTCTTCCTGTTTCGCTTCGAGATCGCCGGACGCGAAGGGACCGCGTAACTCCTTGAGCCACTGTTCCCGGCTGCCGCGACCAAGCCCGTTTCCTACCCAGTCACAAGCCGCGGCCACCGCCGCCGCGACGCCCTCGTCCAGCGCAGCGTCAGCCTCTCCTTTGACAACGGCCGAGTCGTAGCGGTCCTTAAGTTCGGCGAGGTCTCCAGCGATATCGTCACGCAGCTTTTTCGCTCGGTCACGGAAAGCGTCCTCCTCGTCGGGCAATTTGTCCTGTAATCCCGCTGTTTCCGTGAGTACACTGCCAGCGAAGCGCGCCACCTCCTCGGCGACTTCGTTGGCCACGTCGAGCGCGGCACCGACTGCGGCGCGGTCCATCTCAGCAAGTCGGGTAGCGAGGTGCTCAAGCGCCGGTTTCATAAGCTTTTGGAGCACGTCATCTCGCTTCGAGACATCCGGAGTCACGACCCGGATACCACGGCGGCGTGCCTCCCCGCCGACCTGCTCAAGAGTATTCTCGAAAGACCCGGGGTCAACGTGAGCATGATCGCGGTTGATGACGATCAGGTAGAAATCGTCAAGCGCGACACCGCTGCGCGCCGAGTCCGCCAATTCCAGAGCGTACGAATCCTCGTTGAGATACGTCGCCGTCACAGTACTCGGTCGTTTGATCATCAACAGTAGGTCGATCTCGTTCTTCAGCCCCTGCATAAATTGCCGGTCGACGTCCAGACCCGACTCGCCCGCTCCCGGAAGATCGATCAGACCGAGATTGATGGCCACCACCTCAGGGAACTGCTGAAGTATCTTTGTGCCGCGGACAGCATGGTACGGTCGATGGTTTGGCGGGTCTTTCGCAAAGGGGTACGACACGTACGGACGCAGCTCGGACAGGCCCACAGTCTTGGTGCGAGGACCGCTCAAGAGAGCCTCGTAGCTGCCGAACGACTCCTGAGCAACCAGGAGTTTCCGCAGATACTTGTCGGCACCCGCTCCCCCCGCGGAGTCGCTCCCGACTACCGGGTAGCTGTGTCCGACGAAGTCACCCGGCGTTTGGGGGACGCGGCCTAGTTTGGCGAGTTTGTGTAACGGCTGGAGGTAGGAGTCCCGGAACGATTCCCAGGAGTGCAGCTCCAGTAATGCTGATTGCTGTCCCGTGACGTGGTAGATCCTGCTCGGCGCAGCGGTGGTAGGGTCGTACTGAGATGAGGGGATGACGGTGTCCGGAAGGCCGGTGATGGTCCGCAGGAGAGTGCTCTTGCCCGCTCTGGTGCTCCCGATCACACCCATGTTGACGGTGTCGCGGCGGACTCGCGCGCAGACTGCGTCGACATGTTGGCGAGCCTTCTCAAGCCGTGCTCTGAGCAGCTCCACCGCGGAGCCGGCGCCATCCTGCCGGTGCTGCAGGAAGCCCGTGACCGCCTCTCGCACACGGGTGTTGCTGTCGGCCGTCTGCGTCGCATCCCGCGCCGAGCGGTCGGCTGCCTCCATCGCGGTGACAAGTCCCTCGAACCCCGCCACCAATGCTGCCCACCTGCTGGCGAGTTCATCCACGAAGCCGCGCTGGCTGCGCCGGCCTTCCAGCGCCTCCGCGATCCGAGTCTGAACATCTGATTCGATCATGGCGCTGCTCCCGGCTCAGGCTGTGGTCCGTCACGGCTGACCGACGGCACGGAGCCGCTCCTCACGCTGATCGCAGAACAATCGATAGAATCGCTTCGCATTGATCATCCGTTTCCGGTCGATAAAGACGACGATCGAGATACCCTCCCGCACCCAGAGCTCAAGACCATTTTTATTGAATCGGTAATAGTGACGGAGGATGATCGGCAGAAGCAAGACACCGAGCAGCACCACCAGCACCGCGACAACAGGATGGATTGACCAACCAGCAATACCAAAGAAGGCGAAGAAAGCGAAGAAGGATCCCACGTAGAGGTAAAGGCCTAGCAGTGAAGGCTGGGCCACCACTGAACTATTGATGCACTCCAGAGCACCATCCTGGTAGCGGACACGACCGAAGATAGAGACGTCTATAGCTGCTATCCGGTGGGTCGTCAGGGCCGCGAAGCTGTGCGTACCGATGCCCCACATGCCCAGCACGCCGAGGTATTGACTGTCGACGATCTGCTCATGGCTGGGGATGAACTGTCCAAAAAGCGTCGCGAGCGCTTGCTGATCATTTGCCTTGGCCCGGTCAAGCAAGCTGGTCGTTGCGGGATGGGTTGCCGTGGGGCCGTACACCAAGGGCTGGGTGTGCTGGAGGGGGGACGTCGCCGCAGTCAAGCCGCTCGGATTTACCGGAAGCGGCTGCGTGGGCGGGGTTGGCGGGGACGGCTGAGCGGCCGAGGGTGTGGAGAGCTGGGTGCTGCCAGCTGGTGCTGGGAGTGGCATCTGCGGGGGGCGGGAGACTTTCGCGACCCGGGACCACTCAAACCCGCTGGTAGCAGCGGTCTGTTGGCCCGGCGCCACGGCGGACGACGTGGCCGAGGGCCAGCTGAATCCGGCAGCTGCAGGTGCCTGTTGTGGAGCGGGACCGGTCCCGGCCCCGCCGAGCTGGCCTGCGTCGTCGGGCTGCTTCACCGCTTTTCTCCTTTCACGTGACGCCTTTTCACCGGTCGCGAAGGAGCCGGTCCAACCAGCCACCCTTCCGAGCAACCGATCGCCCCAAGTGATCCAGATCGACCTCGGGGACTTCGGGCGGCGGTTCGCTCGCGGTCCGCGCGGGAAGCTCGGTCTCAAGCAGGACGTGCAGCCCCGTGACGAGCTGTTCGAGACTCGGTCGGAGTGGCCTGCGCACGGCATCGAGCCACTGGGTCGCCGACAGGAAATACGCTAGACCGCCGGATGGCGTCACATTTTCGATCCGAAAGGTCACTATCCGCTTGCCTGTGCTGCTGGCCCGCTCGACCTCGCGGAGAACCTCTCCGGAGGCGTCCGCGTGTCTGGAAAAAATCAGGACGAGCACCCGACTGCTGTCGAGCCCCGTAACGATGGCGCTCGACCACGTCTGCCCCGGCGTGATGTCCCGCGGAGCTATCCAACACCGCAGGCCGACCGTTTCGAGCGCGACGCAGACCTCACGCGCAACCGCCGCGTCTCTACTCGAGTGCGAAATGAAGACGTCCTGACCACCGGCGGCCTGGGTCGTGGCTTCTCGCACGCTGGGAGAAGCGGTTGGCTTCCACCAGTCCCGCTGGTTGCCGTGAGCGTCCAACTGGTAACCCCTTGCGATGGCACACGCCCTACGTTTCATTCTTCGTAGTGAATCTTCTACCCTTCCCGGTCTGGCGTCAAGGTAATAAGTGACTTATCGTTACAAATCATGCCCAAAGAAACGCAAGAAGCCACACATCAGAGTGATGACTCAGTGAGGCATTCTGCTCACTTTCGGTAAGGAGAATCGATGGCACTGCGGATTCTCATCGAGGGCACGGACGCCAAAGAGGTGGCCGAGGAGCTGGTTCGCGCTGAGGGTCTGCACGGCAGCGCCAAGCTCGCCGAGCGTGGCGAGCGAGACAAGGACTGGCCCACCACCATCCAGTGGATCGTCGAGATCACCCAAGCGGTCGGCGGGACCGCCGGAATTGTGGACAGCGTGCTCCGCTGGCGGGACAGGATCCGTGAGCGGCCCACGCCGCCTCAGCAGGTCCTGCTCTACGTGGGTGACTACGGGAGGTCGCTGAACGGGCTGACCAGGGGCGAGGTCACCGATCTGCTCAGGAGCGACCCCACGCTGGACCAACCGCTACCGCCGGACGGCCCGGACACGCCGCCGCTGAGCTGAGCCGACGCCGATGGACAAGGACTACCTGGTCAGCGTCCGGCTCAGCCGTCCTGGCGGACCGGGCACTAGGGCCGAGCTGCGATACGACTTTGGTCCCGACGTACCCGGCTCAAAGCGTAAGCCGCCGCCTGCGCCGCTGGATGCGGCGGAGCTGCAGCGGCTGCTCACCGAGTCGGACACGCACTACTACGTCGAGGCGCCCGGCACGTCCCCCGAGCAGCGGCGCGCCCAGCTGAAGAACATGGGGAGCGAGCTGTTCCAGCTGCTCGATACCCCAGAGGGCCTGCTCACCGGCTTCCTCGCCGACTACGGTGGGAACTGGCCTGTGATCGTTCTCGGCATCGGAGCCGACACGGGGCTAGGCCATCTACCGTGGGAGCTGCTGCGCGACGCCAACGGCTACCTGATCGAGCGGCCCAACCCGGTGGTCCCCATCAGAGTCCTCCCTGGCCGCGCAATCCCCGACCAGCCGAAGGCCCGCCCGCTGCGGGTGATGTTCATGGCCGGAGCCCCGGAGCATGGCGGCCGCCCCCTCGACTACGACGCCGAGCGGACGGCGATCAACAATGCCGCCGAGGAGAACACCCTCCTCGTTAAAATGGGATACGAGCCGTCTGGCCGTCTGGACGCCCTGCAGCGGACGCTGGCACGGTTCGACGGCAACGACGCCTACGACGTGTTGCACCTGACCGGGCACTGTACAGACACCCCAGCGGGCGTACGGGTCGTCACCGTCGGGTGCGACGACGGCCCGCACCTGGCCGACGCCGGCGAGCTGCACCGAGCCCTCACGGACTGCCGGCCCCGGATGGTGTTCCTGTCCGGCTGCCGCTCGGCTGCCTCTGCCGACTTGGGCGTGGCGGTGTCCCTTGCCGAGGAGCTGGCCACGAACTTGGCCCAGACCACCGTCGTCGGCTGGGGCCGGCCGATCGACGACGCGGCCGCCACGAACGCCACCAAGGACTTCTACCGCGAGCTCATGGCCGGGCGGTCGCCGGCCCGCGCGCTCGCCGCAGCCTACCAGCGGCTGATCAAGGACGACGAGCCGAACTGGCACTGCCTGCGGATGTTCCGCCACGGCGGGCCGCCGCCTTCGTTGGTGACTTCGGTCAGGAACATGACTGGCGGCGAGGTGTTCTCCGCTCGGGGAGGGCCGGGACGCCCGTTCGGTTTGGACAAGGTGGACGACAACGACTTCCTCGACCGTAACCCCGAGTTGACGCTGCTGCTGAAGCATTGCGACCCGTCACAGTACTCAGACCGGCTCGGAGTGGTTGTGCACGGCGTCGGCAAGATCGGAAAGACCAGCTTGGTCTCCTGGACGCTCGACCTGGTGCTCGACCGCATGCGGGACAACGTCACGTGGGTGCCGATGGTGGGCGGCTTGGATGACGAGCTGTTGTGGAACGCCATGCAGTCACAGGACGACCTCGCCCACCATCTGGACAGCACCGACCGTCCGGAAGACCTGCGGCCGACGCTACGACGCTGTCTTCAGCAGATAGCTCGGCCCGTGGTGTTCGTGCTCGACAATCTCGACTCGACCCTGCGGTCGGACGAGTCGGAACCCCGGCTCATGTCCGAGGCCGCGCAAACCCTCGCCGCCCTCATCAAGGCAGTCAAGCAGAGCGGCAAGAACCACCGGTTAGTGATCACGAGCCGATACGTTCCGGCGGTGACCGGCATCGACCAGCTGGCCCACGTGGAGTTGCGGGCGCTCAGCGCGCAGTACCTCCGGCTCAAGATCAACCGGATGCAATGGGCCGGGCCCATCGACCCGATGAGGGTGGAACTAGTCCTGGAGATGTCCCAGGGCAACACCGGCCTGCTGGAAACCCTGTCCGCGACGACCCGGGACAACCCCGACCTGCCCATAGACCTACTACGCGAGAAGCTGCACACCGAACGCAAGGACTTCGTCACCGAACACCTGATGGTGCCGGCCCTGCTCGACCGCCAGACGGAGGAGGACAGGGAGCTGCTGCGCGCGCTGACGCCGCTTCGACTCCCGGTCGGACCGGCCGTCCTCGCCCGGTTGGCCAACCCCGCGCTGCGCACCGCGTCGATGATCAGCTCCATCGACAGCGGCGCTGCTGGGAAGCGTGCCATGCGGCTGGCTAAGTGGACCTTGCTGGAGCGCACGGACACCCCGGACGGGAGGATGCTGTTCCGGGTTCCCGACATACTCGAGCCGCGGTTGGGGGGAGCCGATCCCGTCGCTGAGTCCCAGTGCTGCGCCGAGGCGCTGGCCGCCGAACTCGGGCAATTCGATGACATCCTCGACCCACGCAAGCCCGATGTCCAGGCGCTCACCGAGCTGTTCCGGCTGGCCACCGCGGGCCGCGCCGAAGACCTCATCGTCCGGTCCGCGCGCGCTCTCGCGCGAACAGCAGCGCTCCAGTACCGCTTCCGCGACGCGGTGGAGCTCTGCCAGCGGGCCATCGAGGTGGTGGCGCACCCATTGCTGTTCGCCGAGCTCGGCAACGCGCATGCCGAGCTCGGCAATTCGGCCGTCGCGCGGTCGTACCTGGCCGCGGCGCGCAACGGCCTGGACAGGCTCATGGCGAAGGACCAGGCGCGGGTGCTGGCGCTGGTCGCGTTCTGGGCGTCGTTCGACGAACCGGCCGCAGCACTCGGAGACTTCGAGCAGGCACTGAGGCTCGCCCGGGCCGCCGCGGACACGCTCACCGAGACCGACTGCTCCCGCCTTGTCGCGACGATGCATGCCCGGAACAATAATCGTCAACAGGCTGAGGAGTTCTTCGCCAAGGCACGCGAGCTGGCCCAGCAGCTACCCGACGGCGAGATGCTTGTCGCGCTGATCACGATGGACCGGGTGATGGACGTTGACCTGCGCGCGGGCTCCAACGAGTCAGCGCGCGAGGAGCTCTCCCGCCTGCTGAGGTTCTACGAAGAGACGGGTCTGGAGCTGTACCAGGCGGCAGTGCACATCCGGCTGGCTACGACCTTACGGCTGATGCAGTCGTGGGTGCCCGCGATGAAGTCGGCCGAGCGGGCCCGCACACTGAGCAGCAGGCTGGGCTGGGCCCGTGGCGAGTGCGAGGCAGTTGCGGAGATCAGTCAGATTCAGGCGTGGGAAAGCACTCAGCCCGGGGCTGACCAGGCTGGTCTGGAATCCCGAGCGCTCGCGACCGCGGCACAGGCCCGCAAGCTCGCCGAGGACGTGGGGTGGCCGGTGCTGCGGCAGCATGCGGTGGGCAACCAGGCTTTCGTGTGCCGAATCCTGGGTCGGCACGCCGAAGCGGCCGGGTGGGAACGCCAGCTCGAGGACACCGGGCCGGACCGGATCGGCCGGCTGCTGTCCACGGCTGAGCTCTGCCGGCG
This sequence comes from Pseudonocardiales bacterium, assembly GCA_019247305.1. GTDB lineage: Bacteria > Actinomycetota > Actinomycetes > Mycobacteriales > Pseudonocardiaceae. The sequence goes on from JAFAPC010000134.1 coordinate 45,049, forward strand.
AGACGCCATGAAGCCCGAAGCGACGGCCGTAGCCCGGGACGCCCGCAACCAGGAGGCGAGGGCAGCGGCCCGGGAGGCACTCATCCTGCTGCTCCGTTTCCCCAACCCGGACCAGGAGATCCGCGGCCACCGGGTCGTCGCGGACGTGGGCGACGAGGTGGGCGCCCCCGCCACCGAGATCGAGTCGAACCTGGTGCGACTGCACGAGCTCTGTGCTGAGCGGCAGCCCGAGCTGCTGCCCCTGGTGGAGCTGTGGCTGGGCCGAATGCAGCTGCGGGAGGGAGGGCCCGATGCGGCCACTGAGCACCTTCAACGGTCGCTAGCCGGATATGTCGAGCAGGGTGACCAGAGCTCGACCGGTTACCTGCACGAGGTGATCAGCTCCGTCCCGGGCCGGCCGGTCAAGGCCCGGATCCGCGACCTGGCGACCGCGGCCCAGCTTCGACTCGCGGGAACAGAATACGTGAACGCCGCCGTCGACCTGCGGGAGCTGGCGGTGCTGCTCCCGCCGGCTCGGCGCCGCACCCTGCTCCGGGCGGCGCTCGTCCTGGCCGAAGCGGAGGGACAGGACATGCTGTCCGCCACCGTCCTTGATGATCTCGCGGCCGTCGCCGGATCCGACGCCGAGCGCGTCGAGCTGACCCAGCGTGCCGTCGCCGCCCGCCGCCGCGGTCAGCCGCTGACCCTGCTGGTCGGCGGCGAGCTGGCTAACCTGCTCCACCCCGACCGGGGCGGCTTCCTACTCACCGAGATGGCAGCGCGCCGCGCCACGCTGCGCGAGACGGGCATCATCCTGCCGACCGTGCACACCATGGACGACACAAGCCTGTCCGGCGACTCCTACCACGTGTACCTGTGGGGCGAGCGGGTGACGCAGGGCGAGTTCACCCCGCAGGGCCAGCGGTGGTCCAGGCCGCGTCGGCGCGAGGCGGCCCAGGCGGTGGTCGAGGCCGTAGCACAGGTCGTCACCGCCCACCCGGATCGACTCGATCCCCCGGTACCGCAGCCGCGCACGCTGAACGAGTCCGAACGCGCGGTGGTGGCCGAAGCCCGCGCGGAGCTTGTCGCCCTCGCCCCGGGCTGAGCCGGCACCCGGCCTGCTCAGCCGGTGAGGTTCCGCAGCGCGTCTTCGATCGCGCGGTGGAAGGTGGGATAGGCGTAGATCATCTGCCGCAATCGCTCGGTCGGCACCTCAGCGTGCACGGCGAGGGCGAGCGCGCTGAGTACCTCTCCCCCGGTCGGCCCGGCCGAGGTGGCACCGACGAGAACGCCACGGTCGGCGTCTTCCACAAGTTTGATCAGCCCGTCGTTGCCGGTCTTGTGGATCCATCCGCGCGCGGAGGACGGGATACGGGTCAGCCCGGTGCGCACGCGCAGGCCACGCTGCCGCGCGGCGGCCTCGGTCAAGCCCACGGCGCCGACTTCGGGGTCGGTAAAGGTCACCCGAGGCACCGCGCGGTAGTCGGCGGTCTCGCCATCCTGCCCGAGGATGTCGGCGACGGCGATGCGCGCTTGGTACATCGACACGTGGGTGAAGGCACCCTTACCGGTGACGTCCCCGATCGCCCAGACCCGCTCAGCAGCGCGCATCCGCTCGTCGACGGCAATGGTGCGGGCCTGTTCGTCCAGACCGACCACGCCCACGCCGAGTGCGGCCAGGTCGGTGCGGCGGCCGGTGGCCACCAGCAGCCGCTGCGCGGTCAGGACCGCACCGTCGTCGAGCAGCACAACGAACCGCCCAGGCTCCTCGCCCACCCGCTCGTAGTCCACCCGCGCTACGGACACCCCGGTGCGGACCCGAATCCCTTCAGCGGTGAAGACTCCCGCGAGCAGCTCGCCCGCCTCGGGTTCGTCACCGGGCAGCAGCCGCGACTGCGCCTCCAGCACGGTCACCGAAGCGCCGAAGCGGGCGAAAATCTGAGCGAACTCGCATCCGACCGCTCCGCCGCCGAGCACGATCAGCGAGTCGGGGACTTGCTCAACTGCCACCGCCCCCCGGTTGGTCCAGTACGGGGTGTCCGTCAAACCAGCGATCGCCGGGATGACCGGCTCCGTGCCGGGATTGAGCACGATTGCGGTCGTGGCTTGGAAAACCCGTTCGCCGTTCGAGGTCGACACGCTGACCTCGTCGGGCGCGGTGAGCCTCGCCCGGCCGCGCACAAACCGGCCACCGGCCTTCTCGAACCGCTCCACCGCGACCGCGTCGTCCCAGTTGTCGGTGGCCTCAGCCCGGATGCGGGCGGCAACCGGCGCCCAGTCCGGGCGCACCTGCACCGTGCCGGCCAACTCGGTGACGCGGTGGGCCTCTGCGAGCGCGTCCGCAGCGCGGACCATCATTTTCGTGGGCACGCACGCGTAGTACGGGCACTCCCCGCCGAGGAGTCGGGCGTCGATGCCGACGACGGTGCGGCCAGCCCTGACCAGCCGGGCCGCAGCGTCCTCTCCGCCCGGCCCCATCCCGATCACCACGACATCCACGGTCTCAACTGGCATGTTCGATCACTCCTACGCGCGGCTCGGGAGTTACGGTAGCCCACCGTGGCGTCGCACCGGATACCGTGCAGAGGGCCTGCCAGGTTAGGCGATCGCGGACTGCCGGTTCAGCTGCGCGGTGAGGATCGCTAGCCGGGAATCATCGGCAGGAACCGGTACCGCGGTGGCCGGGCGAGACGGAAACAGCGGAACAGCCGAACCAGCGGTCGGAGCTAAGTAGTGGTCGTCCGAGGTTAAGTGCGAGTGTACGTTGCCGCATCAACCGCTTACCGCCATAGTTTGTGGCGTTGGCATGGTTTGCTGGTGGAGAGGAGTTACGCTGAGATGGGATACCGTAACCTGTCGGGCGCGGGGCTGCGTCGGCCGATCACGATAATGGCCACTACTGGCCTGACGTTGGGGTTCTTGCTCGGAACTGCCGGATTGGCTGCGGCTCAGCCCGCTGGCGCAGGGACCCTCGACCAACCCGAATGCTACAACATGGGAGGTTACGTCGACTACGTGCCTTACACGCACACCTACTTCTGCCAAAGCAGTAACCAGGGAGGTACAGTTATGGGAGGTTCCTGACTCAGAACGTGTGGGGGGACGGGTCTGGGAGGCGATTGAGCGGCAAGTCCAGGAACTACCGGGCTTCCGGAACCCGGGCGGGTCAACGTGACGGTGCTGTCGAGGATCCGGCTGACCAGCGCTGCAGGTGCGGTATCAGCAGGGCGGCCAGTTCGCTGGTCGCAGCCTCGGGAATCCAGTGGTTCACGCCACGCAGCGTCTCGAATTGGTAGGGCGCGTCCACGTAACGCTCGCAGGTTTCGGCCGCCTGCCGGGAGATTGCGGAGTCACCATCGCTCCAGACGAACAGGGTGGGTCGGCGGACCGGCTTCATCGCCGCTCGGGGGTCGATGAACGTCATGGCTCGGTACCAGTTCAGCGGCCCGGTCAACGCGGCCGGATCAGGGAAGCGGGCAGCGTCCCGGCGGGCGCGTTCTGGGGACTGACCGAACATGGTCAGAAATCGGACACCCTGAGCGTGCAGGAGTCGTTCGGGCAGCCAGGGCAGCTGGAAAAAGTACATGTACCAGGACTTCAATCCTTGCGCGCTGGTCGCCATTGCCGTGATGAATCCCCAGGGGTGCGGCACCGACAGCGCGGTCAGGCTACACACCTTCTCTGGGCGCCGAGCGGTCAGTGCCCAGGCTACTGCCGCGCCCCAGTCGTGCCCGACGAGGTGGACGGGGCCGCCGCCACGGGCATCGATCAACGCCACCACGTCCGCGACCAACTCGGACATTCGATAGGTCCACCGCCCGCGCGGCCGAGCGCCCACCGAGTAGCCACGCTGATCCATCATCAACGTGCGGTATCCCTGCTGAGTGAGCAGCGCAACCAGCGCGTCCCAGCTGCCAGAGAACTGCGGGAACCCGTGCAACAGGACTACCGGCTCGCCGTCCGGGGGGCCTACTTCGATCACATCGAACCTCAGCTCATCTCGGGTGAGCTGTGACCTTCTCGCCTCGGTCGGCTCATCCGCTGAGGGTTCCGCTGAGAACGTTGTCATCTCATCCTCCGTCAGCCGGTGCGGGCGGTGAGGTAGTCGGTGACGGAAGCCAGGGCGTCGCGGGCCGGGCCGGCGGGCAGCACCGCGAGTTCGGCGCGAGCCGAATCGGTGCAGGAACGCAAGGTACGCAGCGCACGGTCCAGCCCGGGCGACTCACGCAGTAGCCACAACGCCTCCGCGACCAACGCCTCATCGGTCAGCGGAGCAGCCAGCAGTACCCGGAGCCGCTCCACTCGAGGGCCACCTTCGGCCAGCGCGTAGAGCATCGGCAGAGTACGAACCCCCTCACGCAGGTCAGTCCCTGGTGTCTTGCCGGACTGGGCGGTGGGCGAGGCGATATCGATGATGTCGTCAGAGATCTGAAACGCAGTACCAATTATCTCGCCGAACCGGCGCAACGCGTCGATACGCTCCGGGGACGCACCGGAAAACATTGCCCCGTAACGACCTGCGGTGGCGATGAGCGAACCGGTCTTCTCCTGCACCACCGACAGGTAATGCGCCACCGGATCGACGCCCTGGGCGGGACCCAACGTCTCGCGCATCTGGCCGGTGACCAGCTCGGCGAAGGTGCAGGCGATGATCCGCACCGCGTCTGGCCCGAGGTCGGCGACCAGCCGGGAGGCGTGGGCGAACAGGAAATCGCCGGTGAGGATCGCAACAGTGTTGTCCCAGCGGGCGTTGGCGCTGGCCGCGCCCCGGCGCATGGTGGCCTGGTCCATCACGTCGTCGTGGTAGAGCGTGGCGAGATGGACCAGCTCCACGACCGCGGCGGCGCGCACCACGTCAGCCGTCCGCCTCCCTTGGTCCTCCCCGTCCAGCCCGAACTGGCTGGCGAGCAGGGTGAACAGCGGTCGAAACCGCTTGCCCCCGGCGTCGACGAGGTGCAGCGAGGTCTCGGTGAGGAAGCGGAACTCGCTCTGCACCTCCCGGTGCAGCAGCTCCTCCACCTGGGTCAAGCCGCGCTCGAGGGTGGCGCGCAGCTCCGGGTCGGCCAGTTCCACACTGGCCAGCTGCTGTGATGTCGACCGGCTCATCACCGGGTCAGGAGGCGAACACGCCGAGCGCGGCCCAGTTCAGGGCGAAGGTGGGCAGCACCCCGAGCAGCAAGGTGACCACCACGCCAAGCGTGATCGCGGCCGTGGTAAACGCCCCGGGCACACTCACCGTCGGACCGTCGGTGGCGGGTTCACTGAAGTACATCAGCACTACCACCCGCAGGTAGAAGAACGCGGCCACCGCGCTGGCCACCAGCGCCACCACCACCAACGGCGCCATTCCGTCTGCGAGAGCGGCGCTGAAGACCGCGAACTTCCCGGTGAAGCCACTAGTCAGCGGGATGCCGGCGAGCGCAAAAAGCAGGAAGGCAAACACCGCGGCGGTCAGCGGTGAGCGCTCGGCCAACCCGGCCCACTGGGACAGGTGAGTGGCCTCACCGTCGGCATCGCGCACCAGGGTGACCACACCGAACGCGGCCAGCGTGGTGAAGCCGTAGGCGAGCAGGTAGAACATCGTGCCGGACAGGCCTTGGGCGGTCAGCGCGATCGCCCCCACCAGCAGGAACCCGGCGTGCGCCACCGACGAGTAGGCGATCATGCGTTTGACGTCGGTCTGGGTCAGGCCGAGCACCGCACCGATCACCATCGACACGATCGCCACCCCCCACAGCAGGCCGCGCCACTCCCAGCGGGTGCCCTCGAAGGCCACCGTCAGCACCCGCAGGATGGCGCCGAAAGCCGCGACCTTGGTGCAGGCCGCCATGAAGGCCGTCACCGGCGTCGGTGCGCCCTGGTAGACGTCCGGGGTCCAGGTGTGGAACGGTCCGACCGAGCCCTTGAACAGCAGCCCGACCACCAGCAGCGCCAAGCCACCAAACAGCAGCGTGTCCGACCGGTCGTTGCCCACCGACGCCTGCGCGATCCGGGACAGGACGACCGAGCCGGCGTAGCCATACAGCAGCGCGACCCCGTACAGGAAAAATGCCGAGGAGAACGCTCCGAGCAGGAAGTACTTGACGGCGGCCTCCTGCGACAACAGCCGGCGGCGCCGGGCCATCCCGCACATCAGGTACAGCGGCAGGCTGAGCACCTCTAGCGCGACGAACATGGTGAGCAGATCATTGGCCGCGAGGAAGACCATCATCCCGCCCAGGGAGAACAAAAACAGCGGGAAGACTTCGGTCTGCATGACGGTTTCGGTCGCGGTGCCCACCAGCTGCGCGCGGTCCCGGGCGGTGCCCGGGCGTACCGCGGCGTCCGCGGTGAACGCGCCCCCCGGCTCGACGGATCGATCCGCGATGAGCAGCACCGCTGCCACACCTAGGGCCAGCAGCGTCCCCCATAAGAACAGCGCGGGGCCATCAACGGCCACCGTCCCGGCCAGCGTCACCACGGTGCGCGCGTCCCGGGAGAAGGAGTACAGGTGCACACCCAGCGCCAGCCCCGCTGCCCCCAGCGTGAGCAGCGTCAGCGCAACCTGGACCGGCCACCGCGCGGAGCGGGCCACGAACGCCTCGACGAGCACCGAGAGGCACCCAGCCCCGAGCACGACGAGGACCGGAGCGATCGCCCCGTAGTCGACCGTCGGTACATGCACGGGGGGCACCTGCGCGAGAAAACCCCCTACCAGTTCGCCGCCAAGCACCTCAGCTGCCTCCCTGCCCCAGGACCGGGTCGGATAGGCCAACCTCGGTGAGCGTGGCCCCGACCGACGGGTTGATCACATTCAACACCGGCTGCGGGTAGAGCCCGAGCAGCAGGATCAGCGCCACCAGCGGCGCCAGCACGGCGACCTCGCGGACCGACAGATCGGAGAAGGCGGCGCGACGGCGCGACGACGGCGCCTCCGGCGCCATCGCCGCCCCCGGCCCCCCCATCTCGGCCACCGCAGAGCCCCGCACCGGACCGTGCATGAGGCGTTGATAGAACCACAACACATACAGCGCGGCCAGGATCATCCCCGTGGTGGCCAGAATCGTGTACACCGGTACTCGCGGGTAGGAACCGATGAGCACCATGAACTCCGAGACGAACGGGCCGGTGCCGGGCAGCGCCAGCGCGGACAGCCCAGCCAGCAGCATCATCCCCGCCAGCAGCGGCGCCAGCGCCGCCACCCCGCCGTAGTCACTGATCAATCGGGAGCCACCGCGGGCGATCAGCATGCCAACCACGATGAACAGCATTCCGGTGGAGATACCGTGATTGACCATGTAGAGCACCGCACCGGCCTGCGCCTGGGTGGAGAAGGCGAAGACTCCCAGCGCGATGAAGCCGAAGTGCGCCACTGAGGTGTAGGCCACGAAGCGCTTCATGTCTGACTGGCCGACGGCGAGCAGCGCGCCGTACAGGACCCCGGCGATGGCAAGCACCAATACCAGGGGGGCCAGCACGCGCGACGCGCTGGGAAACAACGGCAGGCAGTAGCGCAGGAAACCGTAGACGCCGACCTTATCCATCACGCCGACGAGCAGCACGCCAACGCCCACCGGGGCCTCCGCACCGGCGTCGGGCAGCCAGGTGTGCAGGGGCACCAGCGGCGCTTTGATCGCGAAAGCGACGAAGAACCCGAGGAACAGCCAGATCTGGGTGCTCTGCGGGATGCTGCCGGCGAGACGCACCAGGGCTGCCCAGTCAAAGGTGCCATGAGCCAGCCGGTCGGCGCTCACCACGAATACGCCGATCACGCTGGCGAGCATGACCAGCCCACCGAACAGCGAGTACAGGAAGAACTTCACCGCCGCGTACTGCCGTCGCGCCCCGCCGAAGCGGCCGATCAGGAAGTACATCGGCACCAGCATGACCTCGAAGAACAGGTAGAACAGGAACACGTCGATAGAGGCGAAGACGCCAATGAGCAACGACTGGAGGGCCAGCAGCAGGGCGTAGTAGCCCGCCGGGGTACGGCCTTCGGGCAGTTTCTCCGCCCAGGAGGACCCCATCACGATCGGCACCAGCACGTTCAGTAGCGCAATCATCACCAACGCGATGCCATCAACGCCCAGCGCGAAGCGGGTTCCGAAGGCCGGGATCCACGGGGTGGACAGAATCAGCTGAGTTCGCCCGCCGCCAGGGTGGTAGAGCGACCAGGCCAGCCCCGCCAGCACCAGCTCAACCAGCGCGAACGCCAGCGCGGTGGCTTTGGCTGCCCTCGGAGCCGAGCGCATCGGGGCCACCAGCACGCTGCCCACCAGCGGCAGCAGCAGCATCGCCAGCAGCAGACCCCCGCCACCGGATACCTCAGTGCTCATGAGTAGCTCACCGCCAGCAGCAGGGCGATCACCACGATGGAACCGCCGAGCATGCCCAGCGCGTAGCTTCGGACAAAGCCGGTCTGGAGCCGGCGCAGCCGGCCCGAGGTACCGCCCAGCAGCGCCGCGGTGCCGTTGACCACCCCGTCGACGCCCTTGTTGTCCACGAACACCAGGGCCCGGGTGAGCCAGGTACCGGGCCGCGCAATGAGGACCTCGTTGATCGCATTGGCGTAGAGATCGGCCCGGGCGGCGGCCACCGGCAGCGATACCCGCGCCGGCTTGCGCACCGGTACCGGGTCGCGACCGACGAACACCCAGGCGAGCAGCACACCCACCGCAGAAACCAGCACCGTGAGCAGCGGAAGCACCGCCACCGGGAGCGGGGCGACCGGCGGGCGAAGCGGCCCCACCGAGGGCTCCAACCACCGCACCAACCGCTCACCCGAGGCCAGGAAGTAGCCGGCCGCCAGGGAGCCGATCGCCAGCGGCACCATCGGCACCCACATCACCGGTGGGCACTCGTGCGGGTGGTATTCCTGGCCTTGCGCGGTGCGCAGCTCACGCCAGCGCTCTGCCCCGAAGAACGTCATGAGCATCAGGCGGGTCATGTAAAAGGCGGTGAGTCCCGCCGCCAGCAGCGCGACAGTGCCCAAGACCCAACCCACGCCGCCGACGCCGAACGCTGCCTCGATGATCGCATCCTTGGAGTAGTAGCCAGACAGGAACGGGAACCCGATGAGCGCCAGGTAGCCCGAGGTGAAGATGACGAAGGTGATCGGCAGGTGCCGGGCGAGCCCACCCATCCGGCGCATGTCGACCTCGTCATGCATCCCGTGCATGACCGAGCCGGCGCCTAGGAACAACCCCGCCTTGAAGAAGCCATGGGTCAGCAGGTGCACAATACCCAGCGCGTAACCGGCCGGACCCAACCCCACCGCGAGGATCATGTACCCGATCTGGCTGACCGTGGAGTAGGCCAGCACTTTCTTGATGTCGTCGTAGGCGCAGCCGATGATCGACCCGATCAGCAGCGTGATAACCCCCACTGCCGCGACGGCCAGCCGGCCGGCCGGGCTGAGATTATACAGGGGGTTGCAGCGGGCGATCAGGTACACCCCGGCGGTCACCATGGTCGCGGCGTGGATCAGCGCCGAGACCGGGGTGGGCCCCTCCATGGCGTCGGGCAACCAGGCCTGCAGCGGGAACTGACCGGACTTGCCACAGGCCCCCAGCAACAGCAACAGGGTGATCGCCAGCAGGGTGTGGCCGTCGATCTGTCCGGCCCGGGCGAACACCTCGGAGAACTGCACAGTGCCCAGCGAGCGCCAGATCAGGAAGATCGCCAGAGCCAGGCCGACGTCGCCGACCCGGTTCATCAGGAAGGCTTTCTTCGCCGCCGTCGCCGCACTGGGGCGATCGGAGTACCAGCCGATGAGCAAGTAGGAAGCCAGACCCACGCCTTCCCAGCCGAGGTAGAGCGTGACGAAGTTATTGCTCAGCACCAGCACGAGCATCGCCGCGGCAAAGAAGTTGAAGTACCCGAAGAACCTTCGCCGCCCCGGGTCGTGAGCCATATAGCCGATCGCGTAGAGGTGGATCAGCCCGCCGACGCCGGTGATGAGCAGCATGAAGGTCAGCGACAGCGGATCAAGCCGCAGACCGTAGGTGACCTGCAGCGAGTTGACCGCGAACCAGGTGCCCACGCTCAGTTCGCGGGTCCGCTGCGCGGCGTCGAAACCCAGCCACTGACAGAACAGCACCACGCCGTAGCCGAAGGCCGTGAGCACGGTCGCGCAGCCCAGCAGGTGCCCCCAGGCGTTGGTGCGCCGGCCACCAACCAGCAGCACCAGCGCACCGGCGGCCGGCAGTGCGACGAGCAGCCAGGCATAGTGCGCGACGCCCACGGCCGTGCCCACCGGGGGCAAGACCTCGGTCATGCCGGGTACTCCATTCGTCGGTATGAGCAAGCAGGTCTGGTAGCACTTCAGCACACCGACGCAGCACCGGCCACCACGTCGTCACCTTCTCGCCCAGTTTAGGGGGGTGGCCCGACACACCCAGCACCCCCTCAGCAGGCTCGGTCATCGGTCAGCGGCTGCGGTCGTAGGCTCGACCCGTGGAGACTAGCCACTCTGCTCAGTTGCATGGCGACGACACTCTGCCCGCGGAGATGCTCGGCTTCCTGCATTTGACGGCGGCGCAATGCACGGCACGAGACCAGCGGGCCGACGACGCGCGAGCGCACCTGGACGAGGCTGGAAAGATCGCCGCCCGGATCGGGGAATGTAACAGCATGCGGATGCACTTTGGTCCCACCAACATCGTGCTGTGGCGGTTGGCGGTGGGTGTCGAACTCGGTGCGGGCGGCCGGGCTTACGAGGAGGCCGCCCGGACACCACCAGACGTCGCCGCCGCCGCACTCAAGAGCAAAAACAGGACCTCGATGCTGCATTTCGACCTGGCCCGGGCCCTGGTGCAGGACGGAGCGCAGCGCGACGCGGAGGCGATCCGCCACCTGGACACCGCCGACCAGCTGGCCCCCACCCGGATCCGCAACGACCCCATCGCCCGGGATCTGGTACACAGCCTGGACCAGCGAGCCCGCCGCCGGGTATGGGAACTGGACAGCCTGCGCCGCCGCTTCGGCATCCCCGAACGGGGTTGACTTCATCTGTGCGATGGAACTTCAGCAGATCGGCGCGCAGCATCCGAAAATCAAGCAGGTGCTGGCGATCCAGCGGAACACCGCGCCGAATCCACGCAGGGTGATCACCGCTGAGGGGTTGTGGGCGCACAAGCTCCTGCTGGAGCACAACGTCGTCATCGACACGTTCCTGTGGTGCCCGGAAGCCGCGTACGGCGACGAGGCGCGCACCCGGGCGGTGGACCTGGCGGAGCGGGCGCATCTGGCGTACCAGGTGTCGGAGAGGACGTTGGCGCGGATCTCGGAGCGGGACAAGCCAGATGGGTTGTTCTCGATCGCGCAGTTGCCCCTGTGGGAGCCGCAGGACGTCTGGCTTGGCGAGTCGTCACTGATCATGGTTGCCGATGGCATGGAGATTCCCGGCAACCTGGGGACGTTAATTCGGACGCTGGACGCGGCCGGTGCCGACTGTCTGGTGTTGACGAATCGGCGCACGAGGTTGACGCATCCGAAGGTGTTCCGCGCCAGTCAAGGAATGGTTCTGAAGATGCCAGTTCTGGATTTCGAGCGCACCGAAGACGCGATCGCGTGGCTTCAGTCGAACGAAGTGAACGTTTATTTGGCGGACACTGACGACGCGAAGAACTATCGGTCGTTCAACTATTCCGGCAAGCGCACGGCGTTTGTTCTCGGTGCGGAGCGTTACGGTATTCCTAAGCCATGGTATGAGGCGGGTTACAAGCGAGTGTTCATCCCTATGCTGGGTTCAGCCGATTCCTTGAATGTATCGATCTCGGCGGCTGTTTTCCTCTTTGAGGCCCGAGCGCAGAAGGACCACTGGTAAACCGCCCGCGGGTCACGGACCCGGGGTCTCGCGCGGTGCGGTGTGCTCGGCGTGCACGGCGCGCAGGGCCCGGATGGCCTGCACCGCGTGCCGGCCATCGGCAGACTGGATAGCCATCACCGCGATGTACTCATCCTCGGGCAGCTCCAGGCGAGCCCACGGGGCACCGTCCGGGAACGACACCCGCAGCACCAGCTCCCAAGGCACCATCCGGGTCCCCAACAGGTTGCGCACCGCCACACCCTCAACACCAGCCCGCACCCGGGGCCGGGTGAACAGCAACGCCGCACCAGCCAGCAACAACCCCAGCACCACCATGGCCACCTGGTCGGAGAACCGAAAATAGACACCGGTCGGCGTTCGCCGCAACAACACCGCCACTACCGAAAACACCACAACCAGCAGCACCGCCGCGGCCAAGGCGACACGACGAGCCCGGCGCGGCCGGACCTCCAACACCCCAGCGTTCACGGCACCTCCCGCCGAGTCCGGCGCAGCCCCCGCAACACCAGAGCCGTCTGCAGCGCGGCGACACAGGCCTGAAAACCCTTATCCTCCGCCGAGGACGGCAACCCACAGCGGTCCAAGGCCTGCTCCTCGGTGTCACAGGTGAGCACCCCATTGCCGACCGCGATCCCCTCATCCAGCGCAACCCTGGTGAGCCCAGCGGTGACCGCGTCACAGACGTAGTCGAAATGCGGGGTGCCACCGCGGATCACCACCCCGAGCGCGAGCACAGCATCGTGCGCCCGGGCCAGTTCCTGACATACCACCGGTAACTCAAAGGCACCCGGCACCCGCAGCACCGTCGGATCAGCAATCCCCGCCTCGGCAGCGGCAGCACGTGCCCGGTCCAGCAAGGCCGTGGTGATGCGGGGGTGCCAGCGCGTCACGGCGATACCCAGCCGCAGCTCCGCGCAGCGCGGTACCTCCGGCGCGGGCGCTCCGATCCCGCTCATGGTCACGCTCCCTCGATAGGCACCGCACCCGGGGGAATAGGCACCGCGCCCGGGGGGATCGCGGCACTAAAGTCTAGATTGTCCAGGTCGTGACCCATCCGGTCGCGTTTGGTGCGCAGGTAGCGCAGGTTCTCCGGGTTCGGCCGGATCGGCAGCGGGACCCTCCCGGTGATCGTCAGACCATAACCTTCCAGACCGGCTCGTTTGGCCGGGTTGTTGGTGAGCAACCGCATCGAGCGCACGCCCAGATCCACCAGGATCTGCGCGCCGGTGCCGTAGTCCCGGGCGTCGGCGGGCATGCCCAGGGCAAGGTTGGCGTCCACGGTGTCGGCGCCGGCGTCCTGTAGCTGGTAGGCCTGCAGTTTGTGCATCAGGCCGATGCCGCGACCCTCGTGACCACGCACGTAGAGCACCACCCCGCGGCCCTCGGCAGCGATGGCGGCCAGCGCCGCGTCCAGCTGCGGGCCGCAGTCGCAGCGCAGCGAGCCGAACACGTCCCCGGTGAGGCATTCTGAGTGCACGCGCACCAGCACATCGGCCCCATCCCCGATCTGCCCAGCGACCAGAGCGATGTGCTCGACCCCGTCGAGCAGCGAGTCGAACCCGATCGCGGTGAACTCCCCATGCGCGGTCGGGATCCGGGCCTCCGCGACCCGCACCACCTGCTTTTCGAACCGTCGCCGGTAGGCGATGAGATCCGCGATGGTGATCAGCGTCAGGTTGTGTTCCGCGGCGAAGACCTCCAGCTCGTCGCGACGGGCCATCTCGCCGGGATTCTTAGCCGAAACGATCTCGCATAGCACCCCGACCGGCGGCAGCCCAGCCAGCCGGGCCAGGTCCACTGCGGTCTCGGTGTGCCCGGGGCGGCGCAGCACCCCGCCCTCCTTGGCCCGCAGCGGCACAACGTGACCTGGGCGGGTGAAGTCGACCGACTTGGCGTCTGGGTCGGCCAGCAGCCGGATGGTGCGAGCCCGGTCCGTCGCCGAGATCCCGGTCGTGATGCCCTCGCGGGCGTCTACCGTCACGGTGTAGGCGGTGCCTCGTTTGTCCTGGTTGATGGGGAACATCGGGGGCAGTTCCAACCGGTCACAGTCTGCGCCAGTCAGGGCCACGCAGATGTAGCCGGAGGTGTACCGGACTGTGAACGCGAGCAGCTCAGCCGTGGCCCAGGTGGCGGCGAAGATCAGGTCACCTTCGTTTTCCCGGTCCTCGTCGTCCACCACGATCACCGGGCGCCCGGCCGCCACGTCGGCGATCGCCCGATCAATGGCGGCGAAGGCGCTCAGGGCCATCGGCGTCCTCCTCCGTATTATCCGGATTATCCAGTAGGTCGCCGCTGCCGGGGGCACAATATGGGCACACCAACCGCTCAACATACTTCGCGATCACGTCGACCTCAAGGTTCACCAGCTCGCCAGGGCGCCGTAGGCCAAGAGTCGTCAGCTCTCGGGTGGTCGGGATGAGCCCTACCGAGAAGTGGTCAGCGCCCGCCTCGATGACGGTGAGCGATACCCCGTCCACGGTGATGGATCCCTTCGCCACCACGTAGCGGGCCAGCGCGGTGGGTATCCCGATCCGGACCAGCTCCCACGGGGCCTGCGCGCGCGGTGCGGTGCGGGAGCGCACCGCACCGGTACCATCGACGTGACCCTGCACCAGGTGCCCACCGAGCCGGTGACCGAGCTTCGCTGCTCGCTCCAGGTTCAGCCGGTCCCCAATCCGGGCCGGGCCCAGGTTAGAGCGGCGCAGCGTCTCGCCGATCACATCGGCGAAGAACACTGCACCCTCGACGGCCACCACGGTCAGGCACACCCCGTTGACCGCGATTGAGTCGCCCGGGCGCGCATCGGAGCTCACCTGGGGCCCACGGATAGCAAACCGTGCCGCGTCGGGCCGCTCGTCTCGGCCGAGCAGCTCCCCCAGTTCCTCGACGATGCCGGTGAACACCCTTGCGCCCTCTTTCGGTGGTGCGCCTCACCGGCCGGTGCACGCCCGGGCCTGGGCCCGGAGCGATTCGACAGCCAGCGCTGGGTCGTCCGCCCCGTACACCGCCGAGCCGGCGACAAAACAGTCCACCCCGGCTTCCGCGGCGGCCTCGATGGTATCCGCGTTAATCCCCCCATCGATCTGCACTAGCACCCTCAGGTGCCCGGTGTCCACCAACCGCCGGGCGGTGCGCACCTTGTCCAACACCTCAGGGATGAACGCCTGCCCCCCGAAGCCGGGCTCCACGCTCATCACCAGCAGCGTGTCGTAGTGCCGCAGCACCTCGACCCAGGGCTCCAGCGGGGTCTTGGGTTTGATCGACAGACCGGCCTTGGCTCCGGCGGCACGCAGGTCCTTCGCCAGCTTAACCGGGTTGTGCGCGGCCTCGGCGTGCACGGTGACGTTGTACGAGCCTGCCTCGGCGTACCCGATCGCCCACCGATCCGGATCCTCGATCATGAGGTGGCAGTCCACCGGGATATTGGTGTATTTCATCAGGCTCTGCACCACGGGAAGGCCCAGGGTGAGGTTGGGCACAAAGTGCCCGTCCATCACATCGACGTGTAACCAGTCGGCACTCGGTGCCACGTTGGCCTCTTCGGCAAGCCGGGCGAAGTCGGCGGACAGCAGGGACGGCGCGATCATCGGCTGGTGTGGCTGGAACACAGTTGAACGGTATCGCGCCTGGCCAGCCATTATTGCGGCAGGCGGAGGCGAGCGAGGCGGTCGCGAGCCCTCGCCTGCCGCAGGCGCACCGGCAGGCGCTAGATTCCTCGCCAGCCACTGACGCAAGATCCGCTTCGCCCGAGAGACATCGTCACACGACGGTACCGAAGAGTGGGAGACGCATGGTCAGCTTGCCCGCCGGGAAGCTAGCGGTGACCCCGGACGCCTTGCATACGGTCGGTCATCACCTCCTCACGACGGCGGATGCCCTGCACCGCGACATCCGAGAGCTGGCCGGATCGCAAGAGGGTGTGGCGAGCGCGAACCACGGGTTCTCCACGGCGCGGACCATGGCTGATTGCGAATGGGACTGGGAGCATGCCTTGACCGTGTTCGGAACCAAGATTGCCGTGGCGGGCGACAACATGACGCTCAGCGCCGCCACCTACCGCAGCACCGAGGACGCCAATCACCAGCGTTTCGGGTCGAAATAGGGATATCGGCGGTGGTGTCGTTCGCGGAGCTGCGCGACTGTGAGCCGACGGCTTTCGGCCTTGTGGGGCAGCACTGGCAGCAGTTGGCTGAGCAGGTAGCCGATCACGGTAACGAGGTGGATAAGCACCTTGCCGCGTTGGCGGAGTGGGTGGGTATTGCGGCAGAAACCGCCAAGGCGACTTTGAGCGAGGAGCGCAAGAAGCTGCGCGAGGCGGCCGACCAGCTGGGCAAGATCGGATCAACTCTGCACGATTTCGGCCAGTTCCTGGGCGACAATCGGACGAAGCTTCAGTACGCGTTGGACGCGGCCCGGGGCTACCTGCTGGAAGTCCACCCGGACGGCACCGTCACCGTAGGTGGACCGGCAGCTCTCTTTGAGGGAACCGACTCAGCGCTGCGCGCTGAGATGCTCACCGATGTCATCCGCGACCTGGTTCGTACCGCGACAGAGGAGGACGAACGGGCCGCCGACGCGCTGCGTAAGCTCTCCGCGCACGCCGCTGGTTTCGTCCCGGCCCCGAATGATCCGGTCGTCACGTCGCAAGCCCAGCGGATCCCGAATAGTGCTTCCCCGGTTGAGGTGCGGCAGTGGTGGGACTCACTGTCGTGGACCGATCAGGAGTCGCTGGTGTTCTCCCGCGGTGCCGAGATCGGTGGACTGGACGGCATCCCGGCCGCCGTGCGCGACCGCGTCAATCGCGGTGTGCTCCTAGAACAGAAAGACAAACTGCTGGAAGAGCGGTCCCGCCTCATAGCGCAGGGCGATAACGACGACCTCCGCAGGCGTCTCGATGAGATCAACGGCAAGCTCAAGGGGATCGACGCGATCGAAAAACGTCTCGCCACTGCCCCCAGTGCGGCAGCCCCACAGTCGTACCTGCTCAAGATTAGTAGCGATGGCCACGGCCGGGCCATCCTGGCGGTGGGCAATCCTGACACGGTCAGGGACGTCGCCACCTTCGTACCCGGCACCGGTTCCAACCTCGCCGGCTGCGGCGATGATCTCGACCGGGCCGACCTCATGGCCCGCGCCGCAGCCAAGGCCGGCTCACCGTCCACGTCGGTCATCACCTGGATCGGCTACGACGCACCGCAAGACATCGTCCCCGACGCGATGTCCGAGAAATACGCTCTTGGCGCCGAGAAGGATCTCCAGCGGTTCCAGGACGGGCTACGCGCCACCCACAACGGCCCACCCGCGCACAACACGGTGATCGGGCACAGCTACGGCACCACTACGGTCGGCTACGCGGCCCGTGACGGCAGCTTGAACGCCAACGACGTCGTGTTTATCGCCAGCCCGGGCGTCGGGGTGCCGCACGCCCAGGACCTGCACCTCACCGGCGTGGACCCGAGCCAGAACGGCAGCCACATCCACTCGGCCACCGCCGCGCACGACATCATCAGGCTCGCCGATGGACACTTCGGACCGAACCCGTCCGACTCCGGATTCGGTGGCCAGACCTTTAGTTCAAAGCCGGGCGACGCGGGCTCATGGTATGAATTTGAGCTCAGCGTCAAGGCGCACAGCCAATATTGGGACTTCGACAACCCGGCACTGGACAATATGGGCCGCGTTATCGCTGGACAACCCACCCACTGACAGGACCTGACGTGATCATCCAGCGCGGCACAGGTGGACAAGCACCCCGAGCGGGCCCCCTAGTGGGGCTGTTCGCCGTGCTTGCCGCGCTGGTGCTCACCGCGTGCGGAGCCTATCCTGGAGCAGCCATGCGCACCACCATCACCGCACACGACGCCGAACGACGCGTCGAGGACTACATCCAGCAGGCGATCACCGCGCTGCCGCCCCAGCGCCACCTGACAAATCCGTTCAAAAAGACCTACGCCTGCGACGACCCTACCGACAACGGCCCCAAGGGCCGCGTGATCGCCACCGTGGATTACCAAATCGAGGGACTTTCTCCCGACCAGTATGACCACTATCTGGACGCCCTCAAACAATGGTGGATCGGTCACGACTTCCGGGTACTCGAGGACGCGCGCCCTAAAGTTCCCTACCTCTGGGTCGAAAACAATACGGACGGTTTTCGTATGGCCGCGCAAACCAACGACAGAGGCGAGATGTACCTCACGGCCACCTCGCCGTGTGTCTGGCCGAACGGAACCCCGCAGCCACGCTCCTAGCACCGCCGGTGCTGCCTCACCCGGCGCGCGGTCCGGTGACCAGGAACTCCAGCCGGTCCCCGGCGACGCGACCGCGGACGTCCTGGCCTGGTTGGAGATCACCGGCGAGCAGCATGCGGGACAGCGTCCGCTCCACGTCACGTCCGATTACTCGACGTAGCGGCCGAGCTCCGAACTCGGGCTGGTAGCCACGGCCGGCCAGCCAGTCGATGGCGTCGTCGTCAAGGTGCAGGGTGATGTTCTGCGCGTGCAGCCGCTGCCGGGTCTGCTCCAGGAGCAGCTCAGTGATCGTGCGAAGCTGCGGCCGGTCGAGGCCCCGGAACAGGACGATCTCGTCCAGGCGGTTGAGGAATTCTGGCCGGAAGTGCCTCGCTACGCTGGCCATCAGTGATTCCCGCACCTCCTCGACCCCTCGCCCAGCGCTCGTCGCGGCCAGCAGTACGTCGGCGCCGAGGTTGCTCGTCATAATGATCACGGTGTTGGTGAAGTTCACGGTCCGACCCCGGGAGTCGGTCAGCCGGCCGGCATCGAAGACCTGCAGCAGAATATTCGAGACGTCGGTATGCGCCTTTTCGATCTCATCCAGCAGCAACACCGTGTACGGGGTGCGCCGGACGGCCTCGGTGAGCTGGCCGGCTTCCTCGTGACCGATGTACCCCGGTGGGGCGCCGATGAGCCGCGACACGGTGTGCTTGTCCTGGAACTCGCTCATGTCGATGCGAACCAGCTGCTCCGGCGACCCGAATAAGGCCTGCGCCAGTGCCCGGGCCAGCTCGGTCTTGCCCACGCCAGTAGGACCGAGGAACAGGAACGACCCGACGGGCCGGTCCGGGTGTTTGAGACCGGTGCGGCTGGCCCGGACCGCGTCCGCGACGGCCCCGACCGCCTCGTCTTGCCCGACGACCCGCTCCCGCAGCTGCTCCTCCAGGTGCAGCAGCCGGTGCCGTTCCACCTCGGTGAGCTGCGCGACCGGGATGCCGGTGCTGCGGGCGACGACGTCCGCGACGTCGGCGGCGCCGACCTCCGGCGGGCTCCTCAGGCCGGCGTGTGCGGTCTCCAGCTGCACGATCGCCAGGTCGAGCGCCCGGGTCAGCGCCTGGGCCCGCTCGTAGTCCTCGGCGTCCACCGCGATGTCTTTGGCCCGGGTGAGCTGCTCGACGCGCTGCTGGAGCGCGTGGGTGTCCTCGTTGGGGACCTGAGCACGGCTGCGGACCCGCGCACTGGCCCGGTCGATCAGGTCGATCGCCTTGTCGGGGAGGAACCGGTCGGTGAGATAGCGGTCGGCGAGCCGGGCGGCGGCGTCCGTGGCTTCATCGGTGATGCGCACCTGGTGATGCGCCTCGTAGCGCTTGCGCAGACCGCGCAAGATGGCGACGGTGTCCGCAATGCTCGGCTCGGTGACCAGGATGGGCTGCAACCGTCGTTCCAGCGCCGGGTCGCGCTCGATGTGCCGGCGGTACTCCTCCACCGTGGTGGCCCCGACCAGCTGCAGATCACCGCAGGCCAGCGCGGGCTTGAGCATGCTGGCGGCGTCCATCGCACCGCCCTCGGCCCCCGCGCCGGCACCGATCACCGTGTGCAGCTCGTCGAGAAACAGCACTACCGTCCGGGACGCGGCGGTGACCTCATCGATCACTGCCGTAAGCCGTTCCTCGAACTCGCCCCGGTACTTGGTGCCCGCGACCATTCCGGCCAGGTCGAGCGCGATCAGCCGCCGGTTGCGCAGCGGCTCCGGGACTGCACCCTGCGCCATCCGCTGGGCGATGCCCTCGACAATCGCTGTCTTGCCAACGCCGGGGTCCCCGATCAGCACCGGGTTGTTCTTCCTGCGCCGCGACAGCACCTCAAGGACTTGCTCGACCTCATCGTCTCGCCCGATGACCGGGTCAAGCCGACCCGCACGGGCCGCGGCCGTGAGGTCGCGACCGTAGCGGTCCAGCCGCGGTGTCGAGGTGCTCGACCTGCTCATCCCACCAAAAGACTGCTCAAGGCCGCCGACCAGCCGGCTCACGAGATCCTCAAACGGGTTGAACCCGGAACCGAACGGTCCTTCGGGCATCTCAAGCCTCCTCCTCGCCGGTAGTTTTACCAGGGCCCACCGTCCGGCGAAGGACAATCAAGCATCGGGACCAGCATTGCCGGCGCCTGACTCGACGATATCCTGGTTCGGGCGGTCGAGGGCGGCCGTGCCGTTCTGGGGCGGGCACACGGAAAGGCTCCGGCACGTGCAGCCGGTGCGGTCGGGAGCGGTCGAGGTAGGCGGGACCAAGGTGCTCTGCCTGGTCGGGTCCGACCCTGAGCACATCGTGGCGCAGTCGCGGATCCCGACCGGGAAACCCGCCGAGACGCTGGCTCAGGTGCTCGCTTTTTTCCACCAGGAAGTGTCTTGCGGGGGACCGCTGGCCGCGATCGGTATCGCGTCGTTCGGGCCGCTGGAGCTGCGCCGATCCCATCCGCACTATGGGTTCATCACGGTCAGCCCGAAACCGGACTGGTCCTTCGTCGACATGGTCGGGCCGGTCCGGCGCGCGCTGGGCGTGCCCGTGGGGTTCGACACCGACGTCAACGCCGCCGCGCTGGGCGAGGGCCGCTGGGGAGCTGCCCGTGGTCTGGACACGTTCGTGTACCTGACCGTTGGCACCGGCATCGGCGCGGGAGCCGTGGTCGAGGGCCAGGTCGTCCATGGGCTGGGTCACCCCGAGATGGGCCACCTCAGCGTCCCGCGCCAGCCTGGCGATCACTTCGCCGGGCACTGCCCGTTTCACAGCACCTGCTGGGAAGGGATGGCCAGCGGCGCGGCGATCGCTGCCCGGTGGGGCTGCCCCGCCGAGCAGCTCGACGGGGCCACGCTCCGGGCAGCCGTCCAGCTCGAAGCCGGCTATCTCGCCGCCGGGCTACGTAACATCATCTACGCGATGGCGCCGCAGCGCATCGTGATCGGTGGGAGCGTCACCGGCCTGCCGGGGCTGTTCCCGCTGGTGCGCGCCAAGCTCCGCGACGCGCTGGCCGGGTATCCCGGGCTGGCAGAACACGCTGCCGACGACTTCATCGTCCCACCCGCGCTCGGCCCGCTGGCCGGGGCGGCCGGAGCCCTCGTCCTCGCCCACCATGCCGCTGGGCTCTGAAGTGCCTACTGGGGTCTGAAGTCCCTAATGGCGAGTGGTGATCGGGAATGTGGTGCTGGGCTGGCCAGAGGCCGATGTCGGGATGACCGGCAGGACTAGCGCTGAGGGATGCTCGGGGTCGTGCAGCACGCTCTGGTGGGCGACCTGCGTCGCCGTGCTCTCCCCCAGCCACGAACCGGTGTTAGGATTAGGATCGAACTGCGGGAAATCGCTGGAGGAAATCTCCAGACGGATCCGGTGGCCAACGCGGAATAGGTTGCTTGTCGGCCACACGGTGATCGTGTACTGATAGACCGTGCCCGGTTCGATTAACGTCGGTGCGCTGCTCGATTCCCGGAAGCTGGCCCGCTGGATCCCGTTGTTGAGGTTGACCGCGGTGCCATCCGGATGCACGTCGACCAGCTTGGCAGTCCAGTCCGTGTCGGGCGCCGACGAGCTGGCGTAGAGCGTCACGCTGATCGGTCCGGTCACCTCGGTGTCAGCGGTCAACGGCGCCGTGGTGTACACCAGCACGTCCCCTCGCCGCTCGACGGCGCGCTGATCATAGGGCCCCTGGGAACCGCCCGGCGCCGCGCAGCAGGAATGACCACCCACGCTGGGCACGGGATTGCGCGGATCGTAGTCGTAGGTATCGGGCTGCTGCCCACTGGCCGGCGCTGTGGTCACCAACTGACCATCCCCCAGGAGCGACGAGGCATGTCCGCCGCTGGACAAATAGTAGTTCATCCAGTGTGTGCCGGGCAGCGGCCAAGCCGACGCGGTTTTCCAGACGTTCGCGCCCATCTCGAAGTAGTTGAGGGTTGGGCCGGTACTCACACCGTTGTCAATGCCTTTAAGAAAATGATCCCACCACGCCAGCATCAACTCGTTGACGGGAGAGTTGCCGACCGGACCGATCTGCTGGAGCATCGGTGCCGCGACGCTGCCGGGCCGGCCCCAGCCGATGTGATCCCAGGGGCCGATCACGATCCGCTGGTTGGTGCGCGCCAACGCTGACCCACCGGAGCTGACCATGCCGGTGAAGTTGTGCACACCACCGGTGAGAAACGCGTCGTACCAGCCCTCGATGTCCAACACCGGAATAGTGATCTCGGAATAGTGCCGCTGTGGTGCCCACCGCTGCCAGTAAGGACCATCGGTACGGTGCGCGATCCAGTCGTAGAAATACGGCGCCACCGTACGATCACCGGGATGAAACGGTGGAAAACCGCGATACGGGGTGTACCGCAGCCAGCTGGCGATGTTCTGGTAGTCCTGGGTAAGCTGCTGGACGACCTTGGTGTCACCGCGGTGGTTGGCTGCGGACAAGGCGATCGAGTCCATCGCCCACGGCTCGATGAAGTTCAACCGGAACGCGCCATTCTCGTACGTCCAGCCATCGTAGTAGTCCGACGCGGTGTTGGCCGGCACGATCGTGGTCAGATGCGGCGGAGCGGTCTCCGCGGCCAACCACTGGGTCGCCCCGACGTAGGACGAGCCGTACATGCCGACCTTGCCGGACGATCCGGGCAGTTTCGCAGCCCACTCGACGCTGTCATAGCCATCGTCGCGGTCGTTGGTGAACTCCGAAAACTCACCGCCGGAGGCGAACTGGCCTCGGACGTCCTGAACAGCCACCAAGTAACAGTGCGAGGCGAACCAGTCCGGGCGCTGGTAGCGGATGGGCTGGATCTGCGCCGGCGCTTTGCCGTACTGCGTGCGCATCAAGACCACCGGAACGGCCCTGGTCGTGGTGGGCCGGTAAACGTCGGCGCGCAGAATAGTGCCGTCGCGCATCGGCACCGCTACATTGGTCGTTCTGGTGACCGCACACGGGCCAGCGCCCGGCGGTGACGGCCACGCAGCGGCAGCGGTCGCGGCAGGGGTCGCGGCACCCAGCAACGTCACCACGATCGCCGCGGCCAGCGCAGGCCTGCGCCCCCAGCTCACGGCTCCACCCCCTCTCGTCCCCTACGGGTGTACCCGGGTTGACAGCCAACTGACAACATGCAATGAGCGGATGCGGCGGTACGGCCAGCGCGGACTACCTCAGTAGTGCCGATCGATCGAGTACGTACCAGTGGGCCATTCTCATCAGTATTAGTAGGCCATTCGAGTTTTCATCAGCTCTCTTGACCCATCGCTCTCACCTAGTGTTACTATTGGCGAGTCCGTAGCCCTGAACGAGGACCGGTGGCGGGGTACGACAACTGGGTTATAACTGGGGTGCGATAGGCAGGGGGGCCTGGCCGTGCTCGACACAATCGTGGTGGCAACTCTACTGATCACCACCGCACCGTCGATATGGATATGGCTGACGGAGCTGCGCGCCAGAGATGGCCTACGGCACAGTGACGACCTACGGCAGTAGGGACAACTCACGGCATCGCCGGCCTGCACAAGGCCGGCGTGCCTTTCCACCGCCGCATCATTCATAGGGCTACGACGCCCCGTGCGGCGGTCGGCGACCCCGGGTGATCACCGAGGGGGATCACCCGGGGTCATCTCAAGCCTGCCCATCGCCGACACGCACGCAGCAGGCCAGATCTCAAAGACAACACGGTGCGGACTATCGGGCTAGCCCGAGTACGGCTCGAGTACGGGAGGACAAGGCCGAGGATGAGCAGCCTGCGGGATCGAGAGCTGGTTGTGGGGATCACCCCTTTCGAGGAGCCCAATGCCCCTCTCGTGGTGGCGCTCGCGCGAGCCGGCGCGACGGGCGTGCTGGACCTGGGCCGAGACGCCAGCCGGGCGCGGGCCGCGCTGGCGGAGGTCTGCCGGTGGTGGCCTGGTGATTTCGGGGTCCGGGTCGGCGCCGAGTGTCCACTGTCGCCCGCCGATCTGCCGGAGCAGGTCACCGTGGTCGTGCACGGGCCCACTCCACGGTGGCCCGCCGAGCCAGGGCGTCGCTGCTTCGTCGAGGTCACCTCGGTGGCGCAGGCCCGCGCAGCGGTCCAGGCCGGGGCGTCCGGAGTGATCGCCAAAGGTGCCGAAGCCGGCGGCTGGGTGGGGACCACCACGACGTTCGTGCTGCTGCAACAGGTGCTGGCCGATCCGCAGATCCGCGTCCCGGTGTGGGCAGCCGGCGGGATCGGACCGCACACGGCAGCTGCGGCGATCGCGGGCGGCGCGGCGGGAGTGGTGCTGGACGCGCAGCTGGCGCTGGTGGCCGAGGTTGACCTGCCGGCCCAGGTGGCCGCGGCGATCCGGGTGATGGACGGCAGCGAAACCGCGGTCGTCGGTGGTCACCGCCTCTACACGCGCCCAGACCTGCCTCCCGCGGACCCCGCCACCGTCGCGACCCGACTTGGCGCGCGGAACCTGGATGCGCTGCCGATCGGCCAGGACGGCGCGCTAGCCGCCGCGCTAGCGCAGCGGTATGTGACCGCCGCCGGCGTGGTGGCAGCGCTGCGCACTGCGGTCACCGACCAGGTGCGGACCGCCGCCCGAGTGACCTCGGTGCAGCCGCTGGTGGTGCAGGGGCCGATGACCCGGGTCAGTGATCAGGCCGGATTCGCTGCGGCAGTGGCGGCAGCGGGCGGGGTGCCGTTTCTGGCATTGTCGCTGAGCAGCGGCGAGCAGACCCGGATCCTGCTGGACCAGACCGCGGCCCTCCTGGGTGGGCGGCCATGGGGGGTGGGCATCCTCGGGTTCGTCCCACCTGAGGTGCGGGCGGCGCAGTTGGACGCGGTGCACCAGGTGCGCCCACCGTATGCGCTGATCGCTGGCGGCCGTCCGGCGCAGGCAAGGCCGCTGGAAGCTGCCGGGATCGAGACGTTTTTGCACGTGCCCTCCCCCGGCTTGCTGGACCGGTTCCTGGCCGAGGGAGCCCGGCGGTTCGTGTTCGAAGGTCAGGAGTGCGGCGGGCACGTCGGGCCACGGGCCAGCTTCCCACTGTGGGAGATCCAGCTGCAACGGCTGCTCGACTATGCCGAGGAGCACGGGTGCGCCGGGGCGCTGCAGGTGCTGTTCGCCGGGGGCATCCACGACGAGCGCTCGGCGGCGATGGTGAGCGCGCTGACCGCTCCGCTGGTGGCGCGGGGTGGGCGGATCGGGGTGTTGATGGGCACCGCGTACCTGTTCACCGAAGAGGCAGTCACCAACGGAGCCATCCGGCCGAGGTTCCAGCAGACCGCGTTGGCCTGCGAACGCACCGTGTTGCTGGAGACCGCACCCGGCCACGCAACCCGCTGCGCCGACTCACCGTACCTGCGCACCTTCACCGACACCCGGGCCCGGCTGGTCGCCGCCGGCGTGCCGCACGATCAGATGTGGGCTGAGCTGGAGCAGCTCAACCTGGGTCGGCTGCGCATCGCCAGCAAGGGGCTGCGCCGCGAGGGCGACGTGCTGGTCGCGGTGGATGAGGACGTCCAGCACCACGACGGCATGGTCATGCTCGGCGAGGTCGCCACGCTGCGCTCGGCAACCACCACCATCACGACGTTGCACGCCCAGGTGACCACGGGCGCGGCCAGCTTCCTTGCCGCCAGAGCCGCTGAGCTGGGTGTTGCACCGACCCTCGGCGAGCAGCCGGAAACACAGCAGCCGGAAACGCAAACCCCGCCACTGGACGTGGCGATCGTCGGCATGGCCGGAGTGTTCCCGGGAGCCGAGGATCTGCCCAGCTACTGGGCCAACGTGCTGGCCGGGGTGGACGCGGTCACCGACGTCCCGCCCGATCGATGGGACCCAGCGGTGTACCGCACGCCCGCGGCCTACGGGGGCTTCCTGCCGGACATCCCGTTCGACGCCTTGAGCTACGGCATCCCGCCGGCCGCGCTGGCCAGCATCGAACCGGTCCAGCTCCTGGCGCTGGAGGTGGCCGCCCGTGCCCTGCGCGATGCCGGGTACGCGCAGCGGGCCTTCGACCGGGAGCACACATCGGTGATCTTCGGTGCCGAGGCGGGCGCCGAGCTGGCCAGCGCGTACGGGTTCCGTTCGCGCTACCCGGCCTACCACGGGACGCTGCCGCCCGAGCTGGAGGAGCAGCTACCAACGCTGACCGAGGATTCCTTCCCCGGGGTGCTGGCCAACGTGATCGCCGGCCGGATCGCCAACCGGTTGGACCTCGGCGGCGCCAACTACACGGTGGACGCCGCCTGCGCCTCCGCGCTGGCCGCCATCGACCTGGCTTGCAAGGAGTTGCAGGCCGGCACCAGCAGCATGGTGCTGGCCGGTGGTGCCGACGTGCACAACAGCATCCACGACTACCTGATGTTCGCCTCGGTGCAGGCGCTGTCCCCGACCGGTCGGTGCCGCCCGTTCGACGCCTCCGCCGATGGCATCGCGCTCGGCGAGGGCGTGGCGTGCGTGGTGCTCAAGCGCCTAGCCGACGCCGAACGCGACGGCGACCGGATCTATGCGGTGATCAAAGGGATCGGCTCGGCCAGTGACGGGCGCTCGCTGGGGCTGACCGCGCCACGACCGGAGGGGCAGCGTCGGGCGCTGGACCGCGCCTACCGGATGGCCGGGATCTCACCGGCCGAGGTCGGGCTGGTGGAAGCCCATGGCACCGGCACCGTAGTCGGGGACCGCACCGAGCTCGCGGTGCTGACCGAGGTGTTCACCACGGCTGGCGCACCGAGGGGCAGCTGCACGCTTGGATCAGTAAAATCCCAGATCGGGCACACCAAGTGCGCTGCAGGGATCGCCGGGTTGATCAAGGCTGCGTGCGCGGTGTATACCGGGGTGCGCCCGCCAACCGGCCACTTGCGGGAGCCGAACCCGTCCTGGGACCGCAGCGTCAGCCCGTTCTCCTTCGACGTCGCCGCGCGGCCCTGGGCCTGCGCAACGCGCCGGGTCGCCGGGGTGAGCGCGTTCGGGTTCGGCGGAACGAACTTCCACGCCGTCCTCAGCTCCTATGACCGGGCACCCGAGCCCCAGCACGGGCTGGATGCGTGGCCGGCCGAGCTGTTCTTGTTCGCCGGTGCGGATCGGACGGCGGCGTGCGAGCAGATGGACCGGTTGGTCGAGGTGCTCGCGGCCAACGACACGGCAGGTCGGCCCTGGCGATTGCGGGACCTCGCCCGGAGGCTGTCGGAACAACACAGCGGCACGCGGGTGTGGGCCGCAGTGGTGGCCCAGGACCTGGACGACCTCGCCACCAAAGTGGCCCAGGCCCGGGACGGAGCCGCAGCCGACGGCGTATTCCTCGCACCCGCCGGTGCCACACCCACGCCGGAGAGCACCAGCGCAGCTCAGGTCGCGTTTTTGTTTCCCGGGCAGGGCAGCCAACACCCCGGCATGCTGGCCGAGGTGTTCGTGACGTTTCCGCCGCTGCGTCGATTCCTGGAGCTCGGTAGCCGGTGGGCCGACGCGATGTTCCCGCCGGCTGCGTTCAGCCCGGAGGAGTCGGCGCGAGCCCGGGCGGCGTTGACCGACACCCGGGTTGCCCAGCCGGCGCTGGGGGTTGCCGGGTTGGCCATGCATGAGCTGCTCAGCTCACTGGGCGTGCACCCGGACCATCTCGGTGGGCACAGCTACGGCGAGCTGGTCGCGCTGGCTGCGGCTGGCGCGCTCGATCCGGCTGAGCTGCTGGAGCTGAGCGAGGCCCGTGGGCAGGCCATCCTCGCGGCGGCCGGGGCCGATCCCGGCACGATGGCCGCGGTCGCCGGGGCGAGCGAGCAGGTCCGGGCCGTGCTCGGGGACGGACCGGTCGTGGTGGCCAACCACAACGCACCAGACCAGACCGTGATCTCCGGACCGGCCCCGGCGGTGCAGGCCGCACTGCACCGGCTCACCGAGGTGGGGTTGACCGGCACGTGCATCCCAGTGGCGTGCGCGTTCCACAGTCCGGTGGTGGCCGGGGCCACGGCGGTCTTCGCCGCTGCGCTGGACCGCCACACCGTCAGGTCACCGCAGCTGCCGGTGTGGTCGAACACCACCGCTGCGCCGTATCCGGCCGAGCCCGCGGCCATCCGGGCCACGCTGGCCGCCCACCTCGCCGAGCCGGTCCGGTTCGTCGACCAGGTGGAGGTGATGTACGCGGCCGGGGCGCGGGTCTTCGTCGAGACCGGCCCAGGCCGGGTGCTCACCCGGTTAGTCGGGCTGATCCTCGCCGGCCGGCCGCACGTCGCGGTCGCCACCGACGTCCCGGGGGAACCCGGTCTGCGACGGCTGCTGCTGGCGCTCGCCGAGCTGGCCGTCGCCGGGGTACCGGTCGATCCGACCAGGCTGTTCCACGGCCGGGACGCCCAGCCGGTGTCGGCATCGGGGTCTGCACGTCCCAGCCGCCCCGGCTGGCTGGTCAACGGCCATTTGGTCAAAACCGCCGACGGGCACCCCCTGCCAGACGGGTTACGCCCAGCCCGACAGCTGCCAGCCCGACAGCTCACTGCGCCGCACTCTGGGTCGCCGACCAGCGCCGCAAGCGGGCGGGAGGCGGCTGTGCTGGAATTCCTGCGCAGTACCCGGGAGCTTGTCGCGGCCCAGCGCGAAGTCATGCTCGGTTACCTGGGTACACCTGGGCCTATCTCTGCGCCTATCTCTGGGCCGGAGCCAGCCACGTTGCTACCCGTCGCGACGCCCACCCCTGTTGCTGATCAGATACCCGAATCCGGTCCCGCTGAGCCAGCGGAGCTGACACCTGAGACGGTGCTGGCCACCGTACGATCCCTGGTGAGCGAACGAACCGGCTACCCAGTGGACATGCTCGAGGCCGACCTCGATCTGGAGGCGGACCTCAGCATTGACTCGATCAAGCGGACCGAGCTGATCGGTCTGCTCACCGACCAGCTCGGGTTGGCTCCTCCCGGTTCTGCGCTGGATGAATCCATGCTGGACGAACTGACCCGGCGGCGGACACTGCGCGGCATCGTCGACTGGATCACCAGCCGAACCGGCACCCCAGCGCCAACCCAGGGCACAGCAGCCCCGGCTAGCGCGGTACAGCGCTACCTGGTCGAGGCCGTCGCGTTGCCGCCGCTGGCCGCCCCGCCCGACTCCGCGCTCTGCGGGCAGCGGGTCGCCATCGTCGGCGACGGAGTGGGCATCGCCCTGGAGCTGTCCGTGCTGCTGGAGCGGCGCGGCGCCGAGGTACGGCTGCTCGGCCCAGAACAATCCATCACACACCAGCCCACTGAGGTGGCCGGGACCGATACTCTCGTCTACCTCGCCGCGCTGGACCGGGGGCGGGCAGCGGTGCTGCCGGACGGGTTCACTGTGCTTCGCGACGCCATCCTTAATGGGGTTCGCCAGCTGCTCGTCATCACCGGTGCGGGTGGCCGGTTCAGCCGGGCCCGGGTCGCCAATGGAGTGGCCGGGATCGGGCTCGCTGGCCTGGTCCGCACCATCGCCCGCGAGTTCCCGGACCGCCTGGTCCGGGTCATCGATGTGGACCCCAAGGAGGAGCCAGTCCACATCGCCGGGTCCCTGCTCGCCGAACTGCTCACCCCGCAGTCGCCCACCACCGTGGGCTACGCGGCCGGGGAGCGGGTCACGCTGCAACTCCGCGCCGCGCCGCTGGACCCAGGCAGATCGGGTGAGCTCCCGCTCGGGCCAGACTCCGTGGTGCTGCTCACCGGGGGGGCGCGGGGCATCACCGCCCGAGTCGCCATCGGCCTGGCCCAAGCCGGCGCCGGCCACCTGGAGCTGGTCGGCCGGACCCCGCCGCCAGCCGGCGACGAGGACCCCGTGACCGCGGCGGCGGCCGACCGGGTCGCGTTGCGGCGGGTGCTGGCGCAGGGAGGAAACCGCACACCAGCTGAGATCGAGGCGACGGCCAGCCGGATCCTCGCCGAACGAGAGATCCGCGCGACGCTGGCCGAGCTGGCCACGCTGGCTACCTCGGTTCACTACTCCGCGGTCGACGTCCGGGACCCGGCGGCGGTCAGCGCCCTGGTGGCAGGGGTGTATCGGCGGCATGGTCGGCTGGATGGGGTCGTGCATGGCGCCGGGGTGCTGGCCGACCGGCTGCTGGTCGACAAGACACCTGAGGGGTTCGCCCAAGTGTGGGCAACCAAGGTCGACGGGGCCCGGGCACTGGCCGAGGCGACCCGAGCAGACCTGCGCTTCCTGGTGCTGTTCGGCAGCATCTCCGGGGTATTCGGCAACCGGGGTCAAGTTGACTACTCTGCGGCCAACGACGCGCTGGACACGCTGGCCCGGATCTGGGCCTCCCGAGCTCGCGGCCGGGTCGTCGCCCTCGACTGGGGGCCGTGGGCGACACCCGGCGGCGGGACCGGGATGGTCTCCGCCGAGCTGACGCGTGAGTACGCGCGGCGCGGCATCGGGGTCATCGAGCCGGACGACGGCGTCGCGTGCCTGCTCGCCGAGCTGGCCTGGGGCACCGACCCCCAGGTGGTGTACATGTGCGCCGACCCAGCATCATGTGAGGTCGGCCAGGATGGCTGAACTCATCGAGGTGGCCATCGTCGGGATGGCCGCGGTGTTCCCCGGCGCACCCGACCTGGCCACCTACTGGTCCAACATTCTCGCCGGGGTGGACGCGATCCGCGATGTACCGGCCTCCCGCTGGGATGCGTCCTACTACGATCCGGAGGCAGCGTCCACCCGGCGCGGCGACCGGCTGTACTGCCGCCGCGGCGGGTTTATCGAGCAGGCCGTCTTCGATCCGACCCGGTTCGGCATTATGCCACTAGCGGTCAGCGGCGCTGAACCCGACCAACTGATCGCTCTAGACGTCGCTGCGGCGGCGCTCACCGACGCCGGGGGTGCGGACCGGCTGGGCGACCGGTCCCGGGTCGGTGTGATCGTCGGCCGCGGCGGCTACCTCACCCCGGGCATGGTGCGGCTGGCCGAGCGGGTCCGCACCGCTAACCAGCTCGTCACCACGCTGCGCGAACTGTTCCCGGACCTCGACGACGACCAGCTGGACCGGGTCCGGAGCACCTTCTGCGACCGGCTGGGCCCCGACCGACCGGAGTCGGCCATCGATCTGGTGCCGAACTTGGTCGCCTCGCGGGTGGCCAATCGGCTCGACCTGGCGGGCCCCGCCTACACCGTCGACGCCGCCTGTGCCTCCTCGCTGCTCGCCATCGACCACGCCGTGGCGGAGCTGACCGCCGGTCGCTGCGACGCCGTGCTCGCCGGCGGAGTGCACCACTGTCACGACATCACGCTGTGGAGCGTCTTTAGCCAGCTTGGCGCGCTCAGCCCGAGCCAACAGATCCGGCCGTTCCACCGCGGCGCCGATGGCATCCTGATCGGCGAGGGCACCGGCATGGTCGTGCTCAAGCGGCTGGCCGACGCCGGAGACGACCGGATCTACGCGGTGATCCGGGGTAGCGGGGTGGCCAGCGACGGGCGGGCCACCAGCCTGATGAGCCCGCGCGCCGAGGGCCAGGTGCGGGCCATCGAGCGGGCCTGGCGGGCCGCCGCCCTGGACCCCACCGAGCCAGGTGCGCTCGGCCTGCTGGAGGCGCACGGCACCGCGACACCGGCCGGCGACGCCACCGAACTCGCCTCGCTGACCCGGGTCTTCGGACCACCTCACGGCGCGGGTGGCGACATCGGCATCGGATCAGTCAAGTCAATGATCGGCCACGCGATGCCGGCCGCCGGCATCGCTGGGCTGATCAAGGCCGCGCTGGCGGTGCACCACGGCGTGCTGCCGCCCACCCTGCACTGCGAGGACCCGCACCCGGCGCTCGCCGGTACCCGCTTCGCGCCGATCACCCAGGCGCGACCATGGCCATCCCACGGTCGCACGCCGCGCCGGGCCGGAGTCGACACCTTCGGCTTCGGCGGCATCAACGCGCACACCATCCTGGAGCAGCCACCGGGTACCCGACGTTCCTTCTCCGCACGACCGCGCTGCTGCGGTCCCGAACGAGTGCTGCTGCTGGCCGGGGACACACCGGTCGAGCTGGCCCGGCAGCTCCAGGCACCGGATGCCAGCCTGCTCGACCGCAACCACGCGGGTGCCCCACCCGAGGGGGGGCCGTGCCGGCTGGCGATTGTCGCGCCCACCACGCGCCGGCTGACGCTGGCCCGCAAGGTCGTCGCGCAGGGCACCCCGTGGCGGGGCCGCGAGGACATCTGGTTCACCACCGCGCCGTTGCGCTCAACGTCCGGGTCGGGTCGGCTGGCGTTCGTCTTTCCGGGCCTGGAGCCAGGATTCGATCCTCGCGTGGACGATGTCGCCGACCATTTCGGGCTGGCCCGGCCACGGCTCGGCGATCGCGCCGTACTCGGTCAGCACAGCCTTGGCGTGTTCACGGTCGGCCAGCTACTCGACGCGGCGTTGCGCGAGCTTGGCGTGAGTCCCGACCTGGTGGCCGGGCACAGCATCGGCGAATGGAACGCGATGAGCGCCGCCGGCATTCACCCGCGCAGGGCGGTCGAGGACCTCAGCGCCTCGTTCGATCCAGCCACGCTGCAGGTCCCCGGCCTGCTGTTCGCCGCTCTCGGCTGCGGGGCCGACCAGGCCGCCGAGGCGATCAACGGAGTGGATGGGGTGGTGATCTCTCACGACAACTGCCCCCACCAGTCGATCATCTGCGGTGCGGACGCTGCCGTGGTCGCCGTGCTGGATCGACTGCAGGCGCGCGGGGTCACCGGCCAGGTACTGCCGTTCCGGTCCGGGTTCCACTCCCCGATGCTCGCGCCGTACCTGGGCCAGATCCTGGCCACCTTCGCCGGTCTGCCGGTACGGCCACCGACCATCCCCATCTGGTCGGCCACCACCGTCGAGCGCTACCCCGACCAACCTGCGGCCATCCGGACCTTGGCCACCCGCCACCTGCTCGAACCGGTCCGCTTCGGTCCGCTGATCCAGCGGCTGTACACGGCGGGGACGCGGGCCTTCGTCCAGGTCGGCACCGGCAGCCTGCCCGGATTCGTCGCCGACACGCTGGCCGGCCTGCCGCACCTCGCGGTGAGCGCCAGCACCCCCCGGCGCTGCGGCCTTGACCAGCTCCGGCGAGTCGGGGCCGCGCTGTGGGTGGAAGGCTGGGCGTTCCGGTTCGACCGACTGCCTGGCGCGTCGGGGGTTGGGACGCCACCGGCCCGGACACCGGCGCCCCCAGCGGCTCACGGGCCTGTGGTCGCTCTCGACCTCGGTGCCCCGCTGGTCCGGCTCGGCCCGGGTGCCCACGCCCTGACCCCGGCGCTGGGCGCACCCACCCGGCCGGTGCAGGCTCACCGGCACCCGGTGTTGGCCGAGTTCGACGCCGCACTTCGGGACGCCACGGCCGCGGCCCGCGCCGTCACCGACTCCTGGACCGCCGCCGCGGCCCGGCCGGCTACCCGCACCCGCGCCAGCACCACCCGGGTGATGTCCCTGGACACGATGCCCTACTTGGCCGACCACTGCCTGATCCGGCAGCCGGCAGGCTGGTCGGAGGCCGCGGACCGCTATCCGGTGGTGCCACTGACCACGATGGTGGAGCTGATGGCGCAGGCGGCGCGCGAGCTGGTCCCAG
Source organism: Pseudonocardiales bacterium (assembly GCA_019247305.1). Taxonomy (GTDB): domain Bacteria; phylum Actinomycetota; class Actinomycetes; order Mycobacteriales; family Pseudonocardiaceae. The sequence continues at coordinate 78,575 of JAFAPC010000134.1, forward strand.
GCCGCACCGTGGTCGGCGTCCGGGACGTCCAGGCGATGCGTTTTCTCGCGGTTGCCCCGCCGGTCACGGTGACGATCGACGCCACGCTAGACGCCGACGGTGACGTTGCGGTCGTGATCGACGGCTATGCGCGCGGCACGGTCGCGCTCGCCGACGGCTACCCAGCGCCTCCCGTCGAGCGCGACCCGCCGTTGCGGGGTGAGCACCCGTGCGAGGTCACGGCTGCGGCCCTATACGGCGATCGATGGATGTTCCACGGCCCCCAGTTTCAGGGGGTCGCCGAGCTGGGTCCCATCGGTGACGATGGCATCCGAGGGACGCTCGCGGCCTCGTCCGCTCCTGGCGCGCTGCTGGACAACGCCGGCCAGCTCCTCGGTTTCTGGATCATGCGGCAGCTGCCCACGGACCGGCTCACGTTCCCCGCCGCGGTTGAGCAGGTGCGCTGGTACGGGCCACAGCCCCGCGCCGGCGAACGGGTGTCGTGCGTAGCCCGGATCAGCTCGGTCACCGACACCAAGGTGATCGCCGACCTGGAGCTGCGGGCCGGCGGGCGGCTGTGGGCCCGGATCGAGCGGTGGACCGACCGCAGGTTCAGCACCGATGACGTGACCTGGCCGGTGTTCCTCTTTCCCGAGCACCACCGGATCGCGCGGCGCCACTCCAGCGGGATTTTCCTGGTCCGGGAACGGTGGTCGGATCTCGGTACGCAAGAGCTGATCATGCGCTGCTACCTGAACGCGGCCGAGCGGGCGGAGTATTCCCGGCGCAACCCGCGGGCTGCCCGGCAGTGGCTGCTGGGCCGAATCGCGGTCAAAGACGCGGTCCGGCAATGGCTGTGGGACGCCGGCGGCGGCCCGGTGTACCCAGCGGAGATCACGGTCGGCAACGACGCGTCCGGACGGCCCTGGGTGGCGGGCCCCTTCGCCGACGCGCCGGAGGTGTCCCTGGCGCATACCGGATCGCTGGCCGCCGCGCTGGTCGGCAACGCCGAGTGCTCATCCGGAGTGGGTATCGACATCGAGCAGATCACCGACCGCGACGAACGCACCGTGGCGGCCATCCTGACCGACGCCGAACGCCGCCGCGATGGCCTGGACCTCACCGGAGGAAGGAACCTCTTATGACAGTTGAGCAGATACTGGCTGACGTTCGCGCCATGTTAACCGAGATCATCGGCGCGGAGTACGCCTTGAGTGTCGATATCGGGATGGAGACATCATTCGACGCGGATCTTGAGCTGGAGAGCATCGAATTCGTCAAGCTGTCCGCGATGCTTACCGAGCGGTACGGCGACCGGGTCAACTTCGTGGCTTTCCTCGCGACCAAAGAACTCGACGAGATCATCGAGATGACGGTCGGCGAAGTCGTCACCTACATCGCGAACTGTTCGGCCTACGCGGACGCGATCGATGGCTGAGATCGTCGCGGGCGGCGTCCGCTTCCACGTCCAGCGGCTGACGCCCCGCCACACACCACGCCAACCAGCGCACCCGGTCGTGTTCATCCACGGGCTGGGCATGGACAATTTGTCGAGCTTCTATTACACGCTGGCCAACCCGGTGGCAGACGCCGGCGCCGAGGTTATCTTGTACGACTTACGCGGGCACGGTCTGTCCGAACGGCCGCGGACCGGCTACCAGGTGCAGGACGCGGTCGCCGACCTCACCGCGCTGCTCGACGCGCTGGCCATCGACGGGCCCGTGCATGTAGTCGGCAACAGCTATGGCGGCATAGTGGCGCTCGGCTTCGCGGTCACGCACCCTCACCGGGTGGCGAGCATGGTGTTGATCGAGGCTCATTTCAGCGTGGCTGGCTGGGCTGAGCAGATCGCGGCCGAGCAAGCCACGATCGACGCTGCTCTCACCGGGGACGCGCTGCGGGGTTGGCTCGCCCAGCTCGGCCGCAAGGTCACCCGGCTGATGGAGATGGCCGACGATCTGCTGAACCACACCACATTCCTGGCTGATTTGACGGCCGTGCAGCCAATTCCGATGAGCCGGCTACGTACCCTCACCTGTCCGGTGCGGGCCATTTACGGCGAGCACTCCGACGTCGTCGACTATGCCCGCGAACTCGACAGATACCTGCCGCACTGCGTCCTGACAGTCCTGGGTGGCTGCGGTCACTCGGTGCTCATGGACGCCACGCCCGCGCTGCGCGAGATCGTCCTGGACTGGTTCGCCACCCAGATTCCCTCGGGTGTCCGATGAGCCGGTTCTTGTTCGTGGTGCCGCCGCTGGTCGGGCACATCCTGCCCACAGTCGCTGTCGGAGGGGAGCTGGCCGACCGCGGCCACCAGGTCGCTTGGGCAGGGCACGCCGACACCCTCGGTCCATTGCTGCCAGCCGGGAGCACGCTGATCCCGGTCGACGCAGACCTCGGTGGCGAGACGCTGGCGCAGGTGCTGCAGCGCTGCCGGGGCCTGCGCGGGGCCGCCGCATTCCGGTCCTTATGGGCCGATCTGCTGATCCCGCTGGGGGTCTCGATGATGGCCGGTGTTGCGGCCGCGGTGGATGAGTTCACCCCAGACGTCCTGGTCGCCGACCAGCAGGCGCTGGCCGGCGCGCTGGTGGCCCGCCAGCGCGGGCTGCCCTGGGCCACCTCGGCCACCACCTCGGCGGAACTGACCGACCAGTACGCCACCAGGCCCACACTCGGGACGTGGGCGCGGCAGTGCCTGGACGAGTTCCAACGCGGCTTCGCCGTGTCAGACCCTATCGACTTGCGGTTTTCCGATGACCTTGTGCTGGCGTTCACCACGTCGGCGCTCGTCGGGCCGGGCCGGCGCTTTCCCGACCACTACGTCTTCGTCGGCCCATCGATCGGTGTCCGGCCCGGTGCGCCGGAGTTTCCGTGGGACTGGCTCGCTGCGGACCGTCAACACGTCCTCGTCTCGCTGGGCACCCTCAACCGGGAGGTCGGCCAGCGGTTCTTCGCCACTGCGATGGAGGCGGTGACGCCGCTGGCAGACCGTGTGCAGGTCATCCTCGCCGCCCCGCTCGATCTGGTCGACTCACCGCCCAACCACGTCCTAGTCCGCGAGTTCGTCCCACAACTCGACCTCCTCCCGCACCTGCACGCGGTGGTGAGCCACGCTGGGCACAACACGGTCTGCGAAGCCCTGGCCCACGCCGTGCCGCTGGTGGTAGCCCCCATCCGCGACGACCAACCGGTGATCGCGGGACAGGTCATCAACGCCGGCGCCGGCGTGCGGGTGCACTTCGGCCGGGTCGGCGCCACCGAGCTGCGCACCGCCATCACGACCGTGCTCGACGACCCGTCCTACCGAACCGCGGCCCAGCGCGTCCAAACCTCGTTCGCCGATGCCGGCGGCGCCATCACCGCAGCCACCCACTTGGAGAAACTCACATGAACGATCCCTTCGCAGCCCGCCGACCGTCCTACCAGGCGGAGCTGGCCCGCGGCGTCGAACGCTTCCTCGAACCACGCCGGGATACCTGTCCCTGGTGCGGATCCACTGACCTGTCGATCCGGCTGCGGACCTGCGACCTCATCCAGCGCAAACCCGGCCGGTTCACCCTGGAGCAGTGCGGAGCCTGCCGGCATATCTTCCAAAACCCCCGGCTCACCCCGGCCGGGTTGGGCTTCTACTACCGGGACTTCTACGACGGCCTCGGCGAGGAGATGACGGAGAAGGTGTTCAACGCGGCTGGGCGCTCCTACCGCGGACGGAGCACCATGCTCAAGCCGTTCGCCAGACCCACAGCATGGCTGGACGTCGGCGCCGGCCATGGCCACTTCTGCCAGCACGCGCGCAAAGTCTGGCCGGACACCGTCTTCGATGGGCTGGACCAGAGCGTCAGCGTGGACCAGGCGCAGCTACGCGGCTGGATCGACCACAGCTACCGGGGAGAGTTCGTCGCGCTCGCCGACGAACTGGCCGGCCGGTATGACGTGGTCAGCATGCACCATTATCTAGAACACACCCGGGAACCCCTCGACGAGCTGGACGCTGCGGCCAAGATTCTCCCCGCTGGCAGCCACCTGCTGATTGAGCTGCCCGACCCCGAGTCGTCCTTCGGCCGCGTGCTCGGCCGCTGGTGGATGCCGTGGTTCCAGCCGCAGCACCAGCACATGATTCCGGTGCATAACCTGGTGCGGGCGCTGGCCGACCGGGGGTTCTCGGCGGTGGCCATCGAGCGTGGCGCGGCCCACCAGGGCGGCGAGTTGTTCTTCAGCCTGGCGCTCGCCCTCATCGCCGCCGCCCCCGACCCGCGACTGCCGTGGCTAACCACCGAGCCGACGCGCTGGCGGCGGCTTCGGCACACCCTCGTGTGGGCGGTAGGCCGGCCGTTGCTGGTGATCCCGTACCTGCTCGACGAGCTGCTCAGCCACCTGATGCGCCGCACTCGCGGCGGCAACGCCTACCGGGTGCTGGCCCGCAAGGACGGCTGACGATGACCGTGACGGCCCAAGCAGGCGACCTGTCGGGGACGGCGCTCTACACCTCCCAGGTGTGGGCGTGGGGTGAGCTCTCCCACGCGCATCTGTTCGCGAGCCCGGAGGCCAAGCGCGTGTTCGACACGACCAACGCGGTGCTCGCGGCAGCGAGGGTCTTCCATCGCAAGCTCCCGCCGCTGCGCCATGCGCTGCTCCATCGCCACGCGATGATCGATCACCTGATGCACACGTCGGGCTATCGACACGTCATCGAGCTGGCGGCGGGGTTTTCCCGACGAGGCGCCGCCGCAACGAGCGACCCGCGCGTGCGGTACACCGAACTCGACTTGCCGCCCATCGTTGAGCGCAAGCGCGACCTCCTTCAGCGCACCGACGAGGGTCGCGCGGTGCTCGCGCGGCCAGGGTTGCGCCTCGTCGAGGGCGACGTCGAGACCGTGGCGCTCGAACCGTTCGTGCACAGCGGCGAGCCGGTGTTCGTGATCGCGGAAGGTCTGCTGATGTACCTGACCGCTGACGCTCGCCGTCGCCTGTTCACCAAGGTGCGCCAGCTCGCGGCCATCGCCGGAGGGCTGCGATTCGTTTTCGATCTGACGCCGACCTGCGAGGAGCCCGAGCCGGGCCTCGTCGGGCGGGCACTGGAAGCAGCGATGAAACGCTCCACCGGTGGGCGGGGCTGTGAGCGCGACGCGCCGACCCGCGAGACCATCATGACCGCGCTTGCCGAGGCGGGCTTCGATAGCGTCGAGGCCCTCGTCTCGAGCGATCTCGCGCACCTGTGGAACTTGCCGCAGCCCCATCGGCGAACGCATGTCGTGCTGTTCGTCGCGCAAGCATCGTCGCGAACCACTCCACCGTCTTCACCCGGTCGCGACGAAGGGTAGTTAGCTGGCCTCATTCTGTAACGATGGCCCGCCGCGTGCCGATCTCCTGGGTACCGGCACCTGGCGGGTAGGGGCCGGCTGACGCACCAGCTGCTGGAGAGAGGCGAGATGACCGTAGCCCCCACGCTCCCCCAGATCGAGCAGCCGGCCTCCCCCACCGGCACGCCGGTCCCGCATCAGCGGTGGATCACCACCGGGGTGCTGCTCGCGTTCCTGGGCGCCGTCGTCGCTAACCTCGCCATCATCGCCGGCATCGTTCACCACCACGATCCAGCCTTGACGGCCACAGCGCACCTCCAGGTCCAGACAGTTCCCGCGTCGTCGCCCACCCTGCCGCCAGGCTTGGCGACCACGTTCGGTGCGGGCGCCTTCCTGGTGGGCACGAACATCGCCCCGGGTACTTACCACACCACTGGACCCTCTGGGCACCTGGACTGCTACTGGGAGCGCCTCAAGGACGCCAACGGCGGCACCAACTCGATCATCGCCAACAACCTCGGGCGCGGCCCGGCCACCGTGACGATCACCACCAGTGACCGCGCGTTCCAGACCCGCTGGTGCAACCCCTGGACAAAAGTCAACTGACCTCCCGCGGTGGACCACAGCCGACCAACGAGGACAATCAAGGCCTCAGGTGCCGGCCCAGTCTCGGGCCCAAGCAGGTGGGCCACCGCGTTCGAAGTGCACGAGTAGCAATCTCCTCGGCCGCTCTCACGATGTCGCCGGTGTCATACTCGCTCAGACCACAGCTGACGCGTCGAAGGTGCACAAGCATCATAAGTCCCCGCACGCCCGCCCCACAAGGTGCACAAGCATCCATAAGTCCCTCTGCGGGTTACCTGTGAGGTGCATAAGCATCCATAAGTCCCCGGTCTGCCCTGTCGGGCGGCCCGTTCCGGCAAGCACCACCAGCCGTTACCCAACCATGCTCCTGGGTGCCCCTCCTGCTCCTGGGTTGCCGAGTTCGACAGCAGAGCTGACCGCCGGCCGCCTAACAGCTCTGTGGTCGAACTCGGCAACCCAGGAGCAGTCAGGACTCGGAAAGGAAGAGACGACCACCGCATACGATCTTGAAACGGCCGTAGGATACAGGCGACGTGGGTTCGCGAGTACCAGCGCGGCACTACTGAGTGTCGCATCAGCTGTCCTTATTTCGCATTCTGCGGTGGGGGTCATCCCTCGAACCGCTACTGTGAGCACAGCCGGATGGACGGCACCGAAACCGACTACTGCCGCAAGGCAAGATTGCGCTCATGGAAGGAGTGATACGTCTTGCCACACGACACGAGACCGCTCGCCGACCGGATACGCGACCATGACACTGGTTTCCGTGAGTTACTCAAAACCTATCTGCGTTGGGCCACCGATAAATGGGATAACAGGCCAGGAACCTTATTCAGAAGTCTCCGGTCCGTGGGCTGGCTCGTGCCCGTCGGCGACGTGAAGCGGTGCTTGATCGCCGAAACTGTGGCGTGGCCGTGCACTCCCGCACGGCCACGCCACAGTTTCGGCGATCATGAAGGTGGGTCCCTGCCTGCGGTGCTACCAGAGAACCGTGCCGTCGACGTCGGCCAGCCCAGAGTTCTGAATAATGCTCCAGTATGGGATAACTGGGACAATCGTAGGCGGTAGGTCGGGGTGCTAATCGCACACTGTTAGGCCAGCTTCGATCGCCAGTTGATCGGCAACCGAGGCTGCTTGTTCGGCGGTGATCAATGCGCCTCGCAGGCCAAGCAAACCTCGCGCGCCGGCCAGCCGCGACATCCGCAGATCGCACCCCTTTGCGTTCGCGGCCGTAAACTCCGTATCGGCGAAGTCGCAATCCAGAAACACCACGCCGGACAGGAACCCACTGATCACCGTCTCGCGGAACGAACACCCGACGAATGCTGCGATACCTTTAACCTTGTCGATGTGAATCACGGCGAAGTCCAACCGGCAATCCGCCACGTACAGATCGCTCGCCTGCTCGATCGAGAGCTGAAGACCGATCGCTCGACACCGCAGAAGTTCAGCTCGACGGACCGTCAGTTGCTGGACCGACGCATTGGACAAGTCCACGTCTTCCAGTGTCGTGTCAGTCAGCGTCACCGGGCCAAGATAGGACCCGGAGAGATCGACGCGACGCACCACGGAATGCGCCACGGACCCCTCGCCCGTTACCCCCGCTTGCTCGCCCGCGTCAACGAGCGAATACTCACAATCAAATTCACCCTTGAAGTCGGCTGGCTCCGCGCTCAACTCGTCACGATCTATCGACGGACGTTGGATCGACCGACCCTCAGTCAGCTCGCGAAACTCCACACCCCGACCCTAACTGGTCGCCTCCGGGAGTCCGTCGGGGCCTGTTGCGGTTGGTAGCGGTGGCCTTGGCAAACCTTGCGGTGCCCCAGCGGGTTGCATCGCGAGGCTGTCGCGCTCGGGACGGCGGCACCTCCGGTAATCCCGGTTGCGGTCTGACACGCCGGACGGCCCCTGTTCGATGCCCGCTAGCAGGGGCCGTCCGGGTGTCGGTCGATTAGTCGAACTCGCCAGCACGCACGCTGGCGGTGAACACTGACCACTGCGCCGTGGTGACCATCAGGACCGGGCCGGTCGGGTTCTTGCTGTCCCGCACGGCATGGTGCTCATCGCCGAGGTCGACGACCTCGACACAGTCCCCCTCGTCAACGCTGCGGCTGCTCTTACGCCATATCAGATGATGATGCATCGGATGATGCTCACTCTGCTCGCTGAGCGAGCGCCGTGATCAGGGCCAGGCTCTCATCGTCACCGAGAGCCTGGCCGCGGGGCCGGCCGTGCAGATCAGTCGAACTCGCCCCCGCTGACTGCCTCTACAAAAGCGGACCACTGGACCGGACTGGCGATCAGCACCGGTCCAGTCGGCTGCTTGCTGTCGCGAACAATCATGCAATGTCCGCGACGGGCCACCTCTACGCAGAGATTCGACCATCCACTGTATGTCGATCTGATCCATTGATGGCTGGTGTCGGTTTGCATCCGTCTTCACCTCACCCCTCCGATTGATGCAATAGCTCCTCCAGCCAATTCAGACTCTCACTGGTCGTTAGAGCCTGGGCGCGGAGAAGATCCCATAGCTGGCCAAGCTGGCTCACGATTTTCTGATCTTCGACTACCTCGCCTCCGATAGCGTGCTCAAAGTATCCGAATGGAGGTGCCACATCGCCGGGAAATCTCAACACCGCAAAGCAACCCGACATGCTGGGGTGCAGGCCGCCGACGCGCGGGTCTGGTGTGTCCAGGTCGGCAGCGAAGGGGATCACATGTAGCGACACATTCGTTAGCTGGATCACCTCTATGAGGTGGATAAGCTGCTGGACAGCCACCTCCTTATCTCCAAGAAGACGACAAAACGCAGCCTCAGACACAATCGTGTTAACCGTTAGCGTGCCCTCTTCTAGTAGTCGCTGTCTATCGATGCGCGTGGCTAGTAGCCGCTCCCTTTCGTCGGCGGTGAGGAGCTGTTGCGCGACTAGATGCACGCGCCGTGCATATGCCTCAGTCTGTAAGAGTCCCGGGATCAGTTCGCCGTCAAAGCTGCGAATGCTGCTGGCGTCACTTTCCATATCGAGATAATTACGAAGCCATCGTGGTAAGCGATAGGAGCTTCTGGAGCGTCGCTGTTTCGCTTTTGCCCGCAGTTCTTCGAGTGGCTCATGCTGCTCGATGGGCGCGTTGTACAGCTGGAGGAGCGCCGCGAGTTCGAGCCGGGTGAGGCTGGTGACCCCGTTCTCGATATGCCCGATCTTGGACTCGGCGCAGTCGATCACGCTTGCTGCATGCGCTCGCGAGACCCCGGCCTGCGTGCGCAGCCTCCTCAGTGCCTGACCTAGCTGTCGACGGGGCACGCGGAGGTCCGACGGTGACATGGGGCGGATCTTAGCTGCATCTGTGTCCGGCCACTTTCTAGTGTTGCGACTCTTAGCGCTAAGAGTTAGTGTGTGAAGTGCGCGGCCGATCGTGGTCATAACGGTGGCGCTCGTCGTGTTGCTGATGGTCGTGACAGTACTGGCGACCGTGATCATCCTTCGCCTACCGGCCGCCACCGCGCCTCTGCGGGATCACCCGTGGGTTCCGCCCCCTCAGTGCGTTACCACGTGCCATTGACGGCATCTACGCAGCCTCTGAGGCCCTCAGTGTCCACCTGGCAAGTCCTCCCGCACGGGTTGCGGAGTTGGTGTGCCTGTTCTCGTCAGTCGAGCAGGCGAGTGGTGACGGTTCGATGGGCGACGCGTTGGGCTCATGGGGCTGGTTGATCAGTTCTCAGTTCGGCTGCGGCACGCTGGATCAGAGCTACAGCATCGGCTTCAGCAACGGAGGCTTCACGCAGTAGATCAAACGCCCTCCTATATACGGCAATGTCATCGGGTCCTGTGATTAGCTGCTCTCCGGTGATTGTTTCAACGCGCACAACATCATCGCGGAGCCAAAATCCAGTCAGCGGCATGATGGGATATGCTACCGCTCGGGGCAACACGCGCAGATCTACCGATGGAAGCCCCGTAATGGCGACCAGTCGATCTAACTGTCCTAACAGGGTTCCAATAGTCCCGAAATGCACAGTGAGAGCGGCCTCGCCAATCACAATCTGCACTTCTCGATTCGGTTGATATAGCAATTCCTGCCGTTTGATTCGTTGTGCGATCAACGCTTCGATTTGTTCGGGCGCGCTTACGAAGTTGGGTGGCACTCCAGGGATGGTGAGAAGTTCTCGGGCATATGCGGCCGTCTGTAGGATACCCGGGATCATTGCTGGCTGATACCCGCGGAGGATAACCTCGCTCGCTTCGGTTGCTCCGATCTTGGCCTGTGTAGCGACGATATCAACAGGATCCATATCGGTCCACGTGCTGTACTGGATGCGGGCTTGAGTAAGGAGACCACTCAGTTCGGCACGGACGCCTTCGTCGGCCTTGACGGCTTCCACCCACGCGTCAAGGTCGGCAGCGCTGGGTAACTGTTTGCCGGTTTCCAATTTAGAAACCTTCGTCTGCTGCCAACCGAGGTGACGGGCCAGCGCGGACCCGGAACGGAACGCGCTGGCCCGAAGCTCCCGCAGCCTCGCCCCCAAGCGTTCACGGGGGCTTCCGCTCGGTGACATTGGTTACGTACCTTCCGCTTGGACTCTCAGGCTCAGGTGCCCTTTCGTTCATCCCAGGGTCCCGGCAAAGCCGCGAGAATAGCTGTGACTTGTGGCTACGCCGGGCAGCGAGACCGACGAACGGGGTGAACCAGTGCTGCGGGCGCGATCCGGCGTGGCGGTGCGCCCCGTGGGCGGGGTTCAACCACGCCAGCCAAGTCTTGGGCCGTGTGAGCGATCACTCAAAGTACCACCTAGCTGCGGAAACGGGACTTTGCCTGAGCACTGTCGTTGATCCTGGCCAGCCTTCACTCTGCGTAGCAAACTAACCCTAAATCATGCTTTTTATCGATGTTGACTTGAGCATGATTTTGGGTTAGATTGGTCATCATGGTGGTCGAGTCCCGAGCTGGCTTGCACGGCGGGCTGACCCGGGTGCTCTTGGAGTCCCGGTGTGGTCCCGTTGAGCACCTGTGGGGCCGGAGCTGGGTGGACGGGCGCGTCCACGTCGTTGACCTCGGCGTCGAGCATCCGGCTCTGGTGTACCTGGCGCGGTGCGGGCGTCCCGTGCTCGTTTGGCGCTCCCCCTTGAATGACCACACGCACCTGTTGGTGCCCGATCTTGGGCCTGATGTCTCAGGACGCGGTGCGGTGACGCACCGCCTACGGTCGCTGCCCTGCCCAGTGACCGTTCCTCCGGGTCGCTGGGGTGTCTTGCGTAGCTGGACACCGCCGACGGTGGCGACCCGATCGCCGGCTGGCCGCTGGTTGAGCTGCCCCCCAGGCTCCTGGCGGCCAGCCGGCCCCTTCACCGCGTGCCAGCACGCGGGACATGATCTCGTTCTTCTGTCGAGAAAAGAGGTCAACTATGACTCATGACACGGCGGTGAGGATGTCGTGTAAGACCAGCACAATGATCTCGGTGAGTTGCGTGCCCTTCCGGGGCACACGGGGTTACGCCACCCTGATGGTGGACCCCCGTGGTGAGGAGCTCGCGCTCGACGCGCAGATCGGTGGCGGTTGCATGATCATCCTTGATGAGACCAGCGCCGCGGCCTTGTTCTGTGTTCTCGCAGCATGGCTGGCGGGACTGGGCGCCCCCGAGGGGGCCCGGGTCGCATGAGCGCTCCCGTGATGACGGTGGGTTGGGTCGAGCTGCGTGACACCGCACTGGGCGCGGTCCGCCGGGGCTGGCCGATCACACCGGGCACGTTTGTCGGCACTGACCGGCGCTGGCACGGCCGCGATGAGGCCACCGAACATGGAACTTGATGCTGCCCGCCGCGGGGGCCGGCATCGGTTGCCCTCCCGGTGGGTCGACCTAGCGGACGCCGAGCCCCGGGTGATGATCCCCGTCGCGCAGTTGCTGAGCACGACCTCGCCGCAGCGGGTGCGGGACCGGTCGTGGTGGTCTCGGCTGGTCGCGTTCGTCCGTCGTCATCGTGGCCGTCGGTGGGCGGTGGTGATTCCCCAACCTCGCGCGCCCGCCGACTAAAGGACTCCGCGCCGCGGGTTCTGGTGGCTGGGCTCAGCCCGGCCCTCTGCAGCGCGGTCACCACACCGAAACATTGCGCGGCAGAAAAATGGAGGATGAGGCGTTTCCACGGGGTTCGCCCGCACGTACCAGGTGAACCCGGACCGGTCATTGAGTACGAGGGTGTCGTGTTCTCGGACGGCACCACGGTGATTAACTGGCGCACACTCTACGAAGTCCCTTTGATCTGGGACTCATTCGAGGATTATCAACGGGAAGAGGCTATCACCTTGGTTGTGGTGTCGTGGCTTGACCCGGAATGGCACGGAAGTAGGGATGTCCAGTGGACGGAACACCATCTGAGCGGCGGGAGTGGGTAAGGGACTCGATGCGGTGGGCGTACTCAGTCTTGGATCACCAGATGCACCTGCTGGTGTCGGGTGATTTCCCGTGGGGTGTGCTCAAAACCCCGTGCGGTGCGGTGGTTCCCCCGGGGCCCGATCAGGACGAGTGGCCGCCCACCAACCAGCGCCGTATCTGCCGGACGTGCGGGGTGATCGCCCGCAGGCGCACGACGGTGCCACGAGATTTGTGGGTGAGCCATCCCTGCACTCTGGGTGCCCACGCGGTATCGCTGCCCCCTCGACAGAGGCTGACGGCGCAGGTAGCGTGGGCGTGGTGCCCGGACGATGAACTCGTGCACCTGCTCGGTAGTTGGGGCCTGGTCACAGTCAGAGCTCAGGGTGAGGCAGTGGCGTGGTGCGGCGCCCACATCACCGCCACGCTACTGGCGGTCTCGGGAGTGTGGACACCGTGCCCGCCGTGCCTGGCTGCGGGGGTCTCATGAAAGGAAGACATCATCAGTCGAAGCCACCGTGGTGGCATTTTGGTTCATGGTGGCGGCGGGTGCGCGGCCGAGAACATCTGGTGAGTCCACCAAGGCGCCTGAATGAGGTGGTAAGCGGGGACGATCGTGTGGTGCATTGGGCCACCGAGGAGGCCTTTGAGGAGGACCTGCGGGCGCACACCGGGTACTACAGGGTGTTGTGTGGGCGCGAGATCGCTATCGCGAGCATGGTCACCCCGCCTGGTTTCTTTTGTGAGCCGTGCACTATGTTGAAGGGGGTTGTATGAGCAGTCCCGAGTCCGAGACGCGGAATGGGAGCTTGGCGTCAATGGGCCGTCTCGGGGTGAGACTGCTCAGCGGGGACGCAGGCGTCCGAGTAGCTCGATCGGCACGACGCGAACCGGGAACGGCCGGTGTGCCTCGAAGACCTCGTCGCCGACCACCCGGGCCACTTCTTGGTACTGGCCGTCGGTGTCGAGTTCCAGGACCAGCAGGTCGGGCGGGTCGGGATCGAGCACCCAGTAGCTAGGAGTGCCCATCCGCTGGTAGGCGGCGCGCTTGAGGTTAAGGTCGATCAGCCGGCCGCTCGGGGAAAGCACCTCCACGGCGAGCACGGGCGCCGCGGGGAGATTCTTGTCGGTGAGCTCGGCAAAGCGGGCGACCAGGACGTCGGGCTGCACCTCGTTGGAGAGGTCGGTGCGCACCGCGAAGGGCGCCGCGAGGACGTACAGGTCCTCGGGGCAGGCATCATCGAGCACGCGGTACAGCCGCAGGCTGATGGTCTGGTGCCGCAGACCGGGCGCCGGGCTCACCAGGAGTTCCCCGTCGATGAGTTCGTAGCGGCGGCCGTCATCGGGCATCCCTTCCAGGTCATGGACCGTGAAGGGCGTGCTGGCAGTGACGCTCATGCTGGTCATGGTCCCCTCCTCGGGTCGGTCTGCCAAACGATGCCACCAGGGACCGACAGTTCCGGGCGAGGTCCGCCTCGGCCCGAGCCAGAGTAACCCTAGACTCGACGCTCGTGGCTGCACGGATCCGGGACGCTGACATCGTGGAGGTCCGGGCGCGTAACCGGATCGATGAGGTGGTGGGCGAGTACGTCGCGTTGCGGCGGGCTGGTGCGGATTCGCTCAAGGGGCTGTGCCCGTTCCATGATGAGAAGTCGGCGTCGTTCCACGTCCGCCCAGCTCATGGCACCTTTCATTGTTTTGGCTGCGGTGAGGGCGGATCCGTTCTCGACTTCGTGATGAAGATCGAGCACATTGGCTTCGTCGAGGCCGTGGAACGCCTGGCGGGCCGGGCCGGCATCCGGTTGACCTACACCGGCGGGGGCTCGGCCCTGGCGCGCGAGCGCAACAGTCGGTCCCGGCTGGTCGAGGTGAACAGGCTGGCCCAGCAGTTCTACGCCGAGCAGCTCAGTGGCCCCGAGGCACAGGTAGCCCGGGAGTTCCTCACTCAACGCGGGTTCACGTCGCAGGCTGCGGGCACGTTCGGCTGCGGCTTCGCCCCCTCGGGCTGGGACCAACTCACCAAGCACCTCCTCGGCCGCGGGTTCTCTGTCGATGAGCTGGTCAAAGCTGGGCTGTCCCGGGAGGGCCAGCGTGGGCCGATCGACCGCTTCCACCGCCGGCTGCTGTGGCCGATCCGTGACCTCGGTGGTGATGTCGTGGGGTTCGGTGCCCGGCGGCTGTTCGACGATGACCGCATCGAGGCGAAGTACCTCAACACTCCCGAGACGCCGCTGTACCGCAAGTCACAGGTGCTCTTCGGGCTGGACCTGGCCAAACGCGAGATCGCCCGACGAGGCCAGGTCGTCGTGGTCGAGGGCTACACCGACGTGATGGCGATGCACCTGGCCGGGGTGCCCACCGCACTGGCCTCCTGTGGCACGGCCTTCGGAGCCGAACACATCGCGGTGCTGCGCCGGCTGCTCATGGACGATTTTGACTTCCATAGCGAAGTAATCTTCATCTTCGACGGCGACGAGGCTGGGCGGAAGGCGGCGTCTAGGGCTGACGACGACGACCAGAGTTACGCCGCATGGACCTACATCGCGATCGCACCGGATGGGATGGATCCGTGCGAGCTGCGCCAGGCCAAGGGCGACGCGGCGGTGCGCGATCTGGTGGCCCGCCGTCAACCGCTGTTCAAATTCGCGGTGAAAAGACTGCTCGAAGAGTATAAACTGGACACAGCGGAGGGCCGGGTGGAAGCGCTGCGGCGGGCAGTGCCACGGATCGCCCAGATCAAAGACATCTCCCTGCGCGATGAGTACGCCCGCCAGCTTGCCGGCTGGGTTGGCTGGGACGACATCGCCACAGTGGTCCGCCGGGTCCGGGAAACCGCTGGTGATGAGCCTCGACGTCGCGGCGGGCGCACCCGGAGCACGTCCTCAGCCGAGAACAGCGCAGCGCTTCCGCCCCGAGACGACGTCCGGCTGCAGGCTCAACGCGAGGTGCTCAAAGCGGTCCTGCAGCAACCCGCGATGACCGGCCCGGTCTACGACACGCTACCCACCGACGCCTTCACCCACCCCGCCTACGCCCAGATCCACACAGCAGTCCTAGCCGCCGGTGGCACCGCCGCAGGACTCTCACCCCCCGAGTGGATCGACGCCGTCGCCGCACACTGCCCCCACCGATCGCTGCTCACCGAACTCGCGGTCGAGACACTCCGGGTCAACGGCACCCCCGACGACGACGCCCACTACATCGCCAGCCTGCTGGCCAGCCTGCAAGCCACCATCGTCGGACGACAAGTCGCCGACATCAAATCCCGGCTGCAACGACTCTCACCCCTGGAGGACCCCGACACCTACCACCGCCTCTTCGGCGACCTGGTCGCCCTTGAGCACTACTACCGGGCACTGCGCGACCGAGCAGCAGGAGCCCAAGAATGAGCCGTGGCGCGGCGCTTGTCGTGCTGGCCGCACCCGGCTAGGTTCGGCTGCTGACAGTGAGGAGATCGCGGCGGTGTGGGACCCGGAGACCTACCTGGCGTTCGGTGACCACCGAGCCCGGCCTTTCCACGACCTCCTGGCCCGGGTCGGTGTCCGCGACCCGTCCCTGGTGGTGGACCTGGGCTGCGGACCGGGCACTCTCACGCGGTTGTTGGCCAAGCGATGGCCCAAGGCCACCGTCATCGCGCTGGATAGCTCACCGGAGATGGTGCAGGCCGCGCTCGAGCGCGGTGTCCACGCCGAGCTGTGCGACGTTCGTCACTGGTTACCGGCGCCCGGCACCAATCTCGTCGTCTGCAACGCGGTCTTGCAATGGGTACCCGAGCATGCCGAGCTGCTGCGCCAGTGGATGCGGGCGCTGCCCTCGGGGGGATGGTTGGCCTTGCAGGTGCCCGGGAACTCCCACGCGCCCTCCCACGCCGAGACAACACGGCTTGCCGCCGAGCCTCGCTGGCGCGGGCTCTTCGACCTCAGGGAGACCCACCGGGTGCTGGAACCCGCCGGATACGCTGCGGTCCTCGCCCCGGGTGCTGCGGAGCTGGACGTCTGGGAGACCACCTACCTGCACCGGCTGACCGGGTCCGACCCCGTGCTCGAATGGATCACTGGGACCGCCCTGCGGCCGGTCCGGGCGGCGCTGTCCGCGTCGGAGTGGGAGGAGTTCCGCCACGAACTTGCTCCCCGGCTCAGGGCTGCCTACCCGGCGGGAGCCGACGGGGTGACCTGGTTCCCGTTCCGCCGGATCTTCGCCGTCGCGCAGGCCGGATAGCTGGTGGGGCGCTGGCACAGTGTTGCCCACGGTGCGCTACAGTGGCTCGCAGTCGGTCCGCCAGACGGGCTGGACATCCAGTGCTTTCCCCGATAGCTCAATTGGCAGAGCATGCGACTGTTAATCGCAGGGTTGTTGGTTCGAGTCCAACTCGGGGAGCATCCTCCCAGCTCACAGCATTGGTCAGTGTGAGGCCGCTGGTGTCGGTCCCCAAACCGGCACGACGTCGTCATCCTCAGCGGCTGATACCTGTTGCCCCTGCGGTGTCACGGTGAAACGCCATTGGTCTGCGGTGGGGCTGCCCGCTTGCTTCCACCAGGTGTAGGCGGCTTCCACCTCGTCCCAGAGTCGGCGTGGCCCCAGCTGGTTCACCTCATAGGTATCGGTACCCGGCATGTAGTCAATGCTCGCCCACGATTGGGTGTGTGAGTCGAGGAACCACACGGTGTACTCACCGGAGCTGTCCTGAGCCCGGCAGAGACGGTACTCACAACCCGGCACCAGCACTCCGATGGCCAACGCCGCGTGATAATCGCCGGTTACGCAGCCGGGATGAAGACCGGTATGGCTTACCTGGGCTTTGTCCTCGTCATACACGCAGTCACGAATCCAGGCCAGGGGGATGCGCTGAGCGCGCAGCCACATGAACGCCACGTTGCCCACCAGGCGACCCGTCGCGGTGCCGTCCTCACCCACGGTGAGGGACAGCAACGCGCCGTTGAGGTACGCGGTACCCCACGGGGTGACCACCCGTCCGCCCGGCCGGGTCTGCGCCACCCACGCGTACGGCACCCGCGCAACCGCTGCCGTGGCCAGGACCCGGTCGTAGGGAGCACGGGGCGGGTAGCCGTAAGCCCCATCACCGGTGATCACCGTGACGTTGCCGAACCCGTTGGTGGACAGCGCAGCGCGGGCACGGGTGGCGATCTCGGGATCGATCTCGATCGTGGTCACGTGGTCGGCTCCGAGCCGCTGCGCCAGCAGGGCGGCGTTGTAGCCGGTGCCGGTACCAATCTCACACACTGTCATCCCCGGCTCCACCGCAAGGGCGGCCAGCATCAGGGCGACGACATTGGGCTGGCTCGCGGAGCTGGAGATGGCATCTCCGATTAGTCCCGGTCCGACCGGGTTTCCGTCATCAACTTGCGTGATCACGAACTCGCGGGATGCGTACGCCAGCTGCATCCAACGGCTCGGGTCTTCGGCCCGCTGAAACGGCACCACATCGCGGCGCTGCTCCTGCCATACCACGTCCGGGATGAACGCGTGACGCGGCACGGCAAGAAACGCCTCCCGCCACCCAGGATCCAGGAAACCACCAGCGGTGAGCTCATCGACCATCCGGCTGCGCAACAGCGCCGGATCGGTCACTTCTCGTCCTCCTCTGGTTCATCCGGTTCAGGCGCACTGTGCTTACCCTGCGGCTTCACTAAGCTGGTTTCCTGATCTGTCCCTAGCAAGCCCCGTGCGTCTGATCCTGGGCTTTCGCCGCCGGTGCCGAGTGCGAGCTGGGCGACCTTGATGATGATCAGCGTGGCGGCGATCAGCAGGTAGACACGCAGGGTGATCAGTCCGGCTCGGCGCAGCGGGCTGAGCTGGGGTCGTTCCAGAGTGGCCAGCGCGGGGGTGCGCCAGGCTAACCGGTCCTGATCCCGCAGCGCTGTGCGCTCCGCGTGGCTAAGCGTGGCGTGCGCCTCGAGATCTCGATCCAGCGCGGAGTCAAGACCACCGGGGGTGTCCGCTGCTCCGGTTGGCTGCCGGTGGGCAGATAACCAGCGGGTCAGCCCGGCCAGGAGGGCGCCGAGCAGTCCAATTCCCGCGCCGATCACGAGGCCGATTTCGATCGCGGTACCGGACAGCTGCGGAAACAGCGTGGAGGCTCCTGAGGCGAAGGACAGCAGGAGCAGGGCCCACACCACGATCCCGATCACGATGTTTTTCCCGGTTCGGTTGACCCAGGGGCCCAGGACCGCTCGGTCGTTGCACAACAAGACTAAAAAGACGCTGGTGGCCGGCAACAACACCGCAGTCAGCGCTTCCACGCCCTCAATGAGCAACCCCAACGGTATCCCGGGTATCAGTACGACAACCGCGCCTATGGCGATGAGCCCCGCGTAGAAACCGTAAAACAGCCGTGCCCGGGGCATTGTGTGATGCAGCGAGCTGGGGTTGTTCAGCACGTCACCTAAGGTGTAGGAACTGGTTAGCCCGACCAGGTTGGCGCCGATGATCGAGCCGTCGAGCAGCACGATGGCGAACAACACGGCCACGGTGTGCCCAGCGTGCTGGGATAAGCCGCTCATCGTGGTGGCCGCGTCCACGAAGTGCCCGGCCAACCCGGTGCCGCCCAGGGCGAACGCGGTCACCGCGATCAACGCGATAGCTCCCAGCATCTCGACAGCCAGACCGAGCGCCAGATCAACCCGCTCGTAGCGGATCCAGCGCGGGGTGATGCGCTTATCCACCACACTAGACTGCTGAAAGAACAACTGCCAGGGCTCCACCGTGGTCCCGATGAGCCCGATAATGAACAGCAACAGCGTGGCGTTCAGCCCGCCGGGCAGGCTCGGGATCACGCCCTGGGCGAGCCGAATGGGGCTGGGATGGACCAGCCAGGCCATTGGGAACACCACTAAGTCAACGGCGACCAAGAGAAACAACAACCGCTCCCAGCGGCGAAACGTTCCACCCGCGATCACCACGAACAGCACCACCGCGGACACCGGCACACTCACGGAGGTCGACAGGCCAAAAAAGGCCAGTGCCTGGGACACCCCGATGAACTCAGCCACGATCGTAATCGCGTTAATGACCACCAGGTCACCGACGCTGAACCAACCCCAGAAACTCCCGAACCGCGCAAAGATCAACCGGGCGTGTCCGACGCCGGAGACCGCACCCAACCGAATGACCATTTCCTGGTTGAGGTACAAGACCGGGGTGAGGATCACCAACGCCCACACCAACGTGGTCCCGTAATCCTGCCCCGCCTGGGCATACAGGACGACCCCGCCCGCGTCGTTACCCCCACCCATCACGATCAAACCCGGTCCCATAATGACCAACAACGTGCCTAGCCGCCGCCACCACGACCGCCGCGGACCGGTATCCGTCGCCGCAAGCCGCCCCAACGCGCCGATGATGTCCCGATCCAGCACCGAGGCCACCACACCAGCCGGAGGAGAAGGGCGCGGCTCATTCGGGTGATCAGAAGGATTACCACCGCCCGAATTCATGACCACTCTCCTGCGGGGATGAAAGCGTGGGGTGGACCCGGACCAGATAAAAGGAGATAACCAGGGCCCACGGGACCCTATGACTACGACCAGCACCCCGTCACCGGGCCATCCGAGTGAGTCACCCACCGCTCACCACGCAGCCCACCCGAGTGAACTGGACTGTCGGCAGGTCGACACCGGGGGCGCAACGCCGCGCTTACCCCAGATCGGTGCCGAACGACTCGGCTGGGGCGTGGGTAAGCCGGTAGTGCAGCAGCGCGGCACTCTCCCGAACAATGTAGCGGGCCTGAATGAGGCGGGTCTGCACGATTGGTCCGCTTCGGGTGGGTGAGGTCCAGGCGGTGAGCCCGAGGTCATCAGCCATCGTGCGAGCCCGCAAGGAATGCCAGGGATCGCTGACGATCACTGCGGTGTGCCAGCCCGCAGGCCCGGCCCGACGGGACACCGCACGCAGGCTCTCCAGGGTGTCACGGCCCTCCCCAATCGGCACTACGGCGCTTGGGGGGACCCCGTAGGACGCCAGATAGTTGCGGCCGGCTTCGGCCTCGGTGTAGGTGTCGCCGGGCCGTCGGCCACCGACAGTGACGATCACCGGCGCGACTCCGTCGCGCCACAGCCGGGCAGCGTGGTCCAGCCGGGAGCTCAGCACCGCCGAGGGCGTCCCGTCGTACTGGGCCGCGCCCAGCACCACCACGACGTCGGCGGAGTCCCGGTCATCGATTCGAGCCACCTGCCACACCCGGACCATCGTGCCGCCGACGACCAGGACGCTCATCAGCACGGCGCCGAGGACCAGCTGGATCAGCGCGCTGAGCAGCACGGACCGGGAGCCCGAGTGCCGGCTCCGCCGGCCCTCACCCACCGATGCGGCCCGCCGTGGTGGCTAGTGGGCCACCGGAACGCCCCCGGCGCACCGCCAGGACTTCCGCGACCACGGACACCGCCGTCTCTGCTGGCCTGGCCGCGCCCACGTCCAGACCCACCGGTCCGTGCAGCCGGGCCAGTTCCTCGTCGGTGATCCCGGCGGCTCGTAGCCGGCGGCGTCGAGCCTCTTGGGTGTGTCGCGACCCCAACGCGCCGCAGAAACCGCGCCCCGACCGCAGCAGCTCCACCAGCACGGCGTCGAAGGCCGGACCGTGGTCCAGCAGGACCAGCACGTCGGCGGCGGTGAACTCCTTCACGGCGAGGACCGCCGCCTCCACCTCGGTCTCGGTGCGCACCGCCCAGCCCAGCAGCGTGCACTGCGCCGCCAGGGCAGCCCCGATCGCCCCGCGCCCCACGATCAGCATGGTGGTCACCGGCACCCACACATCGAGTAGCACCGGGGTGTCTGCCACCTCGCCCTGCTCGGTGGCCGTCGCGCCGGTCCGGGCCAGCTCACGGACCCTGCCCAGCACCACCTCGTCCACGTTGGTGTCACCGAGCGTGCCGACGACATCGGTCAGCCCCGGCCCGGCCGCCACCAGCACCACCGAGCCGTCGACGGTGGAGGCCAGCGCGCAGGGTTCGCCCTCGGCGAGTGCGGAACCCAACGCAGCGGCGAGCGGCGCTGGCAGCGGGTGACCCAGCAGCTGGGCGCCGCCGCTGCAGGCCAGCCCCGCGGCGAGGGCGTTCGGCTCGGTGACGTGCCCGGTCGCGGTACCGGGTGTGGACACAGCTGAGCTCAGCAACGGCAGCGCCACGGCGTCCATGGTGCCCTCGAAAACCGTCCCCACCCGGGCACCCTCGGCGGTGCCGGCCAGCAGTTGCCCGGTGGCCACGGTGCCGAAACCATGCCGCTGGAGCACCCGCACCACCCCGGCGGACCGACCCTGCTCGGCCCAGCGGCGCAGCGCGTCACCGACGTGGCGGCGGTGGCGCGTTTCCTCGGTCTTCACGGTGTCCATGCCCACTATGCTCCCAGAAGGAACGGCGACTTAGCAGCCGACCAAGCGAGTCGCCAGATAGGACTCGACCTGATCCATCGCGACTCGCTCCTGAACCATGGTGTCCCGCTCCCGCACCGTCACCGCATGGTCGGTCAGCGAGTCGAAGTCCACCGTCACGCAGAACGGCGTGCCGATCTCGTCCTGTCGACGGTACCGGCGGCCGATGGCGCCCGCGTCGTCGAAATCGACATTCCAGTGCCGGCGCAGCGCCGCGGCGAGGTCCCGGGCCTTAGGGGAAAGGTCGGCGTGACGCGACAGCGGCAGTACCGCAGCCTTCACCGGGGCGAGCCGTCGGTCCAACCTGAGCACCACTCGGCGATCCACCCCACCTTTGGCATTAGGCGCCTCGTCCTCCGCGTAGGCCTCCAGCAGGAACGCCATCATCGGACGGCCGACACCCGCGGCGGGCTCGATCACGTAGGGCCGGTAACGGGAGTCGGTGGCCTGGTCATAGTAGGACAGGTCGACTCCGGAATGGTTGGAATGCGTCGTGAGGTCGAAGTCGGTACGGTTGGCGATGCCCTCCAGCTCGCCCCACTCCTGACCGGAGGAGAAGCCGAACCGGTACTCCACGTCCACGGTCCGCTTGGAGTAGTGCGAGAGTTTTTCCTTGGGGTGCTCATAGTGCCGCAAGTTGTCTCGGTCGATACCCAGGTCGACGTACCATTCGGTGCGGGTGTCGATCCAGTACTGGTGCCACTGCTCGTCGGTGCCCGGCTCGACAAAGAACTCCATCTCCATCTGCTCGAACTCGCGGGTGCGGAAGATGAAGTTGCCCGGGGTGATCTCGTTGCGGAAGCTCTTGCCGACCTGCGCGATGCCAAACGGCGGCTTCTTGCGGGCGGACATCACAACATTCTGGAAGTTGACGAAGATACCCTGTGCGGTCTCCGGGCGAAGATAGTGCAGTCCCTCCTCAGATTCCACTGGACCGAGGTACGTCTTGAGCATCATGTTGAACTCGCGCGGCTCGGTGTATTCCCCACGGGTGCCGCAGTTCGGGCACGGGATGTCCGACAGGTCGCCCTCCAGCACGTCCTTGCCGGTGCGTTCGGCGTAGTCCTCGGCGAGCTGATCGGCCCGGAACCGCTTGTGACAGCTGTGGCACTCCACCAACGGATCGTGGAAGGCCTGCACGTGACCTGAGGCGACCCACACCTGGCGGGGCAGGATCACCGATGAGTCCAAGCCGACGACGTCGTCTCGGCCGGTGACCATGGCGCGCCACCACTGGCGCTTGACGTTCTCCTTGAGTTCCACGCCGAGCGGGCCGTAGTCCCAGGCCGAGCGGGTTCCGCCGTAGATCTCCCCGCTCGGGAACACAAAGCCACGACGCTTGCACAGGCTGACGACGGTCTCGATGCGATCCGCTGACACGGGAGAGCTCCTGGTGGGGTCGGTGCGAAGGTCGTATTCACAGTAGCGATCGTCGGAGCCGAACCCCCGCTCGGCGTCGGGCGCTACCATGGCCGGCGGATCGTCGGTCGCCGATCGAGCGAGGGAAGCGAGGCAGACGGCATGGTGGGTGTCACCGCAGACGCAAGACCGGATCCGGCCCTCGACGATGAGCATTCGCCTGGTCGACCTGCCCCCGCTCCGGCGGCGAGGCGCCCACGGGCGACTCTGGTGGCGGCCGGTGAGCTGCTGCGAGCGCTGTCCGCGCCGGTGCGGATCGCCATCGTGCTCCAGCTCCGCGACAGTGAGCGCTGCGTCCACGAGTTGGTCGATGCGCTGGGCGTCACCCAGCCGTTAATCAGCCAGCATCTGCGGGTGCTCAAATCCGCCGGGGTGGTGGACGGGGAGCGGCACGGTCGGGAGGTCGTCTACCGGCTGGTTGATGAGCACCTGTCGAACATCGTGGTGGATGCCGTCACCCACGTGGAGGAGGAATGAGCGTCCCGCGTCCGGCCGCGCCGGTTCATCGGCTGCGCTCCACCCGGCAGCGGATCGCCGTGTCCCAGCTCCTGGACGACACCGAGGACTTCCGGTCTGCCCAGGAGATCCATGAGAAGTTGCGACACCGTGGTGAGGGCATCGGCTTGACCACCGTGTACCGCACCCTGCAGACGTTGGCCGAGGCCGGCGAGATCGACGTGCTGCGCACCGCCAGCGGCGAGGCCGTCTACCGGCGTTGCTCGGCGCATCACCATCACCACCTGGTGTGCCGGCACTGCGGGCGCACGGTGGAGGTCGAGGGGCCGGCCGTGGAACTGTGGGCCGAGAAGATCGCCGCTGACCACGGCTTCACCGACATCGACCACACTATCGAGATCTCCGGCCGCTGCGCCGACTGCACGAGGTCCTAACGACCGCTCAACACTCGCCCGGCCCTGGGACCATCACGTGCAGTAGCTCACCGCGCAGCTGGGAGGCCGCCGACACCACCAGCATGAGCAGGGTGCCCAGCGGCACGGTGGCCAAGCCAGCAGCCGGGAATGCGTACCGCAGCGTCACATCAGCGCCGCGCTCGGTGCGGACCAGCCCCAGAGTACCGAACAGGCCCTGCCCGGCCCGGGTGGCAACCCGCTCGGCCAGCTCAGCGTCGTGCGGAACATCCCAGGCGACCACACAGGTCAGGCTGAGCATCACCAGGCCTTCGAGGAGTTCCACCGCCTGCACCGCGCAGGGCACCTCGGCGTGCTGGAAGCTCAGCGAGCCATCATCGTCCACCGTGACGTCCTGGTAGCGCTCCAGCGCCCTCCGGGCGGCGTCGAGCAACTCCTGTGGGCCGGCCAGACTCGCCGCGCCCTGGTCTTGGCTCACCGGATCGTCCTCCTGATGGTTGTGGTCCTAACGGGCTCGGCATTCACTGGCACGGACTGGCATGGTCTGGGTCGGCCCATGGGGGGATGGCCTCTTGTCGACCGCGCTGCCGAACCGGCGATCACGGGCAGCGTAGGCCTCACAGGCCCGCCAGAGGTCCCGGCGATCGAAGTCGGGGAACAGGACGTCCTGGAACACCAGTTCCGCGTAGGCGGCTTGCCAGATCAAAAAGTTAGAGATGCGCTGCTCCCCCGACGGCCGCAGGAACAGATCGACGTCGGGCATGTCCGGCTCATCCAGGTAGCGGGCCAGCATCCGCTCGTCCACCCGCTCCGGGTCGATCTCACCGCGGGCAACCCGGCGGGCCACCTCGCGCGCCGCGTCAGCGATCTCGGCGCGACCGCCGTAGTTCACGCACATGGTCAGGGTCATCACGTCGTTGTCCGCGGTCAGCTTCTCAGCGACCTCAAGCTCCCGGATCACGCTGGGCCACAGCCGCGGGCGACGCCCAGCCCAGCGCACCCGGACGCCCAGCTCGTGCATCTGATCACGGCGGCGGCGGATGACGTCGCGGTTAAAACCCATCAGGAAGCGCACTTCCTGCGGGCTGCGCCGCCAGTTCTCGGTGGAGAACGCATAGGCCGACAGCCACCGCACGCCCAGCTCGATGCAGCCGCACACCACGTCCAGCAACACGGCCTCACCACGGCGGTGGCCTTCCGTGCGGGGCATCCCGCGCTGCTGCGCCCACCGCCCGTTGCCATCCATCACCAGGGCCACGTGCCGGGGCACCCGCTCAAAAGGAATCAACGGCGGCCGCGCCCCAGAGGGATGCGGATCAGGCGCACGCACCCACACATCCTGCCGCCTGCGCATTCAGCGGGCTCAGCGGGGTTACCGGGCGGCTGGTAACCCCGCTGAGCCCGCTGAATGCGACAGCGGAGGGGAACGTTCGACGAGGGGGAGGGAGCGGAGTTGGCGTTCGAGGTGCCATTGCAGGTGGGCGGCGACCAGGCCACTGCCTTCCCGGCAGACCGGCGCTGAGGCGGCCTCCGCGATCTGCCAGTTACCCCGCGCGAGGGCGTCGAGCAGCTCCAGAGTCTGTGCCGAGGGGGTAACCGCACCGGCCGGACGGCACCCGGGACAGACCACACCCCCCGCCGGAACGCTGAACGCCCGGTGCGGTCCCGGCAGACCGCATCGGGCGCATTCGGATAGCGCAGGCGCCCATCCGGCGGCGGCCATCGCGCGCAGCAGGAACGCGTCCAGCACCAGGGGGGCGTGCCGCTGCCCCTCGGCCAGCGCCCGCAGTGCCCCCACGACCAGCAGGTACAGCCGCAGCACCGGTTCACCCTCGGCGCCGGCCAGCCGCTCGGCGGTCTCCAGCACCGCGCAGCCCACGGTGTAGCGGCCGTAGTCGCCGACCAGCCGAGAACTGAAGCCCTCGACCGTCTCCACCTGGGTGATGACATCCAGCGTCCGCCCGCGGTAAAACTGCACGTCAACGTGCCCGAAGGGCTCCAGCCGCGCGCCGAACTTCGACGAGGTGCGCCGCACGCCCTTGGCCACCGCACGCACCGGCCCGTTCCGGCGGGTCAGCAGCGTGATGATGCGATCAGCTTCGCCCAACTTCTGCACCCGCAGCACAACCCCGGTGTCGCGGTACAGGCTCACCTGCCCATCGTCGCACCGCCGGGTCCGCCGGCGAAGGCGACGCGCGCCTAAAAACCCAGCCGGCGCAGCTGCTTGGGGTCGCGCTGCCAGTCTTTGGCGACTTTCACATGCAGATCCAGGTACACCGAGCTGCCCAGCAGGGCCTCGATGTGCGACCGCGCGCGGCTGCCGACCTCCTTGAGCCGCGCCCCGCCGCGTCCGATCACGATCGCCTTCTGGCTGTCCCGCTCGACATAGAGATTCACGTAGATGTCCAGCAGGTCAGCCCGCCCTTCCCGGGGGCTCATCTGCTCGACCACAACGGCCAGCGAGTGCGGCAGCTCATCGCGCACGCCTTCCAGCGCGGCTTCCCGGACCAGCTCAGCGACCAGAGTCTGCTCTGGTTCGTCGGTGAGCTCCCCGCTGGGGTACAGCGGTGGCGACGGCGGCATCCGGGCCAGCAGCAGGTCAGCGAGCAGCCCCACCTGGAAGCCATCGACCGCGGACACCGGCACCAGCTCAGCGAACTCCCCCACGCCAGCTGAGCGCGCCAGCTCAGCCAGCCCGGCGAGCTGCTCAGCTACTCGGGGCGGGGGCACCAGGTCGGTTTTGGTCACGATGCCGAACACTGGGGTGCGCCGGGCCAGCGCAGCCAGCTGAGTGGCGATGAATCGGTCCCCCGCTCCGATCGGGGCGTCGGCGGGCACGCAGAAACCGATCACGTCCACCTCAGACCAGGTCGCGCGTACCACGCTGTTGAGCCGCTGACCGAGCAGCGTGCGGGGCCGGTGCAAGCCGGGCGTGTCCACCAGGACGAGCTGCCCGTGGGGCTGGTGCACGATTCCCCGGATGGTGTGCCGGGTAGTCTGGGGCCGGCTGGAGGTGATCGCCACTTTCTGGCCCACGAGCGCATTGGTCAATGTTGACTTGCCAACGTTGGGCCTGCCTACCAAACAGGCAAACCCAGCTCGGAACGGGTCTTCGGTGTGCTGCGCTGCATCCCGGTTCACGGTTACCTCGCCGCGCGCAGGATGTGCTGGACGGTGCCGCGCTGGTCGGCCACCAGCACCGGGGCCGCTGGCCCGAGATCGTGGGCCGCAGCCAGGGAAGCAGCGGCCAATGAGGCAGCGGCCCCCGACCCCGACACCACCGCAGCCGCCTCCAAGCCGGTCGCTCCGCTGGCCACCGCCGCGGCCACCGCTGCCTGCAGGGCGGTCAGCGTCAGGGAGGGCAGCGAGACGGTGACGCCGGTGTAGGTGCGCCCGTCAGTGTCCCGTACCGCGGCACCCTCCTGGGCGCCGGTGCGGGCTTGCGCGCAGCGGGCCAGCGTCACGATTTTGGCGTCCTCGGGGTCGAGGTCGGCGATCTCAGGCACGGGTGTCGCTCGCTTCCTGCGGCGGGTCGGCCGCGGCGGGGTCAACTGGGGGTCGAGGAGTGGGAGGCTGACCGGGTGGGGGATCCATCCGGCCTACGGTGACGGTGGTGATGCGCAGTCGCCCACGGCGATCGTTGCCGCCCTCGGCGCGCAGCCGCAAGCCGGCCACCTCGGCCACGGCACCGGGCACCGGCACCCGACCCAACTGCTGTGCCAGCAGCCCCCCGACGGTCTCCACGTCGGTCTCTGGGAGGTCCACTCCGAACAGCTCACCTAGGTCGATCACCGGCAGCCGGCTGATCACTCGTACCGTACCGTCCCCGAGGTGCTCGATCGGCGGGGCCGCCTCGGTGTCCGACTCGTCGGTGATCTCGCCGACGATTTCTTCGAGGATATCCTCGATCGTCAGCAGACCTGCGGTGCCGCCGTACTCGTCGACGACAACGGCCATGTGGTTGTGCGAGACCTGCATCTCCTTGAGCAGCCCGGTGAGCAGTTTGGAGTCGGGCACGAACGTCGCCGGCCTCATCACCGCACCGACGCAACCACCGGCGTGCTCGCCCCGCCGCTCGGCCGCCACCAGGTCCTTGAGGTGCACGACACCGACGATGTCATCGACGCTCTCCCCGACCACCGGGATCCGGGAGAATCCGGAACGCAGGCACAGCGCCACGGCCTGGCTCACCGACGTGTGCTGCTCAATCCAGACGATCTCAGTCCGGGGTACCATCACCTCGCGGGCCACGGTGTCTCCCAGCTCGAATACCGACCGGATCATCTCGGCCACCTCAACCTGCACCACGCCCCGCTGACCCGCCATATCCACCAGCTCCCGAAGCTCAACCTCAGAGCTGAACGGCCCCTCCGGAAAACCCCGGCCCAGCGTCATCGCCTGACCAATGGCGATGAGCAGCCGCGACAGCGGGCTCAGGAGCCGACCCAGTGCCCGGACTGGTCCCGCCACCAGGAGGCCGACCCGGTAGGCGTGCTGGCGTCCGATAGTGCGCGGACCTACCCCGACGACCACATAGGTCACCACCACCATCCCCAGTCCGGTGGCCAGGACCGCCAGCCAGATCGATGGGAACACCTGCACCGCCGCGACGGTGACCAGCACCGTCGCGGCCAGCTCGCAGATCAGCCGGAGCAACAGCAACAGGTTGATATGCCGGGGCCGGTCGGCGACGACGAGCGCCAGCGCCCCGGCACCGAACCGGCCGGCGCGCACCAGCGCGTCGACCCGAGCCCGCGACACGGTGCCCAGCGCGGCGTCGGCCGCGGCGAAGCCACCCGCAGCCACCACCAGGGTGGCGGCCAGCACCAGCAGGGCCACTGAGGACGTCAGCACTGTCGACGCCAGTGAGGTGTCGGGGGAAGTTATCTCAGCGAGCCGGATTCTTCCGGCCCGTCCAGACCGACCACCCCGAGCAGCCGCGTATCTGCGTCCCGCTGGGCGATCCGGCGCCGGCTGGCCCGGTCGGCCCGCCGGAACTCCTCAAGGATCCGGTCCTGCAGAGCGAACATTTCGCACTCCTGCGCGGGTTCGGCATGGTCGTAACCCAGCAGGTGCAGGACACCGTGCACGGTGAGCAGGTGCAGCTCATCGAGCACTGAGTGACCCGCCGCGAGAGCCTGTTCCCGCGCGACCTCGGGGCACAGCACGATGTCACCGAGCAGGGCGGGACCACCGGATGGGCTGTCCGGCTTGCCGCCCGCCAGCAGACTACCCTCCTCCGCGTCATCCATCGGGAAGGCCAGCACGTCGGTGGGCCCCGGCAGATCCATCCAGCGCTCGTGCAGATCGGCCATGACCCGGCTGCTGACCAGCAGGACGGACAACTCCGCCAACAGACTGACGCCCATCCGATCCATCGCGAAACGCGCCGCCGCCGCGATCGACGCCTCTGGGATGGCGGCGCCGGACTCATTGCAAATCTCAATGCCCACAGACGGGTCACCGCCTCTGGCGTCGGTCGGCACGGTTGGACACCGGGCGTGCCCGGGTGGTCTTCTGCGCCTGGATAGTCTCCTGGAGAGCGTCCCACCGCGCATAGGCGTTGACGATATCGGTGACCAGGCGGTGACGGACCACATCATTACTGGTCAGCTGCGCAAAGTGCACGTCGTCCACTCCATCGAGGATGTCTTGCACGATCTGTAGCCCTGAGGGTTGGCCGCCGGGCAGGTCGATCTGGGTGACATCACCGGTGACCACGACCTGGGAGCCGGAGCCGAGCCGGGTGAGGAACATCTTCATCTGCTCCTGAGTGGTGTTCTGGGCCTCGTCGAGGATGATGAAGGCCTCATTCAGGGTGCGACCGCGCATGTAGGCCAGCGGGGCGACCTCAATGGTCCCCGTGGCCATCAGCTTAGGGATCGACTCCGAGTCGAGCATGTCGTGCAGCGCGTCGTAGAGCGGACGCAGGTAGGGGTCGATCTTCTCGTACAGGGTGCCGGGCAGGAAGCCTAACCGTTCCCCCGCCTCAACCGCTGGCCTGGTAAGAATGATCCGATTGACCTGCTTGGCCTGCAGCGCTTGCACCGCCTTGGCCATGGCCAGGTAGGTCTTGCCGGTACCGGCGGGTCCGATGCCGAACACGATCGTGTACCGATCGATGGCATCGACGTACCGCTTCTGGTTCAGCGTCTTGGGCCGGATCGTGCGGCCGCGCCGAGAGAGAATGTCCAGACTGAGCACCTCGGCGGGGGATTCCGCGTCCCCCTGGGAGAGCATCTTCAGGGTCGTCCGGACGGCATCCGGGCCGAGCTGCTGGCCGCGGCAGGCCAGAGTGATCAACTCCTCGAAGGCCCGCTCGGCGAATGCGACGTCGGCCGGGGTGCCGGTGAGGGTGACCTCATTGCCCCGCAGGTACACCTCAGCGGCGAGCAGCTCCTCTAGCACCCTGAGGTTATCGTCGTGGGGTCCCAGCAAGACCAGCACGGCGGAATCGGGGATCACAACCTTCGACTGCTCCGGTTCGGGCCGCAGTGTCTCCGAACCAGATCGGGAGTCACCCTCCACCGAGGTAGGGGTCACGTGGGCGTGGGTCCTGCTTTCTGCGCACTCGCGCGTCTCGAGTCAACCAGCAGGACCGATGGTAGCCGGACACCCAAGTCCGCGGGGCGGGAGAATAGGGATGCCGCGCCGCGGCGGAAACTGGGGGCTGTCCCGCCGGGGCGCGGCGCCGCCGGACCGAGGGGGGAGGTGCCCGGCGGAGTCTTTTTGGTGCTACAGGGTTTTTCTGTGGCTACAGGGTTTTTATACTCGATCAGGTGGTGGCCGTCGTTCTTACCTACTTAAGGTAACTCTTTTCACGAGGAAGTGCGCTATTTTCCACTCTAATGGCGTAGTGACCACCGTTGAGAGAGAGCACCAATTGCACCGAGAGCAACCGCTCCGGCACTCGAAGAACGCAACACCCCTGGGCCCAGCCGTACCGGCCGGCCTCCCGCGGCGGTGAGCGTGGCCAATTCCGCCTCGGTGATGCCGCCCTCAGGTCCGACCACCAGCACGAGTTCCCCTGCGGCGGGCAACGGCACCAAGGGCAGCGGATCAGCCGCACTTTCGTGCAGGACTAGGCACCCCGCCGCGGCGGCAACGCGCTGCCCGAGCATGGGGGTGCTCACCGGCTCGGCCACCTCGGGGACCCATCCCCGGCGGGACTGTTTGGCCGCCTCACGAGCTGCTTCTCGCCAGCGGGACAGCGCCTTCGCCCCGCGTGGGCCGCAGTCCCAGCGGGCCACGCAGCGGTCAGCCCGCCAGGGCAAGACCGCATCCACCCCAGCCTCGGTGGCCAGCTCCACCGACAGCTCCCCACCCTGGCCCTTAACCAGCGCCTGGGCCAGCGTTACCCGCAGCGCCGGGGCCGGCTCGATCGTCCGGCGCAGCACCCGCAGCCGCAGCTGATCCCGACCGGTCTCGAGCACGTCACACAGGGCCAGCTCACCCTGGCCGTCGGTGAGCATGAGACGTTCGCCAGCGCGCAACCGTCGCACTGTCGCGGCGTGCCTGCCCTCGGGGCCGGTGAGCATCGTCTCGGTGCCCTCAGCAGGCAGCGCTTCGGCGAGGAACACCGGCGGGCTGCTCACCGCAGCCCCCTCAGCGCCCGCTGAGCATCAGCGCCCGCCTAACGAATCTCGCAACCGGGAGAACAAACCGCCGGCCCGACCGTTCACCGTGAGCTCCGCCTGCTCCTCACCGCGCAGAACGGCGAGCTCCCGGAGCAGTTCGATCTGCCGGGGGTCCAGCCGGGTGGGGGTCACGACGTCGAGGTGCACGAACAGGTCACCGCGCCCCTCGGCGCGGCCTGTGCTGCGCAGCCGCGGCATTCCTCGCCCCCGCAGGGTCAGCACGGTCGCGCACTGGGTGCCTGGTTCGACCCGTACCTCCTCGGTGCCGTCCAGGGTCTCCAGCTTGACCGTGGTGCCCAGCGCGGCGGCCGTCATCGGCACCCGCACGGTGCAGTGCAGGTCAGCGTCGTCCCGGGTGAACATCTCGTGCGGCACTTCCTGCACCTCGACGTAGAGGTCGCCCGATGGGCCGCCACCGGGGCCTACCTCCCCCTGGCCGGCCAACCGCACCCGCATCCCGTCACCCACTCCAGCGGGTACCTTCGCGGTGACGATGCGGCGGGCCCGGATCCGTCCATCCCCGCCGCACTGACGGCACGGGTCGGGGATGACCTCGCCGAAGCCGCGGCACACCGGGCACGGCCGCGAGGTCATCACCTGACCAAGGAAGGTTCGCTGCACGTTCTGGACCTCACCGACGCCGCGACAGGTGTCGCAGGCCTGCGGGCGGGTACCGGGCGCGCACCCCGAGCCGTTGCACTCGCCACAGAGCACGGCGGTGTCCACGGTGAGCTCACGGGATGCTCCGCTAGCGCACTCCTCAAGGGTGAGCTGCAGCCGGATCAGTGCATCAGAACCGCTTTGCACCCGGCTGCGCGGCCCTCGACGACCCGGCCCGCCACCAGCGCCGAAGAAGGCGTCCATGATGTCGCTGAAGCCGAACCCGCCGAAGGGATCACCCGCTGCGCCGCGCCCAGCACCAGGCTCTAGCGGATCCCCGCCGAGGTCAACGATCTGGCGCTTCTGCGGGTCGGTCAGCACCTCGTAGGCGGCGGTGACGTCCTGGAAACGCTGTCGGGCTTCGACGTTGGGGTTGACGTCGGGGTGCAGTTCGCGCGCCAGCTTGCGGTAGGCGCGCTTGATCTGCTCCGCGCTGGCGTCCCGGGGCACCCCCAGGATTGCGTAGTAGTCCCTGGCCACGCTGGCGTCCTCCTGCCGCGGCCCTCGCCGCGGTACTCGTCGTGCATATCGGTGAGCGCAACCACGCTCAACGGGTGGTCAGGATGTCCCCTACGTATCGGGCCACCGCGCGCACCGCCGCAATGGTGCCCGGGTAGTCCATCCTGGTTGGCCCGACCACGCCCATCCCTCCGAGTACCGTGCCGTGCGAGGCATAGCCGATCGAGACCGATGACGTACTGCGCATTTCCTCGGCCTCGTTCTCCTCACCGATCCGCACCGTGATAGTGCCCGGGTCGCGGGCTGCGGCCAGCAATTTAAGCACCACCACCTGCTCCTCCAACGCCTCGAGCACCTGGCGCAACGACCCTGGGAAGTCGGTGGCGTTGCGCGTCAGGTTGGCGGTCCCGCCGAGCAACAGCCGCTCTTCGGGGTGCTCCACCAGGGTCTCGATCAGAATCGTCGAGGCCCGGATCATCGCGTCCCGCAGCTCCAGGGGAGTCTGGTCGGGAAGGTCAGCCACCGCTGCGGACGCTTCCGCCAACCGGCGCCCCGCTAGCGCCTGGTTGAGCAGCGTTCGCAGCTTCGCGACCTGCTCCTCGGTGATGAGGTCACCCAGCTCAAGGATACGCTGATCTACTCGGCCCGCGTCGGTGATGAGCACCAGCATCAACCGGGCCGGGGTGAGCGCGAGCACCTCAAGGTGACGCACCGTAGACCGGCTCAGGGTGGGGTACTGGATCACCGCTACCTGCCGAGTGAGCTGGGCCAGCAACCGCACGCTGCGGCGTAGCACGTCGTCGAGGTCAAGCGCGCCGTACAGGAAGGTCTGCACCGCGCGGCGCTCGGCCGCCGACAGCGGCTTCACCTCCGACAGCCGGTCGACGAACAGCCGGTAACCCTTGTCCGTGGGCACCCGACCGGCGCTGGTGTGCGGCTGGGTGATGTAGCCCTCTTCTTCCAGCGCCACCATGTCGTTGCGGATGGTCGCGCTGGATACTCCGAAGTGGTGCCGCTCCACCAGCGAGCGGGACGCGACCGGCTCGTGGGTGGCCACGTAGTCCGTGACGATGGCGCGCAGCACCTCGAACCGGCGGTCGTCTGCGTTCACGTCACCTCACTAGATGTAGATTTCGGGCGCTGGTCGAGATCTGTAGCCCGAGTCTAGTGCGCCCCGGACACCGGTGCCGGGACCCGCCGACGCACCCGATACGCTGGGTGCTCACACCGAGCGGAAGACGGGCGCCAGCTGTGATCTTCAAGGAAGTCCGGCAGGGCCGCCCCTATCCCGAGCACGGGTCTTCCCTCAAAGACTGGGCGCAGATCCCGCCCCAGCAGGTGCGCTCGGCGGACTTGGTCACCACCGCGACAGTGGTAAAGCTGGATCGGCTGCCCTATTGAGCGACCTGTAGAAGCTCGCACGATCACTCGACTTGACGAGCCCGAGACGGTAGGCGCGCTCAACAATAGCTTGCACGGAAACCCCCACTCACGCTTTAAGTCGATGAGCTTTCCGAGACTGAGGCTGCGTAGCTCCGGTCGGATGACATGTTCCGACATGAGGAACTCGGCAGCAAATGCGTTCGCCTCTTCTTCCATGTCGACGGTGGCGATAGAACTATGTAGACAAAGGTGACCCAGCGCGTGCACAAGGGTCAGGCGCTTTCGATCTGTGGGGAGTGCACTATTTATCAAGATGACCGGATGGTCCCCGATCCACTGGGACAATCCATCAACGCGTGCCGTGCCGAAGTCCTCCTCGATGACGACACATCCCGCAGCCTCGAGCCAGCGAATGAGATGCAGGACCGGCCCGATGAGCATCTTCCACTGCGCGCGCGTCATCAACGCTGCCGCAGCAGGGTGCGTCTCTTCTGGGTCAAAGGTCGAGATAATGTTAGTCGACCGGAGCGATACCTCCGCAAACAGCGGCAGCGATAATAGTTACACGTTCAGCAATGGGTGATGGGACTTCGATCGTCGACAGGCACAAAAGATGGAGGGCGCGTCAAATTTCAACGTGTCCTTCGCTTCCAAGGGTCGCCGCATGGCCATATCCCGGTACAATACAGCAGCCATTTTCGACGTAGCAAAGCGGACGCTGATCGCCACCTACCCCAAGCCAGACAATGGCAGCACGGCGCTTAGCTCTGACGAGCACACGATTGCCTTAGTCGACGCCGATAGATCCAACGTAATCTCACTTATTGACACCGACTTGTATGACGGAACCTCTGTCAGAGCACGCCACGTCGCGATCCAACCCGACAATAAACACCGCACCACCGTCTCTTTTGACGGCGAGATGGCCATCCACTCGATCGAAAACCGAAATCTCGAGCCAATCAGCGCGCGAAGCCCTGCGGACGACCAACCAAACGAGAGAGAAATCGACAGTCTCAGTCCGAATAAAAGAAGTGGTCGCCAGTCCAGAGGGCCGGTATATTGCTGCGATTAGCACCAATGGCGAGGCTCGACTATGGGATACTCACGATAAAACTACCCCTCCTTTCTCATTTGACGGTGCACAGTCGGCGAGCTTTAGTCGTGACGGAAGATGGTTGAGCATCGGCGGCGAGAGCGAAATCAAGCTATGGAATCTCAGCGCGAAAGAATTTGACTCTCGGCGAATTCTGGTAGGCGGCTTGGCGATGAAGTTCAGCCCAGACGACTCCCTCCTTGCAACACAGGAAGACAAGAGTGGCAAAATATCAGTGTGGGAGTGGAATGCGCGCGACCCTCTACTCAAAGGAACTGCAAGCGCGGATTACGATTTTGCGTTCACATCCGACAACCATCTACTCATCGCGGACAGTTCAGGTGTCTTTATGGAACGTTTTAACGTATCGTGGGCGTTGAGTCATGTTTGCAATATTGTCCACAGGAACCTCACTTCCGACGAACAGAAAAAGTACCTGCCGCCTGGGTTTGACTACACACTCACCTGCCGGCTCTGATACGAGCGAATGGACTGCTGCGGTGGCACAGTCTTCGCAAGATTGCGTCGGCGGGCCGGGGACCCACCGCCAGCCGCTACCCAAGGATGATCCTGAATGCCCCTCCCGCTCCCGTATTGCTGAGTTCGACAGTAGAGCTGACCGCCGCCCACCTAATAGCTCTATTATCGAACTCGGCAACACAGGAGCAGTCAGGACTCGGAAGGCGCGAGACGACCACCGCAACTCTGTATTCGATCTTGAAGGGGCTGTGGCTCGGATGGGGTGGGAACTTGTTGCTGAGGGCGGATCGGTTATGAGTGCACGTCTAGGCCGAGGTCTAGGGCTGGGGCGGAGTGGGTGAGGGCGCCTACCGACAGATAGCGCACGCCGGTTTCGGCATAGGCACGGGCGACGTCGAGGGTCAGGCCGCCGGAGGCTTCCAGGTCGGTGCCTGAGCCGGCGGCGCGGCGGGCCGCCTCGGCGCACTGCGCCACCGTCATGTTGTCCAGTAGCACCAGCGACGCTCCGGCGGACAGTGCTTCGTCCAGTTCGTCGAGGGTGCCGACCTCTACCTCGCAGGGCAGTTGCGGGGCCACTGCCCGGACGGCGGCCAGAGCGGCGGTCACCGAACCGGCGGCGGTCACGTGGTTGTCCTTGATCAACACCGCGTCACCGAGGCCCATCCGGTGGTTGAGCCCGCCGCCGCAGCGCACCGCGTACTTCTGCAACGTTCGCAACCCGGGGAGGGTCTTGCGGGAGTCCCGGATCGACGCGCCGGTGCCGGCCACCGCGTCTACCCACGCCGCGGTGGCGGTCGCCACCCCGGAGAGGTGACACAGCAGGTTAAGTGCGGTGCGCTCAGCGGTGAGCAGCCCGGCTACCGGGGCCCGCACGGTGAGGACGACGTCGCCGGTGGCCAGCCGGTCGCCGTCCTGGCGCTGGGTAATGATCTCGTATCCGCCGGCTCCCAGCACCGCGTCGAGCACGGCGAGAAAGACCGGCAACCCAGCCAGCGCGCCGGGTCGGCGCGCGGAGACGCTCGCCGTCGCAAAAGCCCCGGCGGGCACGCAGGCTGCGGTGGTGGCGTCCGGGCCGTAGCGCAGGTCTTCCTCCAGCGCGGTGCTGATCACCCGGTGCACGTCCTGGACGTCCAGCCCGGCGGCGAGGAGCTGTGCCGCGACCGGCCTCACGCTACCCCGCCCACCGGCATCGGCTGGGCAACCACCGGAGTGCCGCCGTCGTCCAGTGTCACGGTGATGCTGCGCCGCCAGCACGCCGCGGTGCGCGGGTGATCGGTGCGCAGGTGGCAGCCCCGGCTTTCGGTGCGCGCGCTCGCGGCGGCAATCACGGCGGCCGCAGCCAGGGTGAGGGCGGCGTCTTCGACGTCGCAGGGAGTCCGCACCAGCCGGTGCGTGGTGGCTCGGGCAATCACCGAGGCAGCAGCGGCCAGTCCGGCGGCGTCTCGCCCGATGCCGGCGTGCGCGCTCATCGCCCGCTGCACCGCGTCGCGATCAGCCACCGGGCGCAGCAGGCTGGGGGGCAGCGACGGGCCGGGACGCGCAACCACCACGAGGTCGGCCGCTACCGCCTCCGCGGCCCGGGACCCCATCACCAGCCCCTCCAGGAGGCTGTTGGACGCCAGCCGGTTCGCGCCGTGCAGACCGGTCCGGGCCACCTCCCCCGCAGCGTAGAGCCCGGGCACGGTAGTCCGGCCACTGGTGTCGGTGACCACGCCGCCGCACTGGTAATGCGCAGCCGGGGCCACCGGAATCGGGGCAGCGCCCGGGTCCACGCCGATCGCGCGGCAGGCCGCATACACCGTCGGGAACCGACGGCGCAGCTGCGCGCCGTCAAGGTGGGTGGCGTCCAGCAGCACATGATCGGTACCCGTCGCGGCCATCCGGCTGGTGATCGCGGCGGCCACCACGTCCCGCGGCGCGAGGGCACCGAGGGGATGCACGTGCGCCATCACCGGAGCGCCGGTGACGTCCAGCAGCACCGCTCCCGCGCCGCGGATCGCCTCGGTGACCAGCGGCTGGCGGCCCCGGAAGCCCGCCCCAAGATACAGCGCAGTCGGGTGGAACTGCACAAACTCCAGATCGGCGGTCAGCGCCCCGGTCCGTAGCGCCAGCGCCAGCCCGTCGCCGGTGGCGACCTCGGGGTTGGTGCTGGCCGCGTAAAGCTGGCCCAGCCCTCCGGTGGTGAGCAGCACGGCTCGGGCGCGCAGCACGCCGACACTGCCGAGGCCAGCGCCGAGCAACGCCAACCCGGACACCCGTCCGCTCTCGTCGAGTAACACCTCGGTAACCGGCTGGTGCTCCAGCAACGGCAGCTGCCCGCCCCGGGCGGCGACGACCAGGGCGCGCTCGACCTCGGCTCCGGTGGCGTCACCACCGGCGTGGATCACCCGGAAAGCCCGGTGTCCGCCTTCCCGGGTGCGCTCCAGTCCACCACCACTGCCGTTGACGTCGAAGACGGCGCCGCGGGCCCGCAGCGCGCCGACCGCGGCCGGACCGGCGGCCAGGATCGCCCGGACCGCGACCTCATCGCACAGCCCGGCGCCGGCCGCCAGCGTGTCCGCCACGTGCGCGTCCACGCTGTCACCGGGCTGTGACGAATCATGATGGGGCAGCACCACCGCGATACCGCCCTGCGCCCACCGGGTGTTGCCGTCCTCAACCGTGGTCTTGGTCATCGCCACTACCCGCAGGCCGAGCTCGGCGGCGCGCAGGGCGGCGGTCAGCCCGGCGACGCCGGTGCCGACCACCGCGAGGTCCACGGTGAGCTGCCCCTGCATCACTCCACGCCGCCCGACTGACCGATCTTGATCATGCGTTGCACCGCGCCTCGGGCCCGCTGCGCGATGTCGGTCGGGACGGTGACTTCCTCGACGCCCTCGCGCAGGGCGCGCAGCAGGGCCGCCGGAGTGATCATTTTCATGTATCGGCAGGATGCCCGGTCGTTCACCGCGCGGAACTCGACCCCGGGAGCCGCGCGCCGCAGCTGGTGCAGCATGCCAACCTCGGTGGCCACCAGCACTTCGCGGGCCCCGGTCGCTCGGGCGGCAGTCGCTCGGGCGGCAGCGAGCATGCCGCCGGTGGACAGGATCCGCACCCGGTCGGCGGGCACCGCGCCCTCGCCGGCCAGGTACAGGGCACTGGTCGCGCAGCCGCATTCGGGGTGGATGTAGAGCTCGGCCTCGGGGGCGGCGGCGGCCTGCGCGGCCAGCTGGGAGCCGTTGATTCCGGCGTGCACATGGCACTCCCCCGCCCAGACGTGCAGATTTGCCCGGCCAGTGGCCCGCCGCACGTGCGCGCCGAGGAACTGATCAGGCAGGAACAGCACTTCCTGCTCCGGCGGGATCGAGTTGACCACCTCGATAGCGTTGGAGGAGGTGCAGCAGATGTCGGTCTCGGCCTTTACCTCAGCGGTGGTATTCACATAGGAGACCACCGCGGCCCCCGGGTACTCGGCCTTCCAGGCCCGCAGCTGCTCGGCGTCGATGGAATCAGCCAGCGAGCAGCCCGCCCGCGCGTCCGGGATGAGTACCGTCTTGTCTGGTGCGAGAATCTTCGCCGTCTCGGCCATAAAGTGCACGCCGCAGAAGACGATGGTGCGCGCCGCACAGTCTGCGGCAATACGGGACAGCGCCAGCGAGTCTCCGACGTGGTCGGCGATGTCCTGAATCTCGGGCACCTGGTAGTTGTGCGCGAGCAGGATGGCGTCGCGCTGCCGGGCGAGCTCGCGCACCTCCTGACGCCAAGCCCGATCCGGCTCCGGGTGGCTGGCATGGGCTCCCTGCGACGCGGCGGTAGCGGCCATCTCCCCTCCTTCGCCAGCATTGGCGGTTCTTCAAGGCCGGCCAACCCCCGGGGGTTGGCCGGCCTTGAAGAACCGCCAACTCCGCCTCCGCCCTAGTTTTCGCCTTATAGTCGAAAACATGAATGATAACAGTGTCGGGCTCGCGATGCACGAAGTTCTCGCCGCAGTCCTGCAGGTCCGGGACGGGCAGCTGCAGGTGCTGCTGTGGCAACGCGGTATGGAGCCCGACGTCGGGCGCTGGGCGTTGCCGGGTGGGCGCCTGCGCCCCTACGAGGACGTGCAGGCCTCAGTGCTGCGTCAGCTCGCCGAGAAGGTGGACGTCCGCGAGGTGGCGCACGTGGAGCAGCTGGAGGTGTTCAGCGCGCCGGACCGGATGCCGCAGCAACGCACCGTGGCCACCGCGTTCCTCGGGCTGGTGCCCTGCGTGGCCGATCCCGTGCTGCCGCTCGACACGGCATGGCACCCGGTGGTGGCGACGCTGGGCGGTGCCCCGCGCACGGCCTTTGACCACGGCCTGATCGTGCGCCGGGCCTGGGACCGGCTGCGCGCCAAGCTCTCCTACACCAACCTGGGGTTTGCCTTGGCGCCCTCGGAGTTCACCGTCTCGGCGTTGCGTGAGCTCTACTCCGCCGCGCTGGGCCACCGGGTGTCGGCGACCAACCTGCAGCGAGTGCTGACCCGCCGCGGAGTGTTGATCCCCACTGGTGGCACCGCCGTACCCGGACCTTCCGGCGGCCGGCCCGCGGCGCTGTACCGCTTCGCGGAGCGCGGCATGCGGGTGACCGACCCGTTCGCCGTGCTGCGGCCACCAGAACCTCGGCCGGCACCGGACGAACCGGCTCAGGAAGCGAGTCCGCACCCGGCGTCGTAACGTTGAGCCGTGGCCGAGACCGTCCCGTTGTTCCCGCTGGGCACTGTGCTGCTCCCGGGTACCTTGCTTCCGTTGCACATCTTTGAGCCCCGTTACCGCCGGTTGACGGTCGATCTCGTAACCGGCGCCGTACCCGGCCGCAGTTTCGGGGTGATCGCGCTTAAGCAGGGTCTGGGCGCGCGAGAGCAGACGTACGAGATCGGATGCACCGCCGTGCTCCTGGAGGCCCGCAGACTTCCCGAAGGCCGCTTCAACATCATCACCCGTGGCGAGAAGCGGTTCCGGCTGCTCGATACCGACGACACCTCGGCGCCCTACCTGCTTGGGCGCGTCGAGTGGGTGCCCGATGACGACCCGCCCGCGGAGCGCTCAGCGCTGCTGCCGATGCTGGCCCGCGCCGCCCGGGACGCACACCGGGAGTACTGCCGGGCAGCGTGGCCGCATGGGGAGCGGGAAGAGCCCCGAGAGGAGGTTGACGTCGCAGCACTGGCGCACCTGCTCGCCGAGGACTGCCTGCTGCCGCTGGAGGACCAGCAAGCCTTGCTCGAGGAATGCGACCCGGTGGACCGGTTACGTCTGGTGCGCACCTTGCTGGTGCGGGAGACGGCATTCCTGCGGACGCTGCGGGCGGTACCGGTGGGGCTGGAGCAGTTTGCCGTGCCAGCCAGCCGTAACTGAGCTCGGGCTCATTAGGTCAGGTCGTCGGTGCCGTTCCAGGCGGTCGCGATGCAGTAGGCGACCGCGACCCCAAAGGGCTGGGTGATGATTACCCAAGCCGACTCCAGGACCGGCGGACGCGGGAAGGGCGCGCCGGTGCTCGCCAGATCGGGATAACGGGCGGCGACTAGCCACAACCCGGTACGCATCGCGAGCCACCCCGCGATCAGCGAGCCGAGCACTGCGGCGAGGAGCACCAGGGGGCCACGCCGGCGCCGAAGCATCCAGAGCGCCGCCCCCGTGAGGATTCCGGTCGCCAGCCCGAGCAGCAGGAAGGTCGCCATATCGTCGAAGCGGTGCTCGTCCTGCCCGACGAGGGGCACCACTGCCCCTGGCGTAGCGGCATGGGCGGAGCGCACGACGATCTCGGCCGGGGCGAGCCAGGCCCACAAAGCGCCCAGCGGCAGGCCCAGCACCGCCACCGCGCCCAGCACACCCACCGTCGGCCCCATGTCGGCCCGGACGACCGGAGCACGCCGCGCCGGTACTGGTTCGGGAGCCTGCTGAACGTCCACCGGCACCGCACTCATCCCCGGCTGCTCCTCTCGACGGCGGTGCTCCCCCGCCAGTCTGCCGCACCGGTGCGCTGGGCTCAGGCGCCGTGCTCCTCGTCCATCGATCGATCTCGATGCGATCCGTGACGGAACCCTTGGACGTTGCAGCGGGTGCAAGCAATCGCCTCATCGTGTGATTGCGTCAGCGCCTTTGCTCGTGCATAGTGCACGCCATGTCTGGTAACCCGCATACGTCGGTCCGGTCGCGCCAAGTCGCCGCCGAACTCCGCACTCTACGCGAACAGGCCGGCCTGTCCGGCGCCGAAGTAGCCAAGCTGCTGGGCATGTCGCCCAGCAAGATCAGCCGACTGGAGACCGGGATCACCGGCCTGCAGATCGAGGACGTCGCCGCCCTGCTGGGCCTGTACAAAGTGCCCGCCGCCACCCGCGATGAGCTGCTCGACCAGGTGCGCCGCGCCGAGGAACGCGGCTGGTGGACCCGCCAACCAGGGTTGCCCAAGCTGTGGCGCACGCTGATTGACTTCGAGGCCAAGGCCTCCCGGGTGCAGAACTACGAGGCCCTGGTCGTGCCTGGGCTACTGCAGACCCCGGAGTACGCCCGGGCGATCATCCAGGGCATCGCCCCCACCGTGTCCGAGTCTGAGCTGAACTCCCTGGTGGCGGCCCGGATGGCGCGCCAGACGCTGCTGACCCGGGCCAGCGCGCCGCAGTTCTTCGCGGTGGTCGATGAAGGGGCGCTGCGCCGCCCGATCGGCGAGCCCGGGGTGATGCACCGGCAGCTGCAGCACCTGCTGGTCGTAGCCGAGCAACCGCACGTGACGCTGCGGGTGGTACCGGTGGCCGCTGGCGCCCAGGCCGGGCTGCGCGGGTCGTTCGTCATCCTGGAGTTCGCCGAGGAACCCGCGCTGGTCTACATGGAGAACCACGGTACCGAGATGTTCCTGGAGGAAGAGGCCGATGTGGCCGCCTACCGGGTGGCGCTGGGGAATATACTTCAGGCAGCCCTTGCACCCGCTGCAACGACCGAGCTGATCGCCCAGATCGTCACCGAGCTTGGCTGACCCGACGGGTCGCATCGGCTGCACGAGCATGGGAAAGGAGCCGGGATGCGTGCGCTCGACCTGAGCGGCGCCCGGTGGCGAAAGAGCAGCTACAGCACCGACAAAGCGAACTGCGTCGAGGTGGCCGTCGTTGGCCGGGTGGTCGCGCTGCGCGACTCCAAGCACCCGGCCGGCGGCGCCGTGATCGTCACGCCCCGGGCGTGGGGCGCCTTCACCGCTGCCGTGCGCACCGGCCAACTCGGCTGAGCCGGGAGCGCATCCCCTTCGGCGAGGCCACCACCAGCCTCTCCGGCACGGCGTCCTACGATCGCCCCCGTGCCCCCTGCCGACGACATCGAAACCCGCCTGGCCACCGTTGAGCGCGACGTCGTCGAGCTACGCGAACAGCTCGCCGTCACCCGCTCCGACGCCGCCGCATCCCGCATGCTCGCCGCCGGCGCCGACCACGACGTCTCCGAGGTCCGCGCTGAGCTGCGCGCCCACACCCAATCCCTCAACGCCCTCCGCGAAACCCAACTCGAACAAAGCCGAAAAATCGACGAGCAAGGCCGGGAGATGCGTGAGGGCTTCGCTAAATTGGCCACCGGCATGGCACAGATTACCGCACTGCTCACGAACCACAGCGGATCAGCGGAGCCCACGTAGGAGATGACACCAGCAAACCGTGGGCGTGCCGGATAGGGAGAGCAGTCGCCGGCACCGGCCCGGTAATCGCGCTGGATGACTCCAAGAACCCAGTCGACAGTGTGTTGACCGCCTCCCATGCCTGGACCGCCTTCGCCGCCACCCTGCACACCCGCGAATTCCGCTGAGCGACACCAGGAGCGTCTGAACGACGTCCCCCTCAGGCTGCCGAAGGAGGTGGCAAGCCGAGCCGTTCGCGCTCCTGGGCAAGG
The DNA here is from genome assembly GCA_019247305.1 of Pseudonocardiales bacterium. Classification (GTDB taxonomy): domain Bacteria; phylum Actinomycetota; class Actinomycetes; order Mycobacteriales; family Pseudonocardiaceae. The sequence goes on from JAFAPC010000134.1 coordinate 122,057, forward strand.
AGGCGATGCTCATCGATCATTGGGTCACTGGCCGACAGTGGCGAGTTAGCAAGATCGCTCTGGCGGGCGAGCTGGGCGAACAGTTCAGTCTTCAACCAGCCTAGTCCGACCAAGCGCTCATCGATGGAATCCTCGGCAATGAGCCGATGCACCACGACCCGCCTCGGCTGCCCCATCCGGTGCGCCCGCTTCACCGCCTGCCATTCGGTACTCGGTTTGTACTGGGGCTCCATCAGGACCACAACGGACGCGCTCTGCAGGTTTAATCCGACACCGCCGACGTCGATCTGCAGGGCAAGCGCGGCGAATCCTTCGGCGTTGTCGAACTCGTTAATCCGGCGTTGCCGCTCACCTACCGACACGCTACCGGTGAGTTGGGCACAGCCGGAGCCGACAACGGCCGCCGCGCACTCCACCACCGGCCGAAAGTAGTTGAAGATCAGCAGCTTGCTGTTGTTGGCTCGGCTTTCGTCGACTATCTCTGACAACCGCTGCATTTTCGCCGAGTGGACTCCATCAGCTACACTCAGCGCTGATCGCGCGGCCATCAGGTTGTTGCTAGCGATCGCTTCGACGTAAGCGTTCCGTTCTGGACTGCCGACCTGGATCGGCGAGTGACGCCAGCGGGATCATCTCGTCGGTACGGTTCTCCAGCGGAGTGCCGCTCATCAGCAACGCGCGGTGCACGCGGCGGACAAGCGTGCCGGTGGTTTTCGTTCACTGCGCCTTCGGGTTCTTGACGAAGTGGGCCTCGTCGGCCACCACGAATCCGATCTCCGGCAGCCCGCGGCCGACGACGAGGGCGAATTTGGCCCCAGACACCTGGTAGGCACGCAGTGTCCGGTCAACCAGTTGGCGGTCCAGGCAAGCGCCCTCGATCTTCTGCACCAGCTCGTCAGAAAGCGTAGTTCGCACCGCTTTCCCGCGTAGTCCGGCCTGATCCTCGGCACTGCCGTACTCGGCGATGAACTCATCCAGGACCGCCATCAGATTGGCGCTGGACGCCCGTCAATCGGAGACCACCTCGGCATCCGTCTGGGGGACCTGCATAAGCCGTGCCGCGTCGGATATCCCACGTCGGAGCTGGTCGATCGTGTTCGTGATCTGACCGTCGGACAGGCCTGTTATCGCCGCTCGGTAATTTTCGCGCACGGCTCTACGTTTTGCCCGACCACTGAATAACCAGTTCAGCCATCGGGTGGCCCGCGCAACGGTATTGAGCAGTTCGACGAGTTGGCGCAGAGCCTCAAGGTGCGGGACGCCGAGTAGCGTGCCCATGGTTGTGAACAGACGCAGAGCCCGGACAAAGTCGATGTCAGACGGAAACCAGTTGCTTGGATCAGGGGACGGACAAAAGTCGCTCGGCTGGATTCGTGCAATATTTGACGCAAGCTGGAGTAGTTGCGTTGTCGAGGACTCACCAATACCCGGAATACGGAGCAAATCGGTCTGCCCGAGCCGATGTACGTCCGCTGCGGTGCCGATACTGCCGTCGCGCAGTGCTCGCAACCGGATGTTGGAGTCCCGCGCCGCGAGCTCATCCACGGTCACCCCAGCAAGGCGCGCGGCCACCGCCTCCTTACTCCGAGCTGTCCGGGCTCGCCGCACAGCATTGACGCTGGCACGACGCAGACTAGAAGCGTCACGAGCACTTGTTCAAGCTGCTTGAGCTATCGCTTGGCCCAGCGATGCGCGCCTGACCGCTCAAAGATCAGTTCTGCGTCATCAACCCCCGATGGCCCGGATGTGGACGACATCGCTCCCCCGGCAAGTGCGGTGGCCACGTTTCCGCCTCAGGATGGCACATGTTCCGCAGCGCCCAGCTCCCCGTTGTCAGCTACGGTGGAAATCTCGTCGATACTACGACGCCGCTGACCGCGACCTTCCGGCTGGATGACACACTGACGGTTACCACCCGGCGCCCGGCCACGGTGGCCGCAGGGCGAATCGCACTACCCAAGACACGCATCGTCGCCGGGCAAGCTGAACAATTACTCGCCGAGCACGCCGCCGAAGTCGAAGCTTGATGTCTTGGATCAGGCTATGGTTCAAACCCCGGCTAGCTACGGTGGGCGGTACGCCGAGTGGGGGCCAAATTCAGGACAGATCACCGCCTGAAGCTGCTCACGAACTGCGGCCGTCCGCTGCGACGCCAACGCCAGCCGCTCCTGACGCGACGCCTAGGATCGCTCCCATGCCACCTGCCGACGACTTCGAGACCCGCCTGGCCACCGTCGAGCGCAATGTCGTCGAGCTACGCGAACAGCTTGCCGTCACCCGCTCCGACGCCGCCGCAGCCCGCATGCTCGCCGCCGGCGCCGACCACGACGTCTCCGAAGTCCGCGCCGAACTACGCGCCCACACCCAAGCCCTCAACGTCCTCCGCGAAACCCAACTCGAACAAGGCTGGAAAATCGACGAGCTGAGCCGACGGATTGACGAACAGGGCCGAGAGATGCGCGAGGGCTTCGCTCAATTGGCCACCGGCATGGCACAGATCGCCGCACTGCTCACCAACTCCGGAGAGTCGGAAAGGCTGCCAGACTAGCCAGCTAGGACGACCGAGGATCGAGGGGCCCATCGTGTGGGCGTTCTTTCGACCCAACCCGCCTTTGTGGACTGCGTTAAACGAGGGTTCTAAGGAATGCCGCGTGAACCCTCTCCGTGGGGCATCTGGGACAACCCCTGGAGGAGTTGCTGGACGGCGATGGGCACCGTGAAACCGGTAGGCCCGACGCTGACGCAGGACCAGCGGCCGTCGCTGACCACGGGCACGCCGGCTTTGGCCATGCTTTCCACGAGGTCGCCGGCGAGATAACTGTGGCGCGCGTCCCAGACGCGTTGCCGGTCAGTCTGGTCGAGGGTGGCCCACCACTGGTGAGCGAGTTGCAGGGCATTACTCATTGCAAGACCACCTCATGGATAGTCGTTGTTGCGCAGCACGATTCATCGGGATACAGCCGGATCAGTGAGCGCCGTTGCCCGCAGGCCGATATCGGCCCGGTCTGTGGCTTCCCGCTAGGGTCGTCCTATCGGAGTGCGGGGTTGCCGCCAACGGTGGCGGTGGTGTCACAAAGTTGTCTCACAAGCTGACGCTGGGTGGCGACGAGCTCGTCGACGACCTGGCGCTGAGCCTCAAGCAACTTCTCGAACGGGTCGTAGGCGAGAGCGACTATCGTCGCGCCCGCAGGGAAGTTCGGCGCTGTAGGGCCGAGCTTACGGGCCAGGTCAGCCCAGACCTGCAGCGATCTGAGTGAGGTGTCCTGCCCTTGGCGCACGAGCTGGGCCATCGAGTCCTGCGTCCGCTGGGAGCTCGTATCCGCAGTGCCGCAAGCCTGCTCGGTAGCAGGATCTACGACGGCGTCAACGGGGCGGAGGTCTCGCCCGTCGGTGATCCGTCGACTGTCTTTGATCTTAGTGGACATGCTGCTGCTCCCGGGTCTCAGGGATGCTGGATATGCCGTCCACCTCCCACCGTGCCCACCGTCGGCGAGGCGCGCAACCACTGCCACGCTAAATCAAGGTAACGGTCTGATCGCCCGCCGGGCCGCAGAGACCTCGGCGCGCAGCGGTAAGCTGAAGCCGGACCGCCCCGGACGGGTATGTTGGATTAACGGAACTTCTGTGTTGCTTGAGCGCCCCAGGGCTAGGGCCCTAGGTTTAGGGCCACAGGGCTTGAGTGTCACAGTGCGGCGCGGACCAGGGAGGCTGCGATGGGCGAGCTGAGCCCGTGGCATTTGTTGATCGTGGTGGCGGTCTTCGTGCTCCTGTTCGGGGCCAACAAACTGCCACAGATGGCCCGTTCGGTGGGTCAGTCGATGCGGATCTTCAAGGCGGAGACCCGCGCGTTGTCCGGCGAAAAGGAACCCGAACAGCTACCTCCGACAGCCAGCGCGTCGCCCCCGACCGCCCAGGCCCAGTCGTCCCAGGCCCAGTCGTCCCAGGCCCAATCTCACCAGGCGCCGTCGGCGCACGTGCCGCTGCCCAAGAAACCGCCTGCCAGCTAGACGCTGGGGAGACTCCAGGCCCGATCAGCACCCTCATGCGACCTGATCGCAAGGGCAGCGGAGGGGTTAGTCGTCCTGCGGTAAGTCAAAAATGTAGCCGACCCCACGGACCGTCCGGATACACCTTGGCTGGTCCACGTCAGTCTCAATCTTCGTACGAAGCCGACGAATATGCACCTCCAGGTAGTTTCGGGCATCCGCTCGATCCGGACCCCATGCGTTGTCCAGCAACTCACGCCGCGTGACGACCCGACCGGCATTATCCATCAGCTGCCGCAAAATCACGAACTCCTTGTACGGCAGGTGAACGGGTGTTCCTCGGACCAGGAGCCGGTACCCATCGAGTTGAAGCTCCACATCACCGATCCTCAGAATCCGTAACCGCCCGAGAGTCTGGGGGTCGACCGGCAAGTAGCGGCTTGCCTCCGGTGTGTTCGTTGGCCCCCAGCGCTCGATCGATGACATCAGCCAAACCGTCCTGAAATATAGTCTTCAGTCGCTTTCTGCCGCGGATTTGAGAAGATTTTCTCTGTGTCGTCAAGCTCGACGAGGCGACCCGGCTTGCCAGCCGCCGGCAAATTGAAAAACCCAGTTTGGTCAGATACCCGAGCAGCCTGTTGCATGTTGTGGGTCACCATGATAATCGTGTAGGTCTTCTTCAGCTCCCCGATCAGATCTTCGATCGCCAGCGTGGAGATCGGGTCCAACGCCGAGCACGGCTCGTCCATGAGCAGAACATCAGGCTGCACCGCGATGGCGCGCGCGATGCACAACCGCTGCTGCTGGCCGCCTGATAGGCTGCCGCCCGGCTTGCCGAGCCTGTCCTTGACCTCGTTCCACAGGTTCGCGCCGCGTAGTGATCGCTCGGCCACCTCCGCCAACCGGGCCTTATCACTCACTCCCTGCAGCTTGAGGCCGGCAACCACGTTGTCCCGGATAGACATTGCCGGAAATGGGTTCGGCCGCTGGAACACCATGCCGACCGCGCGACGTACTTCAACCGGGTCAACACCGGGCCGGTAGATGTCCTCCCCATCGAGCTCTACCCTACCCTCAACTCGCGCCCCTGGGATGACCTCATGCATCCGGTTGATCGTGCGCAGCACAGTGGATTTGCCGCAGCCTGAGGGACCGATAAACGCGGTAACCGCACGCGGTGGCACCGACAAGGTCACACTCTGCACCGCGTGAAACTTACCGTAGTAGATATCAACGTCTTTTAAGCGAACGTTCTTGGCCATGGCAAATCCAATGTTAGGTGCTAGCTACGGACACTCGCGAGGCGTGCAATAACTCGGGCAAAGATGGTGAGAACCAAAACGATCAGGATCAGGACCAGTGCCGCCGCCCAAGCCCGGTTGATGGCGGTCTCGTTGGGCAGGCCCGCCTCGCTGAACACAAACAGCGGCAGCGAGGCCTGCGCACCGGAGAACGGATTGAAGTTGAGGGCAGAGTTGCCGAATACCGTGAGCAGCAACGGAGCAGTCTCCCCGGTCACTCGCGCAACAGCGAGCATCACCCCCGTCACGATTCCCGTCAGGGCGGTGGGCAGCACAATACGCAACACGGTGATCCATTTTTGTATACCTAACGCATAGCTAGCTTCGCGGAGGCTGGTGGGCACGATCTTCAACATCTCCTCGGCCGACCGAACCACCGTAGGCAGCATGAGGATCGCCAGCGCCAATGAACCGGCAAAACCAGAGAAGCTCTGCCCCAACACCAGGATCCACAGCGCGAAGATGAACAACCCAGCAACAATCGACGGTAGGCCGGTCATTACATCGACGAAAAAACTCACTACCCGACCCAGCCGCCCCGAACTGTATTCCACAAGGTAGATCGCAACGAGTAGGCCAAACGGGACCGCTATGAGCGTCACCAAGCCTACCTGCTCAAGAGTGCCGATGATGGCGTGATAAATACCACCCCCTGGGTCCTGTTCGGCGACCCCGCGCATCGTGTGGGCGAGAAAAGATCCGTTGAGTACGACCATACCCTTGACAATGGTAAATCCGAGCACCGCGACAAGCGGTAGGATCGCAGCACAGGTACACGCCACCACGATGCTGGTCATCAACCGGTCCTTCGCCCTGCGCCAGCCTTCGACCAGAACCGACACCGCAGTCTGCGTGACGACGTAGAGCCCAGCCGCAACAAACAGAAACCCGACCCGACTCTGCATCGATGTCACAACGAACAGGACCAGGGCCGCGGCAATCGCCCCCACCGCAATCGCAGCGAGCGACCAGCGGGACAGCCGTGCCCGAACCAGTGTTGAGCTCACTACGGCGGCCATGTCCGAGTGAGTCATGATGTACCTCCCCGACCACTTCTGCCGACGATCACTCTCGCCCCAAAGTTGACGACCAATGTGATGACGAACAGCACCAAGCCCGACGCGATCAAAGCACCCCGACCCACGTCACCGGCCTCCCCATAACGGTTGGCGATGTTGGCCGCGATGGTGTTGCCGCCGGGTTCGAGGATGTGGATGCTGATCTCATAGTTCGCCGACAGCACCAACGCTACCGCGATCGTCTCTCCTATCGCCCGCCCGAATCCAAGCACCGTCCCGCTGATAACGCCCGAGCGCCCATAGGGCAGGACCGCTGTGCGGACCACCTCCCATTTGGTTGCCCCGATTGCCCACGCCGCCTCAATGTGATCCTGCGGCGTCTGAATAAACACCTCCCGGGAGATCGCGGCAACGATAGGGATCACCATGATTGCGAGCACTATAGATGCAGCGAAAATCGACTTTCCGTAAGTGCCGTTGGAGCCAAAAAGTGGAATGAACCCCAGATAGTGATTCAGAAATTTCGACGGTGGGATGATGTTGGGGACAAGATAGATCAGTCCCCACAGCCCAAAGACGACGCTGGGCACAGCGGCCAACAAGTCAACCACGTATGTCAGCGGGCGCGCCAACCATCGCGGCGCGTAGTGGCTGGTCACGAGGGCTGCTCCCACAGCCACTGGCACGCTCATCAGCAGCGCAAGCAGCGCCGTCAGAACACTGCCGAAGGCCAGCGCCGCAATACCGAAAGACGAGGGCACACCGTCTGGATCCCACTTCAGCGTGGTCAGGAAACTAGTGGTGTCCATCATCAACGCGGGAATAGCCTGGAGGATGAGAAACACCGCAATAGCAGCCATGATGACCAGGAGTAGTGCACCAGATCCTTGGGTGAGCATCCGGAAAATTGTATCGCCTCGTCGACGAGCGCGGCGGCGGTGATCTCCACCGGGGACAAGAATGCGCGTCGTTGACGGTTGCGCGACTGGTGGCGATGGACGGCGAGCTCTACCGCTGCCCGGGACTTGTACGGACAACGCCATCGAGATCCCGGTACGTTCCGTCTCGTCCATGCTACATCCTCATGTCCGCATTCCTAGCGGATGGGGCGATCGGAGTCGACAGCCACCATTGCGCGTTGCCGCGACCCAGGACATATAGCCGCGCCACTAGCCGAGAGAACCGATCGTCTGCCGTACCTGTTGCTGGAGGTTGGCTGGCAACGATATGTATCCCTGGCCTGGGAGCTCCTGCTGACCAGCCGAACTGGCCGCATATCCCAAGAAGTTCTTGAGCAACGGCAGCTTATCCACAGCGTTGCCTTTCGAACACACTATCTCGTAGGTGACGAGGAGGTTCGGGTAGGCGGCAGCGTCGGTGGTAGCATAATCGAACTGCAGCTTGAGGTCACCACCAGTACCTACTACCTTGGCCTCGGACAGGAAGTGCATCGCATTCTCCTGAGTGAGTGGAATGAACTTTCCTTCAGCGTTGCCGACAATCGCATAGGGGATTTTGCTCTGCGTCGCAAATGACAGCTCAAAATACCCGATACCACCCGGAGTGGACTTCACACCTTGGGCAACACCCTGGCTCCCCTTGGCCCCCTGACCACCTGGCGCAGTCCAGTTCTTGTTGGTCCCAAACGTCCAGTCAGTCTTGGCGTCATTCGCCAGATAGTTCGTGAAGTTGTAGGTCGTCCCTGAGCCATCAGACCGGTGAAAACTCTGGATACCTAGCGATGGTAGCTGCACGCCGGGATTGTCCTGCGCGATCGCCCGATCATTCCAGTTCGCAATCTTGCCACTAAAAATTTTAGCCAGGTTACCGGCGGATAGATTTAGACTTTTCGCGACCCCGGGCACATTGTAACCGATAGCGATCGGTCCCCCGACCATCGGGATATTGATCGCAGGTCCGCTCCGGCAACGCGCGTCCGCAGCTTGCTGTTCCCCTCCCGCAGCCAATGGAAAATCAGATCCCGCAAAGTCAATCTTCGCGTCAGCGAACTGCTGAACACCCTGCCCAGAACCCCCGCCACCATAATTGATGTTAGCACTTGAACACTTGCTGAGATAGTCCTTTCTCCATTGATCGATGGCGTTCTGCTGGGCCGTTGAACCAGCGGCGGTCAACGATCCAGAACTGCACATGATCGCCGCTTCACCACCAGCGTTGGTGGACAAGCTTGCGCCACCACCGGTGTCCGAGCCGCACGCCGAAAACAATAGCCCAGAACCAGCCAGTAAGCCTAGCGCAGCACGATGCCGCTGAAGTTTCACGAGACCTCCAAATCTGTAAAGCAAGCGCGGAAACAACTACAGCCGAACGGCCGCTGGCGCAACCTATGCAATTTCAGTACGAGAAAAAGTAGACGCCAGCCAGCGATAGAATGAACAGCAGCTGAACGTTCTCTTACACAGGCTAGGCTGCCGTCTGTTCGGCTCAATACTGGATTATCAGATCAACGGTGCGTAACCGAACGGCGCCCAGCGGGAGCGTCGACAGTGCGTGGGCTACGGTCCAGCGCGAACTACGGGTCGTCGCCAGCGGATCTATAACCGACATTCTCGGCGTCGCTGGCGAGGCTTAACTTTCGAGCGGCGAGCCTTCGAGCAACGGACGGTCAGGACACCGGGCGTTCAGCGCACCGGGCCAAAAACAAGGAAGAGCTTCTCTTCGTTCCAGTGAGTCCAGTCACTGAAACCGTCGCGCAGCGTCCTGAACGTCAACTTGCCTTCGTCCGAGATACCGTCGGACTGAGATGGCTTCCCGCACTCGTAGCCCATACTGTGGCGTCTTATCAGTCGGGGACTATCGGGACGAGGTGTCGCACCGTGCGACAATGTTCTCCGTCTGGACTCTCTGTGTCTGGGACTGTGTTGGGAACGACGCCCGCGAGAGCTGTCGACCACCTCCCGGCTAAGCCTTACGCCACCGCACGCTCACAGGAGTCACTAGTGTACCATCGATGACATTTTTTGCTACCGCTACCAGGAGGCTTATTCAGGGCAGCACTATCGATCTTGTGAGACCCACCCTGAGCTGCAACGATCAGCCGTCAATCAAGATCGCTGAATAAGCCTCCAGGTAGCGTGTCAAAAGTTCACTCTTTAGACTGATGAGATGCTGACTGATGTGTCCTAGCGTAACGACCTCCGAAGTGGTTCCTGAGCGCAACACCCCTGCGGTCGCCGCCACTTCACGTCTCGCGGAGGTTAGGCGATGGCGCAGATCCCGGGACTCGATGTGTTTCGTATCCAGGTGACTGGCCGGGTGATCGACGAGTCCGATCCCGATTATGACGCGGCCCGCTCGATGTGGAACGGCAACATCGATCGTCGTCCGGCGGTGATTGTGCGGTGCGCTGGTCCGGCGGACGTCGCGGCGGCGATCGCCTTCGGTCGCCAGCGCGGGTGGGTGATCTCGGTACGGGGTGGTGCGCACGGTTCGTGGGGAGCTGCGGTAGCCGAGGGTGGTCTGATGATTGACCTCAGTGATTTGCGGGGGGTGTCGGTAGACCCCGGCAGCCGTCGGGCGTGGTGTGGTGGTGGGGCTACTCTTGCTGATCTGGACGCGGCCACTCAGCGATACGGTCTGGCGGTCCCCTCAGGAATGGTCAGTCACACCGGGGTGGGTGGTCTGACGTTGGGTGGGGGGTTCGGCTGGCTGACCCGCCAGGCTGGGCTGACCGTGGACAACTTGCTGTCCGCGGAGGTGGTCACCGCTGATGGCCGCACGCTGCGCGCCAGCGCGAGCAGTCACCCTGAGTTGTTCTGGGCGCTGCGGGGTGGCGGCGGGAACTTCGGTGTCGTGACCGGCTTTGAGTTCCGGCTGCATGAGGTCAGTCCGCTGGTGCACCTGGGGTTGTTTTTCTGGGGGCTGGAGCAGGGCACGCAGGCGCTGCGCCTGGGCCGGCAGGTGATAACCTCGCTGCCCCGCGACGCGGGATGCCTCCTGGTCGCTGGCCTGCCCGCGCCGCCGGTACCCTTCGTGTCCACGCGCCACCACGGCACACCGGGACACGCGCTGGCGGTCGCCGGGTTCGGGTCAGCGCACGAACACACCCGACTGATCACACCGATTCGGCGGGCACTATCGCCGTTGTTTGAGTTCCTGGGTCCACTGCCCTACACCGAGTTGCAGAAACTGTTCGACGCCGCCGCCCCGTGGGGCGTCCACGCCTATGAAAAGAACCTCTATCTTCACCAGTTCCCCGACGAGGCGATCACCACCCTCACCGAGCACCTGCCGGGCAAGAACTCACCGATGTCCTTCGTCCAGATCTTCGGGCTGGGCGGGGCGTTCGCCGAGGTCGCCGAGCAGGAGACCGCCTTCGGCGGCAGCCGCTCCACCCGGTTCGTGCTCAACGTGCGAGCCCTCGCTCCAGACGCCGAGCAACTGACCGCTGACCGAGCCTGGGTCCGCTCCCTATGGCAAGCACTCCTGCCCCACGCCCACGACTCTGGCGGCTACATCAACTTCATGACCGACCACGACGAAGACCGGATACGAATCACCTACGGATCAGAAAAATACCAACGACTAGCCCACATCAAAGCGCACTACGACCCCGACAACGTGTTCCGAACGAACGCTAACATCAAACCCGCACCACAGCTGACGCCAGCCGGCGGCAGCCCGATCGCCGGCACAGCCGACGGCAGCCCGATCGCCGGCACAGCCGACGGCAGCCCGATCGCCGGCACAGCCGACGGCAGCCCGATCGCCGGCACAGCCGACGGCAGCCCGATCATCGGCACAGCCGACGGCAGCCCGATCATCGGCACAGCCGACGGCAGCCCGATCATCGGCACAGCCGACGGCAGCCCGATCATCGGCACAGCCGGCAGTAGCCCGATCATCGGCACAGCCGGCAGTAGCCCAATCGCCGGCACAGCCGGCGGTGCCCGCCCGGGCCGACCCTGAACACGCCGCCCAGGGCGCATCGAGCCGGAGTAAGTTCAGTCCATGGCGGAGCTGCTGCGTACTGATCGGCTCCTAGTGCGGAACTGGTCGGTCGCCGACGCCGAGGCAGCGTTGAAGATCTACAGCGAAGGCAACGTCATCCGGTGGCTGCACGAGTTCGATTGCATACCCAACGCGGCTGCCATGCAGACGGTGCTGCAGGGCTGGACCACCGAACAGACTGAGATGACGCCGGGAACCGGACGGTGGGCTCTAGTTCTGCTCCAAGGGGGCACACTGATTGGTGGGATCAGCCTGCTGCCGATGCCGGTGCCCGAGGCCGACGTCGAGATCGGTTACCAGCTTGCGCCGGAGTACTGGGGCCGGGGTTACATTACCGAGGCCGCCCGGGCGCTGGCGCACTGGGCCTTCCAGCATTCGTTGGTCGAGTTGTTTGCCCTGGTCGCCCGGGATAATGCGCGCGCGGCGGCCACCGCTCGGCGGATCGGGATGGAGTGGGTCGGCGAGAGCGACAAATATCACCGGAAACGTTTGGAGGTATTCCGGCTGCGGCCTGATGACCTCGCTCGTGCACGTCAGAAGTAGACCCGGGTGACATAGTCCGCCACGCAGCCGGGCTTCGTATCGCCTTCGATTCGCAGGGTGGCGTGCAACACAAGCTGCAGGCCACCGGTCACCTCAGTGGCCTCCGCAAGCGCGACTTCGACCCAGACCGTGGATCCCACCCGCACGGGAGCGGGGAAGCGCACCTTGTTCAGCCCGTAGTTAATCACCATCGTGGCGCCCTCGACCCGGTAGATCTGGTCGATCAGATGCGGCAACAGCGACAGGGTCAGAAACCCGTGTGCGATGGTGGTACCAAACGGGCCGGCTGCGGCACGCTGCGGGTCAAGGTGAATCCACTGGTGGTCCTCAGTCGCATCCGCAAAGGCGTTGACGCGTTGCTGATCAATCGTCATCCGGCTGCTCGCGCCCAGCTGCTCGCCGGCCGCGGCCCGCAACTCGTCGGCTCCAGTGAACACCTTCATCGTCGATCACTCTCCTGTCGCAGGGAACGCTACGATCCACTCAACCGACGCCGTCACCCGGGCGATCTCGCCAGCCACGGTGGCCGCCTCCCGGTCACCGAGCACGATCAGGTAGTGGTTGGTGTCGTCGACGAGCACATCACGCATCCCCGGCACGGTGCGCTTGGCCTCGTCGACCACCGCCTCGGACAAGAGGGGCTTCGGTTCGTCGGCGAGGCCCCGGGGCGCCCGGAGCAGGACCACTGGCTCCGGGACGGCGGCCACCGCCTCCCACGCAGCGGCGCTATCGAGCAGCTCACGCCCGTCGGCCCGCACAGCCGCCTCGACCACCGTGGAGCGCAATGCCCCAGGTGGGCCAGCCAGGTCGTAGTCCACGTAGCCCGCCACGTCCGAATTCCAGCGGTTGGCGAAGGCGGGGTGGCGGCGCCAGAAGTCGCGGTAGTCCGCCAGGGAGGCGAACTTCATCCGGAGCCGGGCCAGGGCCGGACCAAGGACGGCCGCAAGCACGGCGTCGGTATCAGAGTCGGGAGGGACTGACAGCGACAGTCCGCCATCGATCAGCACGACCCCAGCGGCACGGCCCGGGTGAGCGGCAGCCAGGCGAGCAACAACGTAGGCCCCCATCGAGTGGCCAGCGAGGACGGCACGATCAGCGCCCCAGTAGCCGAGGACGGCGACCAAGTCGGCCACGTGGGCATCAAGACCGTAGGGGCCCGGAAGTCCCGCACTGGCGCCGCGGCCGCGCAGGTCGGGCACCAGGAAAGTAATGTCACGGGCCGCCAGCTGGCGGGCCAGCACTGCCAGCATGCGATGTGATCCGGTGATGCCGTGCACACCCAGTACCAGTGGGGCGGTACCCGGCTCGCCAGGGCCAGCGACGGCGACGATCAAGGAACCGCCAGCGACAGGGACCGCGAACTCCGTGTGGAACGCGGTGGTAACCATCACCGTTAGGATAGGGTAATTATTCTCGGCACTACGTCCTGGTGCATCCTGGCGAGCGCCAGAAATAGGCAGCCATCAGCTCGTTCAATTCACGCCGGTGTCGTTGCCCGCCTTCCTGCCTGACGTGGACGCCGACATAAACAAAGGCAGCAGCGCGCCGGTCCCGCTCAGCGGGTGACCGTGATGGCCTGTACGGGGCAGGCGCGGGCGCCATCCTCAGCTTGGGACTCCAACTCAGGCGGCACCTCCGGTTTGTGGATCAGGCAGTATCCACCGTCATCCAGGTCATAGACCTCAGGCGCAACGGCGTTGCACTGACCGTGGCCCTCGCAGATGCTCGGGTTGACCTCGACGCGCACGGCGTCCTCCTCGGCTTCGATCTCAGCGCGGTGGGAACGCGACTATCTTGGCCCAGCCAGCCTCGGCCGCACACGCGGGGATGGGTCACCGACGCCGAGCAGCCTCCCGAGAGAGACTAGGCAATCTGGGTGCACTTGCGGCCCCTACCCAGCAGACCATCGCGACGCAGGGGTGAGGGGGGTTAAGTCTGCGCGTGAAGTCCGGTAGACAGTGCACTGCGGCGTGACGGCCTTTCGGCGGCGTCGTTAAGGCTGTCGGGGAGCCCTCAACGTGGTCGGGGGACGAGGAGGAGGTTAGGTCAGTGGATCTTCGGATGTGGTCCGCAGTGGTGGAACGGTTGGCGGCGGCTGAGGAGATGGCCACGCGAGCAAGCGCAACACTATCGGCCCAATTAGCGCGCAGGCACCTCCAGACCTTCGCCGAAGGATGGCGGGAATTACTCCTCCAACATCAACCGGACGACACGGGCCGCTGCCGCCTCTGCCCTGGTTGGCTACGCCGCCGCCGCTGGCCCTGCGGGGTGTGGGTGGCCGCGCACCGCCACCTCGTCGGTGAGGGCGCAGCGCCGGTCGGGCTCACCAGAAACTCCAACCCCTTCTGCCGACCACGCGAGGTGAAAGTGGTGCCGCGTCAGATCGACGTCTCAGCCGCCGAGCGGGCTGCGGCGGGTAACGCTTCCGCGCAGAGCAACGCCAGCAAGGCAGCGGTCCACCGAACGTGATCCACCAGCTGCCAGACCGCCACGACTCAGCAATTGTCAGGGTAGCCGCATAACCTGACGATCGTGCCCGAACAGGTCATCACAAACCGGGGCGACTGGGTCCGTCGGCTTTGGGCCGCCTGCTGGCGGCATCCGCGTCTCGCCACGGCGGCTCTGCTCGCTTCTGGCATCGGGGTCGGCATGGAAGCCAGTACGCCGCTGCTTACCCGGCTCGCAGTGGACGACGCCGTCGCCGGTACCACCGAGCGGCTAGGCTGGCTGGTCACCGCGCTGGTCGGGGTGGCGCTCCTGCAGTTCGGGACCGCCTTCGTGCGGCGCTACCTCGGCGGGCGGTTATCCCTGGACGTGCAGCATGACCTACGCAATGCCGTCTTCCGGTCAGTGCAGAAGCTCGATGGCGCCAAGCAGGACGGCCTGCGCACCGGGCAGGTCGTGTCCCGGGCTACCTCCGACCTGCAGCTCATGCAAAATCTGCTGTCGATGGTGCCGCTGGCGGCGGGCATGTTGGTGCTCTTTGCCGTCGCGCTGGGTGCGATGCTGTGGCTGTCCCCGTTGCTCACCCTGATTGCGCTGACCGTGGTGCCGGCCGCCGGGTTGGTCACCACCAGGACGCGGCGCACGCTGTTTCCGGCGACCTGGTCGGCTCAGCAGCGCGCGGCTGAGGTCGCCGAGCACGTCGAGGAAACCGTGACCGGGATGCGGGTGGTGAAGGGATTTGGCCAAGAAGCCCGCGCCGTGTCCCGGTTGGAGAGCCGGGCACAGCGGCTGTTCGCCGAACGGGTCCGCTCAGCGCGGCTCAACGCGACATTCGCCCCGACACTGACCGCGTTCCCATCGCTGGGCCAGGTGGCCGTGTTCGCTCTGGGCGGCACGCTGGCGCTGCGCGGGACGATCAGCCTGGGGACGTTCGTGGCCTTCGCCGCGTACCTGGCGATGCTCGTCGGCCCAGCCCGGTTGATCGCCAACCTGGTGGTCCTGGCACAGCTGGCCCGTGCTGGGGTGGAGCGGGTCTATGAGCTGATCGATTCCCAGCCCGAGGTGGTCGACGCGCCGGACGCGATCGATGTGCCGGACGGGCCGCTGGCGGTGCACCTGGGCGGGGTGCGCTTCGGTTACGCCCGCAGCGAGCCGGTGCTCGACGGGGTGTCCCTGCTCATCGAACCGGGCGAAACGCTGGCTCTGGTCGGCGCACCCGGCTCGGGCAAGTCCACCGTCTCCTTGCTGCTGGCCCGGTTCTACGACGCACAACAGGGCGCGATTCGGATTGGACCGCCTGGCCAGCTCATCGACGTTCGGCGGCTGCGGTTGGCCTCGCTGCGATCGGCCATTGGGATGGTGTTCGAAGAGGCGTTCCTGTTCTCCGACACGGTGCGGGCCAACATCGCCTACGGACGACCCGACGCCACCGATGCGCAAGTGCGCTGGGCGGCGAAGGCTGCGGCGGCGCACGAGTTCATCTCCGCGCTGCCCGAGGGCTACGACACCCAGGTCGGCGAGCGCGGACTCACCCTCTCGGGCGGGCAGCGCCAACGGATCGCCCTGGCCAGAGCGCTGCTGTCGAACCCACGGGTGCTGGTGCTTGACGACGCCACCTCCGCAGTCGACGCCACCACTGAGGCGGCTATTCACACTACTCTGCGGACGGTCACCGCGCGGCGCACCACCTTGCTCATCGCACACCGCCGGTCCTCGTTGGCGCTGGCCAACCGAATCGCAGTGCTCGATGACGGGCGAGTGATCGACATCGGGACTCAGACCGAACTGACCGCTCGGTGCGCGCTGTTCCGCACCCTGCTCGCCGGCCCCGGGGAGATGATCGAGAACGTCGCCGCCGGCGGAGCCGGCAATCGGACCACAGCCGACGCATCGGGTGCGCTACATCCGGGTCCGGAGAGCATCACCGCGCGGCTCTGGCCTGCAGGCGCTGCGGCTGAGGCACCGGAAGACTCCAGCGACCCTCCGCAGGCTGCCCGGGCGGCGCAGAACACGGCGGGTGCCATTCGGGGCGGACCGGGGACCGGCATAGTAGGCAGCGTCGGACCGAGCCCGGAACTGCTCACGGCGGTAGCCGCGCTGCCACCAGCGACCGCCCGGCCGAACATCACCGGGACCGACCCGAGAGCTCCTGACCCGGATTTTCGGCTCACCCGGCTGCTGCGACCGATGCTGGGGTGGCTCATTCTCACCGCCGTCCTGGTCGGGCTCGACGCGCTGGCTACCGTGGCGTTCCCGGCGTTGGGCGGCCTCGCCGTCGATGCCATTACCCGCCGCGCTCCGAGCCTGCTCGCCATCGTGGTCGCCGTGGGGCTCGGGGTCCTCGCCGCCGACTGGCTCGTCATCGCCGCCCAGACCGTGGTTGCCGCCCGCGCTGGAGAAACGCTGCTGTACCTGCTGCGGGTGCGCAGCTTCGCTCACCTGAGCCGGCTCGGCCTGGACTATTTCGAGCGCGAGATGACGGGCCGGATCATGACCCGGATGACCACCGACGTGGATGCGCTGTCCACGTTCTTCCAGACCGGGCTGTCCACCGCATTGATCAGCGTCCTCACGGTGGTCGGGGTGGCCATTGCGCTGTTGCTCACCGACGCCGGCCTCGCTGTGGTGGCGATGCTCGGCCTGCCCGTGCTGATCGCGGTCACCGTGGTGTTCCAGCGGCTGGTCTCCACTGCCTATGCCGAGGTCCGGGAGCGAGTGAGCGACGTCAACGCCGATCTTCAAGAGAACGTCTCCGGTGCGCGGGTGGCCCAAGCGTTCACCCGGGAGCGCCGCTCGGCCCAGGACTTCGCCGCTCGCAGCGACGCCTACCGGCGCGCCCGGCTGCGCGCTCAGCGCTACATCGCCACCTACTTTCCCTTTGTCGCTCTGCTGTCCGATCTCGCGCAGGCGGCTGTGCTGGGTGTGGGGGCCTTTCGAGTTGCCGCGGGCACCGTCACCGCCGGGGTGCTCACCGCGTTCCTGCTCTACCTGGGCCTGTTCTTCGCGCCCGTGCAGCAGCTGTCCCAGGTCTTCGATGGCTACCAGCAGGCCGCCGTTGGGCTGCGGCGTATCCGGGAGCTGCTGGACACGCCGACCTCGGTGCCGCCCCCCACCGTCGGCGCCGTTCCGGTGTCAACACGGCTGCGCGGTGAGGTGGAGCTGCGCGATGTCACGTTCAGCTACCCGGGCGCGGCGCAACCCGCGCTTCTCAAGGTGTCGCTGCGGATCGCGCCCGGTGAGACCATCGCTCTGGTGGGGGCCACCGGAGCCGGTAAGTCTACCGTGGTCAAGCTACTGGCCAGGTTCTACGATCCAGTTGCCGGGACGGTACTGGTCGATGGGGTGGACCTGCGGCGTTTCGACCCGGCGGCGTTTCATCGCCGACTTGGCATCGTGCCGCAAGAGGCGCACCTGTTCCGCGGCGACGTCGCGAGCAATATCAGCTATGGCGCCCCGCAGGCATCTCCCGCCGAGGTGGAAGCGGCGGCCCGGCGGGTCGGCGCGCTGGAGGCCATCGCCGCGCTGCCCCACGGGTTTCGCCAGCCGGTCGGCGAGCGCGGGCAGAGTCTGTCGGCGGGGCAACGGCAACTGATCGCGCTGGCTCGCGCCGAGTTGGTCGACCCCGACTTGCTTTTGCTCGATGAGGCCACCGCCGCGCTCGATCCGGCCACCGAGTCTATGGTGCTGGCCGCCGCCGACCGGCTCGCCGCGCGCCGCACCACCGTTGTCATCGCCCACCGGCTGACCACCGCGGCCAAAGCCAACCGGATCATCGTCCTCGACGACGGGCGAATCGTTGAACAAGGCCCTCACCTCGAGCTGCTCGCAGCCGGCGGACCCTACGCCCAACTGTGGGCCGCAAGCTCACCAGACGGAACCGCCGCCGCCTAGTTGGTGGCTCTTCAAGGACTACCAACCCCTCTTCGCAGGGTCATTAACCACTACCAACTTCCGGGCGGTTGGCATGTGACTAAATAGTCACCTATCTTTGAGGAGTGGCCGGCGACCGGGTGTTTAAGGCGCTCGCTGACCTGACCCGACGGCACGTGCTGGATCTGCTGTTCGAGCGTGACGGCCGCACTCTGAGCGAATTTGAGTCTGAAGTGCCTATGACCCGCTTTGGGGTGATGAAGCACCTGCGGGTACTCGAAGAGGCGGTACTCGTGGTCAGCCGCCGGTCGGGCCGAGAAAAGCTGCACTTCCTCAACCCGGTCCCGATCCGGCAGATCCATGACCGATGGATCGACAAATTCACTCCAGCGTCAGGTCTCGGCGCTCGCCGACCTGAAAACCCAGTTGGAGAACCACCATGGCCACGGCGCAGCGGACAACCACGCAGGTCTATCAAATCTTCATCAAGGCCACGCCGCAGGCAATCTGGGACGCGATCACTAAGCCGGAGTTCACCGCCCGTTACTTCTTCGGCGCGCAGGTCGAGACCACCGCTGAGGTGAGCTCACCGCTGCGTTACCACTCGCCGGACGGGTCCTCACTGTGGGGCGATGAGACGGTGCTGGAGTCAGATCCGCCGCGGCGGCTCGTCGTCACCTGGCGCTCCCTTTACGACCCTGCGCTCGCTGCGGAGGAACCCAGCCAGGTGAGCTGGGAAATCGAGGCGCAGGATGGCGGTTTCTGCAAGCTGACGGTCGTCCACGACCAGCTCGAGGGTGCACCCAAGACCGCCGCCAACGTGGCTGGCGGAGGCTGGATGATGGCCCTCAGTGGTATGAAGACGCTGCTCGAGACCGGTACGCCCCTCGTCCAAACCTGATCCACCTCCGGCCCCCCGCCGCTGAGGCGGCCCACGGTCGCCGTTCACGAAGCGCCATGCGCCGCCGGACGCTCCGTACTCGGCGGCGGGGGCTAGCCTGGGAGCAGCGTCAGCGAAACTGAGCAGACCGGCGAACAACGGACAGAACGGATAGAGGCGACTTCTAGCAGTGTCCCGCAGTGACCACCCCGTGCAGTTCGGCCCCAACGAGTGGCTCGTCGAGGAGATGTACGAACAGTTCCTGACCCACCCCTCGACGGTGGACCCCTCGTGGCATGACTTCTTCGCCGACTACCGGCCTACACCGCACAGCGACAACGGTCGGACGCCGCACACCAGCTCGCAGACACCCCCGACGCAGTCCTCGGCGAACCGAGCCCGGGGACATCCTGTCGTGCCCGCACCGGCGCCGCGCGACGTAGCGCAGGACACCACCACCCCACTCCGCGGCGCGGCGGCCCGCGTGGTGGCGAACATGGAAACCTCGCTGGAGCTGCCGACGGCCACCAGCGTGCGGGCGATACCGGCGAAGCTGCTTGTCGACAACCGCATTGTGATCAACAACCACCTCCGGCGGACCCGCGGCGGCAAAGTCAGCTTCACTCACCTCATCGGGTACGCGGTGGTGCGCGCGTTAGCCAAGTACCCGCAGCTGAACCGGCACTACACCACCAATGAGCAGGGCAAGCCTGCTGTCGTGACGCCCGAGCATGTCAACCTGGGTCTGGCGATCGACCTCAAGACCGATAAGGGCCGCAGCCTCCTCGTCGCCTCAATCAAGGGCTGCGAGTTGATGACCTTCGCCCAGTTCTGGCAGGCCTATGAGGACATCATCCGGAAGGCCCGCGAGGGCAACCTCACCACCGAGGACCTCGCGGCCAGCACGATCTCACTGACCAACCCAGGCACCATCGGCACCAACCACTCAGTACCCCGGCTGATGCACGGGCAGGGCGCCATCATTGGCGTCGGCGCGATGGAATACCCGGCGGCCTTTCAGGGCGCCAGCGACCGGGCACTCGCCGAGATGGCCATCAGCAAGATCATCACGCTGACGTCTACCTATGACCACCGCATCATCCAGGGCGCCGAATCCGGCGAGTTCCTGCGCCGGATACACGAACTGGTGCTCGGCGAGGACGGCTTCTACGACGACCTGTTCGCCTCGCTGCGCATCCCCTACGAGCCGGTACGCTGGGTCCAGGACATCCCCGAGGGCGAGGTCGACAAGACCGCCCGGGTACTGGAACTTATCGACGCCTTCCGCACTCGTGGCCACCTGATGGCCGATACCGACCCACTGAACTACCGGCAGCGCAAACACCCTGACCTCGACGTGCTGAGCCACGGCCTCACCCTGTGGGACCTGGAGCGGGAATTCGCCGTCGGGGGGTTCGCCGGGCAGTCACACCTGCGGCTGCGCGACGTCCTGGGTGTGCTGCGCGACGCCTATTGCCGCAACGTCGGCGTGGAGTACATGCACATTTCCGCGCCTGACGAGCGGCGATGGCTGCAGGAGCGAGTGGAGCGGGTGCACGACAAACCCACGTGCGCCGAACAGAAGTACATCCTGTCCAAGCTCAACGCCGCAGAGTCATTCGAGACCTTCCTACAGACCAAGTACGTCGGCCAGAAGCGCTTCTCCCTGGAGGGCGCCGAGACCGTGATTCCGTTGCTGGACGCCGTGCTGGACAAGGCTGCTGAATACGAGCTGGACGAGGTGGTCTTCGCCATGCCACACCGTGGCCGGCTCAACGTGCTGGCCAACGTGGTGGGTAAGCCGTACTCACAGATTTTCCGCGAATTCGAGGGCAATCTCGACCCTGGGCAGGCACACGGCTCCGGTGACGTCAAGTACCACCTGGGGGCCGAGGGCAAGTATTACCGGATGTTCGGCGACGGCGAGACGAAGGTGTCACTGATCTCGAACCCGTCACATCTGGAGGCCGTAGACCCGGTGTTGGAGGGCATTGTACGGGCCAAGCAGGACCTGCTAGACAAGGGCCCGGACGGTTTCACCGTGCTGCCGGTGGCACTGCACGGGGATGCCGCCTTCGCCGGGCAGGGCGTGGTGGCCGAGACGCTCAACCTGTCGCAACTGCGCGGATACCGCACCGGTGGCACCGTGCACGTGATCGTGAACAATCAGGTCGGATTCACCACGGCACCGCAGTCTGCACGGTCCAGCGAATACTGCACCGACGTGGCAAAAATGATCGGCGCACCAGTATTCCACGTCAACGGCGATGACCCGGAGTCCTGCGTCTGGGTCGCCAAATTAGCGGTGGACTACCGGCAGGCATTCCGCAAGGACGTCGTGATCGACATGATTTGCTACCGCCGCCGCGGCCACAACGAGGGCGACGACCCATCCATAACACAGCCGAGAATGTACGACATCATTGACAGCAAGCGGTCAGTCCGCAAAAGCTACACGGAGGCCCTCATCGGTCGCGGAGACATTTCCGGGGCAGAGGCTGATCGCGCGCTGAAAGACTATGCACAACAGCTTGAACACGTCTTCAACGAGGTCCGGGAATTGGAGAAGCGCGCTGCGGCGCCGAGCGAATCGGTGGAAGCTGAGCAGATCGTGCCCACTGGACTGGACACTGGAGTAGATCGTGACATCATCGAACGGATTGGCGACGCACATGTCAACCTGCCTGAGGGTTTCACGCCACACCCCCGAGTGAGACCCGTCCTGGAAAAACGAGCGAAAATGGCTCGCGAGGGTGGCATCGACTGGGCCTTTGCCGAGCTGCTGGCGTTCGGCTCAGTATGCCTGGACGGCCGTATGGTGCGGCTGTCCGGCCAGGACAGCCGGCGCGGCACCTTCGTGCAACGACACTCCGTGCTGATCGACCGGAACACAGGGACCGAATACGCGCCACTGATGAATCTTTCGCCGAACCAAGCGAAGTTCATAGCCCACGACTCCGCGTTGTCGGAGTTCGCGGCATTAGGCTTCGAATACGGCTATTCCGTCGCGAACCCGGACGCTTTAGTGCTCTGGGAGGCGCAGTTCGGTGACTTCGCCAATGGCGCACAGCCGATGATCGATGAGTTCATTTCTTCCGGCGAAGCCAAGTGGGGACAGCGTTCTGATGTCGTGTTGCTGCTGCCGCACGGCCACGAGGGGCAAGGTCCCGACCATACGTCTGGGCGCATCGAGCGGTTCCTGCAGCTGTGCGCTGAGGGCTCCATGACCGTGGCGCAGCCGTCCACTCCGGCGAACTACTTCCACCTGCTACGCCGGCATGCCGTGGACGGGGTGCACCGGCCGCTGGTGGTCTTCACCCCGAAGTCGATGCTGCGTCTCAACGCGGCGGTGAGTCCGGTGGAGGATTTCACCTCAGGGCGATTTGCCTCGGTGCTCGATGACCCGATGATTACCGACCCCGCGGCGGTGCGCCGGGTGCTGCTGTGCAGCGGCAAGGTCAGCTACGAGCTGAATGCGGCGCGTCAGCAGCGTGACGTCAACAGCACGGCGATCGTCCGCGTTGAGCAGCTCTATCCGGTGCCCCAACGGCGGCTGACCGCAGCACTGGACCGCTACCCGAACGCCACCGACATCTGCTGGGTGCAAGAAGAACCCTCCAACCAGGGTGCCTGGCCGTTCTACGGGCTGACTCTGCCCGAGCTGATGCCGCAGCGGCTGGGCGCGCTGCGGCGGATCTCCCGACGTGCTATGGCGGCCCCTTCCGCGGGATCGGCCAAAGTGCACGACGTCGAGCAGCGGGAGCTCATCGCCGCGGCCCTCGACGTCTGATCCCCATGTATTTCACCGATCGCGGCATCGAGGAGCTTGAGGACCGACGCAGCGAGGAACGACTCAGCGTCGAGTGGCTGGCCGCTCGGATGCGCACATTCGTCGATCAGCATCCGGAGTTCGAGGACGCCGTTGAGCGGTTGGCCACGTTTCTGGCTCGCGACGACGCCGACGAGCCGGACAACCCCTCAGGCTGAGAAGGGCTGCTCAGCGCCCACGAGCAGGACACGGGCAGGACACGGGCAGGAGTCGTTACCATGCGTAGGCTTCCGGGGCGGGTTGGGCGCCGCCGGGCGCTGGCAGCGGGAACTGCTCGCCCAGCCGGGCCAGCACCTCAGCGTCGAGAGTGATCGCGATAGCCCGCAGTGAGCTGTCCAGTTGCGCGATCGTGCGTGGGCCGATGATCGGCGCGGTCACCCCGTGCTGGTGCAGCAGCCAGGCCAGCCCGACGTTGGCAGGATCCTCGCCGAGGTCAGCGCACAGCTTCTCGTAGGCCTCAATGCGGTCCCGGTTCGCCTCTAACGTGGCGGCCGAGCTTCCCGTGACGCTTCGCGACCCGCCGCCCTCGCGTTGTTTGCGCAGTACCCCGCTGAGCAGGCCACCGTGCAGCGGGGAGTACGGGATCAGTCCGATGCCGTAGTGCCGCGCGGCGGGCAGCACCTCCAGCTCGACCCATCGGGTGAGCAGGTTGTAGATGGACTGCTCACTCACCAGCCCGGTGATGTGCCACCGGCGGGCGGCCTCGTGCGCCGCGACCAGGTGCCATCCGGCGAAGTTCGACGAGCCAACATAGATAATCTTTCCTTGCTGTCGGAGCACCGACATGGCCTCCCAGATCTCCTCCCAGGGGGTAGCCCGGTCCACGTGGTGCATCTGGTAAAGGTCGATGTAGTCGGTCTGCAGCCGGCGCAGCGACCCTTCGCAGGCCCGCTGGATGTTCAGCGCGGAGAGTTTGGTCTCGTTGGGCCAGTCCCCCATGACGCCGTAGACCTTGGTCGCCAGCACGGTGCGCTCCCGACGTCCCCCGCCCGAGGCGAACCAGCGGCCGATGATCTGCTCGGTGATCCCTTCGCCTCTGCGCCAGCCGTAAACGTTGGCGGTATCGAAGAAGTTGATGCCATGCTCGTGGGCCCGATCCATGATCGCGTGACTGTCGGCCTCTGAGGTTTCTGGGCCGAAGTTCATCGTCCCCAGGCACAGTCGGGACACCGAAAGGCCGCTACGGCCCAGCTGCGTGTAGTCCATATCCCCAGCTTCGCACTGCGCAAGGCGTCAGAACAGCCAGGAATCAGACCAATCGCCCTCGACCTGATCCGAGACGGGTAGCAGTGAGGTCAGCAAAGCAGCGGGGTCAGCACGGCAGTGGACCGCACTTGAGCAGGGCCCGGAACTCGGGTCCCGGGAGCGCTCGGGAGAACAACCAGCCCTGGTAGGCGTCCACCCCAAGGTCGCGCAGCACCTGGAACTGGGCGGAGTTCTCGACACCCTCAGCGACGCAGACACGATCCATCGCGCGAGCCATGTCGACCACCGCGCGAGCCACAGCGAAATCTGACGGGTCGACGCCCACCCCACAGACGAATCGGCGGTCCAGCTTGACGATCTGCGCGGGCAGTTCCTTGAGCCGGGCCAGTGATGAATAACCGGTGCCAAAATCGTCCACCGCGAAGCGCACACCACGCTCGACCAGCTCGTCCATCGCCTGCCGGGTCGCGCTGGGTAGGCCGATCAGCGTGGTCTCCACGAGTTCCAGCACCAGACGGCCCCAGGGCAACCCGCTGGCGGCCACCGCGGTAGCGACAGTGGCCACGAAATCACCATCACCAGGGTCCGCGAGGTTAACCGCCACGGCGACGGGACGCCCATCCCACGCGACCCACTCGCACGCCTCACGCAGCGCGGTGCGCAGCACCCACCGGTCCAGATCGCGCATCAGGCCGCCCTGCTCCGCCACCGGCAGGAACACATCGGGGCTGAGCATTCCGCGCTCCGGGTGCGGCCAACGGATCAGCGCCTCCGCAGACAGGATCGCTCCGTCAGGATTAACCACCGGCTGGTAATGCAACTGCAGTTCATCGCCGAGGAGCGCCTCACGAAGCTGGCACTCTAACTCGACTTGCCGATCGGCTGAGGCGATCAGCGCCGCGTTGGCCATCGCGAAATGCCCGGTGCCGGACCGCTTCGCCTCGAACAAGGCCGCGTCGGCGAAGCGCAGCAG
Source organism: Pseudonocardiales bacterium (assembly GCA_019247305.1). Taxonomy (GTDB): domain Bacteria; phylum Actinomycetota; class Actinomycetes; order Mycobacteriales; family Pseudonocardiaceae. Next base: position 147,080 of record JAFAPC010000134.1, read on the forward strand.
GTCCTGCGCACCGCCGGTGGAGGCGTCCGGCACCGCCACTCCGATGGCCGCTGACACCCGGATCAGCTGACCGCGCAGCGGAATCGCGGTGCGCAGCAGCCCGGAGACCGTGGCGACGAGCGAGCCAATACCGCCCTGAGCAGCGATGTCGGCACAAATCACCACAAAGACATCGCCAGAAAGGCGACCGGCGATGCAACCCTCGGGCAACCCGTCCTGCAGCCACCGCGCCAGTGCAACCAGCAGCTCATCGCCGGCATCATGACCGAGCGCATCGTTGACTCGCTTAAAGTTGTCGATATCGCAGAACAACACCGCGATATCGGCCGCCTCCGACATGAGCAGCTCGGTCAGGGTGTCGTTGATCGCAGCCCGGTTGGGTAGGCCCGTGAGCTCGTCGTGTGTTGCCCGGTACGTGAGCGCCTCAGCCGTTCGACGCCGCTCCGTGATGTCGGTGAAAATCACCAGCAGGAAGCGCTGACCGTCGTCCTGCACCGACGCTGAGACGTGCAGCTCACAGTACACCGGGGCACCGTCGGACCGCCGCAGTATCCGTTGCGGCACTGTGTAGCTCTCGGATCCGAAGGCGCGGTGGGTCTGCGGGGCGCACAGCCGCTCGGCGCGCTCATCCGGGTGGGTGAGCGCCTGGGAACTCATTCCCCGAAGCGTCTCCAGGTCATAGCCCAGCAGCTTGCAGAGCGCTTCGTTGGCGTCCACGAGCCGGTCATTGTCGTCGAAGATCCCCACACCCACCGGGGTGATCGCCACCAGGTCAGCGAAACGCTGCCCGGAACGCATCATCCGGGCCTCGGCGGCCCGCTGCTCGGTGACGTCCTGCACGGTACCGACTAAGCGAAGACGCCCGCAGGAGTCGGCGATGGCCGCGCCATGGCAGCGGAAGGTGCGCACCGACCCGTCGCCTCGGCGCACCCGGTGCTCACAATCCACCGGCACCTGCTCAACGACCAGTTGACGCCACAACTCGTCCACCCATTCCCGGTCATCGGGATGCACCAGGGACAGGAAAGTCTGGTATGAGGTCTGCCGAGCCGCCACTCCGTAGAGGTCTTGCATCATGTCCGACCAGACCAGCCGGTCACAGCTCGGATCCCACTCCCAGGTACCAATCCGGGCCACCCGCTGCGCCTGCGTCAGCCACCGCTGTTCCGCGCGAAGCGCCCGCTCCACCGCTCGCGCCTGGGTGACGTCCTGCACGGCACCGACCAGACGCAGGACCTCCCCGCTGGCTAAACGCTCAGCCCGCAGGCGGCACGCATAGTAGGCCTCACCGTGCTCGGGCACACCGCGGAATTCCACCTCCAGCGTGCTCACGTCGCGGTCAGCGACCATGTCGTGCACCCGCCGAAACAGATCGGGTAGATCCTCCGGGTGGACGTGGCGGAATGGGTCGGACTCCTCGACGCAGCGCCCGGCGAGCAGCTCCCCCAGGGGAGGCGTATAGCTAATCTTGTTGGTGGGCCACTCCCAGACGAAGCTGCCGACCCGGGCGATCCGCTGCGCCTGGAGCAGTCGCGCGTGTTCCTGGGCAGGCTCACCGGTATCCGACAAATAGCCAGCCGAGCGCAGGTCGGAGATGTCGACCAAGAACACCATGAGCAGATCCGTGCCCGGCACGATCCAGCGCGTCACCCGCACCGGTACTGCACTCCCGTCCGGTCCGATCAGCTCGGCGTCGGTTCCGGTGTTGGGACCCACGAGCAGGCAGTGCAGCGGGAGGCCGATCAGCGAATCAGGGAGCCACCGGCCGGCGAGCTGGACCGCGGCCAGGTTGGCTTGGACGACAAAACCGTCCGCGCAGACCAGCGCGGGCGACTCCGGTAAGGGGATGTGGGGTAACGCCTCTGTCGGCAACGACATCGACCGGCCTGACCGGAAAGCCGCAAGTGAGCGGTCAGGAGTGGCTCGCGTTACCTCACCGGGGTCCAGCGACAAGGGCACGAACTCGACCCGCTCAGCGCGTTCTGCCACGGCACCACCCTCCCGCCGCGCCCACCGCCACCGGCGCTTCGACGTCTGGCAACGAGGTGTCACAACCCTGTCGAGTGCATCAACGCGCGAACTGAGGATTGGTTATGCGCCTTGCGCAACCGCCTGTGACAGGTGATACCCAAGTTCCGGGACGGTGGATCTAGGGTGTCACCAGATCAGGTGGCTGGGGTTGCTTTGTGCCGCCAGCCTGCTGGCTAGAGTAAGGCGCCGTGCGGTTCCGTGAGCTAGCGGTGCCGGGAGTGGTCGAGTTCACTCCCTCGGTCTTCCCTGACGCGCGCGGTCGGTTCGTGGCGCCGTTTCAGGAATCCGCGTTCCTCGACGCCACCGGCCATCGGCTGCACCTAGCGCAGTCCAACCACAGCATCTCCCGCCGCGGCGTGATCCGTGGGGTGCACTTCTCCGACGTTCCGCCCGGTCAAGCCAAGTACGTGTACTGCTCCCGGGGTGCCCTGCTGGACGTCGCGATCGATGTCCGGGTGGGCTCTCCCACATTCGGCCGCTGGAAGTCGGTGCTGCTGGACACCGAGACCTACCGCGCGGTGTACCTTCCCGAGGGCATCGGACATGCCTTCATCGCGCTGACCGATGACACCATCATGACCTACCTGTGTTCCACCGAATACGACCCCGCAGCAGAACACACGGTGTACCCACTGGATCCCGCCCTAGGACTGCCCTGGCCTCCCGACCTGAACCCGGTCCTATCCGACAAAGACCGCGAAGCGCCCACTCTGGCCGAAGCCACCCACAGCAACGTTCTCCCCCGGTGGGTCGCCTGCCAAACCCGCTACTCCCACCTCCGCGCTCTCTCCTAAGCTCGCATTCAGCGGGCTCAGCGGGGTTATTCGGGTGCCCATGACCCCGCTGAGGCTGCTGAATGCGGGGGTAGCCAGTGGGGTTTGGGGTATAGGCGGGTGAGGGCGACGGCGGTTGGGTATGCGGTGCCCAGCTGGCGGGAGTCGGTGGACCCGGCAGGGTTATCGCCAAGGACCCACCAGCCCTCGCCGTGCCGGCCGACCGCGCGCTTGACCGATAACCTACCGGGCTGCTGCGCCCACCGGACCAGCACCACCGCCCCGGGGCGTGGCCGGGCTCGCCGGCTGACCAGCAACACGTCGCCGTCGGAGAGCGTCGGGGACATCGACGGTCCGCGCACCACCGCGAGTCGCCATGGCCACCCACGGAGGTTGTGCTTTATGCGCACGAAGGACCACCGCCTGCGGATGCTCGGCACGCCAGGCGCGAGTAGGGTCGCGTGACGTCGGAGCACCACATGTCAGGGAGGAACGATGCACCTGCTGTCGCGCATTCTGCACCGCTCACACCTGGAGGTTACTGCGCACTGTGACCTCCCGTGCGGCGTCTATGACCCGGCGCAGGCCCGGATCGAGGCCGAGTCGGTCAAGGCGATTCAGGAAAAGTACCAGTCCAACAACGACCCCGTGTTCCGCGAGCGCGCAATCGAGATCAAGGAGCAGCGGAGCGAACTGGTCAAGCACCACCTGTGGGTGCTGTGGACCGACTACTTCAAGCCGCCGCACTTCGAGAAGTACCCGCACCTGCACGAGCTGTTCAACAAGGCTACCAAAGCCGCAGGCGCCGAAGGCACCAAGGGTTCAACCGACCCGAGGACGGGGCAGGAGCTGCTGGAGTATATCGCGGAGATTGACAAGATTTTCTGGGAGACCAAGCAGGCCTCCTGACCACACTCCCGAGAACGAGCTGACCAGCGGAGATCCTCACCGCTGGTCAGCGCTTGGGGTCCGTCAGGTCCGCTCAGGCCTATCACGAGGCGGGGTAACGTCAGACCCCTCGTATGTCCCGGCGTCGGCGCAACCGTTATGGGGGGATAACCGGCGCAGGTGTCGACAGCGGAGCCGGCAGGGCGCACGATCGGCTACATCGTGGACGCAGTGGAGCATTTCCTCGCCTTGCTGGCCGGTCGCGGGCCGGGACCGGAGCTGGACGTCGGCGCGCTCGCGATCGCCGCTGGCGCGAACCCTGAGCTCGACGCCGGTACCTGGCTGCGCGAGCTGGACCGGCTGGCCGAGGGCGTCGACTCGCTGGAGATGCTCATCCACCGGCTGTTCATCCAGGAGGGATTCGCTGGCAACACCACGGATTACTACGACCCGCGCAACTCCCTACTGGATCAGGTGCTCGAGCGCAGGCTGGGCATTCCCATTACGTTGTCCGTCGTCTGCCTTGAGGTGGGACGCCGCGTCGGGGTGTCCCTAGAAGGCGTCAGCATGCCCGGCCATTTCCTGATCCGACCGCTGGCCCCCGATCGCTACCTCGACGCGTTCAACGGCGGCGCCCTGCTTGACCTTGCTGGCTGCGAAGCCCTGTTTCGTACCGTTAACGCAGCAGATCCGGACATTCCGTTCGGGCGGCACCTCTTGACGGCCGCACCCAGGAGAGCGATTTTCGCCCGCATCCTGCAAAACCTGCGGGCCATCTATCGGGGCCTGGGCCGCCCCATGGACCTGGAATGGGTATTGCGGATGCGCCTAGCGCTGCCCGGCGTGGGAGCCCAAGATCTCATCGAGCTTGGCCATACGCTCGGCCGGCAAGGCCGCTTCCTCGACGGCGCCAAGTTCCTCGAGTCACAAATCTCCCAGTGGCCACAGCATGCGCAACTCCTCGAGTACACCGCACGGAGCCTCCGAGCGCAGCTCAACTGACCTTGCGACGGCGCTCAGGGCTGGTGGCGGTGTGCGCCAGCCGCCCACCGCGACGCGGGTGGGCACACCAGCAGCACCAGTACGGCCACGCAGAATGCCCCGCTCAGTATCCCATAGACGGGCTGGGATGAGGGGCTGATGGCGTACCAGCAGACACCGAGCAGCAGCAGCTGAGCGACGATAGCCGGAGTGCGAGCACCGCGGCGGCCCCGCACCAGATTCGCCCCCACCACGAGCAGGATGCCCGCAAAGCCGGCCAGACAGGCCGCGGTGGCCCCAACTAGCGCCGGACCGGTGGATCCGTGTACCGCCACGTCGAACAACCCAGCCGCCACACCAGCCAAGCCAACCAAGCCCTGCAGCCCCACCAGCACCCCCGCGGCACGGACCGGACGGGGCGCGGCGGTGTTCATACCGCCTCCGCGGGGACGAGTACCTCGGCGGCCACTGCAGCAGATTAGCCGGCGATCTCAGTCTGGCCACCAGGGCCGGGTGGACCCGGCACCCCGGTAAAACTGGGCCGAAACGTTCGGGCCGGCAGTCTCGTTAAGCCGCATAGGGCTAGCTGCTGGGAAGCCCCACGGCCCGACGGGGTCGGGGGTTTCTTGATCGGTGCACCGTGGTGATCCTATTACGGTGATCGAGCGGAGCGAGCAGTGGTGATCACGGGATCGTAACGCACAGCTACGTCCGAATGGTGCTTGGCGAATCGGTTTCACCTGACGGTTGGCAGTTCGAGCGGCGGGGTACCCGCCGGGTGAATTGGCCCGCTCCGCCCGTAGATACCTCTTGACATCGGGGGAGATTGTGAAATCATTCACAAGCCCAAATGACATGACGACGACGGCGCTGGGACACCGGAGTTGACCAGCGCGATCGACGAGGAGCAAGCACCATGGACTGGCGCCACCGCGCGGCCTGCCGAGACGAGGACCCCGAGCTGTTCTTCCCTGTGGGAACCAGCGGCCCCGCTCTATTGCAGATCACCGAGGCGAAGGCCGTCTGTCGGCGCTGCCCGGTTAGTGCTGAGTGCCTCAACTGGGCACTCGCCTCCGGACAGGATGCTGGCGTATGGGGCGGTATGAGCGAGGACGAGCGACGCGCCTTGAAGCGGCGCAATGCTCGGACCGGGGCCCGTAACGGCGTCTGATCCGCACATGTAGTACGGCTGATGAGAGGCCCGGCACTCAGCTGTGCCGGGCCTCTCATCACTCCTTTGCCCAGCAACCCAACCCTGCTATCACCGACGTGTCGTCAGCGGTAATCTCAGCACCGCGATGGTCCCGTGAGGCTGCCTTCGGTGCAGTTCTAGGGATCCTCGCAGCTCGGAACCAACCAAAGTGCGGACGATCTGCAGGCCCAACCGCTCGGCCCCGGCCAACGAGAAGTCGGGTGGGAGTCCGCAGCCGTCATCTGAGACGATCACGTCTAGCGACCCGGCGAACCGCTCGGCGCGAAGGACCACTTCACCCTTGCGGCCCGGTTCAAAAGCGTGCTCTAGGGCGTTCTGCACCAGCTCGGTGAGCACCATCACCAGCGGCGTCGCAAGTTCTGCAGACAAGATCCCCAATGTGCCTTCCCGTCGCACGACGACCCGGCTCTCCGCCCCAGATAGTTCGGCGACCATGGAGAGCACTCGGTCCACAACGTCGTCGATGTCTACTCGCTCGTCGAGAGAAATCGACAGCGTCTCGTGCACCATGGCGATGGAGGCCACCCGACGCACCGACTCCTGCAGCGCTTGGCGGGCCTCGGGGTTCGCCGTACGGCGCGACTGCAACCGCAGCAACGCGGCCACTGTCTGCAGGTTGTTCTTCACCCGGTGGTGAATTTCCCTGATGGTGGCGTCCTTGGACAGCAGGGCACGATCGCGACTGCGCACCTCGGTCACGTCGCGAATGAGCACCAACGCTCCCGCCGACGCTCCCCGCGGACGCAGTGGCAGCGCGCGAAACAGCATCGTGGCGCCAGCAGCGTCGGCCTCGATCCGGGTGCTCGGGCTGCCCTGGACTGCGGCGCGGATCCGTTGCGCGACCTCCGCGGCATCGAACGGATCGGAGATCAACCTGCGAGTCAACGAGGCCAACTGCTCACCCCGGAGATCCGCGGCGTGCCCCATCCGGTGGTAGGCCGACAGGGCGTTGGGACTCGCGTAGATCACACTTCCGTCCGCGTCGAGCCGAAGCAAGCCATCGCCCGCTCGCGGACCACCGTGGCGCTCCGGGGTGGTGTCGGCGTCCGGGAAAGTACCGTCGGCCAGCATCTGACACAGGTCTGCGGCGATTCCCAGGTACGCGATCTCCAGCGGGCTGGGCACCCGGGGCACTGCCAGGTTGGCCTCCCGTCCCAGCACGGCGATCAGCCGCTCGCCTAGCCGCACCGGCACCACCTCGTGACGCACCGGAACGCCGAGCAACCAGCGTGGCTGCTCGTCACGCAGGATGTCGCCTTGCTGCAGCGCTTGGCGCAGCCGGGGGTACTCCGGCTCGGCGGCATGAGTGCCGACCACGTCCTCGGGATGGACCGTGGGGCCGGTCGTGGGCCGGACGTGGGCAACGCAGAGGAAGTCCGTTGCCGCCTCGGCGGCGTCCAGGGGCACCCACATCAGCAGATCAGCGAAGGCCAAATCGGCGAGCAACTGCCATTCGGCGACGACCCGCTGCAGGTGGCCGACCGCTGCGCCGGACAACTGGGTGTGCTGGGCGAGCAACTCGCTTAGCGTCGACATGTCGGCTCACCACCTCGCCGCGTGCCCTCACCTGAGGGCAACGTCTCACTCAACCACGGCGATCAGATCACCCTGCTGTACCACATCGCCCTCCGAGACCGCCACTTTCGCGACAGTTCCTTCGACCTCCGACAGGACGGGGATCTCCATCTTCATCGACTCAAGGATCACCAGCGTGTCACCGTTCGACACCACGTCACCCTCGGTGACCACGATCTTCCACACGTTGGCCACCATCTCGGCCCGGATCTCCTCAAGCATGGATCGCCCTCCTCGACGCTGCGCCCTGTCATCCAACCACGGTGCTCAGCGGCCGCGTTGCTCTACCGGCGATCAGCACAGTCAGGGCGCACCGTGACACACTCATCCCCAACCGCATCAGTGGCCCCAGATCGCCAGGCTCACTCAGCGCGAGGAGGAAAAACGTCATGTCCAAGCGAGGCCGCAAAAAGCGCAGCCGGCAGAACAACGCCGCCAACCACGGTAAGCGTCCGAACACCTGAGCGCCTCAGCTGGGGGCCCGTCCGGGGCGCTGGCGGGCTCCCAGCTGAGCTCAGCGCTCGGTGGAGAGCCAGGCTTGGCGCATCATGATCTCGCGGATTGACTGGCGCAACCGTTGCTTGAGCGCGTCGGGCGCGTGGTCACCACCGCACTTACGGGCCAGCAACGCCTTGAGCTGCTCCTCGACCCCGAATTCCTCCAGACACGAGCCGCAGTCGTCCAGATGGCGCCGCAGGAACTCACGTCGCTCGTGGTCGCACTCGTTGTCCAAAAAAAGCCACAGCTGCGCGAGCACCTCGCCGCAGTCGGCGTCTTGAGGATCTTCACCACTCATGACGCGACCTCCGCATCGCGCAGGAAGCCCCGCTCGCGGGCCACCCCGGTGAGCATGTCGCGCAGCTGCTTGCGCCCCCGGTGTAGCCGGGACATCACAGTCCCGATGGGGGTACCCATCATCTCAGCGATCTCCTTGTACGCGAAGCCCTCGACGTCGGCCAGGTAGACGGCCATCCGGAAGTCCTCCGCCAGCTGGCTCAGGGCATCCTTGACGTCAGAGTCAGGCAACCGGTCCAGCGCCTCCATCTCCGCCGAGCGCAGACCTGAGGAGGTATGTTGCGCAGCCTGGGCGAGCTGCCAGTCAGTGATCTCCTCAGAGGGTTGCGCTACCGGCTGGCGCTGCCGCTTGCGGTAGCCGTTGATGTAGGTGTTGGTGAGGATGCGGTACAGCCATGCCCTCAGGTTGGTGCCCTGGTGAAAGGACCCGAAGGCACCGTAGGCCTTGAGGTAGGTCTCCTGCACGAGGTCCTCGGCATCGGCCGGGTTACGGGTCATCCGAAGCGCCGCCGCATAGAGCTGGTCCAGCAGGGGCATCGCGTCACGCTCGAAGCGCTCGATGCGCTGCTGCGGCGTCTCCTGGACGCTTTGGTCCGCCGTACCCGGACCGACGTCCCGATCCTCAAGGTCCTGACCCTCAAGGTCCTCAAGGCCCGCAGCGTCGATGTCTGGGGCGACGCTGCCCGGCGGCAGCTCCTCGGCCGACGCCCGAGAACCGATCGTCTCCTCGAGACGTGATTCGGGTTGGCCGGTCTGGGTGGGTTCGGCACTGTCGGCTGACATCACTCCGACCACCCCCATGCCCAGCTGTGCATTAGTGGTCGAGAGTACGCGCCAACCGGGCGCTCGGCCCAGTGGAGTGGGCCTGGGGTGCCGCGCTACCCGGCCCCGCGTTCGGCGGCGGGGTTGTTGAATTGTCGGTGCCACGGCCCGAGCAACGCCCCGCACGGCGCCCGCATTCCACGCTGGTCAAGCGGGCGGCGGTGCAGCTCGGCTTTGGCTGGGCCGTGTGGCGTCGGGATGCTCAGTACGGTCACCGGATCTGATCCAGGTCCAGCAGCGCGGGCTGCTCCGGCTCGAGTCGTTCGATCAGCTCAGGGCCGTCGCGCCGAACGTTGTTCACCGCGGTGGATACCGGTCGCAGCTCCAGCGCGTGCACCAGCTGCGCGGATGGCGGCGCGAGCAGCTCGCTGGGATCGTCCCAGTCCGGGTCTAGCCAAGCCTGCCACGCCTGGGCGGGCAGGATCAGCGGCATCCGGTCGTGGATCTCCGCGAGCGGACCCACCGCGTCGGTGGTCAGCACCGCGCAGGTCGCCAACGGGGGTGCGGTGGCCTCCGGGGGTCGCCAGATCGACCACAACCCGGCCATGGCGAGCCCAGAGCCGTCCGCCGGGGTGATGAAGAAAGGCTGCTTGCGGGTACCTCTGGCCGGATTGCCGGCTCGGCCGGCGGGGCGCTGCCACTCGTACCAGCCGTCGGCCGGCAACAGGCAGCGCCGCTTGGCCACCGCAGCACGGAACGCGGGTTTGCTGGCCGCGCTCTCGGCCCGGGCGTTGATCAGCCGAGAGCCGATGCTCGGATCCTTGGCCCAGTGCGGCACCAGTCCCCAGCGCATCACCCGAATGCTGCGCACCATCCGCGCCTGGTCCGGGACTCCCTGCGAGTCACGCGGATGCCGAGTCACCACCGAGAGCACAGGTGTGGTCGGCGCGATGTTGTAGCCAGTCGGCGCCACACCCTCGGTCTCATCAACCGCGTCGAACTCAACCGCCAGCGTCGCGGGATTCCTGGTCGAGGCATACCTGCCGCACATGGGGTCATCGTGGCACGCCCCACACGCGATGGCCGGGTACGCAATGATAGCGCCATGACGACCTTCACCCAGTCGCCGTGGATCGCGCCGGCTGCGCCGGGGCCGGTGCAAGCCACTGTCACCGTGCCAGGATCGAAGTCGATCACTAACCGGGCACTGCTGCTGGCCGCGCTGGCCGGCACCGGTGGCACCCTGCGGGGGGCGCTGCGCAGCCGAGACACCGATCTCATGATCGGTGCGCTGCGCGGGCTGAGTGTGCCGGTGACTCCTCGCGGCGACGAGCTGGACGTGGCCGCGCACAGTGGGCTGCGCGGAGGTGCCACGGTGGACTGCGGACTGGCCGGCACCGTGATGCGCTTCGTACCCCCGCTGGCCGCGTTGGCGTCGGGCCCAGTCCGCTTCGACGGTGACGAGCGGGCCCGGCAGCGACCGATGAGCGCGATGCTCGCAGCGCTGCGCGCGCTGGGTTGCCGGGTCGAGGGCGATGCGCTGCCGTTCGTGCTGCACGGCGTGCCCGGCCGGCCCGGCGGCGAGGTGCGGATCGATGCGTCGGAGTCCTCACAGTTCGTCTCCGGATTGTTGCTGTCCGCCGCCGGGTACGGCGGGGGCATCACGGTCTACCACGATGGCCCGCCGGTCCCCTCCCGGCCGCACATCGAGATGACCGTGCAGATGCTGGCCGACCGGGGAGTCCAGGTGGAGACCGACGGCGCGACGTGGTGGACGGTGGCGCCTGGCCCGGTCGCTGGCGGTGACCATGACATCGAGCCGGATCTGTCCAACGCGACGGTGTTCCTGGCGGCCGCGGCGGTCACCGCTGGGCGCCTCACCGTGCCGGGCTGGCCGCGACACACCACCCAGGCCGGCGACGCGATCCGCCCGTTGCTGGCCCAGCTGGGATGCACGGTAGACCTGCACGAGGGCGGGCTGACCGTCTCAGGTCCTGCTCGGCTTGACGGAGTGGACGCCGACCTGCACGACATCGGGGAGCTCACCCCCACGGTGGCGGCGCTGGCCGCGCTGGCCAGCGGGCCCTCACGGCTGCGCGGGATCGCTCACCTGCGCGGGCACGAGACCGACCGGCTGGCCGCGCTGGCCACCGAGATCGGGGCGCTGGGCGGCGACGTTCGGGAAACTCCCGACGGTCTGGAGATTCGCCCCCGACCGTTGCGCGCAGACCCCAGCCGCCCCTGGAGCACCTACGCCGATCACCGGATGGCCACCGCGGGCGCGATCCTGGGCCTGGTGGTGCCGGGAATCGCCGTCGACGACATAGCCACGACGGCTAAGACGCTGCCGGAGTTCCCAGCGATCTGGTCGACGATGCTGGCCGGCGGTGCCGGCTGAGCCGGCCCGGTGGTGGCCCCCGTAGGGGAGATCGCCTCGACGAATCCGACGTGCGAATCCGGCCGGGACGGCACGGTTCCCGTCCCCGCACCAAGCGCCGCCCCGAACACGCCGACGCCACCGGCGCCATGGTGGTGGCGGTGGACCGCGGCCGGTGGACCTGCGCGCCTGAGGGCGACCCGACCGTCCGGGTAACCGCGATGCGGGCCCGCGAGCTCGGGCGCACCCCAGTGGTGGTGGGCGACCGAGTCGGGCTGGTCGGCCAGGTCAGCGGCGCCCCGGATGGGCTGGCCCGGATCGTGCGGGTCGAGGAGCGCTCTAGCGTGCTGCGCCGCACCGCCGACGACAGCGACCCCTATGAGCGGATCGTGGTGGCTAACGCCGAGCAGCTGCTCATCGTGGCTTCGCTGGCCGACCCACCACCGCGCACCGGACTGATCGACCGGTGCCTGGTGGCCGGGTACGCCGGGGGCCTGGAACCGGTGCTCTGCCTGACCAAGCGGGATCTCGCCACGCCGGAGAACGTGCTGGAACGCTACGCCGCGCTGGAACTTCCGGTGCTGCTCACCTCCCCGGAGCTCGGGATGGACGCGGTGGCAGCACGGCTGGCGGGACGGGTCTCGGTCCTGGTCGGGCATTCCGGAGTGGGCAAGTCGACGCTGGTGAACCGACTGGTGCCCGACGCGTTCCGCGCCACCGGAGCGGTCAGCGCGGTGGGCAAGGGCCGGCACATCTCCAGCTCCGCCGTGGCGCTGCCGCTCCCGGGCGGCGGGTGGGTGGTGGACACTCCGGGGATCCGCTCCTTCGGGTTGGCGCACGTGAGGGCCGACGACGTCGTCCGCGCCTTCGGTGACCTGGCTGAGGTGATCGAGGACTGCCCCCGGGGCTGCACCCACCTCGGCCCGCCCGCTGACCCGGAATGCGCGCTGGACTCACTTGACGGCGCCCCGCACCGCCGGGCCATGTCCGTCCGACGCTTGCTCACCGCCCTCGCCGAGTCCGGATGATCGACGCCGTCGTCGGCACCGCTGCGCTGTCGCCGAGTTCGACGACAGAGCTGTCAAGGAGACCGACCAAAACCGTGGGAGATCAACTTTTTACTACTGCTTCCGCAGCCGTAGTCCGCTCGTGCACAGTGAAGCGGTGTAACTGGGCGGCCTGCTGTCATCCGGTCAGCCGCAGGCCTTCGAGAGTGCGGTCCGTGCACGGATGGTCCGCACCTGGCGGTGCCGGAGAATCACCGGGCGCTCGAACGGTTGATCTCCTACGGTTTTGGTCGGTCTCCACGAACCAGCGGTCACCGGAGATGTGCCGGCAGGGCCGGGCGGCGTCGATGAGCAGTGGGGTGAACCGCTGCACCCACAGGTAGATCGTGACGTGGTCAACGGTGATGCCGCGTTCGGCGAGCAACTCCTCGACATCGCGGTAGGTATAGCCCGTAACGCAGGTACCACCGTACCGCCACCATGATCACACCGGCGGGAACCGGAACCCTACGAAGCCAGACCTGGGCGCGGGCACACGAGCTGAGCGACGGCGCAGCGGCCCACCCTGCCCGCGCCCATCATCCGTCAACGCATCAGACCCGCTGTGACATCCTAGCGCCCGGTGGCGAAGTTGAGCAGGCGCTACGATCGTGCTACCGGCCAGGCTACCTGGCCGCTCGCGTCCGTCCATCTCGCCAGGCGTCAGTATGGTCGCAAGCATGGACAGAATCGCCATTATCGGCTGCGGCGGTTCCGACAAGACCGTCCTGGCACGTCACCTCCGTGACGGCTCGGCCTGGACGTCAGCGCAGCCTCCGCGCACCAGCTCGGTGGCCAGCCGTTCGTGTCCCTGGCGCAGCCGCTCGTTCTCCACCTCCTGCACCGCCACCGCAAGGACTCGCTCGCTGCTTCCGTTGCGAGCTCGCCCATGCTGACGGCGAGCGCCCCCGGCGCCGCCGGACCCGGTAGGCGACGCCGACCTTACCCGAGACGGCACGACACGAGCGTACGAGTAGGCGATCGGCCAACGACGGTGACGCCGGATATAGGCTCTGCATTCACAGCTGCGAATCGGCTCATTCGAGGGGGCGACGGTGAGTGACCGGGTCATCGACAACCCGATCATCAACTCGCCGTACGAGTGCCCTAGCCGTCATTTCGCGTTCGACCGCGAGGGCATCACCAACCGCATCGTCGATGGCCGCCGACCCTCCAGCTTCTTCATCCCGGTGCCCCGTCCACGCAAACGCGGACAGCAGTTGGAGCTGCAGGTTTTCACCGCGGATGACATCGAGCAGAACGAGCAGGTCAACTACGTCCGCGAGCGCGTTGACGCGTGGCGCAAGGCAGGCTGGCCCAACGTCACTCCGGTGACCCGCAGGCTGCTGGAGTACTGGGCCGACCCGGAACGCGACAACAAGATCCTCTTCTGCCAGCGAGAGGCGGCGGAAACGGCGATCTTCCTTGCCGAGAGCGCTACCAAGTGGCACGGCAGCTGGATCAACAATGACCTGGACCGGCACAACGCCGAACACAACAACGGAATGCCGCGGATTGGCCTGAAAATGGCTACGGGAACTGGCAAGACGATCGTGATGGCAATGTTGATCGCTTGGCAGACGATCAACAAGGTGCACGCGCCATACGACCGGACGTTTGCCAAGCGGTTTCTCGTGGTGACGCCGGGGCTTACAATCCGGGACCGCCTGCGCGTGCTGCTGCCCGAAGACCCGGGCAACTATTACCGCGAGCGCGATCTTGTGCCGGCCGAGTTCACCGATTCCCTCGGTCAGGTGAAGATCGTCATCACCAACTTCCACGCGTTCCAGCTCCGGGAGACCAGGTTCGGCCGCAGCACAACCGGCAATACCAAGGCGCTCGTCGCGCCGGCACGCTCGGATCCGTTCCAGGAGACCCCCGCCCAGATGGTCAGCCGGGTGCTACGTTAGCTTGGCGGCTCTTCCGAGATCGTCGTATTCAACGACGAGGCGCACCACTGCTACCGGGGACGGGCCGCTGAGCCCGAGGCCGACACGGTCGAGAGTCTGCGCGGTGACGAACGCAGGGAGGCGGCGGAGCGCGCGGAGGAGGCCCGCGTCTGGTTTACCGGGCTGGAGGCAGTCCGCGCCAAGGTCGGCATCAAGAGGGTGTACGACCTGTCTGCCACGCCGTTCTTCCTGGCCGGCTCCGGCTATCGGGAGGGCACGCTGTTCCCCTGGGTGGTTAGCGATTTCTCGCTGATCGACGCGATTGAGGCAGGCATCGTCAAGATCCCCCGGGTGCCGGTGGACGACGACCGGGTCGCTAACCGCGTCACGTACCTCAACCTGTGGCAGGAGGTACGCGACGGCCTTCCCAAGGGCGGCCGCCGATCCAACGAGCAGTTCACTGCAACCGACCTGCCCGGCGTGCTGACCGGGGCGCTGCACAGTCTCTACGGGTCGTACGAGAAGGCATTTCAGGAGCGGGAGACGTCGGAGGCGTCCGCGCACGGACAGCCGCCGCCGGTGTTCATCGTCGTATGCAGCAACACCACGATCTCCAAGGCGGTGTACGACTGGATCGGTGGCTGGGACCGCGAGCAAGCCGGCCACACCGTGCCGGTTGCCGGCCAACTGCCACTGTTCAGCAACGTTGCGGACGGCCGTTGGCTCCACCGGCCCAGGACCATCCTTGTCGATGCGGCGGAGTTCGAGTCTGGCAGTCTGTCGCCGGAGTTCCGCCGCGCCGCGACGCAGGAGATCGCCGAGTTCAAGCAGGAGTATGCGGAGCGCTTTCCTGGCCGTACCGCCGAGGACCTCGGCGATGTGGACCTGCTGCGTGAGGTGATGAACACCGTCGGCAAGCCAGGCAAGCTGGGCGAGCCAGTGCGCTGCGTGGTCAGCGTGTCCATGCTGACCGAGGGCTGGGATGCCAACACCGTCACCCACATTCTCGGTGTGCGCGCCTTCGGCACCCAGCTCCTGTGCGAGCAGGTGGTGGGGCGCGGCCTGCGCCGCCGCTCGTACGTCGCCGACGAGAACGGCATGTTCACCCCCGAGTACGCGGACGTCTACGGCGTTCCCTTCCAGTTCATCCCAACAGTGGCTGCCACCCGCGAACTGCCCATGAAGCCGATCCGGCACGTGCGGGCGGAGCCGGACCGGGACAGTAAGAAGTTGGAGATCACGTTTCCCCGGGTCGTGGGCTACCACGTAGAGATGCCCGACGCTCCGCTGATCGCGGACTTCTCTGACCCTGGCGTGCGGATGTCGCTGTCGAAGGCGGATCTACCGACCGAGACTACGATGGCCGGCCACACGGGTGAGGCGGCGGTCCACGACCTCGCGCGGCTCAAGAAGACCCGCGGCCAGCACGTGGCGTACCACCTCGCCAGCCTGGTGCTGGAGCGCCGGCTGCGCACCGGGGAGGGTGATGTCCGGCCGTGGTACTTCCCCCAGCTGTTGGACATAGCGCGGGACTGGCTGCGCCGGTGCGTCGATATCCGCGATGACCAGGCCATTGGCCTGATCCTGCTACGCGAGGCCGAGGCGGTCGAGAAGGTCTGGCAGTCGATCAGCTGGCAGGGTGGCGCGCGCGAGCGCTGGGTGCTGCCGGTGTTGCGGTCCGTCGACCCGATCGGCACAACGGCCAGCGTGGACTTTCGCACGACCCGCGAGGTGTACGTGACGCGCAAGGACCGCTGCCAGGTCAATCTCGTGACGCTGGACGGCAGGGACGGCAACGCATGGGAGCGATCGGTGGCGCAGTCGATCGAGTCCCTTCCTAACGACCAGGTCGCCGCCTACGTGCGCAACGACCACCTCGACTTCTTCATCCCGTACGAACATGCCGGCCGGAGCCGACGGTTCTACCCCGACTTCCTGGTGAAGCTGGCCGACCCAGGCGACAAGATCACCCGAACCTTGATCGTCGAGGTATCCGGCGGCCGCAAGTCGCAGATCGAGGCGGCGCAGAAAGCCTGGGCCATCCGCAACCTGTGGGTACCGGCGGTCAACAACAGCGGCAAACACGGCCGATGGAGCTTCTGCGAGCTGCGCGACCCCACCACCGCCAAGCGCGACCTACGACCCGCGATTGACGCGCTGCTCGAGCTGCGTGGCCTGTCGGCGCTCACCGACACCGCAAGAGCCGACGAGGAGGACGCCTGATGCCCCCTAGGAGCAGAGAAGCCTCCGGCACCACTGGGCCGGTACAGGCGATCACGCATCCGAGCGACCGGCGGCTCAACATTCCCACCGCCGACGGACACGACCTCGTCTCGTCTGACGCCGCCCGGATCGAACGGTGCGTCAAGGAGCGCGATCCGAGCCTCGATCCACAGCTCGTCTGGATAGGCAAGGAGACGCAGGACGCCGAGGATCTGGTGGTGGAGGCGCCGCCCATCTACATCCAGGAGAAAATCGCCCCACGCACTCTGGTGGAGGAGCTACGCAGGGCCAGCGTACGAGCGCGGCTGAAGCAGGACGAGCAGCTGGGCCTCTTCGCCGACGACTACGCTGACTTCGACGGCCTGGACGAGTGGCAGTCGGTGGAGTACTACCAGCACGAGGCGAACTGGTCCAACCGCATGATCCTCGGCGACTCGCTGCGCGTGATGGCGGCGCTGGCGGAGAAGGAACGGCTGCGCGGCAAGGTCCAGATGATCTACATAGATCCGCCGTACGGGATCAAGTTCGGCTCGAACTGGCAAATGTCAGCGCGTAAGCGGGACGTGAAGGACGGCAACCTCGCGGACGTAACCCGCGACGTGGAGCAGATCAAGGCCTTCCGTGACACCTGGGAACTCGGCATCAACTCCTATCTGGCGTACCTTCGGGACCGACTTGTCATCGCACGCGACTTGCTCACCGATTCGGGCAGCATCTTCGTCCAGATCGGCGACGAAAACGTCCACCGCGTGCGGTGCCTACTCGACGAAGTCTTCGGCGCCGAAAACTACTGTCGTCTCATCGTTTTCCGGAAGACGACAACACAGGAAGGCGACCTCCTTCCTGATACAAATGACTACATCCTCTGGTACGCAAAGGAACTCTCGAAGGTTCGACACAAATACAAGAAACTATACCATCCACGAGAGGGCTTCAACTGGGTAAACTACGACTTCGTTCACCTACCGAAAGGAACGTACAGGAGGTTAACGGCCGCAGAGAAGGCCGACCCGGAAACACTCCCGACAGATGCGGCAGTCTATCGAAGGTCGCCGTTGACCAGCAGCCGACCTCCAGGCTCCTTTCCAGTCAATCACCAAGGAAAAGTCTACCTTCCCGGACGCAACTACTGGAAGACCGGCGAGTTGGGTATGACACGTCTGGCCGCCGCCGACCGACTGGAAGCCTACGGAACCACGCTCTCATACCGGAGATACGCAAATGAATTTCCGTACTACCCAATATCGAATTCCTGGACCGATACTGCAAGCGGCGGCTACGGCGCCAGAAGCATCTACGTCGTGCAGACGAATACCAAGGTTGTGGAGCGGTGCATGTTGATGTGCACCGATCCTGGGGACCTTGTGCTTGATCCGACCTGCGGCTCCGGGACCACCGCGTACGTCGCGGAGCAGTGGGGGCGGCGGTGGATCACCATCGACACTTCTCGCGTCGCCATCACTCTCGCCCGGCAGCGGCTGATCGGTGCCAAGTACCCGGCCTACCTGCTCGCCGACTCCGTCGAGGGTCGCGCCAAGGAGCGGGAGCTGTCCGGTGTCGAGCCGCCGCCCACCAAGCCCGGCAACGACATCCGCAAGGGCTTCGTCTACGAGCGGGTCCCGCACGTCACCCTCAAATCCATCGCGAACAATCCCGACATCAAGGAGGGCATGAGCCGCAAGGAAATCGAGGCTGCCATCGCCCGGCACGCCGACACCGAGCTGCTCTACGACCAGCCCTACGAGGACAAGAAGCGGATCCGGGTCGCCGGCCGCTTTACCGTTGAGAGCCTATCCCCGCACCGCTCTGCTACCTTCGCCGTCGGGCAAGAGCAGCCGGGCACCGCCGACGCGGACGGCTACCTGAAGACCATCCTGGACAACCTTGGCAGGGCCGGCGTGCAGAACGGCTGGCGCGAGGAGCGCCTGAAGTTCGCCTCGCTAACGCCGTACGCCGGAAAGCTCATCCATGCGGATGGTGCCCGCCGTAACGGCGGCAACGGCACCCCGGCGCGGATCGCGGTGAGCGTCGGCCCGCAGTACGGCACGGTGGACGCTGAATGGATCAAGGACGCGGCTCGCGAGGCGCTCAAGGGTGTGGGCTTCGACCTACTGCTGGTCTGCGCGTTCAGCTTCGACGCGCATGCCGGCGCGGCGGCCAGCGAATTCGCCCCTGACGGCGACGACTTCGCCACCGTCGCCGCCCAGCGGCAGCTCGGCCGGCTGCCCATCCTTCTCCTCCGAATGAACGCCGATCTGGCGATGGGCGACACGCTGCTCAAAAAGACTGGCACGGCGAACCTGTTCACCGTCTTCGGCGAGCCGGAGGTGGCCATCGACCCGGCGCCGGACGGGCTAGTAGTCGAAATTCGTGGCATGGACGTTTACAACCCGACTACTGGCGAGCTGCGCCCCGACAATGGCACCGACGACATCGCCCTCTGGATGATCGACACGGACTATGCCGAGGAGGAGTTCTTCGTCCGGCACGTCTATTTCGCCGGGTCAGCGGGCAAACCGGATGCGCTGGACCCGTACGTCCGGCTACGCAAGGCGCTCCGCGCACAGATCGACGAGACGGCGTGGAACAGCCTGTACGGCACCCAGTCGCGCCCGTTCCCGCGCCCTGAGTCGGGGAAGATCGCGGTCAAGGTGATCAACCACTACGGCGACGAGGTGTTGAAGGTCTACGACGTCTGAAGTGGGTGGTATCCATACTCTGCCAGGCGGTCCCGGGCAACGGTGAGTTCTTCGTCGGTAAACAGGTCTGCAAACCGACCCTGCAGAACGACGGCTTCCACAGATAGATCAAGCCGGCCCTTCTCCCACAAAGCGCTGAACCCGCTGGACACGGACCCGGCATGAAGCAGCCTACGGGCGGCTTCCAATCCGCCCACCTCCTCGACCAACCGCAGGAAGTAGCTTGCGTTGTATCCTGTTTCCTTCTTGGCCTTTCGGTAGACGTCCAGCATGGCGGTGTGAAACTCGGCAGCAACTTTCGCGTCGGCCTCCCGGACAGTCCGAGGAATCGGTAGGGACGTTCGCTCAATTCGTCGTTCAGGCAGGGCGCTTTGCTCGCCGATCAGCGATGTCTCTGCGCCGTAGGCGACGTTGCGGGCCAATGCGACACGATCGGCCAGGCCGGTTCCGAGATGCTGTGGTCGTGGCATGCCGCGCGCCAGCAGCGCCCGGGTCAGCGTGGGATAGATGTCGACGAGTGACAGCAGAGGGCCACCGCCCCGTATGCCTTGGCGCAGGACCTCCAGCAACTCCCCTGTGAATGCTGTGAAACGTTCGCCGACGGGTGCCACGGCGGAGGAGTGCGCGGGCGCCGAGGCGAGGGTATAGGTGCCGCGGATGTCCAACTCCGCGATGACTGCCGAGGGTGCCGCAGAGAGTGCTTCGGCGGCATGTCCGGAGAAACAGCAGTCCAGGATCAAAATGCGGTTGTCGGCCGCGCTATCGGCTAGAGCCGACCGCAGCCACTCCATCGGCACGCCCCCGTAGCACACGCGAAGGGGGTCGGACTTGGTGCTTGCCACGGCAAGGTACAGAACACCCCGCTGGTTGAGTATTCCGTGCCCGGCGTAGTACAGCACCAGGGTGTCCGTAGCCTCGCTCACAACCGCGTCGATCGCATATCCGACCTCCTGTGGCGTCGCCGGGTCGGCCAGCAGTCGGCACCCGGCCCGATCGAGGATGCCGATGTCGGAGTCGGTGAGTACGTCGGCCAGCGCCCGCGCGTTGTTGGCCACGGCAGGCAGGTCGTGGAGGCCCGCCATGGTGAAGCGGGATGCGCCAATGAGCAGTGCCCGCGAGGCATTTCGGTCCGGCAACCTGACGGTCACCGAGCCTCCTCGCCGGCGTCCAGCACACCGCGGAGCAGCAGCTCCGTCGCGGCTGGGTTGCCGGCGTCGACCTCCACCTTGCGGACGGTCTCGCCGGACTCGCCCGTAACGAACTCCACGCTGATCCGGGCACGCCGCGTCTGCAACCAGGTCGCCAGCGAGCCGGCCAGGACGGTCGCAGCGCCACCGCTGCCGAGCGCCACGGAGAGCATCTCCACGACACCGCCCGTCTCGTGCGGGCCAGGTTGACGCAACTTCGTCCTGATCCTTCCGCGGAGCTCGTCGGCGCGCTGAAGCCAGTCGAAAAGCGAGTACAACTCGCCCGGCCTGCCGTCGACCAGGGAAACGTTAATCACCGCCATGGATTTATCTCCGTCGTCGTCGGTGACCGCTAGCGGCCGCAACGCTCCAGTAGCGACAGTGCGTGGCCGTCAGCATATAGCTGGTGGTCCCGACCACCGTCCCCGCCAGCCCCGTCGATCCGTTCGGACTCCGGGTGCAGCGTGCTCAGCAGGGATGCTGACGATCTTCTCGAAGCGCCCGCCTGACCCTAGTTGGCCTCTGACGAGGATCGGTACAGGATCCTGAGCGGCGCTTGCTCAGCTGGTGATGCGTAGTGGTCGGAGTCCGGTGATGGGTGGACGGCCAGTGGCTGCTCAGCGGCGCGTAGCCAACAAACCCGTCCAGTAAGCCCCGGCAACCGTTCCGCAGATCGATCTTTGATCCCCGCTCAGGATCCTGTACCGATCGTCGTCAGACCCCTCTAACCCGTGCCGGAGGACGCTGCGGTCGAACTCGGCGCACTGGGTGCACTTACGAGAGTGGGCGCATGTGGGGATAGGTGTGGTCGGTGGGCGGGTCGAAGGTTTCCTTGATGGTCCGGGGGCTGGTCCAGCGCAGCAGGTTGATCAGTGAGCCGCCCTTGTCATTGGTACCCGAGGCGCGGGAGCCGCCGAAAGGCTGGCGGCCCACGACCGCCCCGGTGGGTTTGTCGTTGACGTAAAAGTTGCCGGCGGCGAAGCGCAGCGCCGTCTGCGCCTGCACCACCGCCGCCCGGTCGGTGGCGAACACCGCACCGGTCAGGGCGTACGGGCTGGTGGAGTCGACCACGTCGAGGATCGTGCGGTAGTCCTCGTCAGGATAGACGTGCACCGCGAGGATCGGCCCGAAATACTCCGTGGCGAATACCTCATGTTTGGGGTCAGCGCCTAGGAGCACCGTGGGTTGCACGAACCACCCCTGGGAGTCGTCGCACCCGCCGCCGACGAGGACCTCGATCGAGGGGTCGGCGGCGAGCCGGGCCAGCAGGTCGCGGTGCTTGGCGAAGGCGCGCGCGTCGATCACCGCGCCGCCGAAATTCGACAGGTCGGCAACGTCGCCGTAGCGGATCGTCCGGGTGGTATCGGCCAGCTGGTCGGCCAGGCCGCCCTCCCACAGCGATCGGGCGAGGTAGGCCCGGGAGAGCGCGGAGCACTTCTGGCCCTGGTATTCGAACGCTCCCCGCACCAGCGCGGTGCTCACCGCCGCCGGATCGGCCGACGGATGCGCCACCAGGAAGTCCTTGCCGCCGGTCTCCCCCACGATGCGCGGGTAGCTGCGGTAGCTGTCCAGGTGATCAGCGATGGTGCGCCAGAGCGTCTTGAAGGTCGTGGTGGACCCGGTGAAGTGCAGCCCGGCGAAGTGTGGGTCCGCCAGAGCCACCTCGCTGACCACCGCCCCGTGACCGGTCACCAGGTTGATCACCCCAGGCGGTAGCCCGGCCGCTGCCAGCAGCCGCATGGTGTGGTGCGCGGCGAGCTGCTGGGTGGGAGCCGGTTTCCACACCACTGTGTTGCCCATCAGCGCGGGCGCGGTGGGCAGGTTGGCGGCGATCGCGGTGAAGTTGAACGGGGTGATCGCGACGACGAACCCGTCCAGCGGGCGGTACTCCAGGCGATTCCACTCACCCGGTGCGGAGTAGGGCTGCTCGGCCAGGATCCGGCGGGCATAGTGCACGTTGAAACGCCAGAAGTCGACCAGTTCGCAGGCCGCGTCGATCTCTGCCTGCTGCACCGACTTCGACTGGCCGAGCATGGTGGCGGCATTGAGCGTGTCGCGCCACGGGCCAGCGGCGAGGTCCGCGGCCCGCAGCAGGATCGCGGCGCGCTCGTCGAAGGACAGCTCGCGCCAGGCCGGGGCAGCGTGCATCGCGGCGCGGACGGCGTCGGCGACGTCGGAGGCGCTGGCCTGCGCGCTGGTGCCCAGCACGTGGGTGTGCCGGTGCGGGGCGACCACGTCGAAGGGTTCCCCGCTGGCCATCCGCGCCACACCGCCGATGGTCATGGTCAGCTCAGCCCGCTGGGCGGCCATCCCGGCGAGGGTGCGGGTCAGCGCATCGCGTTCCGGACTTCCCGGCGAGTAGCTGCGCACCGGCTCGTTGCGCGGGGCTGGAGTGGACGTGATCGCATCCATCGGGACCTCCATATTGTGGGACCCGTGAGTGGCGATGCGACTCCTGAGTCGCATCGCCACTCACGGGTCCCACAAGTCGAGCAGGAAAGGGATCTCCTGGGTGGCGTACCAGGCCATGTCGTGGTCTTCCGCGTCGCCGAGCGCCAGCTCAGCGTCTGGATCACCGAGGTCAGCGGCGTCGATCGCCGCCGCCGCGGCGCGCACCGCATCCTGGGCCTCGGCCACGTCGACGTGCACCGCGGCGAGGGCCGAGGTCGGTACCGCGCCAACGACCGTGACGGCGGCGTCATCGAGATCGGGGCGCAACCGCACCCGTTCGACATCGGCGGCCACCACGACCCGGCGGGGAATCGCCGTCGCGTCACCTTCCAGCTCGGCAGCCAGCAGCCGCAGCGAGGCCCGGGCCGCCTCGTTCATCGCCGCCCACTCCAGTTCCTCGGTGTCTCCGGCAGCATAGGACTCGCGAAGCGTCGGGGTGAGCGCGAAGGCAGTACCAGAGACGGGGACCAGCTCCCCGGACTCGACGAGTGTCCGCAGCATCGCGAGCGTGGCGGGGATGTAGACCCTCATCGCGGCACCAAATACCGACATAAGCCGATTGTGCGCAGATTACCACTCACCTTGGCGACAGTCAGCGACAAGCCTCTCCCCCTTTGCCCATACTTGCTGGCAGCGGGTCGTTGCCCCTCCTTCGATCCGCTGCCCACGGTCCCTGGCGCCCCGCCATGGATCGCCCCACCACGGCGTCTTCGGCCCCGCCGTCCACCGGTCACGCGTCCGGCGCGTGTCCGTTGCCGACGAGGAGGGTTCGTTGACCACGAGCATCGCCGAGCCGTGTCCCCCGCTGCCGCATCGTCCAGTGCTGCGCCGGTTGGTGGACATCCTGCCAGCCGCAGCACCAGCGACACCCGAGCCGCTGCCCGTCACGACGCTCCCCGCTCCCGATCCCGCGGCGTCCGTCCTGGCTGAGCGGGTGTTGCGGGCCGCAGTGGAGATCCTCGGCGGCCGGCGACCGGCGCAGCAGCTGTCCGGGGTGCTACGCCCTGAGCTGCTAACCTACCTCGTGTCGCTGCAGGTGGCGGCGGCGCAGCTGAGCCCACGGATGCGCACAGTGCGCACTCAGCAGCACAGCGCCGGCACGCTGGAGGCGGTCGCGCTGGTGACGGTGAGCACCGGCGTGCGGGCGCTGGCCGCCCGCTTCGACAAGGACGGCAACCGGTGGCAGTGCACGGCGCTGCAGCTGCGCTTCACCGCCGGAGACCTGGCCACCCGCCGAACCCACCGACCTCACCGGCCGTGACGCCCTGGATCCCGGCCTGCGGGCCTTGTCTGGTCAGGGATCCGGCGTGGCAGCCGCCTGAGCGCCACGCCGGAGATGCCCGGCATCTTGGAGGCTCTTGCTGCGCACCAGTTCCTTCGCGTGTGCGACGAACTCCTCCAGGGGCATGGGGGTTTCCCGCCCGGAGCGGTAGCGGACCGTCACGGTTCGCTGCTGCGCTTCGCGCCGGCCGATCACGACGATCAGCGGGATCTTTCGGGTGATGGCCGCGCGGACCTTCGCCGGCAGCCGGCCGTCGCTGGTGTCGACGTCGGCTCGCAAGTCGACGTCGACGAGTGCGTCGCGCACCTCGGTGGCGTAGTCCAGCAGGTCCTCGACGATCGGGATGATCCGTACCTGCTCCGGGGCGAGCCAGACCGGGAACGCCCCGCCGAAGTGCTCGGTGAGGTAAGCGACAAACCGCTCGTGCGAGCCCAACGGCGCCCGGTGGATCACCACCACGGGTTTCTCAGCGCCGTCGGAGTCGTGGTAGGTCAGCCCGAACCGGTGCGGGGTGTAGAGATCCACCTGGTTGGTGGAGGCGGCGAACTCCTTGCCGGTTACCGTCCGGATGATGAAGTCGACTTTCGGTCCGTAGTGCGCGGCGCCGCCGAGTTCCTCGACGTAGGGAATCTGGGACTCCTCCATCGCCTCACGAGTGATCCGCTCGGCCGTCGTCCACATCTCGTCATCGTCGTGGTACTTGTCTTTGTTGGCCGGATCCCGCAGGGCCAGCACCATGGAGAAGTCGGTGATGCCCAGGACGCGGTAGTAGTCGTCGTGCATCCGCATGACCTCCAGGAATTGCTCCTTGGCCTGGTCATAGGTGCAGTAGATGTGCGCGTCGTTCTGGGTGAACCCACGAACCCGCATCAGGCCCTGCAGTTGCCCGCTGCGCTCAAACCGGTAGACGGTCCCATACTCGGCAATTTTGTACGGCAGCTCGCGATAGCTGTGCGGCCGAGCCTTGTACACCATGTGGTGATGCGGGCAGTTCATCGGCCGCAGGTAGTACTTCTCGCCTTCGATATCAATCGGCGAGTACAGATCCTCGGCGTAATAGGGCAGATGCCCAGACAGGTAATACAGGTCCTCCTGGGTGATGTGCGGGGTTACCACCCGCTGGTAGCCCAGTTTGCGCTCGGTCTGCCGGGCCCAGCCCTCCAGCTCGTCGCGGATGATCGTGCCGTTGGGCAACCACAGCGGAAGCCCGCGACCGATCTCCTTGCTGAAGGTGAACAGCTCCAGCTCCTCGCCGATGCGGCGGTGGTCGCGCTTGGCGGCCTCCTCCAGCATCCGCAGATGCTCCTTGAGTGCGTCCCGGGTCGGCCACGCGGTGCCGTAGATCCGCTGCAGCTGCGGATTTTTCTCACTCCCCCGCCAGTACGCGGCGGCGCTATGCGTAATCGTGAAAGCGGGAATCAGCCGGGTTGAGGGCAGGTGCGGACCCCGGCACAGGTCCGACCAGCACCGCTGGCCGGTCGTGGCGTCAACGTTGTCGTAGATCGTCAGCTCGCCGCCGCCGATCTCCATGACTTCGCCGGTGTCGAGCTGGCCCTTGAGGTCGACGAGCTCAAGCTTGTACGGCTCGCCGGCCAACTCGGCCTTGGCGGCGTCCCGGGACGGGAACACCCGGCGGCGGAACCGCTGCCCCGAGGAGATGATCTCCCGCATCCGACTCTCAATGCTTTGGAGATCCTCGGGCTGGAAGGGTCGCGCCACGTCGAAGTCGTAGTAGAAGCCGTTCTCAATCGGCGGCCCGATGCCGAGCTTGGCCTCCGGGTACAGATCCTGCACGGCCTGGGCCAGCACGTGAGCGGTCGAGTGGCGCAGCACAGTAAGGCCATCTGGGCTGGACATCGCGACCGGCTCGACCTCGACGTCCACCGTTGGTACCCAGTCGAGGTCCCGCAACGTGCCGTCCAGCTCCCGGACCACCACGATCGCGTTCGGACCGGCCATGGGCAGCTTCGCCACAGCCACCGCCTCAGCACACGTAGTCCCCGCCGAGACCACAACGGCAGGAGGAAATCCAGACGTGAGAGTCTCCTTAAGATCAGTAGTGAGATCGCAACTGGCACACACCAGCTGCTGCGATGGTAGTGAGCCCGACAGGTGGCTACCACACAGGTGTAGCCGACTACCCGGGTAGCCTACCGGAGGCAAACAGAACCCCCAGGCAATTTGCCTTCCCCTCCGCACGGATTTCGACTTGGAGGTGTATTCGCCCGGCGTGGACCGCTGACCCCGTACTCGAGGCACTGCAACCGTCGTCACCGCAGCTTGATCCGACACACCCGACCAGCAAGCTCCAGATTCCGCCACGACGAGTCCACCTCCCGCGTGTCGTAGCGATGCCTCCAGAGCGCTGGAGTTATTGGACAGTCCGCATCCTCTGCACCGGCGGCGCGACCGGCCATAGGCTCCGCGATCAACGGTAAGCATCCCGCCGGTGACTGATGTCCAGAACATGGACGGTCTGAGCCCTGTCGTCGATGGTATAGCGAACTCGGTACTCCCCACGCCGAGCGCGCCAGTAGCCCTCGAAGGGCTTCCGCAGCGGAGCTCCCACCCGATGTGGGTTCTCGGCCAGTGGCCCGTATAGGAACTCCACGCATGCCGCAGCGACGGCCTCCGGCAGTTGTTCGGTGAGCTGGCGTGCCGCAGTCCGGGCCACCTGCACCCGGTAGGTCACGCGGGTCGGGCCCGGTGTCGGTCGTCGATCAGGGCTCGCACCTGCTGCTCATCCAGCACATCACCGGCAGCGAAGTCGGCCTCAGAGTGGCGGATGCGCTCCTGGGCCCGCGTGTCGGCGAGCAACTCCAGAGTCGCCTCGATGGACTCAAGATCCTCAGCGGCCAGCAGCACGACGTAGTCCCGGCCGTTGCGGGTGATGTGCACACGCTCGTGAGTACGCCCGACCTCCTCAGCGATCTCGGAAAGTCGAGCCTTCGCCTCCGACAGCGGGATCGTACTCATGGACCAGAATTATAGTCCAACATCTAGCCAACCGCCCAACGGGCAGCTGATCAGCCCTGCGTCGGCACGAAACACGCGCGCCTGATAGCACCTTAACCACTGCCGGATGCCGATCAGACCCTTGAGAGCCTGCGTCTGGCATGCCATGGGAGCGACTGTCAGCACCGATGTCTGCTGTCGTTGTGACTACCAGTTTGGGCTCCCTCGGCCGGATCGACGAGGGAGCCCCCTTCGGCGTCACTTCGATAAGTGAACTCCGCTCGGGAGAAACCAGAACGACGGTCGTGGAGCGGCCCGTGCCGTCAGACATCGAGAGCTCTGGCTCACACCCCGGCGTCGGCCACCGCCATCGTCACCGGCTATGGTCCGACCAACGCGACGACCGCCGGCACGCTGTCGGCCATGTTGACCACCAGAGAACTCCAACGTCGCAGTGGACTGCGCGCGACCATCGTCGTGTCCGACCTCGGGGCCTGGAACTCCCGGACCATAGCCTGGCCGGACGTCGCTCTGTTCCTGGGCATCGTTCCGGCCTGCAGGACTACCCGAAGATGTCCAAGAGCATCCCCGAGTCCGCGATCCACCTCGGAGAACCACTCAGCGACATCCGACGCAAGATCGTCGACGCTAGACCAGGCGACGACCCGGTAATCATGAGGATGGTTGAACTGGCTAGCGGCTGGCTGGACCCGCAGATCGATGACGCGCGCTCGCGGTACCTAGGTCGCTCGGCCAAGCCAGCGGCCTGGGCCGAAGTCAAGGACGCATACGCCCACACTATGATCACCTACGCGCAGACGTGGCAGGCCAGCAACTCATGCCGAACACCATGTACTCGGCACCAGGAGCTCGGTCAGTACCATCGGTAACCCACTGTCGCCGATTGCCCCCGGGCGGGGTGACCGGTCACCATGACACCTGACCGACACCATGAGGAACGCGGAGACCGCCGTGACGAAGAAGCGCGCACTAACCGGGATCAAGCCCACGGGTGCCCCGCACATCGCCAACTATATCGGCGCTATCCGGCCCGCGTTGGCCCTGACGGATCAGTATGACTCCTACTACTTCATCGCCGACTATCACGCCCTGACAGTCATCAAGAATCCGCAAGAATTCACGGACTTGACCTACCAGGTTGCCGCCGCATGGCTGGCGATGGGTCTGGATCCGGCGCAGTCCACCATCTACCGCCAGTCCGACCTGCCCGAGACCTTCGAACTATCGTGGATTCTCAGCTGTGTGACACCCAAGGGGATGCTGAACCGCGCGCACGCCTATAAGGCCGCCGTGGACCAGGCGGCCGAAGAGGGAACCGCCGATGTCGACGCGAACGTGAATATGGGCCTGTACTGCTACCCGGTACTGATGGCAGCCGACATCATCTTGTTCTCCGCACACGTCGTCCCCGTGGGGCGCGATCAGTCACAACACGTCGAATACGCTCGGGACATCGCCCAGAAATTCAACCACACCTATGGCCCGACGCTCCAGGTGCCCGAACTGCTCCTCAGCCCGACCGCCGCGACCATCATCGGCAGCGACGGGCGGAAGATGAGCAAGTCTTACGGAAACCAGATCCCATTGTTCGCCGACACTGCCACGCTACGCAAGCTGATCCGACGCTATAAAACCGACTCCACCGGCGCCGACGAACCGAAGGACGCCGACAACAGTGGGCTGTTCCAGATCTACCGCGAGATCGCTCCAGTCGAGGACGCGGACGACGTCAAGAAGGCCCTGGAGGCAGGGCACATGTCTTGGGGACAGCTCAAGGACATCGTCTTCAAGGCCGTCGATGGTTTTCTCACCGAGCCGCGGGAGCGGTACCGCGCACTGATGGCCGACCGTCGGCAAGTCGACCGAATCCTCGCAGCCGGAGCCGAGAAGGCACGGCTCGAAGCCCAGCACCTGCTGGCGCGCGTCCGCGACGCCATCGGCCGAGTAGAGATGCGCCCCTGAGTCCTGGCCAGGTCCGAGTGATTCATCTGCCCGGACGCACTCCCTACGCCCGCAAGCTCCACTCGCGTGAGATCACCATCGTCAACGAGACCCCCTGCCTTCAAACGAAGAGGCGTACCACGCGATGTGTCCTTCGGGTGGCTGGCCCGGCAGAGTCAATTCGACTTCTTCGACGTGCTGCATGTGCCCTCGGTAGAACTGGCCAGCGCGGATGACCTTATGGTCGTAGATTGTCAGCTCGCCGCCGCCGACCTCCATGACCTCGCCGGTGTCGAGCTGGCCCTTGAGGTCGACGAGCTCAAGCTTGTACGGCTCGCCGGCCAACTCGGTCTTGGCGGCGTCCCGGGACGGGAACACCCGGCGGCGGAACTTCTGCCCCGAGGAGATGATCTCCCGCATCCGGCTCGTGATGAGGAAATCCAGACGTGAGAGGCTCCTTAAGCTCAGTAGTGAAGTGGTAACTGCTGCTGCGATGGTAGTGAGCTAGGCAGGTGGCTGCCACCCAGGTATAGCCACCTCGGCCAGCCCTCGGCTTCCGCCATCGAGAAGCTGTACTACTTCTCCGGCTTGTAGCTCGCAAACCCATGAGTCGTGCTCGGCAGTCCTACTCGCATCATAAAGCGAGCGAACGACTGCGAGAGGTGCTCCTTATACGGGCTCCTGAGCCTAAGTCGTGGACCGAGAGACTGCGCGAACATCCTTGCGTCATCCTTGGGGGAAACGTACAGGTCGCGGAAGCTGACGATGGACCACGGGAATGACAACCCTATCTCATGCTCAGGGAGCAGGAACATCGCTATGACAGTATTTTCAATTAGCTTGTTTCGGTACCGTTCACCGGAAACCTCTGGACTGCTTATACGACATAGGACATTGTAGTCCACAACCTGCGCCACCAGGATTGATGCCTGAGACTCCTTCAGGATGTCGCAGGTCTGAGTTAGTACGACTACATCGCGCTGTTCAACCAAGACATCCGGTTTGCCATTAGCGGATCGAGCAATGTACACCATCGCTACGGGATAATTGCAGAGGATATCTCCTTGTTCAAGCTCGGACCCCTGCACAAGTTCATACCAACAATCCGAGCTCCCCCAATTTCTCGTCGATTCTACCACAACAGTTCGTCATCCGACACTTCAGCGATCGGCTGTGGGATTCCCGACCCATACGTGATAGTAGCTTCAGTCGATTTCCAAGATGAGTAGCGCTCAAGCGGCGCATCAGGTTCGTCGAAGTATCCGTCCAGCAAGTCGCGATTACGAGAGCTATGGAGCTCCGCCCTGCGCCGAGGGATAGCCACGACTACCGCATCAGAAACGAGATCGACATGCTTGTCCGCGGTATCGAACCACGCATCCGAATCTGCCCAACCAACCAAGGGGGTGTCATCCGCCACAATCCACCGCGAGTTATCCGATGATTCATCGTGTTTTTCAAGCCGCTTACGCGCCACGGTTGAACCCATCACAATTTCCCCTTTCTTCCATGTTGCGAGCTAGTGCGTGCCCCACTGCCGACGCGTCCCCGTTAACAGCTTCAATGGCGCTGAGGACATACCGCCAACACGAGGCCAGATCCTGGTCATCGGGTTTCTTGAAGTTCCCCGATGTACGCCAGTCAACATCGGACAGTAGGACAACTTCTGGAATTTTGGACCCGATGCGCGACAAAGACGGCAACGCTAGGCCGGTCTTCGAGCTCTGCAATGGGGTACGAAGCCTCTCCCGAAGCTCTTGATTGCTTGCTACCCCAAACTCAACGTGGAGCTGCGAGGCGTTCGTCACAAGATCAACAGTGGCAGCGCCGTCAACAACTTCAAATCCACCATCGAGCGGTCCGGTACATTTTTTAGCGAAATTCTTCCTCGCGTCATCATAGTTGACGACGTCAAGCTCCAAGGAAGACAAAGTCCGGCCGAACGCGATGTGCAAGTTCACCGGTCGCATGATCGAGAATACTCCGCCGAACGCTGCCTCTAAGCTTGAGACGTCAATCCCAGGTGCACCGACGGATATCTGAAATCCAGATCTATCAACGGTGATTCGAAGCGCCGAATGTTCTACTGCGATGCCAAGTACGTCATCCCGGTCTAGGACAGCACGCGGCAAAACATTATCATCCATCCACATAGCGAGAGCGTCCCGCCGTTGTTTGAACGAAACAAGCGGTCGCCAATGAAACGCATACGTCGCGACCCATCTCTGCTCCACCTGGCTACAGTAACGTGACGTGACCACGGCCGACATCCCGTCGCAGGGTGATCATTACCAGTTCTCCGGATTCGTGATCTTGGCCAGGTGGACCCTCGAGCCAAACAGGCAACACCCCAGAAGTCTTGTCAAGCTTCACACTCTGCTCGTGGCAGCTTCGAGTCTACCTCCGCGCGGATAGGTTCGGCCTGGCGGGTTATGCGTCGTTCCCCGGCACAGGGACTACTACCAGCTCATCACCGATCGCGTCATGGTGCTCAACACCCGGTCACGCGCCGGGCGGAAGCGGGTCACTCCGCACGAGGGGCACACCCGGCACCAGGTCACGCCCGCCCGGTGGGCCGATTTCCGGGCACTGGCGGGCGATGCTGCTGGACGGCGGCTTGACCCTCGATGACTTGTCCTCTTCCGGTCGCCTCGCCACCGGCCGAGCCCGGGCGGTGACCGAGCACTTCGCGCCGGTAGCCCAGGCACTCGGCCGGCTGCACGGCGTGCGCTACGGCGAAGCCTTCGCACCCCTGCCGATCATTGGCCGACTCCCGGCCAGCCCGCACCTCTAGCGCAGCGATGCGGGTCACCTGGGTATTAGGTGAGGTCGTCGAATTCGTTGGCCTTGACGCCCTGGATCCAGGCGTGCATCTCGGCGCGGGTGAAGAATACGGCACCGGCGTCGGGGTGGGTGCTGTTGCGGACGGCGATCCGGCCATCCGGCAGCGCGGCGGCCTCGACGCAGCCGCCTCCGTTGCTGGCACCGCTGCCACCACAGAAACTGCTCATGCGCCACTGGATCTGGGCCAGAGGCTCCAGCCTGGTCATCCGCTGACCTCCTCCGGGTCACTCGAAGCTGCGCATCGCCTCGGCGATCAGCTCAGCGGACTCCTGGCAAGACAGCGCCCGCTGGGTCAGGATGCCGAAGCGCAGTGTCCATTGTCGCACAACGTCCCGGTCTTCGACGTAGAGGCTCCCAGCCGGGCCCTCGGTGCGCCCGATGTCCGGGATCGGGGCGGGCAGGGTGAGCAGAGTGAACGGCCCCTCCAATCCGGGACTGCCACCCACGTCGCGGGGCAGCACCTGGACGGTGATGTTCGGCTTCTCCGTGGCCGCCAGCAGCCTGCGCATCTGGCCATGCATCACGATCCGGTCACCGACCAGCCGCTGCAGGATCGTCTCGTCCAGGATGAAGTGCAGCTGCGGCGGCGGGTCCTTGTCGAGGATCTGCTGTCGGGCGATGCGCAACGCGACCCGGCGCTCCACCTCAGCCGGGCTCAACACGCCCGGGTTGATCGACATCATGAGCGCCCGGGCGTAGTCGGCGGTCTGCAGCAGACCGTGGACGAGCTGACCCTGGAAGTCCCGGAGCCCCATCAGGCCGCTCTCCAAGCCCAGCAACGACCCCCAATGCTCGGGAAGCTCGCCGAAGCTGAGCCACCAGCCCCGCTCGCGAGGCAGCGCGGCGAGCTGCACCAGCGCGTCGCGGGTGTCGGGGTCGGTGACGCCGTAGGCGTCGAGGAGCTGCTCGACCTCGCGCGGCTTGAGGTGGTGCTCGCGGTTCTCCACCCGGGACAGCTTTGATCTCGACCAGCGCGCTCCACCGCTGGTCAGCCACTCGATCGCCTGCTCCTGGGTGAGCTCGGCCTGCTCGCGGTGCGCCTTGAGGGCTGCGGCGAGCTGCCAGCGACGCACTACGGACCCGCTGGCGTCCAGGCCCTGCGTCATGACCACCTCCCAGGATGCTGACCACACCGCACGATAGCCCACACGAGTGAATAATGGACCGTCCACTTATCGATATGGACGGTCCAGTCCACTCTACAGTCAGTCCCAGATCCACTACCGAGGAGGTCACGATGCTAACGCAGCCCGATCAATCGCCCACCGAGGTCGACCCGGCCACGCTCCCTCCGCTGGGTAACGAGCCGCTATGCGACGAGGCGGAATTCGCCCAGGAGCTAGCTGAGCTGGTCGCCGATAACGCACCCCGGCTGTTCGCCGTGGTGCAGGAGTACGGCGAGCGGGTGGATGGCCGGATCGCGGCCTGGGGCCTGGCGTTCGAGGACTACGCCGACGTCATCGGGTTGGATCACAACGTCTACGTGGGACTGCGATCACCCGAACGCGCAGTGCGCATCTTCAGCCACCACCCCCACATCACCGCCCACGTGGTGTGGGTCGACCCCGAGGCGCGCACTCAACCCGAAAGCGGCGAGGTCGCCTCACCTGAGCCTGAGATGCCACACCCCCGCTGACGGGTTACCGGGAATCCGGGGCGGGACTGTCGCCGCGTGCAGAGGTGCCACCAGCGGCAACTTCTCGCCCACAGTTGCCGTCTGTGGCACATCCGCAACGAATGGGGCCGCAGGTCCGCCAGGGCCGGATCAGGGGCGGGCGGTGGTGGGGGCGCCGTGGCAGCGCTTGTACTTCTTGCCCGAGCCGCACGGGCAGGGGGCGTTGCGGGCGGTCTCCCCGGCACCATCGCTGGCCTGTTGACCGCGAGTGCCCCGGCCCCGCACCTCGGTGCCGCCGTCCTCGGCCGGTCCGGTGTAGGTCAGCGGTCGCGACGGTGGCTCGAGCGGGTCACCCAGCGCGGGTGCATCCAGCGCTGGCGAGGGCAGGGCTGAGGAAGGGGCACCGGCATCGTCATCGATCTGGCCGTCGAGCTGCGAGAGCGCCGAGCCGGCCGGCACCGAGGTGAGCGGGGTCTGCACCACCACCTCCACCACCTCCGGCGGGGCGACCTCGACCGGCACGCTGAACAGCAACCCGACGGACTCCTCCTTGAGCGCCTCGAGCAGCGCGCTGAACATCTCAAAGCCCTCACGCTTGTACTCCACCAGCGGGTCGCGCTGGGCCATCGCGCGCAGGCCAATGCCCTCCTTGAGGTAGTCCATCTCGTAGAGGTGCTCGCGCCACTTGCGATCCAGCACCGACAGGACCACGCGGCGCTCCAGCTCCCGCATCGTGCCCAGGCCCGCCAGCTGATCAAGCTCTGCCTCGCGGCGGGAGTACGCGGCCTGCGCGTCGTCGAGCACGGACGCCAGCAGGGTCTCGCGGGTCAGGTCACCGATGTCGTCGCCGATGCCCTCGTACTTGATCCCGACCGGATACAGCGTCTTGAGCGCCGACCACAGCTGATCGAGATCCCAGTCCTCAGCGTACCCGTTCTCGGTGGCGCCATGGACGTAGGCGGTGATCACATCGGTCATCATGTGCACGATCTGCACGCGCAGGTCCTCACCCTCCAGCACCCGGCGGCGTTCGGCATAGATCACCTTGCGCTGCAGGTCCATGACCTCGTCGTACTTCAGGACGTTTTTGCGGATCTCGAAGTTCTGCTGCTCGACCTGAGTCTGGGCGGACTGGATCGCCCGGGTGACCATCTTGGCCTCGATCGGGATGTCATCCTCCATCCGCAGCCGGGTCATGATGGCCTCGACCAGCGGGCCGTTGAACCGCACCATCAACTCGTCCCGCAACGACAGGTAGAACCGGGACTCCCCAGGGTCGCCTTGACGCCCCGAGCGACCGCGCAACTGGTTGTCGATGCGCCGCGACTCGTGCCGCTCGGGGCCCAGCACATACAGCCCCCCCGCAGCGATGACCTCCCCGGCCTCAGCCTCGACCTCGGCACGGGCCTGGCGCACCGCGGTCTCCCAGGCGGCCTCGTACTCCTGCGGAGTCTCCACCGGGTCCAGCCCACGGCTGCGCAGCGCGACGTCGGCGAGGAACTCCGGGTTGCCGCCCAGCATGATGTCGGTGCCGCGACCAGCCATGTTGGTGGACACGGTGACCGCGCCCTTGCGGCCGGCCTCGGCGACGATCATCGCCTCTTTCTCGTGCTGTTTGGCGTTGAGCACCGAATGCGGGATGCCAGCGCTCATCAGCGCCCTAGACAGGTGCTCGGAACGCTCCACGCTCGCGGTCCCGACCAGGACTGGCTGACCTTTGGCATGCCGCTGCGCGATGTCTGCCACCACCGCGTTGAACTTGGCCTCCTCGGTCTTGTAAATCAGGTCGCCGTGGTCGGTGCGGATCATCGGCTTGTTGGTGGGGATTGATACCACGCCCAGATGATAGATCTGGAGCAGCTCGGCGGCCTCGGTCTGCGCGGTACCGGTCATCCCGGCGAGCTTGTCGTAGAGCCGGAAATAGTTCTGCAGCGTGATCGTGGCCAAGGTCTGGTTCTCGGCTTTGATCTCCACCTTCTCCTTGGCCTCGATGGCCTGGTGCATACCCTCGTTGTAACGCCGACCATAGAGCACCCGGCCGGTGAACTCATCGACGATGAGCACCTCACCATCCCGAACGATATAGTCTTTGTCCTTGGTGAACAGCTCTTTGGCCTTGAGCGCATTGTTGAGATAGCCCACCAGCGGCGTGTTGGCCGCCTCGTACAGGTTCTCGATGCCCAGCTGGTCCTCGACGAGGGCGACACCCTCCTCGGAGACACCCACGGTGCGTTTGCGGTCATCCACCTCGTAATGCACGTCGCGCTTCAGCATGGGGGCCAGCCGAGCGAACTCGCTATACCAGCGGGAGGACTGGTCGGCGGGCCCGGAGATGATCAGCGGGGTGCGCGCCTCGTCGATGAGGATGGAGTCGACCTCATCGACGATGGCGTAACTGTGCCCGCGCTGGACGCAGTCGGCGAGGCTCCAGGCCATGTTGTCGCGCAGATAGTCGAAGCCGAACTCATTGTTCGTGCCATAGGTAATGTCCGCGTGGTAGGCGGCGCGCCGCTCGTCGGGGGCCATCTGAGACAGGATCACTCCGACCTGCAGGCCGAGAAACCGGTGGACCCGACCCATCCACTCCGCGTCCCGCTTGGCCAGGTAGTCGTTGACCGTGACGACGTGCACGCCCTTGCCGGCGATCGCGTTGAGGTACGCGGGCAACACGCAGGTCAGCGTCTTTCCCTCACCAGTGCGCATCTCGGCGACGTTGCCCAGGTGCAACGCGGCACCACCCATCACCTGAACGTCAAAGTGCCGCTGCCCCAAGGTGCGCTTGGCGGCCTCGCGGGCCACCGCGAACGTCTCGGGCAGCAGCTCGTCCAGTGACTCGCCGTTGCCGTGGCGACGGCGGAACTCCTCGGTCCTGGCGCGCAGATCGGCGTCGGACAGGCTGGCGACGCCCTCCTCCAAGCCGTTGATGTGGTCGGCGATGGCGCGTAACCGGCGCACAGTCTTGTGCTCGCCGGCGCGGAGCAGTCGGGACAGGACCACCGTGGGAGACCTCACTCGTATCAGGGCACTCGGGTCAGGGCGCGGGTCGGCGGCGGGCGGCCAGGGGAGTGCCGCACACTCGCCGTGCACCGCCGGTCTGCGCGCCATCGTATGCCCAGCCCGGCCCTGGCGTTATCAGCGCAGGTCAGCACAACCCGCACCAGCAGGGTCGCCGGCTGCGTGCCGTACCGGAGGCGGTGATGTCGTGGTCCGCACACAGCCGGCGATCCTGGCGTGGGTGCGACGGCTCAGACCAGCTGGATCACGCCGTAGTCAAAGCCGTGCCGGCGATACACCACGCTGGGCAGTCCGGAAGCGGCATCGGCGAACAGGTAGAAGTCGTGGCCTACGAGCTCCATCTCGCAAAGCGCCGCATCGACGGTCATCGGCCTGGCGGAGTGCCGCTCCCGCCGGACGATGCGCCCCGGTCCCTGCGCATCCGGTGACTGCCACCGCTGGGTGGGCAGCTCGTAGTCAAGTTCCCGCTCGGCCGGGTCCAGCAGACCCGTCCGGTGCGGATGGCCGTTGGTCTCGGCCTCAATGCGGGTGTCGGGGGTGTCGATCTCCAGGGTCAGGGTGGCCGCCAGTGGCGCGGTGGCCTCGGCGACAGAGGTGGGGTGACGGCGTCCGTAGTGCACCTTGCGGCGGTCTGCGACCCGGCGCAGCCGGTTGTCCAGTTTGCTCACCGCCACATCCAAGGCGGCGTAGAAGTCCGAACCACACGCCTCTGCGCGGACTACCTGACCGCGGCACCGACCAGTGATCTCCACCCGTTGGCAGCTCTTGGACTGCCGGGGATTGCGTTCGTGGAACAGCTCGACGTCGTACTGGACGGCCTTGTAGTCATACCGTTCGATACGGGCGAGCTTCTCAGTAACGTGCACCCTGTAGTGATCGGGTACCGCAACGTTACGACCCTTCACGACAACGTTCACAGGGCGACCTCCTCGTGTTGTCCAACAGGGACTTTCAGCGACGCCGGGGGCACTGGGCTGATCATTGATCACTCAGCCGCCGACGTCAGAACCATGGCTTTCTCGCCTCCTCCCGAACGGGCAGCGATGCTGATTCCCGGACGGTAGTCCGCCTCGGACGCTCTCGCCAGAGCCGGACGCCCCGTGTCCCAGGGTCAACACTGTGGTTGGTATCCCCCGCCGACGGATACGACGGCGCGTGAGCACC
The DNA here is from genome assembly GCA_019247305.1 of Pseudonocardiales bacterium. GTDB lineage: Bacteria > Actinomycetota > Actinomycetes > Mycobacteriales > Pseudonocardiaceae. The sequence goes on from JAFAPC010000134.1 coordinate 184,807, forward strand.
GGCCGCGGCGATCACCACGATCGCAGGCACCTCGATACCCGTCCGGAGTAGTGCCGCAGTGCATGCGGAGACAGTCGCCCCCGTGGTCACCACGTCATCGACGAGCACGACGGACGTACCAGCGGGGGGCAGACCGGCTCGTCTCGCCGTCACCCGCCCCGCCAGATTGGCCCGCCGGGCCGCCACCGCCAAGCCGACCGAGTCGCGCACCCCGGGAGCCACCCGCAACGCCGGGGCGACCGCAGCGGCAACACCCCCACTGGCCAGCGCCGCAGCCGCCCGCTGCGCCAGCAGCTCGATGTGCTGCCCGCCGCGCCGCGCCGCCGCCGATCGCCGAGACGGCACGGGCACCAACCACACCCCGCTGGAGGAGGGTCCGAGCTCACGCTGGAGCCGAACCAGGGCGGAGCCGAGCGCGCTGCCCAGCGGAGCGGCGAGGTCGCGGCGGCCGCGTTCCTTGTAGGCCAGCAGCGCGGCCCGTACCTGACCGTGGTAGCGCCCCAGCGCGTACACCGGCGGGCCGGCCTCGCAGCACAGCGGATACACCCGGGCCGGCGCGCTGAGCAGCGTCTCGCAGTCGGTGCACAGCGGCGGGCCCGGTACCCCGCAACCGCCGCAGTCACCGGGTAGCAGCAGATCCAGCAGTGGGCGCATCACCTCACCAAGCTTGCCGGTAGTCCGCGCACCGCACCGGCCACCGAGCCCGCTGGCGGCTCAGTTGTACACAGTGCTCCGGCCATCCCCACTCCCCCGCAGCCGGGCTTGCGCAAACACCTCAGCCGGGGTATAGCGGTGCCGAGCCAGGTCCGATCCCACCAAGCAGGGGTTCCCATGCCTCTTGGGTATCCGAATAGGCCCACAACCCGGTGGCGTCTGCCACCAGCACGTCACGGCCGGGCGCGGCGACGATGTCCGTCAGCGGACCGGTCAGGTTGGTGGCGGGCAATTGCCGAAGAGTCAGCCCGTCCACGGACACCGATGACACCTGCGGGGAGGGCCCGGCGGACGCCACCACCAGAAGCTCTGGACGTGCCCAGTCCACACTCGCGACGGGCGCCAGGGTGCCGTCTCGTAAGACCTGCGGATGGCGCAGGCTCACCCGGCCCGACTCGGTGACCACCGCCACCACCACCAGCCGCCCATTGATCACCGCGGCCGCCCGCACCCCATCCCGGGACAACCGCAGCTGCGAGATCGGGCCCAGCCGGGTCAGCTCAGTGGCGTTGACCGAGTAGGTCAACGGCGGGCCAGCGCCGGAGAGCGCCACACCCACCACCGTGCGACCGTTGATCACAGTCCACGCTTCGGTACCGGAGGGCCGCCAGGTGGGCCGGGTCATCGTCACCGCGTCCACCGGCACCGCCGCCAGATCCCCGTCGAAGGGGCCCACCCGCAGCTGTGGGTGGCTCTCCGGGCCAACGACGATGGCCGCCAGCAGCTCCCCGCCCGGATTGGAGCGAGCCGCGCTGAGCATGGTGAACTGGTCACTTCCGGCGGGTCCTGGCACCGGGGTGCCATCCAGCCCACGCAGCCGACCCCCGACGACCACCTGTCCGGCCACGTCAGGCCGCGGCCCGGTCGGCGCGGCGTAGGAAGCGATGTCCGCCGAGCGCCACTCAGGCTGGCCAGGCACCAGCGGTTCGCCGTCCGCGAGCAGCCGCAGCGGGGCGGGAACCAGACCGTCGAGGGAGCCGACGATCTGCGCCGCGACCAGCCGCCGTTGCTGCTCGGTCAGCGCGTCCACGCCACTCAGGTTGATCACGGTCCGTCCGGAGCGGCTGACCAGCACGTTCGATCGGGGCCGGACCCCTGCCGGGATCGCTGACCGGACGGCTCCGGCGAGCCGCGCCGACGGCCCAGCGAGCAGCATGTCCAACACTCGTCCCGGCAGACTGGACACCGGTTGGGCGGGGACCCAGCGCAGATCAGGCACCAGGGTGCCGCGGTTGGGATCCACGAAGCAGACCCGAGCCTGACGATAGTTGCGCTGCATGGCAGTGGCCTCCACCAACACTCCCGGCGGGGGGTTGGTGATCCGCCACTCGCCATGCTCGCTGACCACGTCCAGCGGGATGGCGAAGGTCCCCGCCGCCGGCATGAAGCTGCCGTCCGCGGTGAGCACGCCCAGCCGCGAGCCGCTCACCCGGATGCGCCGGGCCCCGTCGGCGGGGCCGGCCTGCGGGGCGGCGCCGGGGGCGTCCTCGATCACGGTCAGGCTGGCGCGGTCGTCCCAACTCGCCGCAGCGCTGCGGGACAGAAAAGCACGGGCCGCAGCATGCCCGTTCGCCGGGTCACCGGTGGCCCCGATGAACTCACGAACCAGCCGAAACGGGTCCACACCCCGTTCTGGGCCGGCCGGAGGAGCCAGTCGCGAGCCCACCGGCATGGAGCGCACCACTTGCAGATCAGAACTCGCCGGGACAGCCGCGCATCCCGCGAGTGCCGCGAGCCCAACAGCAAGTACACTCACGCACGGGGCACGGAGCAGGCGCCTGCGCATCACGGGCGCCCCGGCCCAGCCGGCACCGCGGTATCCGACGCAGGGGGTCCTTGCGCCGGGGGGAAGCCTTGCGCGGGGAAGGCTTCGCGGGCGTTGTTGGGGCCTAGCGGCAGTGGGCTGCCGGTGAGCTGGATGCCTCGGCTTCGCGGCAAGGTGAGCCGGAAGGCGCTGCCCTGTCCGGGTTCGCCCCAGGCCTGCAACCAGCCGCCATGCAGCCGGGCATCCTCCAGGCTAATCGACAGTCCGAGCCCGGTGCCCCCGGTGCGCCGGTCACGCGAGGGATCGCCGCGCCAGAATCGGGTGAACACCAGGTCCTGCTGGCCTGGTTGCAACCCGATGCCGTGGTCGCGCACCAGCACCGCGACCGCCTCGGAATCCGCGGCAACGGTCATCTGGACCGGGCGACCCTCTCCGTGGTCCAACGCGTTGGTCAGCAGGTTGCGCACGATCCGCTCGACCCGCCGCGGGTCGATCTCGGCGAACACCTCCGTTGCCGGCAGATCCAGCTCCAGCGGGGTGCCGGCGCGGTCAGCCACCGCGCGCACCGCAGCCGCCGCGTGCGCCACGGTGTCCCGCACGTCGACCGTCTCACCGTGCAGCTCGGCGACCCCGGCGTCCAACCGGGAGATCTCTAGCAGATCGGCGAGCAGCGCCTCGAACCGGTCCAGCTCGCCCACCAACAGCTCAGCCGGACGGTGCAGCGCCGGGTGCAGCTGCTCCCGCGACTCGTAGATCAGATCGGCCGCCATCCGCACTGTGGTCAGTGGGGTGCGCAGCTCATGGGAGACGTCGGAGGTGAAACCACGCTGCAGCTCACCGAACTCCTCCAGCTGGCGGATCTGCCGCTGGATGCTGGCGGCCATCTCGTTGAACGAGGTGCCCAGCCGGGCCATGTCGTCCTCCCCGACGACCGGAATGCGCTCGGAGAGATGGCCGTGGGCGAAACGCTCGGCGACCTCGGCGGCTTGGCGGACCGGGACCACCACCTGGCGGGTCACCAAGCTAGCGATGCCCGCGATGAGCACCAGCAGCACCACCCCGCCGAGCACCAGGGTGGACTGCACCAAAGTCAGCGTGCGCTGCTCAGCGGTGAGCGGAAACAGCAGGTAGAGCTGCATGGTGCGGCCCGCGCTGGCGACGGGCATACCGACGATGAGCATGGTCACCGCACTGGAGCCCCGGGGCACCGTAGCAATCTTGTAAGCGAGCGCGCCGCGTTCTACCGCGGAGCGTAGTACCGCGGGGACGTCCCCCAGAGGGCCGATCTTCTGCCCCGTGCCCGGCACCGATGGGCCGGTCACCCCCGGCGGCCCACCGCCGTCCACTAGGACCGGCTCGTAGGTGCCCGCGCCGACCGTCACGGGCGGCGTACCGGTCGGATCGGGGTTGGTCAGCCGATCGACGGCGGTGGTGAGCCGGCCGGCTAGCGAGGCCGAGGTGGGATCCACCGCGCCGAGCTCGGATTCCACTAGGACCTTGCTGTTCTCGGCCTGCAACAGCGCGGCCTGCGTCTTGTTTTCGATCAGCCGTTGAGCGAGCTGGGCCTGCAACACCATACCCAGCATCAGCACAACAGTGGACGACAGCGCGACGGTGCTGCTCACCACCCGGACCTTCAGGGAGCGGCGCCACACCGAGCCGGAGATCGCGGCCAGCTCACTCGCCGCCTCGGCGACCAGCCGCAGCCCATCAGCCGCCCGACCGGCGAGTGATCTCACCGCAGAGTGATCCGGCAACCGTGGCTCCGCAGCGCTGGTGTGCTCACGATGTGCCGGCCTTATAGCCGACCCCGCGCACGGTGAGCACCAACTCCGGACGCTCCGGGTCCCGCTCGATCTTGGAGCGAAGTCGCTGCACGTGCACGTTGACCAATCGGGTGTCCGCGGCGTGCTGATAGCCCCATACCTGCTCCAGCAGCACCTCGCGGGTGAACACCTGGCGGGGCTTGCGGGCCAGCGCGAGCAGCAGATCGAACTCCAGCGGCGTCAGCGAGATCGGCGTCCCGTCCCGGCTGACCTGGTGACCGGGCACGTCGATGGTCAGGTCACCGATGGTGAGTTGCTCGGCGGGTTCAGCGTCGATGCGGCGCAACCGGGCCCGCAGCCTTGCCACCAGCTCCTGAGTTTTGGGCGGTTTAACCATGTAGTCATCAGCGCCGGACTCCAAGCCCAGCACCACATCGACGGTGTCGCCCTTGGCGGTGAGCATCACGATCGGGATACCAGATTCGGCGCGGATTGCCTTGCACACGTCAATGCCGCTCATGCCGGGCAACATAAGGTCCAACAGCACCAGATCCGGCTTCAGTTCATGCAGCGCGGGCAGTGCCGCAGGGCCCTCGCCGACCACCGCGGTCTCGAACCCCGCCTGACGCAGCGCGATAGCCAACATCTCAGCCGATGCGGGGTCATCCTCCACGACAAGCACACGAGCTGCCATACGCACCATCGTGGCACTGCGCGCCACGACGGTGTCCCTCGGGCGCGCCATCCCGGCTTACCCGCCAAGCAGCCGCATCGTCACGTCGGTGAGCTGGCCCGCTCCGGCGGTGCCGTCAAGCACTGACCAGGGGGCAAGCCAGCCGCCAGCGGCAAGACCGTCATAGACGGCGGCGCACCGAGCCTGCAGACCGTGATCAGCCTCATACCGATCCTTCCGCCGCGCGCGCTCACCCTGCGCCCGGTGGTCCATCCGGGCAGCCGCGACGCTCATCGGCACCCGCAGCAACAACTGGATGTCGGGCACCGGGACACCAAATCGGTCCACCTCCAGCGCACGGACCCATTCGACGAAGGGCCCCTCGGCGTCCTCGTGCAGCCGCGCCGCACCATAGGCCGCATTGGACGCCACGTAGCGATCCAGCAGCACCACGTCGTAGCGGCGCCGCAGCGCACGCAGCTGATCGGCGGCGTCGTACCGATCGAGGGCGAACAGCACCGCCATGCCCCGCACCGACTCGGCCAGGTCGCCCAGCCGCCCGTGGAGCGCGTCACGCACCAGATCGGCGTGTACGTTGGCGCCGTAACGCGGAAACGCCATCCGGGTCACCGACGCGTACCGCGCGGTGAGCGCGGCGACCAGCGCGTCGGCGAGGGTGCGCTTGCCAGCCCCGTCCAGCCCCTCAATGACCACTAGCCGTCCCACGGCAGGGCACCGTAGCGGTTCAGGGAGTTGCTGTGGTGCCCGACATGGGGATTCATGGGCCTCGCGCTACGCTCGCCAACCGTGGCCGTTCTGCCAGAGGTTGACTGCGTTGTGGTGTCCTACCACAGTGCCGCGGATCTTCCAACCTGCATTGACTCGCTCACCAGCCAGGAAGGCATCTCCACACGTGTCGTCGTGGTGGACAACCTCTCATCCGATGACAGCGTGGAAACCGCCCGGCAGCGGGGCTGCGCGGTCATCGCGAACGACTCGAACCGCGGCTTCGCCGCAGCAGTCAACCAAGGACTACAACAGGGCTCCGCACCGTGGGTGCTCATCCTGAATCCGGACGCACAGATGGCGCCCGGCGCACTGTGCGCTCTTCTCAAGAGAGCTCAGGCAGAAGCGACCGTGGGCTGCGTGGGGCCTCATACACTCAACGATGACGGCACCGAGTATCCGAGCCGTCGATCGTTTCCCAACATAGTGACGGCCGCGGTCCACGGGCTTCTCGGTTCCGTGTGGTCAGCCAATCCCGCAACCCGTCGGTACCACGCCGATGACACTCCTCGCGACCAGTCTTCCGTCGTGGATTGGGTGTCGGGATCCTGCATGTTGCTGCCGCGGCGTGCTTGGGAGAGCGTGGGAGGGTTCGATGAGCGGTATTTTATGTACGTCGAGGACATGGACTTGTGCCTCCGGCTGCGGCGCGCTGGGTGGAAAACCGTGTACGAGCCGACGGCGACGATCATGCATTCTCGTGGGCAATCGTCGCGGCATCGTCCGCTCCGGTCGAGCCTGCACCACCACGTCGGGGCGGCCCGCTTCTATTGGCGGTCAGCTAGCCGGTGGCACCGGCCGATCACGTGGCCCCTTGCCGTTCTTGCTTTGACTATCAGGGGTGCCACGCAGGTGTCGGTGGGAGCACTGCGTGCTGGTCGCTGAGGTAGCGCGCAAGATGGTCGGTCGCTGACACATCATCAAACAAGCCCAGCACAGTGGAACTGACATAGACGGACCGCACCACTGTCTTAGCTGCTCCCCCCTTCACACCAAGCCGTAAGCCGCTAAGCGATCGTTGAGGGTGCGGACGGCGGCGGTGTACTGCCAGGGTTGCAGACCAGCGCGGGCCTTCTGCAACCGCTCGATCAGCCGGGCGGAGCTGTTGCCTGCTGCGATGTCCCCGGCATCACCAAGCAGCCGCGCCGCTTCATCAATCTCCTTGCACTGCACATACGCCTCACCCAGATCGACTATAGTCAAAGCCACCGTCCGGGCTAATGATCGGTCCAGGACCTTGAGTGACTGCTGGGCATAAGAAACAGTACGGTCAGGCTCACCTAGCTTGAGGTGGCACTCGCCGCGAATGGAGATGTGTACCGCTTCGTCATACGTGCTATAGCTCGGGGCTTGGCCATCGGCCGTCATGAGCACCGTGTGAGCCGTGTCGAGGGCACTCAGGCAGGCGTCTTTATGCCCGTCAGCGGCGTAAGCCCGGGCGGCCACATCAGCGGTAAAGGCCCGCAACCGCAGGTCCTCGGTGCGATCAGCCCACTGCCCAGCCGCGACCGCATGGTCAATGCCGAGGCGCGGCTTACCCTGCCACCTCGCCAGGAGACTCATGTAACACAGCACAAAGGCACCTAACCCAGTGTTCTCCGCCTCATGCGCCAGCGCGCGGGCATCCTCGTAGTAATATCCGGCGTGGTCGAACTGCTTCAGGTCAAACGACAACCACCCTGCCAGACGCGAGGCCTCACCCAGCACCGAGAGCAACCGCGGCCGCAAGTCGGCCGGGCAGTTGGGCACCAGCGCGCGAGCCAAATCCCGCTGAGCCAGCACAGTACTCAGGACGGCCTGCGGGCCCAGCACCATATCCTGCTGCCGCTCACAGTGCCACAGCACCGCCTCAACGTGCTCGATAGTCTGCGCATCGAGGCGGCTCGACGCGCTGAGCACCGAGGCCAACCGCTCCTGCTCGTCACCGTCGATGATGGCAGGCAGGCCCGCAGCATTCGCGGCCCAGCTCAGGAGCCAAATTATGTGGCGACGGTCCATGGTGTGCGCCCAACTGCGGAGGAAGCCAACAAGTCGATGGTACGCGCGATCACGCTCACGCGGCGAGCTCAGCACCTCACACCCAGACGGTGCCAACGATCCGAGGTGCTGCATCAGCAAGGCAACAAAATTGTCGGGCAGCGCAAGACCGGTGACCATTGCCCACACCGCGGAATCGCTCGGCACGACAAGCCCGGCATCAGGCTTGCGCACCGCAGGCGCGGTTTCCTGGGAACTTACCGCAGGATCCAGGTGCCGAAAATTAGGCAAGTCAGTGAGCAAGTCACTGACCGCGCACTCATAGAGTTCCGCCAGCTTGGCGAGATTATCAAACGACGGGGCGTTCCCCGTCCGGCTCGGCCACTGCTCCCAACACGAGAACATCTTAAACGTCTTCAACTCATCGGGCCAGCGCTTATTCCACTCATCAGCGGCCTGGCGCTGGCTCCACCCCTGGGCATAACGCAACGCCACCCGGGCATTGACACGGAAACGCTGCCGGAGCACCTCAGCCACCGCCACCCGTGACTTCCCCTCGGCCCGCAGCGAACGCACCAGTAGCTCACGCCGCTGCTTCTGACTGCGCGGCTCACCCATAGCACTTCCTCACCATCGCAGCGCCGCACTCCCTAGCCGGCTTCCGAACCTGGCAAAGGAACGTTACCGGTTGGGTACTCGCCGGCCAAACTGGTACGGAAAGTCCGCCCGCGGCCCGGATGCCGGTGACCAGAGATCGCGGCTGCCCCTGGTGGGCCACCACCGCACACCCGGGCACAGTGATGACCAGACCCAGGGTCGGGACGACGAGACACCCCAGCGCGGTTGGTGTCCTTGCCGGTTAGTCGTGCGCACTCCCCCCGCCAGCGCAGACCGAAGCACGGGCAAGAACCCCTTCCCCGAATCGCGGGCTGTTCGGAAGATGGACTCGCCACGGTCCTGGGTGCCACCCAGCGAAGCGAGGCGACCAAGCTCCTGCGCGGTCGTTGCGTGGTCAGTCGTCCTCGTCTATCGCAGCAAGCGACCAGGAGCGAGAGGAGTGTGGGGCGTCGATCCAGATGTGGTGAGTACCATCGGGGGTCACCGTGAGGCCGATCTGGTGCCGTTGCGGGGAACCGGCGGCTATCCATTCGTCGTGCGCGTATTCCATCTCGGTCCACAGACGCCGGCGACCTCCCTGCACGGATACCAGTCCGTCGTCGGTATAGGTCTGGTAGGCCCATGAGCCGTCGCGGCCGAGTAACCAAGTCTGCATAGCTGGGGCAGCTTCGGGCTGGAACCAGTGCAGCGCCGTGTCGGTGAGCCGTAGCGCGGCGAACAGGGGAAAATACTCCCCGGTAAGATCGTTAGCGGTCAGGCGGGTGGGGGTGGTATCGCCGTCGTCGGGGTCGCGCAAGGCTTGCCGCAGCAGTGCCAATGTGTCAGGGGCAACTGTGTCGAGGGCAACTGAACCGCGACACGGCATGAACGCTCCGTATTCGGGGAGAAACGGACCGCTGGCGCTGTGGTCGTCAGCCACCGTCAGCAGGACGAGCCCACCCGCGTCGAAATCGGTGTAGAGGTGGCAGAGGATCAACCCGCCAGGCGTGGTTTGCGTTAACCACGCAAGGGGTACGCGAGGGAATGAGCAGGTGGCGATGATCCGGTCATAGGGTGCGTTGGCCGGGAAACCGCGTGTTCCGTCGTGGGTGTGCACCGACGGGTGATAGCCGGCGGCGTCCAGCGCGCACCGGGCGCGCTGAACCAAGCTCTCGTCGACGTCGACGGTGGTCACGTGGGCAGCACCGAAGCAGTGAGTCAGTAGCGCTGCGTTGTAGCCCGTGCCGGTGCCGATCTCCAAAACGCGATGAGACGGCTGGAAGTTCAAGGCTTCGAGCATCCATGCCATCAGCAATGGTTGGGTGGACGAGCTGGTGGGTCGTCCCGCACCGGGTCCAGAGGCGCGTAGCTGCGCCCAGCGAGAATCGTCCCCATCGAGTTGGGTGATGAGGGTGAGATCCTGGTATGCGCTGTCCAGCCAGTCATCGTCGGGAGCGCCGACCGCGCGCATTCCACCACCAGCTGCGTGCAGAAAGAACTTTGGAACGAACAGATGCCGTGGGACGGCCTCAAACGCAGCACGCCATTCCGGAGAAGTGATGGCACCTTTATCGACGAGCTCGGTCGCCAGACGCCGTCGGAGCAGTTCTTCAGTCGCTACCACGGTGCCGCGGTTAGTCCTTCCAGCGCGTCGGCGATGGCGTTTGCGATCATCGGGGTGACATCGTCAACCCACGCCCATTGGCCATTCGGATTTATCTCCAAAAATACCCATTCCCCGGTCGGCGTCACGATGAAGTCTAAAGCACCGAACCCGCAGACCCAGGACGGAGGTAAGCTTGACGACCGCTATCCTGACATGGTCCGGCGTGGAGATTGCCGTGTAAGTCAAGGAGTCGTAGTCTGCCCGCCAGTCGAGGCGACCCCGCTCAGAGGAGGAGTCGATTCGGGCGGCGAAGCATCGGCCGTCAACTACTACCAAGCGAACTTCGTAATCTTTCTCTATCCATCGCTGGAAAAGACACGCCGTGATGCCGATCGATTCCGCGTCGAGGTTTTCGATGTCAACTCGTTGCGTATAGATGAAGTCGCGTCCTGTAGCGTGCTTGTACTGCACTCCAGACAGGGGCTTATAGACGATAGGGCCGACTTCCTTGGCGAACTTCCGCACCGCGTGAAAGTCATTCGTGACGAGCGTCGGTGGCAGAGTCAGCCCAGCTTCTCGTGCGGCGGCGAACTGGACCGGCTTGTATTCGGCTTGTGCTATGCAGGTGGGATGGTTCAGCCAGGCGGGCATGGCTGCCAATACACCACCCACTCCGAACCTGGCCTCACGTGTGGCCCATGCCGCGTCGTCAGCATTGAGCGTGGACGGAAGTTGGTAAATCGACGGTCGCCTCCAGTACACCGCACCCACATCATCGAAGCTGACCTCGCGAGCCGGAGTTCGCAGAATTCCCGATTGATTCTGGTCTAGTCGCACACTCATCGTCAAGGCTTGTGGGAATTCTGCGGTGTCGAACCGAAATACAGGAACGCCCCGTTCTTCGAGGACGAGCACGACGTGATCTGCTGTGACATCGACCTGTTCGGTCACGACGACTACGACACGCGACACGGCTTTAATCTTCTGTTACGTCGTGGTCGCGCTCGTACCGGGTCCCGTCATGGGTGTTCGTTGGCGTTTGAGTCGGTCCCGTTGAGTGCTTGGCCGCTTCGATGACATGGTCACCATCGCGAACCATCGCAATCTGGCGAACAGAATCGTACTCCCACGTGAAGAAGTCAACTGCGGGACAGGACTGCATGGGAAGCGGAGGCTCGGCGAATCGCACCCCGAAGGGACGTGCCGCGCTGGGAGGCTGGTCCACGACCGGCGTATTACCCTTATACTCACCGTGCGGCAAGACTCCAAACGCGCCCATTGCCGGTTCTGCTGCCAGGCTCATGCTGTTCCCTCACTGGTGTCACGACGAGCAGTCTTTTGACCCTACCGTCCGTCACATCCTTTAGCAACGACTACATCGGGATCAGCGCCTAGCGCGACGCACTCCCGCGCCCGGGTGCCCGGGAGGGATCAGGGGCGCATGCGGGCGATCAGGCCGGTGTCGTAGTGCCCCGAGACGAATTCTGGGTGCTCCAGCAACTCGGCGTGGAAAGCCAGGTTGCACTTCGGCCCGGTGACGGTGAACCCGGCCACCGCGACCCGGGCCCGCGCCAATGCCTGCTGCCGATCGCAACCGTGCACCACCAGCTTGGCCAGCAGCGAGTCGTAGAAGGGCGTCACCGTGGTGCCTGCCGCGTAACCGGCGTCCACCCGCACCCCGTCTCCGGTGGGTTCCACCCAGTCGGTGACCAGCCCGGGACCAGGCAGGAACCGCTGCGAGTCCTCCGCGTTGACCCGCAGCTCGATCGCGTGCCCGACCGGGGTGGCAGCGTCGAGGTCACAACCGGGTTCGGCGCCCGCCGCAATGCGCAGCTGGGCGGCCACCAGGTCCACGCCATAGCGCATCTCGGTGACCGGGTGCTCCACCTGCAGCCGGGTATTCATCTCCAGGAAGAAAAACTCGCCAGAGTCCTGATCCAGCAGAAACTCTACCGTTCCCGCATTGCGGTAATCCACCGCGGCGGCGGCCACCACCGCAGCGTGCTCCATCCGGTGGCGCAAATCCGGCTCAAGCGCGGGCGAGGGGCTCTCCTCGGCAATTTTCTGGTGCCGCCGCTGCACCGAGCAGTCACGCTCCCCCAGCGTGACGATTCGGCCATCGGCCAATCCGAGAACCTGCACCTCGACGTGGCGCACCCGCGGGAAGTACCGCTCGACGAACAGCCGCGAGTCACCGAAGAGCCGGTGCGCGAAGGCGCTGACCCTGGCGTACTCGGTGCGCGCCGCCGCAGCATCGGCCGCCACCGCCATACCCATCCCGCCACCCCCGACGGCAGCCTTGAGCATCACCGGGAAGCCGACCTTTTCGGCGTCAGCAACCGCGGCGGCCTCGGTGGCCACCGCGTCCGTCGAACCGGGCGCCACCGGCACCCCGGCGGCTGCCACGGTCTCCCGGGCGGTCACCTTGTCACCCATCGCAGAGATCGCCTCGGCACGGGGACCGACCCACACCAGACCGGCATCGCACACCGCCTGGGCGAACCCGGGATCCTCAGCCAAGAACCCGTAGCCGGGGTGCACCGCGGCCGCGCGGGTCCGCCGGGCGGCGTCCAGGAGCTGGTGAGTGTCCCGGTAGGCCTGTGCGGGTGGCCCGGTCAGCTCCACCACGTCGTCGGCCTCGGCGACGAACGGCAGGTCAGTGTCCACGGAGGAGCGCACGGCGACGGTCCGTAGTCCCAGGCTCCGTGCCGAGCGGATGATCCGCCGGGCGATCTCACCCCGGTTAGCGATCAGCACCGACTCAAACACGGGCCCTCACCTTCCCCACCGCCAACGGTCATCGCAGGACCCTACCTACATCTCTTCTCCGTGGTGTTCGGCGAGGCGCCGGCGGGACTCCTCGATCTCCGCCTCGGCGGTGGCCCGTCCGACCCAGGACGTGCCACCCTGCACGAACTTGCCCGGCTCGAGGTCCTTGTAGACCTCAAAGAAGTGCTGGATCTCCAACTTGTCGAATTCCGGGACGTGGTCGATGTCGCGGAGATGCTCTTGGCGGGTATCGGCCGCCGGGACACACAGCACCTTATCGTCCTGGCCGTGCTCGTCGCTCATCCGGAACATGCCGATCGGGCGGCACCGGATGACACAGCCGGGGAAGGTGGGCTCGCCAACGAGCACCATGGCGTCCAAGGGGTCGCCGTCCCGGCCGAGGGTGTCCTCGATAAAGCCGTAGTCAACCGGGTACGAGGTCGCCGTGAACAAGGTCCGATCCAGCCGGATACGGCCGGTCTTGTGGTCCAGTTCGTACTTGTTGCGGTGCCCCTTGGGGATCTCGACGACCACGTCGAACTCCATCTCGACTCCTCCTCGTCTCCACCTCTCACGGCAGGGCACCCGCCCGGTTACTGGCGGGTCAGCTCCGGTGAGTGCCACGACGCGCGCGGTCTTGTGGTGCGCTCCCAAGCCACCTCACCGCGGTTTTACAGCAGCCCCCTCGGCCGTGAGGCCACTCTAGCGGCAGAACCGGTTCAGCCGGGAGGCGTACTTTGTCCCGTTCTCACGGTTTGTCCTGTTTCCTTGTTCTGCTTGCGGTCGATCAGCCTGCTGGAAGGGGCCTGGTGACGCGATTACCCGCGCTGTCGCGGGGGTAGTTGGTACAGGAGGTCAACGGGATGCGGCGAAGGCGGTGATCGTGGTGACTGGGCGCAGCGGGGGAAGCCGATGACGGGCCTGCTCCGGTGGACTGGGATCGGAAAACTCATCTCCTTTTACCGGTACATTGCTTTCAACGGTCCACGGGTCACAACGGCGTTAGGTGTTGTGCTCCTGCTGGGCGTCGGTGCGATTCGGCTGTACTGGCTGGCCGGTGGCTTTCTCCTGCCACGCTACCCGACCTATCTGGCGGCGTTTTTCGTGCTGCTGGTCACGACGGTACTGCTGGCGTCGGTGAGCATGGTGATGGGCCGATGGCCAGGGTTGGTCATGACGGGGTGGGCATTGGGCAGCCTGGTGTCGATGGCATCGATTGCGATGTACTTCGTGAGCCGCACCGCAGGCCTGCCTGACTTACCGCGCCTGGTGGGCCGGTGGGACTACCCACTGGGCACCTTCGCCATAGCGCTCGCAGCGCTGTTTGCGGTCTTGCACTTCTCGGTCCTCACCGGAATGAACGTGGCCTATCCCCAGCGGCGGTGCTGGCATGACTGAAGGAAATCGTCGTGACACAGCTTGACTATCCCGCCTGGCTGCGGATCGAGCACTGGGTGAACGTCCTCTTCGTGACCCTACTCATCCGCAGCGGGATCGAGATCCTCGGAACCCATCCCAAGCTGTACCGGGGCTATGACAGCAAACCCGGCAGCGAATGGGCCAGGTTCACCCGCAAGACCATGCCCACCGACAAGCTCTACGACACCCTGGACGAGGAAGAATCGTACTCCGCTATTATTTCTTTGCCCGGCCACAAGAATCTTGGGATGGGCCGGCATTGGCACTTCATCACCGTGATAGGTTGGATTCTCACCGGAATCTCCTACTATATTCTGCTGTTCGCGACCGGCCAGTGGCACCGCTACATCCCGTACTCGTGGTCGATCTTTTCCGACGCATGGAACGACATGCTGACCTACCTGAGCTTCAAGCTGCCGCCGCTGCTGCCCGGGCAGCCCTTGGATGCGATCCAGAAGCTCACCTACGCCGGCGTGATATTCATCCTGGCGCCTTTCCTGATCTTGACTGGCGCTGCGCAGTCGCCGGCGATCGAGGCGCGTTTCCCGTGGTATGTGCGGCTGTGGGGTGGTCGGCAGGGGGCGCGCAGCCTGCATTTCCTTGGTCTGCTCGCCTTCATCGCCTTCATCGCTGTGCATCTGATGATGGTCGGCCTGTGGGGGTGGATCCCACTCAACGCACTGATGATCTTCGGTCACGTACGTCATCTGAGTTGGGCGCTCCCAGCCTCGCTGACCCTCATCGCCGCGATCGTGATGGTCCACGTCGCGGCCACGATATGGAGCTTGCGCAGTCCCCGCACGGTGCAGCGGGCGCTCGGCTCGATCATTAGCTATGGCCGGCGGCAGTTACTGCGCCCGATGACCTCCCGGCAGAACTACGCACCCTCGCAGCTGTCCACCGAGCACAGGGTCAACGGCAAACCTCCGGACACCGACGAGTACAAGGTCATGGCCGTGCACGACTTCCTCGACTGGAAGCTGGACGTCGGCGGCCTGGTGGAGAATCCTAGGACTTTCACCCTGGCGGAGCTGCGCGCGCTGGGCGGAAAGCAGACCCAGCGGGTGATGCACAACTGCATCCAAGGCTGGTCAAGCATCGGCGAATGGAGCGGCGTGCCGTTCCGTACTATGATCGATCTGGTCAAGCCGCTCCCGCAGGCTCGCCACGTCTGTTTCCTGACGATGCAGGACACCGGCCGGGACGAGCCCAGTGCGGAAGGCGCTGGACAGTTCTACGAGATTCTCGACCTCGACCTGGTGCGCCACCCGCAGTGCCTGCTGGCGTACGAGATGAACGGGCAGCCGCTGCCGATCAAGCACGGTGCCCCGCTGCGCCTACGGATTGAGAACCAGGTCGGTTTCAAAATGGCTAAGTGGATCGAGCGCATCGAATTCATTTCCGGTTACCGCGGTATCGGTGAGGGCATGGGCGGTTGGCGTGAGGACAACGTGTTCTACGATAAGGACGTTGCAATCTGATGGACGCTGCCGACACCATCCGCTCCGACATCACGGTGCTCACCGACGAGCAGAAAGACCGGGTCCGCCAGCAGCTCCGCCGCAGGCTCGGGAGCTGCCAGCACTGCGGTGGCGAGGAGTTTCTCATCGGCGAAGCCCTGTTTCTGGGATTCCTGTTCGTCAGCGAGGACTCCGACGCCTTCATGGTGGCTCTCACCTGTCTCAACCCCGAGTGTCCCGCTCCCCATACCGGAATCAGGCTGGCTGGACCCCAGTTCCTCTAGCGTCCTCCAGCGCCACCCTCGGCCGCGCGAGACCGAGGCGTTCGACCAGCGGTAACACCTCACGCAACTCGCAGCGCAGCGATTCATAGCGCGCCCGCTCATCCGGCGCGAGCTCTCCCCGCCGGTGGTAGTACGCTAGTCGCTCTAGCCGGCCGTACAGCAGCGTTCCCCACCGAATGCTGAAGTCGTAGACCCGCGCGCTGTTGTGTGACTGGTCCGGGTCGGACGCTAACTCCCGCAGGGCCTTCACATGGGCGAACAACAAATCAAGGTCAACGTGGATGCCCGCTACCCGACTGGTGCTTGACTCATCGCTCACATCGATCCTCACGCGGTCAGAGACTCGGTTTGGCGACGCTTACCACATACGGCTGTCCCTGGAGGGCGAGATAGACCCGCTCAGGGCCGACTGCCAGGCCCGACAGTGGTGCCTGCTTGGCCTCGCCCTGCAGGGCGCTCCGGAAATCGATCGTGGTGAGGATCGGGAAGATCTGGTCGTGGTAGCCCTCGAAACTGTTCGTTGCCAGCACCACCAGCCTGTGCTCCGTCGCCGCGTAAACCCGGGTCTCATCCACACCCAGGTAGTGCACAGGCTCGCCCAGATGGGCCTGCGCGACCACCTCCAGACCCTCACCACTGCGCTGGGAATCCACCGCGAATATGCGGTCGGTGCCCTTTTCTGCGACGTAGAGGCGCGAGGACGTGACCACGTCGCCGACGGCCTTCTCGGCGCTGATGCCGATCGCACCCTCCCTCTGCACCGAACCCGGGCTGCCCTTGTAGTGGGTGATGCCGCCGGGGCCAGACAGGTGATAGTCGAGAAGCCGTCCCCGCGTGGCGCCCTCCACCCTCGCCCCCGGCCCCGCCGGTACCTGCTGGGAGGGCAAGACCATGTCGTTGTGCACATCCACCGGGGTCACCGTTGAGCGGTCCGCGGACAGGGCGAGTAGATGCGCGGAACCGGAATCCAGGGCAAGAAAAGACGGCGACGGCCCGGCCACCATGGCTTTCACCTCGCGCACGTCCCCGTCGCT
Organism: Pseudonocardiales bacterium; assembly: GCA_019247305.1. Classification (GTDB taxonomy): domain Bacteria; phylum Actinomycetota; class Actinomycetes; order Mycobacteriales; family Pseudonocardiaceae. Next base: position 201,657 of record JAFAPC010000134.1, read on the forward strand.
GAGGACGGCGACTCGGCCCAGTTTCGGCTGTGGTAAGTACACCACCGCGTGGGTGGCATCGGTGACAAGATCGTCCCCGCTATCCACAAACGGCTCGGACAGCGTGGTGCCCACCTTAGGCGCTGCGCTGGACTGCTCCGATAGATCGATCTTCGCGATCCTGCGATCGTCAGTCAGCGCAAAAAGGGCGTGCGCATGGGCGGACCAGACCAGGTCGTGCACCGGCACGCCAACCCGCACAGCACCAACGCGGGCCGCGGCGCCCACCGAACCGCCGGCCGCCGAGCACCCAGCCAGAAAAAACAGGACCGCCACCACAAACAGGATCCCGCCGCGCGCGTCCCCGCGCAGCCACGGGTTCCACATTACGGCGACCTTGACCATGCACCGGACCTTCCAGAACACGTTCGTGGACTACCCCAAGCGGCTACCCCTTCCTGCGCAAACCAAACAGAGCAGTCGCGTGATGAGGAGACCAGCCCGGCGAAGCGGGCCTGCAGGAGATCGACCTAGAGTGCTCACAGCTACAGTGGGCACTCTGACGTTGGGTATGTGGGACATCGAGCATTGGGGGGTGATCTCCTGTGAGCACGCAGGCCCACGACCGCATCACGATCGAGCCTGACAAGATGGATGGCCAGCCCTGCATCCGGGACCTTCGCTTCCCCGTCGTCACCGTGCTGCGGATGCTCACCGGAGGAATGAGCGTCGACGACATCGTCGATGAGCATCCGGATTTCCAACCTGAAGACATTCCTGCGGCGCTGAACTATGCTGCTGAGGCGCTCGCCGAGCACTACTACCCGCTGAGGCCGCCTGCGTGAGGTTCCTGATCGATGAGAACCTCTCGCCCCGAATCTGCGCACTGCTGAGTGCCGGTGGGCACCACGCCACCCACATTCGCGACCACGGCATGACCGGGGTTCCTGCCGATCGTGGTGCGCCGATGAGCTAGCGTGGTTGATCGAGTGCCGGACCACGAGGGAAAGCGCCGGGGAACTTCGAGGGGAAGACGGGATGAGATCATGATCGACGGAGGGATATCTGTAGTGCCTAAACCGAACCGGCTGCTTCGCGCGGCCCGGGAACGCACCCCGTCCCGGCGTGTTCCCGGTGCGTACATGTCCCGTGAGGAAGTGGCCGAAGCCGTCGCGCTCTGGGCCGCCGAACACGACGACAAGCACCGCAGTGTCGCCTTCGACGCTAACCACCTCGGCAAGCTGGAACGCGGCACCGTCCGATGTCCCCAGCAGCGCTATGTCACCGCACTGTGCGCCGTGCTCGGCACGACACCGGCTGAACTCGGCTTCGACGCGGTGGCCACCGCCACCCGCCCACTGCGTGCCTTGCCAGATCCTAGTTCTAGTTCTGGTTCTAGTGAGCAGGGCGCACGGGAGGTTCCTACGGACGCGAGTGATCGGAAACGACTAATCTTCGCCTCGCACGCCGGTATAACCTGTGAATTGCTCCGTCTGCTGAGCATGCTTAGCGTGCTCATGACGATACCTAGCGCTGACGAACAGCCAGACCAGTCGGATTACTCTTCTATCATCACTCCAGATCAATTCGATAACGTAGCTGTCGATGACTATACGGCACTGAACGAACATCTGTGGCGCGTGTTCGCGCTGTCTAAGTCTAAGGGAGCCGTACTTCCACTTGTGTGTGATCAGCTTGACGTGCTCATACATACTTGGCCTCAACCGATCGGGAGGAATGTCGACATACATCGACGGCTGTGCATGCTAGCCAGCGAATTATTGCAACTGGCGGGCGAGATCTTCTTTGACGCTAATAAGTACAGTGACGCAGCGTACTGTTACACCCTGTCGGCCGCAGCCAGCAAGGAAGCCGACGCATTTGATTTATGGGCGTGCGCGATGACGCGTCACGCGTTTATCGAGATATATGAACGACGCTTTGACAAGGCGGCGCCGATGTTGGAGTTAGCCGCACGTCTCGCGCGAAGAGGAGACGGGACACTGTCAACGCGATATTGGGTTTCCTCCGTTCAAGCGCAGGCGTTTGCTGGCCTCGGGGACTTAGTAGCCTGCCAGCGCGCGCTGGACACCGCTGAGCAAGTATGTGAACTGTCGGGCGATGCGAGCAACGGCGGATGGCTTCGATTTGATGGTTCCCGGCTTGCCGAGGAACGAGGTGCCTGTTATGTCCAGCTTCGTCGTCCTGACCTGGCTGAAATTGCCCTTGGTGAGGCATTACGTCAGGGTCTGTCCGCACGTCGCCGTGCCAGTGTCTTGACTGATCTCGCCATGATTGGGCTACAACGCGGCGACGTGGATCAGCTTATCAGCTACACTGAAGCGACCTTGGAAATTGCTACACATACCGGATCGGGTTTCATCAGTCGCAAGTTGCAAGAACTCCAAAGCCATCTCGCGCCATTACTTGAAAACAGTCGTGTTCGACAACTCGATCAGCAAATTATAGTTATATCCAGGAATTTTGAACCTCGATGATTGGCTCGTCTGCAAGGGGAGATAAATTGTCAGCCAGACAGGGACGCGTCTTCCGGGATGCGTGGGTTTCCGGTGTCATGCGACACCACCCAGGTGAGCCAAAGCCTAGCTACATCGCACCCTGGGACAAAACACCGGACTGGGAACGGGAGAGCGCTGCTGCCGTCTACGACCAGGTGCGCGCGTTCATCGACGCTACCGACGGCAATACGGCGAAGCTCACCCGTTCGCAGAAAGGACGCTTCGTAGCTCTCTGCTGGATCGGGCAAATCTTTAAACACTTCCCAGACCCAAAGCCAGCTTATGTGGCAGACTGGGACGACTTGCCGCCCTGGCAGCAGGAAACCGACGCGGACATTTTCGAACGCATCGAACAGGACACGTGACATCGGTAGCCTTCACCCATTCGGCCAGGCCAGTGCCTTGATTGGGAAGAGTCACTGCTGAGTAACGTTCCATTGCCACAGGCCAACACACGCACAATCACCTCACCCCTTGGGGCCTCAATCGTTGCTTCGGTTTCGCCCTGTAGTATTGCTGCATGGATGACGACGAAGATGAGTCTTCCACCTGGGACCGTCTACCCGGTGACGTTGCCAACACACTTTCCGCCGTCCTGAACAGCGGTGATATACCACCACGCGCCCTCGCACTCTACGCCCGCTGGTGGCAACTTGAAACATGGCTCCGAACCTTGACGTACGTGGAGCTACGGTCACGAGACGGTCTCGACTGGGGTAGCAATCTCGACCCACAGGCGGAGAGTCGGCGACGGAAGGACAAGCAGTACGAATACATGGCATCGCCCGACTGGGATGATCCGCTGGCCTACCTAGATGCGAGCCGACTTCTTCAACTGATCGATGACAACTGGAAACTGTTTGAGCCTGTGTTGCCAACGCGGGAGGTCTGGGCAGGCCGCAAGGCAGAGCTTCTGAGTATCCGTAATCGAATCGGCCATCGGCGCCGGCCACATCGAGACGACCTCAGAAAGCTAGAACAAACACTCCGGGATCTAGAACATGGCGCGTTCCAAGCAGTCACGGCGTATAATCGGTTGTGGGATATTGATCGCCTGGATCAAGCTGACCCTATTGTCAGCTGGTCACATTCATGACCAATACCCCGACGCCTGCGGGCTGCTTGAGCATGCTCAACGACGATACGAAATTTCCGTTAGTCTCAGTTATACAGTTCGTCCCTGGGCGGAGCATCCCGCGAGAGGGGCGCAGGTATCCGGACACCCACCAGGGGATCCTCTGGAACCTTAACTTTTATCCGAGATTGCAGTCTTTCGACATACCACGACTGTGGCGGGACCTCAGTCCCCTTACACGTCAGGTGCTCGTTCACTTGCTTTTACCTAATATCGGAGAGGCGTCCGCGACGTTCCCAGCGATTGACAACACTGACATAGAGGCTTATTCAGGACAGTGTTATTGATCTTGTGAGACTCATCCTGAGCTGCAACGATCAGTCGTCGATCAAGATCGCTGAATAAGCCTCATAGTAGCCGTGGCGATCGGAGATATACTTCAGTCTGTAACGCGCTGTTCCCGAGCAAAGAGGCCGGAAGAAATTTTTACTTTCAATAACAATGACGACCCGATTCGTCGGCTGTCGACACTAGATTCTCGCATCCAGATTACCACAGTGTGGTCGTTCGCCGATGAAAACATGAGGCCGATTTCGTTCTTTGGAGCTGATGAACCTACGACGGGCCAACGCGTGCCGCGATAAGAACGTGTCAAAAATTGGCGAAGCCTCAGGAAGTTTTGATCAATGGTCGTCAAAGGAGTCTTCCAGGATCAGGCGGGCACGCGGTGGCACTTCCTCGTCAGGGAACACCTCCGCGCACAGCGCCAGGGCGTCTTCGATAGTGGACAGTACGACACCATGCGGCTGAAAGACAGCATCGATATCGCGGGTCGCCCGACGGGCGTCGTAGGCAAGCGCCATCGCCGCGCCACCGAAAACATAAAGATCCGCGACAACGCCACGACGAGCCAACCGATCACCGAGGCGACAGAAGGCATGCTCGATGGCGGCCCGATCGAGCAGTGGATCATCGGCGCTCACGCGACTCCCAACTCCTGGGCCGCCACGTACACACCTCGCCGCCGGAACGCGGCCGGCGCGTGGACCAACGCGTCCATCCGGGCGGCCGGGGTATTGAACGGGAACCACAACTGCCTTAGCGACCTCGACTCAGCCCACGAGGGCGCTCCCCGCCCATCGCGAGCCGCAAGATGCTCCGCCAGGGCGGCCAAGAACACATCCCAGTGTTCGTCGCCGGTGCCGGATGGCTCTGCCGCCAACAGACCCCACCGGGTGCCGAGCGGTTCCCAGCGATACTCCTCCAAGAACTCCGCGATCAACCGCCATCGCCGCGACTCGTCAGCTCCGGTCAGCAGAGCACCGAGCTGCGTCAAGCTCAACGGCTGGTACTCCTGGCCACGACCGCGATCATCCACGTTAACGACAGTAGTACATCCACAAGCCTGTTCCGCCGTGCCAACTACCAGGAGTCGCCCGCGCGCCGGGGCTAGCCAACACGATCACAACCGATTTCGTACCACGACGCTACGGCGGCACAAGCTGGCAGTTCCACCGCATGCTGCTGGTGTTGTCCGATGAGGCGGGCTCGCTTGCGCATCGCGTTCTACGGTGTGTGGGATGGAGCACGATCTTCGGTCGGTGAGGGCGGCGGGGCTTGCGGAGGAAGTGGCGAGCCTTCGGACGCTGACCGCGCGCTTGCAGGCGGAGAACGCACGCTTGTTGCGCCTGCTGGAGTTGACGCCACAGCAGGCGGCCCCGCCCGGCCCGGTGCAGATGGGTTTCTTCGACGCCCGGCCCGGTCCGGTCGATCGGCGTTCGCCACCGGAGGTGAAGGTCGATTTCTTCGGACAGTTGTTCGCCGCCCGCAGGGACATCTATGCCCTCCGGTGGGAGAACGCGCGCACTGGCAAGGCCGGCTGGCTGCCGGCGGTGCGGAACGGGTGGCGTAAGGGCGTGCGACACGAGCAGCGGGATTATCTGCCGCTCACCCGGGAGGTGATTCGCGCGCACCTGTCCGGTGAGACGCACATCGGGTTGTATCCACTGCTGGACGGTGATCTGTGCAACTGGCTGGCGGCCGACTTCGACGGGCAGGCGGCGATACTGGACGCGCTGGCGTATCTGAAGGCTGCCCGGACGTGGTCGGTCCCAGCAGCGTTGGAGGTGTCGCGGTCGGGGGTAGGCGCGCACGCGTGGGTATTCTTCACCGCGCCCGTGCCGGCGGAGACCGCCCGACGGCTCGGGACCGCGTTGCTGCGGGAAGCGATGGCGCTGCGCGGGCACATGAACCTGGCCAGCTACGACCGGCTGTTTCCAGCACAGGACGTGCTGCCCAGCGGCGGGGTGGGGAATCTGATCGCCGCGCCGCTGCACGGCAAGGCCCGTCAGGACGGGGTGACGGTGTTCCTTGACCTGGCCACGATGGAACCCCGCGACGACCAGTGGGCGTTCCTGTCCTCGCTGGGCCGGATGAGCCCCGCCGAGGTCAGCCGGATCGCGCGCAAGGCCGGACGGGTCGTCGTGGGGGTACAGGTGGACCGGCTCGAAACGCCGGTCTCAACCCGGATCCGCGCCACACCGACCCCGATCCTGCACGCCCGGCTCGCTGCCGGGATCCAGCTGGAGTCAAGCAAGCTGACCCCAGCGCTGCACGCAACCTTGAAACACGCGGCGTCCATGCCGAACCCGATCTTCTACGAACGCCAGCGGTTACGCATGTCCACCTGGGACACGCCACGGTTTCTGCGCAGCTACGACGAAACCGTCGATGGCGGGCTCGTCCTGCCGCGCGGCCTGGCCGACACGGTCGCATCGCTGGCCGAGCAGGCCGGTAGCCGGCTGGAGATCACCGACGAACGGACACCTGGCAAGGCACAGGACTTCGTGTTCACTGCCACCCTGACCGGACCACAGCGCGACGCGGTGCACGGCTTGCGCGATCACGACCTGGGTGTACTGGTCGCTCCGCCGGGAGCAGGCAAGACCGTGATCGCGTGTGCGTTGATCGCTGAGTATGCGACGTCGACGCTCGTGCTCGTCGACCGCAAAGCCCTCGCCGACCAATGGCGGGCACAAATCAGCGAGTTGCTGGGAGTCAAGGCTGGGCAACTCGGTGGCGGTCGCACGAAAACCCGTGGCGTGGTCGATGTCGCGATGCTGCAGACCCTCGCCCGCAAGGACGACATCGCATCCCTCACCGGCGGCTACGGGCTGGTGATCGCGGATGAATGCCACCACATCCCCGCAGCAGCGTTCGAACACGCCGTCAAACAGATCCCGGCCCGCCGATGGCTTGGACTGACCGCCACACCCTACCGCCGTGACAAACTTGACGACCTGATCACGCTCCAGCTCGGCCCGATCCGGCATACCATCACTCGCTCCCCATCGGACATGGCCGCGGCCGATGGCCAGTCGCCACAGCTGGAACTCGAGCAGCCAGGTCCCGCGCCACGGCCGCTGCCCGTGCTGCACGTGCGCGACACCGGATTCCGCTACACCGGCGAGGCCAACCCGTCAGCGCCCGGTGGGATGGCCGCCATCTACCGCGACCTCATCGCCGACGATGCCCGCACCACTCAGGTGGTCAATGACGTGACGGCAGCGCTGGACCGCGGCCGGCACTGCCTCGTACTCACCCAGTGGACCGCACACCTCGAACGACTCGCCGAGGGCCTCCAGCAACGCGGGCACGATCCGGTCATCCTGCGCGGAGGACTGAGCACCAACACCCGGCGCCTTGCCCTGGCCCGCCTACAACCACCCACGGGCAGCTCACCGCTGCTGGTCGTGGCCACGGGCCCGTTCATCGGCGAGGGATTCGACTGCCCGATACTGGATGCCCTGTTCCTCGCGGCACCGATTGCCTTCAAAGGGCGCCTCGTGCAGTACGTAGGACGAGTCCTGCGCTCACATCCGGGAAAGACCACCGCAGAGGTCTACGACTATCACGACATCCACACTGGTGTCCTCGCCTCGTCCCTGGCCAAGCGCGCGCCGGGTTACCTCAGCCTCGGCTTCCCCGACCCCCGCCCAACGGCATCTCGACGGTAACCAGCCCGCTCAGGAAGTGGGCTGCCCCCGGGCGGCGGCGACCATCTGTCGGCGGGTCTTGGCCGAGGTAAGGACGTACTGGGCGCGCTGACCCTTGATCTCCTCGATCCGGCTGAACTCGTCGATCGGTGCGTGAGTGAGCCAGCGCTGCCACGGCTGACTGATCACCTCCGCCGCTGGTGTGCGCAGCGCGGTACGTCCCTTCGCAGTCAGTTGGAGCCGCCCACCTTCAATCTTGACGAGGCCACCGGCCTGGAGCAGCAGCCACGCGAATGACGCGATCGGCTCGTCACGGTAGAAGTCGCCGTGCGCGAGATGCGAACCCACGGTGTGAACGGTCGCCGCCGAGGGACGATGGGTCTTCTCGCTGCACCGTAGTTCGCCCCCCGCGCATAGCTCCAGCACGGTACGCAGGTTGAGCTGGGCTTCGGATTCAGTAAGCCGTATCCGGTGCTCCCCGATCGCGTCCAACGAGCCAGTGTGGCTAGCGTTCACGCCCATGACCTCCGCTACGTCTACGTCAGCCAGCGACGGTATGCCTCGATCCACTCCACTCCGCCTGGTGGCGGCGTCGGCAACGGCAGATCGAGGATCGGGATGCGCCCTCGCCCTCGGTCACGAGCGCAGATCGCCACGATCTGATCGTCTCCACCCAGGTCGACGCCCGTGACGGTGACATCGAGGCCCAGCACTTCGGTCTGGAACGGAACGTCGAGATGCTCGTCGATCATGGTGTAGAAGCCGGTGACACACTCGCTGTCGTTGTAGCAATCGACCGTCGCCTCCGCGATCATGGCGTCAAGTTCCGTGCGGCTCGGTGACTTCACGGCGCAGAGAATAGCGGGAAGCCAACCACGCACCCCGTTGGCAACGCATCGACTCCTGCGACAGTCCCGAGACCGTGATGGTGCGCTGAAGGAGGCAACGTGACAGTTACGAGCAAGATCAAAAATTTGACCGGGCCTGGCCACACTGACCGCTTTGGGATCGGGGGTACTGACCTCGGGGTGACCGTCGCGGCCCCTGCTGGGCGGCTGGTGTCGGTGTTCGGCGACACGTTCGACAAGCCAGGCGTCGGCGGTCCTGGTTGGCGCTCACCGGTGGTGCTGTTCGGTGACCCCGCGAGCGCCCGCAGTGGCATCGTGTGGACCGCAGCGGCCGGCTCCACCGACTACGCTCAGCAGGTGCTGGCCTACGAGCATGGCTCCGTGATCAATGGCTACACGGTCACGACTATTCTGCCCACCGACATCATCACGATCGGCGAGGAAATGTACCTGCATGTGATGGTGTGCGAGGGCCTAGGCAACGTCCACTGGACCGAGCTGCACCACTCGAGCGACAACGGCCAGACCTGGAGGCCCACCGGCGCCACGTGGCCGGGCGACGACCACGACGGCCTATTCCAGATCATGACCTGCGAACGCGGCGAGGACGGCTATGTGTATGTGTTCTCCACCGGATTCCAGCGCGACAAGGGCCTGATGCTCCAGCGCGTCCCAGCCGAGCAGTTCGCCGAGCCGGCCGCCTGGCAAACCTGGGGATATCGTGACGGTGCGTGGGCGTGGGGCAATCCCCCCAGCGTTGTCCTCGCGGGCAAGTTCGGTGAACTGTGCCTGCGCCGCATCGAGGGACGCTGGCTGCTGGCGTTGTTCGACGCGGGCAACTACCGCATCGATGTCTTCAGTCTGGACTCACCCACGGCGAACTTCTCCGACGCACAGCGTCAGACCCTGATCCACGGCACCTCATGGGACGACGAGGACCACACCCAGGGACGGGTGGCTCAACCCTACGGCGGCTACCTCGTGCCCGGCTCAACGCTCCAGGACCTGCACCTGATCGTCAGCCAGTGGAACACCACCACCAACTGGCCCTACCGGGCCATGCAATTCCACGCCAATATCACCACCTGAACCGCCAGACATCACGCGGCACTCGTGCAGGAGATCCTCGCCTTATGCCGAACCCGGCACAACCGGCCGTAGTGGGTCAGCGCCCTGGAGATGCGGCGGTGATGGGTGCGCGGTGACGAGTCGCTGGTTGCACCGGTGGCAGCTCGCATAGTTTCTGGTCGGAGGTAAGGTCGTCCAGGACGTCGGTGAGTGCCTGGATCCGCTGGCGGACCTCGTCTTCTAGCCGGTGCCGCAGCCGGAACCAGTCGTTGATGGTGATCTCGCGGCGCTCGGGAAGCTCGGACATGAGCTGGCGGATCTCGGCCACCGAGAGGCCGACGCGTTGCGCCACCCGAATGATCTTGATCAGGCATCCGTCGATCTCGGAGAAGCGCCGCTGGTTGCCGGCGGTGCGTTGGCTGGTGACCAGCCCGTGCTTCTCGTAGAACCGCACCGCCGAGGCCGTGACGCCGCTCGTCCGGGCTAGGTCGCTGACGCTCAGCGTCGGCTCCACGGTGGGCGGGGTGGGTCGGAGCGGGGTAAGAGCAGCCATCGAGCACCGTTTCCTTGACTTCAACATTTGTTCAGCTTCTAGCGTAGGGCTCATGAGCCACATGAGCACAGACCTGCGCGTCGCGGTCATCATCGCCAGCGTCCGCGACGGGCGGTTCGGCCCACGGGTCGGCGCGTGGGTGCAGAAATGTCTGGCGGAGTCGGCCATGGACGCCGACGTCATCGACCTGACCGACCTGACCTTCCCACTCACCATGGGCGAGCATCCCGACGTGGCATCCTTCGCCACCCGGATCAGCCGCGCCGACGCCATCGTCATCGTCACTCCGGAGTACAATCACAGCTACCCAGGCCCGCTGAAAACGGCTATCGACGCGCTGCGTGAGCCATGGCGGGCCAAGCCGGTGGCCTTCGTGTCCTACGGCGGAATGGCCGGCGGGCTGCGCGCCGTCGAAGCGCTGCGGCTGGTCTTCGCCGAGCTGCACGCTGTGACAATCCGCGACACGGTGAGCCTGCACAACCCCTGGGCGCCCGCCGACGACCCGACCATCGACTATCCGGACAGCACCCTGCCCAAGCGCTGAGGCACATGATGCGCCACCTGCTGTGGTGGGCCGACGCCCTACACACAGCACGGCAAAGCGTGCCCTATCCCGCCTGACCCGGAGCCCCTCGCCCGCCAGGAAGCTGTGCCGCAGCGCTAGCGACTCCGACATGGATAAGGCACTCATCACCGGTTGCCACCCCCTGATCCCACCGCGGGGTGTTCGTGCAATGCCACAGTTCCTACCACCCGACCTGAACCCCCTCCAAGCGGCAAACTCGCAGCCCAGCCTGTATGAAGGGGGTACCGATACTTCGAGAAAGTGGGGCGGGTGGGAGTCGAACCCACGACCTGACGGATTATGAGACGGTCATAGCCAGCCGCACAGTGCAACTACTTGCACAAATAGGCATCACAGGTCGTCGCGGATGGGCATGAGATGCCATGTTGCACTCCAGATCATGCCCAATCTCATGCCCGCCTGGATCCATAGTGGACGAACTCTAGGTTCAATTCGGTGATCACGAGGCCGAGGGTGGATTTGGACTCGATCCGACGTAAGACAGACGGTGAGGCACCACCCCTCCGCTAGGGCACATGCCTCACCCCCTCGCTGGACCACTGCCCTACCACTGACCTGCAGCAAGGCAGAGAACTCAGCGAGGCGGACCAGCATTCGCCACCCTCAAAACAGCCGCATTCACCGGCCCAGGCGGGGTACCCGGTCCTGCCTCGGGTCGCCCCCGAACCGCGCGCCGTGAGCGACGGTCTGTCGTGATGGTGAGGGGCATGCCGCGTAGTCTGTCCGGGTACCCCTTCGCCAAGGTACACCCCCCCGGGGTCGCTCCCCGGGGCATCGGCGGGGGCTTCCTACCTCGGCGATGGAGTGGTGCTTGGTGGATCTTGACGACGCGTGGACGATCGGTCAGCGGTTGCGGCGGATTCGCAAGGGTCGGCGTAAATCGCTGGTAGTGGTCGCTGGGCTGGCTGGGATGAGTAAGTCGAAGCTAGACCGGATCGAGCGGGGCGAGGTCGCGCTGGACAGCATCTCGGATATTGTCGCCCTGGCCAACGCGCTACAGATCGCACCGAGCGAGCTGATCAGGCTGCCATTCCCGGCACCCGCTAACGGACCGACGGACAGTGCCGTGAATGCGGTGCGTGGGGCGCTGATGGCGGTCAACCGCGGCCGTCCGGGCGGGCAGATCGTTCCGGTAGACGCTCTGCGGGGCAGGGTCACGGCGACGCTGGCCGCTCACTACAGCTGCAGGCAGGACAAGGAGGTCGGTGCCGCGTTGCCCGGCCTGATCCGCGACCTGCACACCAGCATCGCGGCTGGTCGGGATGTGGCCCAGCTGCTCGAACTGGTGGTGCTCCTGCATGCGGGAGCTACCCCCGGGTGGCTGCGGGTCGCGGGGGCTGAGATAGACCTGCGTGAGCAAGCCGTCCTGCTGGCCCATCAGGCAGCCCAGCACCGGGACTCACCGGCCGCGCTGGGACTTGCCGCGTGGGGTGGTCTACACGTGATGCTCGCAGCGGGCGAGTTCGATCTCGCGCAGGCCGAGCTGGACTTGGTGACAGTGCCGACGAACACCCCGGGGTCGATGCAACTCGCGGGCATGCTTGCGCTGTCTCGGTCGCTGGTGGCCGCGGCCGACTCCCGACCTGGTGACATCGCCGCGCCCCTGGAGATGGCAACGGAACTAGCCGAGCGCACCGGGGAGGGCAACGCCTACTGGATGGGCTTTGGTCCAACCAACGTCGGGTTTTGGCGTATGAATGTGGCGTTGGAAGCCGGAGACCACCACCGCGCGGTTACCATCGCCGAGGGGCTGCACCCGGATGCCCACCCGTTCCGGGGTTGTCGGGCCATGTACTGGGTGGACTACGGCCGTGCGCTGGCCCGGGTGCGGGGACGCCACGACGACGCCGTGAGGGCCTTCCGTAGGGCGGAGCAGATCTCACCGCGCCGCGTGCACCGCAACCCCTACGCCCGCGAGGTACTAGCCAAGCTGGTGAGCCGTGCTCCTCACGACGCGGTAGGCGAGGAGCTGCGGGAGATGGCCCGCCGGGCCGGTTTGCCCGGATAGCCCGTCCGTGCGGCGCTCCCGTTAGCGGGAAAGCCCGCGACGGTAGATCGGCGATGGTCTCCGATCATGCGTGAAATCACCACATGGTCGTGCGGCGTCGAACCCGGCTCAGGTGTGCACAGCGAGCTGACACGGATGCTCACGGCTCAGCTCGTCGAGGCTGACTCGATGAGCGACAGTGCCGCCCGCCGGCTTGACGGCTGGCGGGATAGCGTCGTGAGTCCGCAGCGAGCGCGACCAGCTCAACCTCATCTCCCGGCGTACTCCCGGCAACTGTGGGGGTGGAGCCGGGTGGATGCTCGCGAGCACGCCATCGATCCGAACGCCGAGCATCCGGCGCTGGTGTATCTGGCGCGGTGCGGACACCGCGTGCTGCGCCAGACCACCGTGTCCGACGTCCCGCAGAATCAGCGCTGCCCGAGTTGCACTCGCGGGGCTGACCGATGAGCGCCTCTCAGCCGTGGTCGGAACGGCGGGAGAACCGGGTCACGGTCCACGCCAGCTGCGAGACGTGCGGGGGACCCTGGGGCTTCACGAACCTGTTGGTGACCAAGCTGCCGGACGGTCGAATTCAGTTCGACCCGCACGCCACGGGGTGCTGCACGGTCACGATCGAGGAAGACGCCGCCCGGACAGTGATGAACGCCCTCGCGAAGTGGCTGGGATGAGCTGGTTTGTGCGGTCGCTGGCGCCGGGTGTTTTGGCCGGGCTGTTCTGGCCCCACCCGTCCGGCGAGTTTTGGCCCCACTTCTCCGACCGGCAACCGGGTGGGACAACCGGCCCGCTGTGCGGGGACTACCTCTTGCACGCCGACCACGAACCCACTTCACCCCAGGAGTGGGAACAGTGGTTCCGCACCGTCCGCAAGGCAATCACCAAGCAGGCGCTTGAGATCGTCAAACCCGGCGGACACGGCACGACGGACAGGAACCCAACCCGCCTGTGAGGTCTGTGACGGGGGGGTCGGTTGGGGTGGGTGAAGGTCGCGGGCGCGGTGCGGCCGTCGACCGTTGTCGTGGCAAACATACTCCGCGAGCACTGCACGCAGGTGCCGCTGGCTGACGATCACTATGCGGTCGGTGAGTTCGGCTCGCAGGGTGCGGACGAACCGTTCGGCAAAACAGTTCGCCCGCGGACACTGAGCAGGAATCCGGACCACCTGGATGCCCACATCGGCCAGGAGGGCATCACACGACGCGGTGAACTGGCCGGCCCCGTCGCGGACGAGGAACCGGAACTGGGTGGCGCGGTCACCGAGATCCATCACCAGGTTGCGGACCTGCTGGGTGGTCCATCGCCCATCGGGGTCCCTCGTCGTGCCCAGCAAGTGCACAGACCGGTGAGCGACCTCGAGGACGAAGAACACGTAGATCCGCTGGAGTGTGACTGCGCAGTCCGCAGGGAAGAAGTCACACGCCAGCATCGTCGAGGCCTGGGCGCGCAGGAACTGCCGCCAGGTCGTGTCGGTATCACGGACCGGTGCCGGGGGTATCCGCCCCCGCTGGCAGGACGCGACGGATCGTGGATGCTCCCACGCGGTGACCGAGTTTGAGCAACTCGCCTTGGATTCTCTGGTATCCCCAGCTCTGGTTCTCCCGGGCCATGCGCGCGATCAGTACGGCCACAGCGTCTCGATGGGCGGGCGCCCGACGCGATGGGGATACGCCCATTCCTTGGCGACCAGGCGACGATGCCAGCGCAGGATCGTGCCCGGCGTGACCAGCCCCGTTGCCTCCGCAGTATCGGCGGCAACCTCCGGACGAGCGCGGCGAACACCGCTCGATCCGACCAGTCCAGAGCAGGCTTCGGAGTGGCTCTGCGCAGCACGGCGAGTCCATGCCGCAATACCAGACGTTCCACGTCCGTGGACGCCGACGAGCGACCAAGTAGCGACAGCAGGTTGAGCAGCCGCAGGAAAATCAAATACAGCAGACTCAACGACATGACTCACGATCATGCCCGGACCGCCAAGCACACCGATCACCCAGGTCAGCGGCATAGCGGACTTCTGGAACCCCACAGGGTCTGCTGCATGTCATCCACTCGCCTACGGCAGTCGTACCAGCACGCAGTAGGCCGAAACAACCATCCGCCGGGTTGAAACGTGCCAGCAGAGGGCTTCAGAGTCATAGTGACGCGCCGGGCAACCAAGACGCCAACCCGTACCTCACCATGTGCAGGGCTTGGACGGAGGCGGCCCATCAATATTCGGGACCCAGCATGGCACACCTATTTGTTGAAGGCATGTACGGGGCGCGCAGCGGCTCGGTCAGCACCGACTGCAACAAAAAAGGTCCGGCCGAATGGCTGAACCCCTTGAGAGGGAATGAACCTGTCTTGATTCCGAGGTATGCCAAAATGTCGCGATGACCACCTCCATCTCGACTGTTCCTCAACCTCCTGTGTTCCGTTGTGCACGTTCCCTTGCACTGCCTCGTGCGAGCGCTTTTGGACTGTCCACCGTTGGTGCCGGCGTATTTTTTAGCACCCGCGTCCAGCACGGTCAAGCCCCCCACCGCGACCTGCGCGCTGCTCGGCGAGTAGCAGTCCCACCTCACCAAGCAGCTTACCCGCTGGTGCGGTGCGGTTAGGCGCAATGGGCTGACTTCAGCACTACGCCTGCGGTCCCCTAACGGACCATTCAGGACTGACGTCTGAGATTAGGTGCGGTCGAGACAGGGGAAGAGCACTTCTCGGGTCAGCAAGAGCAGGGCTGCGGCGGCGGGGATGGCGACCAGGGCGCCCACGATGCCCAGCAGGGCGCCGCCCAGCAGGATTGCCACGACGGTTACTAGGGCCGGTACTTTCACCACTCGACCAATAATTTTGGGGACCAGTAGGTAATCCTCGACCAATCGATAGATCAGGAAAAACCCGATGGTAATCAGGCAGACGGGCAGCGACACGCTTAAGGCGACTAGGCATACCACCACGCCCGCGATGGTTGAGCCTATCACCGGGATCAGATCCAGGACCGCCACGAGGATGCTCAGCAACAGCGGGTAGGGCACCCTAACGATTACCAGAAAGACAAAAGTGAGGACCCCGGTGATCAGTGAGATCAGCAGGTTTCCCAACACGTACCCACCGACCTTGGCGAAGATTTCATCACCGAGTAGGATCGCGCGGGGTCGGCGGGAATGCGGTATCAGCCGGTAGAGGGTCGCCCGGATGCGGGGCAGGTCGGCGACGAAGTACACCGTGAGTACGACCACGATGAGGGTGCTAGTCAGGGCGTTGAACACAACCTGGCCAGCGCCGAGCAAGCCGTTGAACAAACCCCCGGCATCCCCGCTGAAGGTCTGCTGCATGCGTTGCTGTAAGTGGAAGTGGTCGTTGAGCCGAACCAGTATCGAATGGTGGTTCTGTAGCTGGAACACCATGGTCGGGGCGTGCGTGATGAACTGGGTAGCCTGTCGCGCCAACGGTGGGATCGTCGCGGCCAGGAACCCACCGACCACCGCCAGGCCCGCTATCAGCACGGTAATCACCGCCGCCCACCGCGGGAACTGGCGGCGAGCCAGCACCGACACCGCAGGCTCCAGGCCCATCGCGAGGAACAGCGCCAGCCCGATCAGGATCAGCATGTCGCGAACAGCGATGATCATTCCGACCATGCCGACCATGACCGCGACTCCGGCGGCAGCGCTCATGCCGATGAAGAACGGGGATCGGCGGTTGAGCGGTTTGCCGGGTGGACCGAGGGCGTGTTGCGCTGTGCTGAGGTGGGCCGCGACCGCTTCAGCGGCTGCAACTGGGCCTTCGGCCTCAGTATGCGGCTGAGCAACCAGAGCGTGGTGTCCAGTCTCCACTTCTAAGCTGTGGTTGCAACTCCTGCGCTGCGCATTGTTCAGATCGTGCGCCCCCACCGTTCCTCCTGATTTTCTCGCTCCGCGGCGGGGTTGCTCACTGCCCGACCCACGCTGTCCGCCGACGGATCAGCTTTTCTGGAAACCCCGACGCGGTTGCAGACAGTTACCCCAGCTCACCTCAGGGTAAACGGAACAGCTGCAGTCTGCGCATGAGCACGACCTAGCCGGCGAGGTGGATGCCTTGCCTCGTTAAGCCGAGTTGGCGCTGAGGTCCTAGCCTGCCCCGATGGTGGATTCCGAGCCTCGCCGTGGCTTCAGGCCGGACATCGAGGGCCTTCGTGCGCTCGCCGTGTTGGCCGTTATCCTGTACCACGCTGCGGTTCCTGGCCTGCCCGGTGGTTTCGAGGGTGTCGACGTCTTCTTCGTGGTCTCGGGATTTCTCATCACCGGCCTGCTGTGACGGGAGGCGGTGACTACCGGCACGGTCCGATTAGCCCGCTTCTACGGTGCGCGGGCCCGGCGGCTGCTCCCGACCGGATTACGGTGCTGGTGGCCGTGGCGGTCACCGCAGCCTGGTGGTTGCCTGCGCTGCAGGCACGTAGCGTCCTAGGCGACGCGCTGGCCAGTGCGGTCTATGCGGGCAACTACCGTTTCGCGTTACGGGAACGGACTATCTGGCCGCGGACGCGCTTCCCTCCCCGTTCCAGCACTTCTGGTCGCTGGGCGTTGAGGAGCAATTTTACCTACTTCGGCCGGTGTTGCTGATCGCCACCGCCTGGATCGTCCGCTGCGCGACCGTTTCTCTGCCGCGCCGTGGTGCCCACCGAATGGCGTCCCCCCAACCAGCCGTGACGCCGGCCCTGTGGGCTCTCCTCGGCGTTGCGGTGGTGTCGTTTGTCGTCTCGCTGCACTGCACGCACACGGCACCGCCGTGGGCCTTCTTTCCCTACCCTCGCGGGACTGGGAGATGGCGGTGGGTGGCTTGATGGCGCTGAGCGTGCCGGTATGGCGCCGGCTGTCCTCGGTGCTGGCCGCCCTTGCCGGTTGGGCAGGTTGGGAGCTGATCCTCCTCGGCTGCCTGCGGCTCGGCTCCGCGACTGCCTATCCTGGGGTCGCCGCGCTGCTCCCGGTGCTCGGCACGGCGCTGGTCATCGCCACCGGATGTGCCCAGCCCCGTGGTGAAGTGGGCCCCGTCCTGGCCGTGCGGCCCCTGCGGCAGCTGGGCCGGTACTCCTGGTACCTCTGGCACTGGCCGGTGCTCGTGCTCGCCCCCGTCGCCGCTGGGCACGCGCTCAGCCTCGGGACCGGGCTCGCCGCCCTCGCCCTTAGTGCAGGCCTGACGGTGCTCACCACCTATGCCATCGAGGACACGCTCCGATTCGCCGCCGCCCTGCGGTGCTCTCCGCCGCACAGCCTGCTGGCCGGCGGCGTAATCACCGCAGTGGGCGTCACCGCGTCGCTGCTGGTCCTGCTCGCTGTCCCGGGTCCGGTCGGGTCCGGAGCCACCGGTCCGGACACCCCGGCTAAGCATCACCGTGGCACCAACCGCCCCAGCATCGGGTGCGAACAGCCCTGTCACGCCCGACCCCAGGGCAGCCTAGTCCCCCGTCCAAGTCCTCACCGCGCAGGTCCAGGCCCTCGTCGCGGCATCGGCCGACACGTGGCCGACCGGCTGGCAGTGGGGGTGACTGGCTCGGCCGCCGAGTGGGAACTGGTGTACGCGGTAGCCGCCGGCGTGCCGGGCGCGCAGGTTTGTACTGAGCTTGACCCTGCCGGCGCTCATCGGCGTGCTCTCGCGGGCCCGCCTGGTGGTCGTCAACGACACTGGGCCGATGCATCTGACTGCGGCCCTGGGCACTCTGACGGTGGGGATCTATCGGGAGGCGGTCGTTGGCGGCTTCGGGCCACTCGCCGAGCACCATGAGGCATGCGTGGCCGACACCCCTGCCGCGGTGTCGTACTCGACTGTCCGCACGGTCGTCGAGCAGCTTCTGCACGACCGGGTGCCAGTTCCTCGACTGTGACGGCGGCCGCATAGCCCCCGGTTTGTCCCGTTCTCCTTCCGGGTCAGATCACCTGGAGTAGGGTCTGCATCTCGCTGATCTCGGCTTGCTGCGCACTGATGATCTGTTGGGCGAGGTTGTGCGTGGTAGGGTTACTGCCTTGGGCCAGCTCGGTCTGTGACATGTCCACCGCTCCCTGATGGTGAACGATCATCATCTGGAGAAACATCCGATCGAACCCGGCGCCGCTCACCATCCCGGGCATCTGAGCGTGCCCCATGGCGCTGGCGGTACTCGGGGCGGGGACCCCCCACTCGGTGAGCAGACCGCTCATCTGCTGAACCTGCGGGCTCTGCTCGGTCTCGATCCGGCCGGCGAGATCCTTCACCTGCGATGAGCTCGCCTGATTGCGGCCCATCTGGGACATCGTGAGGGCCTGAGTGTGGTGGGTGATCATGTTCTGGAGAAATACGACGTCGGCTTGATTGTGCTGCTGTTGCGGGTTAGGGGTCGGTGCGCTGCTCGCGCCCGGCAGGGGTGCCACGGGGAGGGTGGTGGCCTTGCTACCGCAGCCGGCGATCACCCCCCCGACAGCAGCCGCCGCGGCGAGCACGCCCACCACTCTAGAGATACGCATAGTTGATGTGGTCTCCTTCGTTGACTCCCGTGCTGAGGGCACGGACGAGAACCCTCTCATAAGCACAACGAGGTAATCGCGCCGGTGAGACGCCCAGCGTCTCGGGTTGTAGGGACGGGGCTCAGCCGGCGGCGGCCTTCTCGTTAACAGCTTGATGTACTGATCTACTGATCTCAGTACCGATGCGGTGTGGCTTCCCTGGGTCCCGAGTGACGAGAAGGCTGGGGCAATGATCAAGACTTGGCCAGCGGGAGGAACTGGCCGGGGTTTTCCAGCCACGCGAGGCGGATCACCTCGCCGAAGTCGGCACGCCAGCTCCACCACAGGAAGGCCCGGCGCCACCAGGACGGAGCCCGGTGCCGGGGGCCCGCGTGGTCAGGGTTACTGCTCATCGTCCTCACCCGGCCCCGTGCCGAGTCCCGATCTCAGCAGGGCGGTGAGCAGGGCGTGCTGCACCGTCTCGGTGTCGCGCAGCCCGTCGGTGCTGGGTTGGGGTGGGGTCAGCCACCGTTGCGGGGACAGGTATTCCACGGTGGTGGGGGGCAGCGCCACCCAGGACCCCGCGGTGTGCAGGTGCACTCCCGCTTGGGCCAGCGCACCGGAGAGAACACCGGAGCCGGTGGCGGTGAACAGCAGCCACCGCGGGATGGGTGGCCGCACCGCGACCGGGAGCTGCGCCAGCGCGGCGTCGGGCAGCAGGGCGCCCAATTCCTCCGGCAGCTCCAGCGCATCCACTCCCCGCCCGCACACCAGCAGCACCCCGTAGGGGTGCTCGCTCCACACCTCATACGCCTCAACGCGATCGGTGACCGGGGCCTGCGCCCAGGTGTCCTCAATCGGACAGAGCATCCGGGCGTCGTCCCGGCCGTACCAGCGCTGATTGGCGCCCAGGAATGTGCCCGGTATCACCGGCCAGCCCCAGCGGGTCGCGCGGACCGCGGCGTCCCGCAACGCTTTCCACCCCAGCGTGATCTCCGTAGTCCTCATCATGGCTCCCACGGCGAAACAAACACGCCGACCAGTGGTCGGTCGTGATCCCGGCACACGTGCAGCCAGGTGGTGTCGTTCCCGCCGAGGGGCCAGGCCTTACTCAGCTCGCCGTCTGTTGGCGTGGAAGTCATAGCGCTAAGCCAAGCTGCTGCGGCGAGGAGCGCACCATGCCGCCAATGCCGCGCTGCTGTACGCCAATGCCTCACCGCTGATGCATAGCTGCTGGGGTGTTCTGACTGACCAGCGTTGTCGGTACACTCGGCCTCCTGTGTGACCACTGCCGTCGAGGGGGCTGTCCGTGGTGATACGCCGTAAGCGTGTGCTGTTGATCAGAGCCCGGAAAGCCGCCGGCTTCACCCAGGAGGAGGCGGCCTACCGGCTCGACGTGGACCGCTCCACCATCGCTCGCTGGGAAAGCGGCGAGACCGAACCACTGCCCTGTCTGCGGCCCAAACTGGCCAAACTGCTGGGCATCACGCTCGCGAAGCTGGAGGAGCTCCTGCTCGCAGTCGACACCGAGACAGATCCCTCCCCCGCCGAGGGAGATCCGCAATCCGCTGCTGCTTGGCGGGGCACGTCATTAGACGGTGGGGACGAACACGAAGCCTTGGAGCTTGCCCGGCGGGTAGCTGCGTCGGACGTGAGCACCGAGACACTAAGCCGACTCGAAGACATCATCGACGAACTGGCAATCAACTACCATAATACCCCACCGCAGGAATTACTTGGTCCGGTTCGCCGACATGTGTCCTATGTCATGCGGCTACTCGATGCGCGTATGACGCTCGACGAACACCGTCGGCTGCTTGTGGTGGGCGGGTGGCTCTCCCTTATCGCTGCCACACTACAGGTTGATCTTGAACAGCGAGCGGCAGCCAACGGCTGGCTCGCGACGGCTACCAGCCTGGCGCAGCAGACGGGCCAGTCCGAACTGTGCGCCTGGCGCTACGAGACCGAGGCGTGGAAAGCGCTGACCGAGGGCGACTACCCACGTGCGGTGGAGCTGTCGCAGGCCGCTCAGCGGCTCGCTCCCCACGGGAGCTCGGCAGCCATTCAAGCCACGGCGCAGGAAGGTCGCGCGTGGGCACGACTGGGCAAAGCCACGGAGACCTACGACGCGCTCAACCGGGTCGAGCGATTCGTTTCCCGGATGGCGAAGTCAGAGATACCCGAGCACCACTACCAGTATGACCCAGACAAGGCCGAAGCCTATATCGCCAGCACACTCGCCTGGCTCGGGGATGTGGCATCCGAGCACCATGCTCGGCGCGTTGTCACCAGGCTTACTCAGGAAGCCGAGGCCGGGCGCTGGCCACGCCGACTTGCCGCAGCCAAGATCGATCTAGCCCTTGCCCTGTTACTGACAGACCACCCCGAGGAAGCCTGCGCCCTCGCCCAGGAATCCATGCTCTCCGGCCGCTTGGTGGCCTCAAACCACTGGCGGGCGCTTGAGATAGTCCAGAAGATCGAAATCCGAAGTCTACCGGAAGCATCGGACCTACGGGAAGCATACGAGCTCATGCGACGCGGAAACGACTCCCGCTAAGGCGCATGCGGAACTACCCTTCCCATGTGTCTTTCTTGCCGGTCCTGCGACGCTTGGGCATGCGGGAGCCGAGGAGCTCAGCTGCTTTGCGGTCCGATGCGGCGACCCAGGCGGCGTAGACGCGCAACGTGGTCGCCCCTCCCCCGCCATGCCCGAGACGGCCAGCGACGGTGCGCAGGTCGATTCCGGCGCTGAGCAATTCGGTGGCTGAGTAATGGCGCAGTGCGTGAATGTGGGTATCGATACCGAGCCTGGTCGCCATGTCTTTGTAGCGGCTGGACACACCGTGTGGCGAATAGGGCACCGTGGGCACCGGCTGGCGGCAACCGGTGAAGACGTACATATCCTCGGTCAGCTCAAGCCCGAGATTATTCAGGCGCTTCCGCCATCGGTCCTTTAGCTCGCGAAGCAATCCGATCGTCTCTGTGTCGAGAGCGATGCGTCGCATCTGGTGAGTCTTGGTGTCCTTCTCCGTGCCGACGCCCTTGCGCAACCGGTAGCTGCTGCGGATGTCGATCTCACTCACCTCCAGGTTCACCCGGGACCAGCGCAGGATGCATGCCTCGCCCCGGCGCAGCCCGGTGGTCATCACGAGCCAGACCAGCGTGCCCCAGTCCTCGTCCATCCGGAAGGCCTCATCAACCAGCCTGGCAGCCTCCTCAGGCGAAGGGGGATCGGGCTCCGGGGCTTCTGCCTCGGCCGCTGGGCGGTGCGCGCAGGATTCGTCTCCAGTCAGTCCCACCGCACCGCCGCCGAGAGCGCACCACTGATGATCGAGTGGATCTGCCGGACCGTGGAGGCCGCCATCGGCTTACACACGTGCGGTCGGCACTTCACCACCACGCAGTCATGCTCGGCTTCGGCCTTGTGCTCGATGAAGGGCTTGCCATCACACCGAACCCGGCAGCGCCGTAGCTCCGCATACAGGGTCTCCAGATGCCGCACCGACAGTTTGGCAATCGACATCGATCCTAGGGCAGGCTTGATGGTGCGCTCGATGTAGCCCACGTAGGTCTCTCGGGTGCTGTCCTCGTGCTCGGTCACCCGAAGCCATTCGTCGATTACGTGGCCCAGCGAGATCGTCGAGGACGGCTGACGCGCTTTCTCCGCTTCTGCGACGAGCCGGTTGAGCGCACGCCTAGCCGTGCGGTGAGCCGCTTCATTGGTGCCGCGCACTGTCTCCCGCAGGTAGATGGGCTTGCCGGTGACAGGATCCGGCCCGGCGTAGACCCGGATGCGCAGAGAGTCGCCCCGGGTCTCGATGTTGCCCCGGGGTCGGGCGTCGGCACGTGCCCTGGTCATGCCCCAGAGGATAGCTCATGCCCAAATCCATGCCCAGAGATCAAATATCTAGATCTTGAGAGATGCTTCATACCTGCTAGATGAGTGGGGCGGGTGGGAGTCGAACCCACGACCTGACGGATTATGAGTCCGCTGCTCTGACCTGCTGAGCTACCGCCCCCGACGGGTGTCGAGGTTAGTCCACCGCAGTTGATCACCAACGGTCTGGTGCGGCGGCCCTTGCGAGCCGGGTCAGCCGGGTCAGACTGGGATGATGAGGTCCAGGGTGTGCTCGCCGGTGCGGTGCGCCTCCAGCCCGCCGAATCGGGCGATCCGGGCCACCCCATCGGCGTCAGAGACCGCACGCGGCGCGCTGGCCAGCAGCCGAGCCAGCCGACCCTTGTGTGACTTGTTGTGGTGGCTGGCCGGACGTCGTCGGCCGCGTCCGTCGTCGCTGAGGACCTGGACGGTGACCGCGCCCGGCAGCGGCCCCAGCGCGCCGTAGCCACCCGAGCGCAGGTCGACCACCAAGCCCGCGATCCCGGCCAGCAACGGGGTGAGCACCGGACGCCAGACCGACCGCAGCGGGCCGACCCCCGGCAGGGCGCAGGCGGCGGACACTCGGTAGGCCGGTATGGGGTCATCCGCAGCGAGCAGCCCGAACAGGGCAGAGGCCACCGTCAGCCGGGCCCGCTGGGCCGGCCGCAGCGAGCCCGCGTCTAGCGCCGCGTAGAGCACACCGGTGTAGCGGTGCAGCGCGGGCAGCGTCGGCGCAGTCCACAACGCGGCGTTACGGTCCAACTCGCCGCGCTGGCGCTCGGACAGGCCCAGGGCGATCAGCCCCGCCGGGACATCCCCGGCCAGCGTGACCAGCTCGTCGATCAGTTTCCGGCGAACCGGGGTGAGCTCGGGATGTGACAGTGCGTCCAGCCGCAACGACGGGCCGTCA
The DNA here is from genome assembly GCA_019247305.1 of Pseudonocardiales bacterium. GTDB lineage: Bacteria > Actinomycetota > Actinomycetes > Mycobacteriales > Pseudonocardiaceae. Next base: position 225,506 of record JAFAPC010000134.1, read on the forward strand.
CCACCGGACGCTTTGGTCTCCGAGGGAGGTAGTAGCACCAGCACAAGCAGTGAGCTTACGAGCACAACTCACCGCACAAAGAGAACACCGGGTGATCACCTAGCGGGAACGGAGGTAGGCAATGCGTTGTTCGAGCTCCTCGGCGGTGGCCATCGCCGTGGGCGGGCCGCCGCAGGCGGTGCGGACCTCCTGGTGAATCACTCCGTGCGGGCGGCCGGTGCGATGGTGGGCCAGCGCCACCAGGGTGTTGAGCTCCCGACGCAGCTCCGCGAGGCGCTCCCGGACCGTCGGGGCTCGAGGGGTCTCGGGCAGTCCCGTTACGGGCGCCGTGGCGCGCTCGCTCGCCCGGGCGAGCTGCTGCTCCTGGCGCCGCCGCAGCAGCGCCCGCATCTGCTCCGGTGCCAGCAGCCCCGGCAACCCGAGGTAGTCTTGCTCATCCTCGGTCGTGGCGAAGGCGGCCGTGCCGAAGGACGCACCGTCGTAGATCACCTGATCGAGCTCGGCGCTGGCGCCGAGCGCGGTGAACGCCCGCTCCTGCTCGCCGGGCTCGTCGCGCTGGGCGTTGGCCTGCGCGAGCGCAGCGTCGTCCCAGCCTTCGTCGGGCCGGTGCGGCGCGCCGAGCACGTGATCACGTTGTTTCTCTAGCTCGCTCGCCAACCCCAGCAGCACGGGCACGCTGGGCAGGAACACCGTGGCGGTCTCACCCGGGCGCCGGGACCGGACGAACCGGCCCACTGCTTGGGCGAAATACAGAGGGGTGGCCGCCGATGTCGCATACACCCCGACCGCCAACCGGGGCACGTCCACGCCCTCGGACACCATCCGGACCGCGACCAGCCAGCGTTCGTCGGAGTCGGCGAACGCGGCGATCCGGCTGGAGGCGGACGGGTCGTCCGAGAGCACCAGCACCGGTTCCCGACCGGTGATCTTCCGCAGGATCCCAGTGTAGGCTTTGGCGGCGGTGTGGTCGGTGGCGATCACCAGGCCCGCCGCGTCGGGCAGCGCGCCAGCGCGGAGCTGAGCTAGCCGGGTATCCGCGGCGGCGAACACCGCGGAGATCCACTCCCCTGCTGGATCCAACGCGGTGCGCCAGGCCCGGGCGGTGTGCTCGGCGGTGAGCGGCTCCCCCAGCCGCGCCGAGTACTCCTCCCCCGCGCTGGTCCGCCAGTGGGCCTCGCCAGAGTAGGCGAGAAACATCACCGGCCGCACCACCCCATCTGCCAGTGCCTCTGAGTAACCGTAGAAGTGGTCCGCGGCGGAGCGCAACGCACCGGCACCATCCGGTTCATAGCGGATGAACGGGATTGGTGTGTCGTCACTGCGGAACGGCGTTCCGGTCAGGGCGAGTCGGCGCAGCGCCGGGGCAAAGGCCTCCCGCACTCCCTCACCCCAGCTCTTGGCGTCTCCGGCGTGGTGAATCTCGTCGAGCACCACCAGGGTGCGGCGTGTCTCGGTACGCACTCGGTGCAGGGTCGGGTGTGCGGCGACCTGGGCGTAGGTGACCACGATTCCGTGGTAATCGCGTGAGGTGGCGCCCACCGAGTTGCGGAAGTCGGGGTCCAGCGCCAGCCCTACCTCGGCGGCCGCGGCCGCCCACTGGTGCTTGAGGTGCTCAGTGGGGGTGACCACGGTCACCGTGTGCACGGTCCGGTCGGACAGCAACTCAGCTGCCACCCGCAAGGCGAAGGTCGTCTTGCCGGCACCCGGCGTGGCGACCGCGAGGAAGTCCCGCGGCGCAGTGGCCAGGTACCGGGCCAGCGCTCTGCGCTGCCAGGCGCGCAGCGGCCGACGCGGGGACGCGACACTGGCGGCGGTCTCGGCGGTGCGGGACACAGCGGGCGAGGCACTCCTTCCTGTCCCGTGGTGGGTTTGTCTCCTTCGAGGGGCAGCCGCACGCTACCTGCCCCGACGGGCCCTGCTGTGCGCACTCCGGCGCACTGGCCTTAAACCTCGCCCGGCCCTCAGAAGATCGTCTCCGCGTCAGCGAACCGCCTGACCTAAGCGAGCGAACCCTCACCTGCGGGACACCCGCACCCAGTGTCCTGCGGGACACCCGCACCCGATGTCCTGCGGGACACCCGCACCCGGGCACAGCGACGGAGTGAGGAGTGCCATGTCCTTCGACATCGTGAACTACAGCGCCACCGCCCGTCGCGTGGTGGACGACGACGTCGACTACTCCGCCTTTGCCCACACACCGCTACCCGAGGCCGCCCTGCGGGCGTTGCAGTACATGTCCGACGTCGAGAGCCACACCATCTGCTACCTGCGGGATTTGCTGGTCACTCCGTCCCATCAGGATCCGGAGATCACGACTTTCCTGACCATGTGGGCTTACGAGGAGTTCTGGCACGGCGAGGTGCTGGATAAGGTGCTGGCCGCGCACGGCCGGGTCGTAGGCCCTGATCGGATCCGCCGCGTCCGGCTTGCCCAGGGCCGCCGTGACCGGTTGTCTCCGATCTACCAGGCGCTGGCGGCCAATCTGGTCGGTGAAGACTTCATCGCGGTACACATGGCCTTCGGCGTGATCAATGAATGGTCCACCTACGCCGGCTACGGCCGTCTGCTGGCCCAGACGAGCCATCCCGAGCTGGCCAAGGTGGTCGGGCGCATCCAGCGGCAGGAGACCCGGCACGTGGCCTTCTACGCCAGCCAGGCGCGGGAGCGGCTGGCGCGCTCCCGCGCCGCCCGGCTGCTGACTCGGCTTGTCCTCAAGCTGGGGTGGACCCCGGTAGGATCCGGAATCATGCCGGCGGCGGAGACAGCGTTTTTGTTGCGCTACCTGATGGGCGGCGCCGACGGCGCCAGAGTGATCCGCCAGATTGACGAGAAGATCGACCGGTTGCCCGGTTTGGCGGGCATGCATCTGGTCAGCCGCGCAGCCGCTCGCTACGGGGTGGGGCCCGGTACCGCTAGGCGTAGCCCAGGTCGGGGTCAGCGAGCCGGTTCCCTGCTGCGCTCGGGAGTCGCTCGGCCGCTGAGTGACCCCGAGTGGTAACGCACCACCTCACCCTGGCCGTCCAGGCCGGCTTGCGCGACTCGGGTCAGCAGCCCTGCCCGGGCCTGCGGGGACACGCCGTCCAGCGCGGCTTGGTCGAGCTCGACCCGGAACCCTGCCGACCCCAGCAGCCGGACCCGCAGGTCGCGCACGGGAACCTGGTGGTCGGCGAGGTAGTGCCGGGCGGCCAGCTCGGCCCGCTCGACCAACGCCAGCGCCGGCACGCTCACCGGTATTCCGACCGCGATTCGGGAAGCCAGACACGGAGTACTCGGCTTGTCCCACACGCTCAGCTCCCACTGCACCGCCAGCAAACGGACAATCTCCTTGGTCGCGCCCACCTCGGCGAGTGGCTCCCGCACTCCCAGCTCCGCTGCCGCGCGCAGACCTGGGCGGTGCGCGGCCCGACGGTCATCAAGGTGGGTGCCGGTCGCGACGTGGGCAAACCCCCGCCGCTGCGCGAGATCGCGCACTGCGGCGAGCACGGTTCGCTTGCAGAAGTAGCACCGATTGCCGGCATTAGCCCGGTAGCCCGGGTCGGTGTGCTCATCGGTGTGCAGCACCACCAGCTCCGCCCCGATCTGCCCAGCGACACGCTGGGCCGTCTGGAGCTCGGCGCGGGCCAGGCTGGGCGAGTCAGCGATGGCGGCCAGCACGGCATCGGTGCCCAGCACCCGGATGGCCGCCGCCAGCACCACGGCGGAGTCAACCCCACCCGAGAAGGCCACCACCACCGTACCCAACCGTCCCAGCGTCTCGCGCAGCGCCGCCGCGACAGAGCTCACGCTCAGGAGATCTGCAGTGTGCACGGTCAACCATCCTCGCATCTCCGGTGCGCCACCGGCTCGCATGAGATAGTCGGCGCCGTGCTCGACTCCACACCGCAGCCATCGCAGCACCCCGGGTCGCCTCCCGGGCAGGATCCCCCGGACAGCGCGGGGACCGCTCATCGGATCAGTGAGGTCGAGGTCGGCGGCATCGCCCGCCTGGATCTGGACCGCGCCCGACGCACCGCGGTACCCGAGGTTGTTCTCGCCGAAGGCAAGACCGAGGACCAGACACTGGCCCTGCTGGCCGCCCAGCGGCGCAGCGAACCCGGGTTCCCCGCGCTGGCCACCCGCTGCCCTGAGGGCGTGCTGCAGCGGGCGCCGAGTGCCTTCCCGACCGAGCCGGTCCTGGCCGACCCCCTCGGGCGGACCGTGATCGTCGGTGCGCTACCCCCGGCCCGCGGATGCGTCGCGGTGCTCACCGGAGGCACCTCGGACCTACCAGTGGCGCGCGAGGCGATCGCTACCCTCCAGGCACTCGGCGCCGGGCACCGGTTGATCGCCGATGTCGGGGTGGCAGGGCTGCACCGGTTGCTGGCGCACCTCGACGAGCTCTCCGCAGCCGACTGCGTGATCGCCATTGCCGGCATGGAGGGCACCCTGCCCGGAGTGGTGACCGGGCTGATCCGAACGCCCGTGGTCGGTGTGCCCACCAGCGTGGGCTACGGGGTGAGCGCGGGCGGGTACGTGGCCGCCGCGACGATGCTCGCCTCCTGCGCGCCCGGGCTGCCAGTGGTCAACATCGACAACGGGTTCGGCGCGGCAGCCCATGCTGTCAAGATCATCGCTCGGGTGCACGGTGGCTGAGCGCAGGGCAGCGTATCTGGACTGCACCGCCGGGGTATCCGGGGACATGCTGCTCGGGGCGTTCCTGGACGCCGGTGCGGACCTGGCCGCGGTGCGCGCCGCGGTCCGCTCGTTGGGCGTGCCCGGCCTGGACGTCGACGTCGAGCAGACCCGACGCGCCGGGCTGCGCTGTGCGCGAGCCGTGGTCGCCACCCCAGCCGCCGACCAACCCACCCGGGGGGTGGCCGAGGTGCTGGCCATCCTCCAGGCCGCCCGACTGGGCCCAGCAGCCGCCGACGTGGCCACCAGCACCTTCCAGCTCCTCGCGGAGGCGGAGGCCACGGTGCACGGCATCCCTATCGAGTTGGTGCATTTCCATGAGGTGGGAGCCGCCGACGCGCTGGCCGACGTGGTGGGCACCGCGGTCGCGGCCGAGCAACTCGGCTTACTCGCTGACGGCGCGCTGCTGAGGTGCTCAGCACTGGCGGCCGGCAGCGGCACCGCGCGCAGCGCGCACGGCACGATCCCGATCCCCGCACCGGCCGTCCTGCAGATCGTGGCCGACCGTGGTCTGTCGCTGACCGGCGGGAACCTGACTGGGGAACGCACCACGCCCACCGGGGCAGCCCTGGTCGCGACCCTGGCCAAGCCCGGTCCGCTGCCCCCGATGGCCCTCGACGCGGTGGGCAGCGGGGCGGGATGCCAGGACAGCCCGGAGCGACCCAACATCACCCGGCTGGTGATCGGCCGCCGGACCGAGCCCGAGCCAGGCCTGGGCATGACTGAGCTGGTCACCGTGGTGGAAACCACCGTTGATGATCTCGATCCTGAGCTTTGGCCGGGAGTGCTGCGCGCCGTGCGGGCCGCCGGAGCCTGGGACTGCTGGACCACCACCACCGTCGGCCGACACGGTAGGCCCGGGCAGGTGCTCACCGCGCTGTGCAGCGAGGAGGTTCGCCCGGCGGTCGTGGAGGCGGTGTTCCGGCACAGCACTACGCTCGGCGTGCGATGGGCGCGCTGGCAGCGCACGACGCTGCCCCGGATCACCGTGGGAGTGCCCGTGGGGCCGCCCGGAGCGGAGCAGAAGATCACCGTCAAGGTCGCCGCCGGACCGGGAGGGCAGCAGACCGCCAAACCTGAGCTTGCGGACACCGAGCGGGCCGCGCAGGCACTAGGGTGGCCGGTTCGTCGGGTGCGCGAGGCCGCGCTGTCGGCCTACCACCGCGACTACCCGGAGCCGTGAGTGCGAAACAGTGTTATAGGACCGAATGCCACTCACGAGGACGAAGCCCATGAATAACCTTGCCGGATCCCACATCCTGCTCACCGGCGCCACGGGGTTTCTGGGCCAGGCCACGTTGGAGCGGCTGCTGGCCAGCTACCCGGACACCCACGTCTCGGTGCTGATCCGGCCCCGAGGTGAGCGCGGCGGCCCTGAGCGGCTGAGCGCCTTACTCCGCAAGAACGTGTTCCGTCCGCTGCGGGAGCGCCTTGGCGGGGACGAACTGGCGCGCATGGTGCGCCAGCGGGTCACCGTCATCGAAGGCGACCTCGGTTCGGTCGCCCTGCCCACCGACCTCGACGTCGTGATCCACGGTGCCTCGACAGTGTCCTTTGACCCCCCGGTGGATGAGGCGTTCCGCACCAACGTCTCGGGTGTCGCGACCCTGTATGCGGCACTCTCCGGCGCACCGCACGTGGTGCACGTGTCCACCGCCTACGTTGCGGGCACCCGCAAGGGTGTGGTCGCTGAGACAGCACTGGACCACAACGTGGACTGGCGGGTTGAGCTGGACATGGCGCTGGCGGCCCGGGCCGAGGCGGAGCGGGACTCTCGGCGCCCCGAGATCCTGCGCCGCGCGCTGGCGCAAGCGGAGGCGGCGCACGCCAAAGCCGGACCGCAGTCCACCGCCGCTGACGCCGAACGGTTACGCACCGAGTGGGTCACCCGCCGGCTGGTGGACTATGGTCGCACCCGAGCCCAGAGCCTGGGCTGGCCGGACGTTTACACGCTGACCAAGGCGCTCGGTGAGCGGGTCGCCGAACAGTGCTGGGCGCACAGCGGCCGACCGCTGTCGGTCATCCGGCCCGCCATCGTGGAGAGCGCGCTGCGCCACCCCTACCCCGGGTGGATCGACGGTTTCAAGATGGCCGACCCATTGATCATCGCCTATGGCCGAGGGGTGCTGCGTGAATTCCCCGGATTGCCCGATTCGGTCCTGGACGTGATCCCGGTCGATCTGGTGATCAACGCTATCCTCGCCGCGGCGGCCCGGCCGCCCGGCACCGAGCCGGCGTACCTACACGTCAGCTCCGGGGCCAGCAACCCGTTGACCTTCCGAAACATGTACCTGCTGTGCCGGGAGTATTTCGAGCGCCACCCCATGCCCGACGGTGAGCGCGGCCACATCACGCCACCGGTCTGGCGGTTCCCCGGCAGCCAGCAGGTGGAGCTGACGCTGCGCGCTGGGGAACAAGCCGCCGCGCTCGCGGAGCGGATCCTGCTGCGCTGGCCAGCCTCGAAGCGGTCCCAGGACTGGCTGACCAGCTTAAGCCGCCAGCAGCAGGACTTAGGGCAACTGCGGGAATACGCTGACCTCTACGGCGTCTACACCCGCGCCGAAGTGATCTACGATGACACTCGGCTGCGCGAGCTGCACGCCGCGTTGCCCGCCCAGCGAGCCACCGAGCACGGCTTCGACCCCACCGTCATCGACTGGCGGGCCTACCTGCAGGACGTGCACTGCCCGTCGATCACGGCCACGGTCCGCCGAGCCGGGCAACAGCGGGCACAGTCCACCGCTGGCCGTCGCGGATCTTCCTCGCCGTCTCCACCGATATCAGCACTGTCCCTGCCTGAGCGCACCGACGTGGTCGCCGTATTCGACCTGGAGGGCACCATCGTGCACTCCAACGTCGTCGAGTCCTACCTGTGGGCCCGGTTGGCGACGACGCCCCGCTCCGGCTGGCTCGGCGAGTTGGCCGACCTGGCCCGCTGCACCCCCCGGTACCTCTACGCCGAGCGCCGGGACCGCGGTGAACTGTTGCGCGCCTTCCTGCGCCGCTACGCCGGCGCGCGGGTCGAGGAGCTGCGGGCGCTGGTCACCGAGGTGCTCGGCGACGCGCTGCTGCACCGGGTGATGCCCGAAGCCACCCGGCAGATCCGTCGGCACCGCGCCGCCGGGCACCGAACCGTCCTCATCACCGGCGCCGTAGACCTGCATGTGGAGCCGTTGTCCGTGCTGTTCGACGAGGTGGTGGCCAGCCGGATGCACGAGAAAGACGGCGTGCTGACTGGGTTTCTCGACGCCCCACCGCTGGTCGACGAGGCGCGCGCGGCGTGGCTGCGGCAGTACGCTCACGCCCACGGCCTGCGCCTGGATCGCTCCTACGCCTACGCGGACAGCTATTCCGACCGTCCGCTGTTGGAGGCCGTGGGGCACCCCCACGCGGTCAACCCGGACTCTGCGCTCTTCCGGCACGCCCAGCGCCACCGGTGGGTGGTGCACCGCTGGGGTGAGCACACCGGCGGGCTGCTCGAGGTGCTGTTTGACGTCACCCGAGCCGACGCCACGGTTGAGCTCCGGTCAGAAGCCCGTCGGCACGGAGGACTGCGATGAGCCTGGCGCTGCAGTATCACCGCTCCGCTGGGCGCTACTTCGCCGCCCGCGCGCTCAGCGGCACCCGTGCTGGTGGACGGCTAGCGGGTGCGCTGGCCAGCAATGTGGCGCCACTGCGGCTGGTCGAGCAAACCGATCCCGTCCCGGCCGACGAGCGCTGGGTTCGGATCGAGCCGGTGCTGTCGGGGATCTGCGGCTCCGATCTCAGTCTGCTCACCGGCCGGTCCTCGCCCTACCTGGGGCCGTTGACCTCGATGCCCTTCGTTCCCGGCCACGAGGTGCTCGGGCGCACCCTCGATGAGCTGCCCGGGTTGCCGCAGGGCAGCCGGGTCGTGATCGACCCGGTACTGCGGTGCGCGGTGCGCGGCCTGCCGGCCTGCCCGGCGTGCCTCGCCGGGCACACCAGCCGCTGTGACCACATCACCGGCGGAGCGCTGGCTGCTGGCCTGCAGACCGGCTTCTGTGCCGACACCGGCGGCGGCTGGAGCCAGCGCATGATCGCGCATGCCAGCCAGCTGCATCTGGTGCCCGACTCGCTGCCCGACGAGATCGCGGTACTGGCGGAGCCGTTGGCCTGCGCGGTCCACGCGGCGCGCCGGGTACCGATCAGTCCAGGCGCGTCGGTGCTCGTGATCGGCGCGGGCACGGTAGGGCTGCTGACCCTGCTCGCGCTGCGCAAGCTCACCGCAGCCGGCGAAGTGTGCATGATCGCTAAACACGCCCACCAGGCCGAGCGGGCCCGCCAGTTAGGTGCCACCCAGGTCATCAGCACCGAGGGCACCGCTAGAACGCTGCGCCGCAGCACCGGAGCGCTGCTGGTCGAGCCCGAGCTGGGCGAAGATTACCTGCTCGGGGGGATGGACCTGGCTTTCGAGTGCACCGGTGGGGCGGCGGGCCTGAACACCGCGCTGCGGTCGCTGCGGGCCGGCGGCACAGTGGTCGCCTCGGGGATGCCCTCAGGTGGGGTGGACCTCACTCCGCTGTGGTACCGCGAGCTGCTCCTGGTCGGGGCGTATGCCTCCGCGGTCGGCGCCTCAGCAATCGATACGTCGGCGATAGCCGACGAGCCCGCTCAGGGTGATTTCCCCGAAGCCATCGCGCTGGCGAGCGCGGCGCCGCTGGATGGCTATGTTGATGCGACATACCCGCTGGAACGCTGGCGTGCCGCGCTTGATCACGCAGCTTCAGCCGGCCGGCTAGGCACCATCAAGGTCGTCTTCGCCCCCGGCCGGGGTTAAGGGCGACCAGCAAGCGAACCGCCGAGAGTAGGGGCAGGAGAGAGCGTGGGCAGACCAGGTTTCGTGCTCGACGTTGACGAACGGACTCCCCCGCTGCTGATGCACGAGGGTGAGGGGTTCCGGTTGGAGCGTCTGCCGCTGGGCAGCCGGGTGATCTACCCGCCGGAATCGTTACCGGGCATCGTCGACCTTGAGGGCGCGATCCAGCACGCCCTGATGCATCCCCAGGGCAGCGACCCACTGCCACAGCTGCTCCGTCGCGGAATGCGGTTGACCATCGTGTTCGACGATCTGTCCTTGCCGCTGCCGCCGATGCGCACCCCGGACGTCCGGCAGCGAGTGATCGAGCAGGTGCTGGAGCTGGCCGCCGCCGCTGGGGTAGACGACGTCGAGCTCATTGCGGCCAACTCACTGCACCGGCGGATGACCCCGGCGGAGCTCAAACGCACGGTCGGCGAGCGGGTGTTCCGCGCCTTTCACCCCGACCACCTGCGCAACCACGATGCCGAGGACCCCACCAATCTCCTGCACCTGGGCACCACGGCGCACGGCGAGGACGTGGAGATCAACCGTCGAGCCGCGGAAAGTGACCTGATCGTCTACGTCAACATCACGCTCACCGCGATGAACGGCGGCTCAAAGTCGGTATCCGTCGGGTTGGCCAGCTACGCCAGCCTGCGCCACCACCACAATGTGCATACGCTGCGGCATTCGCGCTCGTTCAACGATCCCCCCCACTCAGCGATGCACCATTCCTACGACCGGATGGCCGACGTGATCGGCGGGCAGGTGCCGGTCTTCACCATCGAGACAACGCTGAACAACGCGCCGTTCCCGTCCGCACTACGCTTCCTCACCCGCCGCGAGTGGGAGTGGAACCTCACCGACCAAGCCAGCTACCTGGCCGTCAAGCGGAGCAACGACCTGGCCAGCGCCAAGCTGCGGCGGCAGATCTGGCAGGCCACCGAGGCGCCATATGGCGTCACCGGGGTGCACGCGGGCGCCCCGAGCCAGGTGCACCCGCACACCCTGGCCGCGCTGCACCGCCAGCAGCTCACCGAGGTGCACGGGCAGGCCGATGTGGCGATTTTCGGCTTGCCCTACATTTGCCCGTACAATGTGAACTCAATCATGAATCCGATCCTGGTGATGTCGCTGGGCCTGGGCTATTTCTTCAACCTGTACCGAGGTAAGCCGATCGTGCGCCAGGGCGGGGTGGCGATCTTCTACCATCCGATGCGGCCCGAGTTCCACCCGGTGCACCACCCGAGCTACATCGATTTCTACGAACTGCTGGCCGAGACCACCGACCCGGTGATGCTGGAGACCAAGTACGAAAAGCAGTTCGCCACCGATCCCTGGTACATCCACCTGTACCGAACCAGCTACGCCTATCACGGTGTGCACCCGTTCTACATGTGGTACTGGGGTGCGCACGCGATGCAACACCTCAATGATGTGATCTTCGTCGGGGGGCACCGGCCGACCACCGCTCGGCTGGGCTTCCGGGCCGCATCCACCCTGGCCGACGCGTTGGAGCTGGCGTCGGACACCGTGGGTCGCGATCCGCAGATCAGCTACTTGCACGCCCCGCCGCTGGTGCTGGCGGACGTGCGATGAGCAGTCTGCGCGCCGAGCTACGGCTGCTACGGCACGGCCGGGACTGGCGGGGCCGGGCCCGCGTGCCGCGCTCAGCGCAGCGCTGGGAACTGCCGGAGAACGGGGACGATTTCCCCACCGCGTGGGCCCGAACCGCCCCCGCGCGGGCACTGCGCACGGCCCTGCAGCAGGGCGTGCTCAAGCCGGTGGTCTGGAGCCAGACCCGGCCGGTGGTGCACGGCCGGGAATACCTGGAGGGCGTCCGCGGTCCGGCGATTTTCATCGCCAATCACTCCAGCCACCTGGACACCCCGGTGCTCCTGGGTGCCCTCCCCCGACGGATCACCGAGAAGCTCGCGGTCGGGGCCGCCGCCGACTACTTCTTCGACTCCCGGGCCACCGCTGCGGCCACCACCCTGCTGTTCAACGCGTTTCCGGTGGATCGGCGCGGATCGCGACGAGGCCGCAGCCTGGCCGCCGAGCTGGTCGAGGACGGCTGGAGCGTGCTGCTCTACCCCGAGGGCAGCCGCACCGTGGACGGCTGGCTCAGCGCGTTCAAGCTTGGTGCCGCGCAACTGTGCGCGATGAAGGGGGTGCCGGCGGTGCCGATCGCGCTGCGCGGCACGTTCGCCGCGATGCCACGTGGCCGGCGCTGGCCGTACCCTGGACGGCCCCGGGTCACCGTCCGGATTGGGCGACCGCTGCGGATCGAAGCGAACGAGACGGTGCCGGAGTTCCGCACTCGGCTGGTGCGCGCGGTAGCCACGCTCTGGGCCGAAGACGACCTGGGCTGGTATCGTGCCCTGCGGGCAGCAGCCGACGACACCCTGGCCCTACCCACCGGTTCGCGCCGAGCGCTACCCACCACCGCCTCCGGTCAGCCCGCGCACGACCACGACATGGCCCCGTGGCGCCGAGTCTGGGAGTCCACCCGCCCCCCCGCCAATGACGGCCCCCACCCAGTCTGGCCAGACTGACCGCGGGGCGTGCTTGCCCGGAGGCCCCGAATCACAGATTCACCCGAATCACAGATTCACGGGATGACTAGCTCCTCCGGCCTAGCACATCGTGACTAGTGAATGATGAGCGATCAGAACGACCGGCGAAGTGCCCGGCGAAGTGCTCTGTCAGATGGCCAAGCTACACACTTCTTGGAGGCGAGTGGCATGATCGACGATCTCAAGGCGGACGAGTCGCCGTCCCGCAGCACGAGCCGTGGCCTCAACGTCACCCTCTGGGTGCTCCAGGGCGTCTTGGCCTTGGTCTTTGCCCTGAGCGCCGTGATGAAGTTCACTGCGGCACCTCAGGCTGTAGAGGTCTTCGAGGCGATGGGCACCGCTAGTTGGCTGCCGTACGTCATCGGCCTACTCGAGGTAGTCGGCGCGATCGCTCTGCTGATTCCCCGACTGTCCGGCCTGGCTGCGGTGCATTTGCCACTCTCATGATCGGTGCGGTGTTGACGCACCTCATCTGGGGCGGATCCGTGGTTCTCGAGATCGTGCTGCTCATCCTGTCTGCGGTCGTTGCCTACGGCCGGCGTGCAAGCATGTCAGATCTTCTCATCTACCGTGGCCAGCGTTGACCTGCTGTATCGTGGTGCTGGCTCCCTAAGCCTGAAGAGACGTAAACAAAAACAAAGGGACAGAGATGACCGAAACTACTCGACTGACCGTACCGGCCCCGAGCCCACCGACCATCGGTCCACAGGCAGGAACCGGTTTGACTAAGTTCCTCGACCCTGTGCGTATACCGCCGGTGTTACGTCCAGGTCCTGGTCAGCATCCTCACCACATGACGATCGAGCTGCGGGCGACGAAGGTTTCACTGCACTCGGAACTGCCACCGACCACGTTGTGGACCTATGCCGGGCACTCCCCCGGACCCACCATTGAGGTTCGCCGGGGCCAGCCGGTGCACGTCACCTGGAGAAATGAGATCTCCGGCCGGTATCCGCTCGTCGCCGTCGAGGTGGAGGCTCCCGGACCTCCTGGCCCGGAGGGCCCTTTCCCGCAGGTGGGGAACACTCCTGGCCGTGACGGCGCGCAGCCGAACCAGGACATCGCGAATCTGCCCCCGTGGACGGTGGTGCACCTCCACGGCGCACGGACCGACGGGAGCAACGACGGGCTCCCGGAAAACGCTGTTCTCCCGGGTAGAGCGCAGGTTGCTGAGTACGCGAACGACCAGCAGGCGACGACGCTGTGGTATCACGACCACGCCATGGGCATCACCCGCTTGAATGTCGTGAGCGGCCTGTTCGGGATGTACCTCATCCGCGATGAGGAGGAAGATAAACTTCATCTGCCCGGTGGCGAATACGAAATACCCCTGATCATCTGTGACCGTAATCTCGACACGGACCCTGCGGGCAGACTGACCGGCCAGCTGCTGTACAAGGTAGCCAACCTCAAGATCGATATACCCGGCCTGCCCGAAACCCGTTCATTGTTGCAGTTCTTCGGTCCGTATACGTCGGTGAATGGAGTCATTTGGCCGCACCTGGACGTGGCGGCCAGATGGTACCGGTTCCGGATCCTCAACGCCTCCAACGGCCGGTTCTACCGCTTGTTCCTGCTTGATGAGCACGATAACGTGCTGCCCGGCGCCATCAAGCAGATCGGTACCGACCAGGGACTGCTTCCTGAGCCGGTATCGATCGAAGGAGAGCTGACCCTCGCTCCGGCCGAGCGCGCCGACGTCCTGATCGACTTTAGTGCTTTCCGCGGCCGGCACCTGCGTCTGGTCAATACCGGAGGCGGGGCTATCAACGTCAATCCCCCTATCGTGCCGGGTCAGACCGACCCCGGGGCAGGGCTTGTCGAGCCGGACGTGATGCAGTTCCGGGTTAGCTCCGCGCCGGTTCACGACCGTTTCGAGCTTCCAAAGAAATTGTCCCGGTCCTTTGTCCGTCTCACGCACGACTCACTGCCACACGATCATGGCCATCGGTGGGTTGTGACTGCCCCAGGGAGCCCGGCTATCCCGCACCCTGAGCTGTGGGAGATGGCCGAGGTCGACCCAGCCACGGTGACCATCCCCAGCGATGGCATTATCCAGGTCCAGGGACCAGCGACAGGGAACAATGTGATCACCCTGCGGCGGGTGGCGAGAAGGTATGAGGATGCGTCCACCTTCTCCGTGGAACACGGCGCCTGGGAGATATGGAACTTCCTCAACATTCCCATCGGTCCCGCGCACCCGATGCACATCCATCTGGTGGGCTTCCAGGCGCTGAGCCGCCACATTTACCACACGGAGAGCTTCGATCCCCAGATCCACGGATCAAAGACGCCGATCGTCTTCGACCGCACGGGGACTCTCGATCCGAACGAGCAGGGCTGGAAAGACACGATCCGGGTCAACCCAGGTGAAATGGTCAGCGTGGCTGGCCAGTTCGTTGGCGGAACGGGCCGGTACGTCTACCACTGCCACCTCCTGGACCATGAGGACGAGGGAATGATGCGGTCCTTCGTTGTCATGCCGGGCGAGGTCATGAAGCTCACGGATGCCATGCCGCATATGACAATGCCGGTCGCCGCGGTATAGGTGCCACGGAGGGTTCGCCGTCCCCGCACTGTCACCAATCAGGGTGACGGTGCGGGGACGATCTCTGGCTCCCCGAGCAGCCGGCACGCATTGCGCCAGGTGATCTGGTGCCAGTCGGCAAAGTCACCTCGGGGAACGCCGCGGCGAGCGCGGCAAGGTCGGCGGGGCCGCATCCGGGCCGATTGAGACAGACTACATATCCGGGTGCCGCGTCTGCGCGGCGGCTGCGATCAGGGCCAGAGTGTGCTCATCAGTAAATTGTCGGCGTCGCTGTCGGTGTGCTGGCCCGTCATGATGTGGATAGCGAGCCGCTCCAGCTCGATCACCGGCAGGCTCGCACCAGGATTGCTGAGCATCAGCAGGTCCTTATCTGCCCGCGGTGGCGGCGGTGACTGCCGCCTCCGCGTCGTAGCCGTAGAGCCACTCCTGGTCACCCAGCGCTGCGTGCGTGGCCAGCGCGGTGTCCCGGTCCCGCTGCGCGGCACCGTCACGAAGGTGCAATGCAGTGGTGTTCGCGCGGGAGCGCCGGTGCACCTCACAGGTGCGTGGCCGGCGGACGTTCTCGTAACGCACAAGCCCGGCCGTGATTCCCTCCGGGCCCACATTGCGCAGGCACTCCGCAAGCACGATCGCATCCTCAACCGCCTGGTTGGCGCCCTGAGCGAAGAACGGCAGCATCGGGTGCGCGGCGTCGCCGATCACGGTGATCCGATTGGTGCTCCACCGGTGCAGACAGTCGCGGTCGTGCAGGGCCCACCGACTCACCACATCCGGAGCTGAGGTCAGCGCGCGCACCTCGGGAGTCCAGTCTGCGTAGGCTCTGGCCAGGTCCTCCGTCTTGCCTTGCGCCGACCAGGACTCCGCCCTCCAGCACGGATCGGGAACAGTGGCGGCGAGATTGATCTGGTTGCCGCCGGACACCGGGTAACTCACGCAGTGCCTTCCGGGACCCAGCCAGAGCACCACCTTCGGCTCCTCACGCAGGAACGGAACGCGCTCGGCGGGGATCAACGCCCGATAGATGCTGTGCCCTGAGTACCGCGGCTGGTCCCGGACCAGCACATCCCGTACCCGGGAATGGATGCCGTCGGCTCCCACCACGAGGTCTGCGGTCGTGAGGGAGCCGTCGGCGAACTGCACCTGCACACCACGTCGGCTCTCCCGCAATTCGGTGCAGCGCAGACCCAGGTGCAAAGTTCCCGCGGCAAGCCGCTCTAGGAGTCCTTGGTACAGGTCGGCGCGATGCACCGTGTAGTAAGGAGCGCCGAAGTGCTGCTCGCATGCTGCGCCAAGCGGGGTCCGGCGCAGCACCGAGTTGTCGTCCCAGCGGCGCATCTCGATCGCCTGCGGCTGGACTGCCACCCGCCGTAGCCGGTTTTCTAACCCGAGCTGATGCAACAGCCGCGTCGAGTTCGGCGACAGCTGTACCCCCGCTCCCACCTCGCTGAGCAGCCGAGCTTGCTCGAACACGTGGCAGCGTAGGCCGTGACGGGCCAACGCTAGCGCCGTGGCGAGGCCGGCGATCCCGGCTCCGACGATGACGATACGAATGCGCTCACTGTTCACCACACACCTCGTTCACTACGCGCACTGGAGGGGAAACGATCGACTACTGGAGTGCTCACAACTCGGGAATCGCCTGGCTCCAGTCCTCGTCTGCACCAAAGAGGCTTCTCGACTTCACTCCATCGGTGGTGCGGGTGAGCGCGTCAGTCGAGATGAGCGTTCCGCGGTCCAGGGGGAGGACCTCACAGCGCACACCGAGCTGCTGCTGCACCGCTGCGGTGAGCGTGGCGACCGCAGCGGCTCGGTGCGTCTGCGCGACCTCAATCTCCACCCGCAGCCGCTGTGCTTCGGCTCTGGCACGCCAGAACAGCACGTCGTACTCCTCGGGCAGACTGAAAACGATCTCTTCCAGTCGATGTTGGGTGACGGTGGTTCCAGCGACGGGGTAGCCGGCAGTGGAGCGGCCGAGTACCCGGACGGTGGGCAGTGCCCACCCGCAGTCACAGTCGCCGTAGCCCACGTCGACGGTGTCCTCGAGGTTGTAGCGGATCAACGGCATGGCCTGGCGATACAGGGTGGTGACGACCAGCTGCCCGCACCCATCCATGGTGATCTGACCGGTCTGCGGGTCGTAGACCTCGAACACCATGCGGTCGGCCCACAGGTGCATGCGCCCGACCGGGCACTCCCCAGCCAGTCCTCCGGTCTCGGTGGACCCGTAATCGTTAATCACTGATACGCCGCCCCACAGCCGGCTGATCCGCCGCCGCCGGGCTTCGCTCAGCGGCTCGCCACCAACGAACAGCCCGCGCAGCGCAGGGAAGTCGGTACCCGGGTCAAGCCCGGCTGCGCGGGCCGCCGCCGCCCAGACCAAGCACTCGGTGGGCACCGACCAGGTGAGCGAGACATCGAGGTCCCGCAGCACGCGGATGACCCGGGAGTAGGGCATCGCCACCGAGCGGCGGTCCGCCGGCACCACAGTGGCCCCGAAATGCCGAGCAGCGGCGTGCGCCATGTGACCGGTGATCATCAGCGCGTAGGGTGTCCGGACCAGGAAGGTATCGGTCGGCAGGATTCCGGTCGGCTTGCGGGCGAATCGCTCGGCGACATCCACCCAGTCCTCGGCGGTGTAGTAGGAGGCGGTGGGTGTCCCGGCCGTCCCGCTGGACTCGTGGTAGGTCGCCAGCCGTTCCTTCTCCACCGCGAGCAGCCCGTAGGGATAGGCGTCCCGCAGATCCTGCTTGCTGGTCAGCGGTAGGCCGGCCAGGTCGTCGAACGTGCTAGGTGGGCTTGACGCGGCGGCGAACCGGCGGCGGTAAAACGGGGAACGCGCCGCCCAGGACAGCGAGCGGGCGAGTGGGTGGTGCTGCAGCTCCCGTAGCTGCTCGGGGCTGTCCCACTGACCGAGCTGGGGCAGCGCCTGCACGGTCTGGATCATGTCGGGCTCCTCGTCGTCACGGATTCGGTGACGGTCACTGCTCGATGCAGAACTCGTCGATTGGATAGCCGACGTGGCGCTGCTCAGTGGGCAGGTATCCCAGGACCCGGGTGCCTGCGGTCAGCTCGGTGACGTTGAGTACCACCCCGCCGGGACCGAGCACCCGCACGTGCCAGTCGTCCTGCACAATGAGGTTCACCCGCACCCCGGAGGGGGAAATGGCGTCAATTGCCAGCAGTGGCCTGGTTTCGATCTTCACGCGGCCCACGGTGACCATCCGGGTGCGCCCGGTCGTGTCCACTGCGAGGACCTTGCCGCCTGACCGCAGCTCGCTGAGATAGCTGGTGCGTCCTGTCGCCCCTAGCGTGTAGGAGTGCAGTGCGCCGGCGTTGACCCGGAACGGGCGGGTAGGCATGTAGGGCAGCGGGTGAGTCTCGCTGCAACTCAACATCATCCCTTGGGAGTGCGAGCCAACCAGGATGCCTTCGTCCAGCCGGAAGTGCGTGCAGGTGTCCACACAGGCCCGCTCGCCCATCCCGGCCCGGCGGATGCCGAGGACCTCCAGCTCCACGAGTTCGAGGTCGGCTGGTCGGTCGTTGGCGGCGGCCTTGAGACTCGTGGCGTCGCCCACCGCGCGGGGCGCGAGCATCACACCGTCCGAGCCGTGTTCGAGCACACCGAACACGATTTCGGCCTCTTCGACGTCCGCGACGCCGGTGATGATGCTGCCCCTCGCCTTATCGGCGGCCGCGAGTACGATTTCCAGCGGGATCTTCGTGGGGTCGCGGAACAGCAGCACGGCCCACGAGTCGGTCTGGGCTACCTGGCAGGCGAGTTCGAGGCTGTCGGCGTCAATGATCTCGACGAACCGGCCGAACTCGATGGTCGGATGCGCTGCGGCCAACGCGGCGTGCCGCTGGTATGCCTCCGGGCCGAGAATCACGATATCCGCCGGGGTGAGGTCCTCGGGTATGTCGCCGGCCCGGGGAAAGAGCACCTTCTTGGTGGTCGGCGGCAGCATCGTGAGATCGGCGATATCGGCAGAGACAATACCGTCGACCCGCTGGTGCACAGCCTCCTCGACAATGGCGTCTTTCACACCATTGGTGTCCCGGACGTCGAGCCAGCACAGTTTCATGTTCACGGTCTTCTCCTCTGACATCAGATGGTTGATGCTGGGTCTGGAGTGCGTCAGCTGGCCGCGATCGTCAGCTGCTCGGGGATACGAACCGGGGCCGGCTCGCCATGCACCAGGTCGGCGATCATTCGGGCGGTCGCGCCGGGATCCGCGGCCTGGAAGATATTGCGGCCCATCGCCACGCCCCTGGCTCCACCGCGCAGCGCGTCGAGGACGTATCTGCGCAGTTCGACTGGGTTGTTTAGCGGCGGACCACCAGCGACGATCACCGGGATCGGGCAGGCCCTGGTGATGTCGGCCATGGCAGCCACCGAACCGACGTGCACGGTCTTGACGATGTCCGCGCCGAGGTCGGCGGCCAGCGTCACGGCGTGCGCGACGAGGTCGGGGTCCTGTGGGTTGGCAATATGCGGACCGCGCGGGTACACCATCGCCAGCAGCGGCACGTTCCATTGCTCGCAGGCTTCGGACACCGCGGCAAAGTCGGAGATCTGGCGTGCCTCGTCCAGCGAGCCTAAGTTGACGTGCACGCTCACCGCGTCCGCGCCCAGTCGCAACGACTCCTCAACGTTAGCGACCAGGTACTTGGCGTGCGGGTCCGAGGCATGCACTGTGCTTGCAGACAGATGCACAATCAGCGAGGTCTCGGTGAACCAGGCGTGGTCCACGTATCGAAGACTGCCCTTGTGCAGCACGATGGCGTCCACCCCGTTGCGGGCGAGTTGGCCGACCAGCTGGTTGAGTGCTGCCCCTGCGGTGATCGGTCCTGTCGTGATCGAGTGATCCAGGGGCACCACGAGCATCCGCTGGCCGCCGTGCGGATACAGACGCCGCAGTCGAACCTGACGAGCGAACGAGTAGTTGATCAACATCTCTCAGTCTTTCTGTGTCTCAGCTTTCCTGTGGTTTCGCGCTCGAACGCACCGTCATGCCGATGCTGCCGAGATCGGGTCAAGGTCGTCGAAGTTGAGCTCAAACTCGTTGTGCAGTAATTGCACGGCACTTGCGACGCGATCCAAAGGGATAACGACAGATGTGCGGATCTGCGAGGTCGACAACCAGCTGACTGGAATGCCAGCCCGGGCGAGCGCGGAAAGCATCCTGACTGTGTACTCAGGGTGGTTGAGCAGGCCCATGCCGATCAAAGAGAGCTTTCCCACATTTTTGTATACGTGAATGGTTGCACCGAGGTCAGCCAGTGCTTCCCGAATCACAGAAGACACTTCTTCGCCGTCTTTTCTGGGCACCGTAAACCCTATCGTCAACTCATCGTCATGTAGGTCCGATCGGGCCATGAGATCCACTGAAAATGCGTGCGCCGAGAGTATCCCAAGAATATCAACAGTGAGGTCGGT
Source organism: Pseudonocardiales bacterium (assembly GCA_019247305.1). GTDB lineage: Bacteria > Actinomycetota > Actinomycetes > Mycobacteriales > Pseudonocardiaceae. The sequence continues at coordinate 245,557 of JAFAPC010000134.1, forward strand.
GCTGCACGGTTTGCACCGTATTAGTATGCGGGCGACATCGAAATCATGCGCAATCGCCATCACTACGCCTTGGGTCTCGAAAGATACTCGATCGCTCACCGCAGGGATGATGGTTCTCGATCCGGTCGACGCACTTTCTTCCGATTTTCGCACGTGCACCTCGATACGGTTTCTCGCGGCGAGCTCGACAGCCCTCGGATGCAGGACCTTGGCCCCGGCGAAGGACATCTCCGCCATCACGGCGACGTCCACGGTGGAGAGAATTCGCGCATCCGCGACAACGCGAGGATCTGCGGTAGAGACGCCAGGGACGTCGGTGCAGATCTCACAGGAAGCGGTGCGCAGCGCAGCGGCGAGTGCCACCGCTGTGGTGTCCGAACCACCCCGCCCCAGGGTCACGACATCGCCCGTGTCGTCAATACCCTGGAAACCCGCCACCACGGCGACTTTGCCGTCGGCGAGGACCCGGCGCAGACGCCGCGTGTCGATGTCTGCGATCACTCCTGATCCGTGCCTACCAGCCGCCTGAATACCAGCTTGCGCCCCGGTGAGCGAGACCGCGGGAACACCGAGGTCTTGTAGGGCGATAGCGAGCAGTGCGGCCGATGCGCTTTCGCCTGTGGCGAGGAGTTGGTCGGTCTCTCGTCCGGTACGTTCCCGGCCGGCTACGTCGGCGAGCTGGAGAAGTTCGTCGGTCGTCCGGCCGCGCGCCGATACCACGACGACGGTGGACCTTCCAGATCTGTATGTTTGCGCCACCGCTCGGGCTACCTGGCGCATCTGATCAACGGTGGCGAGGGAACTGCCGCCGTATTTCTGCACCACGATCTCGGGTACGCCGTGATTCGTGGCGGGAACCGAGCCGACCTTTGGGTTACTTCGGGACTCCTGCCGTCTGGCGACGACCCACCGGCTCGTTCGAGTCACGTCATTACCCCCTGTTCCTCATTACTTCGTGCCGTTGCCGTTGCTAGTGCGTGCCCCCAGGTTGTGCTGCCGCCAGGGAGGCGGGCATCACGGGTTCACGGGATCGTGGGTGTCGTCCTCACTCGGACCGACAGCACAGGGGGCAACCGACCACAAAAAGTACTATATACAACGTACACTTCACCCGATCGAGGTGTACGTCTTCGGGGAAGCAGTACCTCTTATGAGGGTGAGCTACCAAGTGGAGTCCAACGTGTCCACCGCTGTTGAACTACTGGTAGGGCGCGACGAGGTACTGAGTGATCTCCAGGTTGCGCTCGCCCGCACCGCCACTGGTGTCGGTGGCTGCATTGTTCTGGAAGGTCCGACCGGGATCGGCAAGAGCCGGCTGCTCGAGTCGGTGGCCGCCGAGGCGGGCTTGCGGGGCCTGTCGGTGGCTACCGGTCAGGCCGTCGAGCTCGATCTGGGCACGCCGTTGGCGAGCTTGCTACGCGTGCTACGCAGCCTCGGCCCAGAACTAGCCGCTGACACCGCGGTGGACATCACGGCCAGCGGGCTGCGGCAGATGGATCAGCTGCGCGCGGCGTTGGAGGACTACGTCCGTCATCGTCAGCTTGTCGTCCTGGTCGATGACGCGCACTTGGCCGACGAGCTGACCGCGCTCGTCCTGCGGATTCTCGTCCCGGCGTTGTCTTCGCTGCCGGTGTTGTGGGTGCTAGCGCGCCGTCCCGGCCCGGTACGGGGGGCCGCGCAGACCATGCAGGAGACGATCGACTGGTTGCTTGGCGAGGGAGCGCGGCGGGTGCTTCTAGATCCCCTGAAGGACGAGGCCGTAGCCGTGCTCTGCGCGAATACGCTCGGCGTGGCGCCCGATCGGACAGTGCTATCGCTGGCCGCCCGCTGCGAGGGAAACCCGTTCCTGCTCCGGGAGCTGCTCACCGCGCTCCGCGAGACGGGTCAACTACGAGTTGATGGCGAACGCGCGACAGTGGTGGAAACAATAGGGGTGGAAGCCGACCTGCCCTCGGACTTCCTGTCCGCAGTGCACCGGCAGCTCATCGGTCTGTCCGACCCGGTACGCCGACTGCTCGACGCCGGTGCAGTACTCGGCCGCCCGTTCACGTTGCACGAAGCTGCGGGGTTGCTCGGGTGCCGCGCGGTGGACCTGATTCTCCCCGCCACCGACGCAGTCGCATGCGAGCTACTAGTAGACCGAGAGAACGAACTGACGTTCCGGCACGAGCTTATCCGGGATGCCTGCTACGATGCGCTGCCTGCTCCAGTGCGTCTGGCCTTGCACCGGGAGGCGGCCACCGTAGTACAGCACGAAGGCCGATCCGCGATGGAGGTCGCCGAGCACCTCGTGCGGTGTGGGCAGCCGGGCAACGATCGGGCCAAAGACGTGCTGCAGCAGGCAGTGGCCGAGCTCGTACCCACCGCGCCAGGTACCGCAGCCGATCTCACGCTACGGATGCTGGCGCTGTTCGACGAGCACGACCCGAGCCGGCCCCAGCTCGTCGCTGACGCAGTGCGCTTGCTCGCCGCCGCAGGCCGGGTGGAACAAGCCAGGACGCTAGGTACCCAAGCGTTGCGCTCTGGGCTGGACGCACCGTCCGAGGCTGCCCTGATGCTCGGGCTCTCCGAGGCGTTAAAGCACGCCGGACACAACAGCTCCGTTATCGAGTACACGGGCCGAGCGTTGGCGAGAGAAGGAGTGCCGGACTCAGCTCGGGCGCAGCTGCTCGCCATTCGAGCACATGCGCTGTGGGCCTTGGCGGACTTCTCCGGCGCACAACGCTCCGGCACCGAGGCAGTCGAGGTGGGTGCCCACACCGGGCAGTGTGCTGCCGTCGTCTTCGGGACTGCTGCATGCAGCGCAGTCTGTTGGACGGCTGGTGCGCTGGACGACGCGGTCCGCCAGGCGCGGGACGCCGTGCGCACCGCCGACACCGCCGGCGGTGAGGCCGCCCAGCGCCACCCCCGGCTATGGCTTGGTCGGGCGCTGACCGCGACAGACCAGTTCGCCGAGGCCGATGCAGTCTACGAGATGGGTCAGCGGGAAGCGGATCAGCTCGAGACCGCGTGGTCGTGGCCAATATGGCACTACTTCCGGGCCGAACTGCACCTGGCCGCAGGCCGTCTCGACGATGCGAACGCGGAGGCGGAGGCGGGTGTGCGGGTCTCGGAGCAGTTCGCGACGCGTGCCGTCATCGTCCCGCTGCTGGCCCTGCTCAGCCAGCTGGCGCTGCAGCGCGACGACGTACCCACAGCCCGCGAGCAGTTACGCAGGGCGCAAGCGCTGCGCTCTGCAGGGAGTGAGGGGGGAGATCTGGATCTAGCCTGGCGAATCGCGCTCCTAGCCGATGCCCAGGGCGAGCCCGCGGCCGCGGTGAACGCACTCACCGAGATCTACGACGGGTTTCCGCACCGGCTGCAGATCCTCGTGCAGGACCCGCTGGCCGGCGCTCAACTAGTCCGGATCGCTCGGCGTGCCGGAGCCGAAGCACAAGCCAAGGCTGCCGCGTCAGCGACGCGATTACTAGCGCAGCGCAATCCCTCGGTGGACTCGCTGGTTGGCGCTGCAGCGCATGCGGAGGGATTGCTGCGAGGCGATCTTGCGGCTCTGCGCCGCGCAGTGCATGCCTACCGTTTGAGTCCCCGGATGCTGGCCAAAGCCACCGTGCTCGAGGACACGGCGTGGGCCGAACACCACGCGGGCCATCACAGGGTCGCGGTCAAGCTGCTGCGAACAGCGCTCGGGCACTACCAATCCTGCGGGGCGCATCGAGACGTCAGCCGAGTGACCAGGCGGCTGCACCGCCTCGGGGCGCGCCACGAGCCGGTCAAGGATGCCCCGGTGCAAAGCCCCTGGGACACGTTGACCAAATCGGAGCTACGGGTTGTGCGTCTGATAGCCCAAGGGTTGACCAATCGTGAAACCGCGTCCCGGCTATTTCTCTCCCCGCATACGGTGGACAGCCACCTCCGGCATAGCTTCACCAAGCTGGGGGTGAACAGTCGGGTGGAACTCACCAGGCACGTGCTGACCCATGATCGTGACGCGGACTGATCAGTGCAAATGGCTGCACGGCTAACCGGTAGGAAGACATGAATGCCACCACCCAGGCGCACCTACCAATCCAGCGAGCTGGTATACCGCGTACGGTATGGGTTCTCGGCACCACTGTCTTCTGTATCGGCACCACCGAGGTCATGGTCGCGGGGCTGCTGCCCGCGTTGTCCCGCGAGTTCGAGGTGTCGATCTCCACAGCCGGGTTACTGATCTCTGGATTCGCGCTCGGGGTGACCATCGGAGGTCCGGTGCTCACGGCGGCGTTCTTGCGCGCCGTGCGGAAGATCGCTTTAGTTATCCTCCTCCTGGTGTTCATCACCGGACAAGTACTGAGCGCTCTCGCTCAGAGTTACTCAGTGCTGATGGGATCTCGGATCTTGTCCTCGCTCGCCATGGGTGCCTTCTTTGGGATCGGTGCTGCCCTCGCTGTCGAGGTTGCCGGGCCCGCAGCGAGAGCGAAGGCGATGGCCGTGATGTTCGGCGGGCTGACCATCGCCAACGTCTTCGGTCTTCCCGCGGCCGTGCTCCTCGAACAGCAGTTCAGTTGGCGCGTGAGCTTCTGGGCGATCGCCATCCTCGGCACCGTATGTCTGATCGGCCTGTTGCGTTACGTGCCCCGTGGCCCACGACCGTCGGGCAATCTCCGCACCGAGGTGTCCGTGTTCCGCAACGGTCGGGTCTGGGTGGCCTTGGGAATCAACGCCCTCGGGCAGGCCGCGATTTTCTGCACGTTCAGCTACCTGTCGCCGCTGTTCACCAACGTCAGCGGCTTCGCCGCGACGACGGTCCCGCTATTGTTGCTGCTGTTCGGGGTGGGGTGCCTAATCGGTATCACCATGGGTGGGAAGTATGCCGACCGGTACCCGCTGGGCAATCTCTACATCGGCATCGCCATGCTCGTGGTCATCCTGGCGACCCTCAGTGTCACGGCCAGCAGTAAGACCACCACGGCGATCGCAGTATTCCTGTTCGGCGTGGCAGCATTCGGCATCAACCCGGCACTGGGCACCCGGGTCATGCGCGAATCTGGCGATGCTCCGCTCGCCGCCAGCGTCAATACCTCGTCGTTCAATGTCGGCAACACCATCGGCCCCTGGGTCGGTGGTCTCGGTCTCAGCGCTGATCTCGGCTACACCTCACCGGCCTGGCTCGGCTCCATTCTCGCGGCGACTTGTCTCGCATTGGTTTTTGCCGTCGCGACGTTCAGTGGTCGGCCTCCATTGCCGCAGCACGACAGTGCGGCGCAGGTGGCTCAGTCGCCCTCGCCACCCTTGGGCAGGGAATCGTAGATCTCCTTGCACTCCGGGCAGACCGGTGAACCCGGCTTGGGCGCGCGCGTCACCGGGAACACCTCGCCGCACAGGGCCACCACTGCCGACCCCATCACCGCGCTCTCGGCGATCTTGTCTTTGCGCACGTAGTGGAACATCTTGGGCGTGTCGTCGCCGGTGGTGTCGGTCCCCTCGGGACGAGTATCGACGTCGGGCCGGGTTTGGGTCAGCGTGCTCATAGCGTCCATGATGCCGCAGCGTTAGTCGGCGTGGATAACCGTGCCCACGGGCTCGCCCCGCAGGGCCTTGCTGATGGTGCCGGGAGTGAGTCCGTTGATGACCTGGATGTGCTTGTGGTGTTTGGCGTGCGCCATGAGGTGCAGGACCAGGGGGTCGATGGGGAGAGCGTCAAAGCCACCGGCCAGGAGCTCGGCGGCGCTCGCTCGGGGGATGAGTTCGGGCGGGCCGCCATTGGTTGTTGCGGGGTCACTGGTGAACACGCCGTCAACGTCTTTGATGTAGATGAGTCGGGCGGCGCCGTAGGCATCGGCCAGGAGGAAGGCACCGGCGTCAGTGCGATGCGGTGGGATCTTGCCTACCTCAGGGGGAAGCTCGTAGAGGCCATAGGGTGGGTAGCCGTTGGACACCACGGCCCGGCTGGCCATGAGGTGCACGGCGAGCTGGTGGGCGACCGCGGCGTGCGGAAGGTAGGACACGCCCTGCTCGGCCAGCAGCGCGGCGATGAGGTGCCCGTTTTGCTCCGCCTCGGCGGCAGCCAGCGCGGCCAGCACACCCGTGGGCAGACCGAGGTCAAGCCCGACCCCCAGGACGTGGCGGCTGCGGATGCCCCCTCCGGTGAGGATCAGCATCCGATGCTCCGGCAGCGCCGCTCGCAGCTCCGCCACGACCGCGCTGACCGCCTCAGGGCCTTTGTCCATGATCGAGCGCCCGCCGATCACGATGACGGTCAGCCACGGCAACAGCGGGATCACCGGGCGATCGATGGGTTGAAGGAGCTCGCGGTCGAGCAAGGTCTGGCGCATGAACGCCGACGGCACGTCCTTGGTCGCAAAGGAGGACCCAAGATGTGGGGAAAGAGCGGTAGTCACGGTGTTCTCCACGGTAGCTGGCGAGGTGGCGCTCACGGCGCTGAAATGATCGTGCCGACGTGCTCGCCGGCCAACGCACGTCTGATCAAACCAGGCCGTAGCCCATTGATGACCTGGATTGATTTCACGTACCGGGCATGGCGCATCAACTCCAACACCGGCCGCTCAATGATCAGATCCGGCAGATCCCGATCGATCAACTCCTCGACGGTGATCTCTGGGATCAGCGTGGCGCTCGGGTCAGTCTTCGGATTGGCCGTGTACAACCCGTCCTCGTCTTTCACGAAGATCATGCTGCGACAGCCGTAGACTTCCGCAACGAGATAACATCCCGCGTCGGTGCGGTACGGCGGTATCACCCCCTCGCTGGGCACGCGCTGCCACATGTCATACGGCGGCATCCCGGAGAAGATCGCCGCGCCGCATTCGGCGAGGTACAACGGCAGGGCACCGAACGCCGATCCGCCCACCACCGGCACGCCATGCCGGGCCATCAGGTACCCCAGCATCTGGGCGTTCTGATCGGCCACTGCGGCCCCGACGTCGGTCAGCACCCCCGTCGGCAAGCCGAGCCCGGCGGCCAGCGCGTACAGATGCCGAGCCCGCGTACCGGCACCCGTGCCGATGAGGATCTGATGGCTTCGCTTGACCGCCGCCAACTCCTCCACTACGGGATACACCGCCGCCCTACCCCGGTCGATCAAACTCTGGCCACCGATCTTCAGCACATTTACCTGGGGCAAAATGGCGTAATCGGGCGCTTCGCCGCTTGCTCGCATAAGCTCCGAATCGCTCAACGACCGATTCATCAACAGCGGTTCCAACGGAGTTATGCGGATAACGTCCATCATCTGATCTCCCCCGCACCAGCACGGTCATTACCAACCCTAGATGCGATCACACGCAGCGGGTAAGACTCAATCGATCAGCTTTACCCCGAATCTGCGGAAATCACCGACACACTGCACCGCACTGGCGGAGGCCGGACCACGAAACAATCCGCGACACCGGCGTTATCAGCCAGACGAGTGGTCTTCCACCCTATTCGGGTGCCAGGGTGCGTGGCCCAGGAGCGAGGTCAACCCTCGACGATCGGAGGGTCACGACTTTCCAGCTCACGGCCCCGGAGGTCGCGTTGTCCCACGCTATGTCGCAGCCTGTTGACGTGCTCGGCTCTCAGGGGCGCACGGTCATTGGCGATGAGCACCGCCATCCAGGGAAGTGGCACCGAAAGCACGACGAACGTCAGCGCCAGCCACCAGGTCTGATAAAAGACGCCGGCCAGCGCCAGGCACGGGATGCGGGCCGACATCAGGATCGCGTACTTGCGCCGACGCGCCGCGTACTGCTCGGCGTAGGAGGGTTCCGCCGCCGTGATGAGAACGGCATCGGCTCGCCGACGGCCGTGTTCCCGTTGGTCCCAAGTGCCCTCACGTCCCGTTTTGATACTCCTAACCTCCTACCGCCTTACAGTGGCAGCCGCCGTAGATTCCTGTTTGCCAAGCAGCCTCCCCGCCCGGGCGTGCGGAAGGCCACTCAGATATCGATGCCGACCAGGCCCATGACCTCGGTGCGCCAGTCTTGGTAGGTGGTGGCCGTACTGGCTCGTTCCTGCGGATTGCGGGGTGCGTGTGCACTGTCGTCACCGCCTAAAGCGTAGTGCACGATGTCCTGGTCACTGCGCTGATCGCTGACCACTTTGACCTCGACGTGTTTGGTGGCGAGCTCGGCCCGGGCCGCGTGCGCGAGCACATGGAGCAACGCCAGGCGAGATCGCTGGTCGTCGGGCAGCGACACCTCATCCGGGGTGTTGCCTGATACCAGCACCACGGTCGCGCCCGGCGCCAGCACCGGAAGCACCCGCTCGACCGCGCTGAAACGGGCCAACAAGCCCGCGGCCAGGAACGAGCCGACGCGCGCGACAGCGGTGTGGCCCTGGGGGTGGATGGTGACCGGCAGCTGGATGTAAAAGTCGAGGCCGTCACCGGCCGGCTCGCCCGGCAGCGCCGCCGGGTCAGTGATGATCACCGCGTCTGCGCCTGCATCTTTCAGCAGCGCGGAAAGCCGTTGCGCCCGCTCAGCAGAACCACTTAATAGCCCGATCGCCGACATCGGCCCTCCTCCAGCGTGTTCACTCTGACCAGGTGGACCACATGGCCAACTGATCACCGCTGTAAGGTCATCGTAGGGCCGCTGTCAGCCCCTGACGAGGGTGTAGAGGAGTTTGCGGAGGGTGAGTCCCCCGAACGGCTGCCGCCGGACACCCCGCCGGCCGCAGTGTTGCGCGACGGCGGGATCTAAGAGACGAGCCACCCATGCTGGTGGTTCAGCTCATCGTCGGGAGTGGTTCCTCAGGGCCGGGTTCCTTGCCGGCACCCTACTCAGAGCAGTGGCGCGCTACGCAGCAGAAGCAGCCTTGGCGGCCGACGTGGTGACGGTCAGCCAACTCTTGGTGTACTCCCGCTGGGTCACCAGCGCGTAGTGGTAGACGTCGAACATCTTGTCCACGAGCTCGATCGCGCCGCGCAACCTGGCTTCCGACACTGGTATGAACCACTGAACACTGTCGACCCAGATCTGCCAGGCATCGGTAAAGGCTTCCTGACCGCGGCGGGCGGCTTCGGTCATGGTCTCATGATAGGTGGTCATCGTCATCCCATTCCTTGAAGTTCACCGGGTACGATCACCAAAGTAAGCACATGCGATAAGTATGTCAAGCACCCTGTGTTCGTGCGCTGCCGTGCTCGTACCCCCGGGGTTCTTCGCCGCTACCGCGTCTCACCCTCGATGAAGCTGCGGTATACCCCGAGCAGCGCTTCTCTTTGGGTCTCAGTGAGCCTGGGGTCGCACCGGATGCTGTCCTCCGTGCTGGCGGCTGGCGCCTCGGCTGGGACGTCGGCCGAAGCGTCCGCGGGGCCGGCGTCAGACGCCTGCGCCCACCCTGCCTGCGCCAGCAGCTGTTCGGTGGTCAGTCCGAGCCCCTCAGCGATGGCCCGCAGCACCGTGAGCGACGGCTGATGCAGGCCACGTTCAATCTGGCTGAGGTAGGCGTTGGAGATCCGGGTTAGGGCCGCCATCTCGCGCAGCGACAGGTCAGCCAGCTGCCGCTGGGCCCGGATAAACGCACCGAGCGCCCGTAACTGAGCTTGCCAGGGATTGGGCACCTCACCGTTGTCACCTGCACGCACCATGGCTCAATCATTCCCCGTGCCCCGTCCCCCGTCTGGCGCTGCGGGGTGATCCTCTTCTGGTCTTCAGCGCGTCACTTCTCGTAGACGTACCTGCCCGGGGCGGCTCCCAGCGGCGGGTACTTGCTGCTGCCCAGCGGAGGTGGGGCCTGCTGGCCGCCAGCATGCCCGGCGATCCACGGCGTCCAGTCCTCCCACCACGACTTGGCGACCTCGGTGGCCTGCTGGCGCCACTGCTCCGGGTCCTCGGATAACTCCTGCGCCGAACTGACCCAGTGCTTGGACTTCGGGTTCGGCGGGTTGACCACCCCAGCGATATGCCCGGCGTTAGACAGCATGAACCGCACGGTGCCGCCAACGAGCCGGGCACTCGCATAGACCGCCTTCCAGAGCGCGATGTGGTCCCGCTCGGCGGCGACGAAGTAGCTGTCCTGGCTGATCCGGGCCAGGTCCAGCCGTTGTCCGGCCAGTTCGAGCGCACCTTTCGCCAGCCGGTTTTCCACATACAACGACCGTAGGTACTCGGTCTGCATGGCCGCCGGCATCCGGGTGGAGTCAGCGTTCCAGCTCAGAATGTCAAACGGTGGCGGCTCCTGTCCCAGCAGCCAGTTGTTGACCACGTAGTTCCACACCAGATCCCGGGCCCGCAGCAAGTTGAACGTGGTAGCCATGCCCTCTGCCGGCAAGTAGCCCTTGCGCGCCATAGTGCCTTCCAACCGCCTGATGGCCGCTTCGTCGGTGAACACCCCGAGTTGGCCCGGCACAGTGAAGTCGAGCAGAGTGTTCATCACCGTCAGCGAGTGGACCCGGTCCTCCTCCCTGGCCGCGAGCCAGGCCATCGTTGCCGCAGCCATGGTGCCGCCCAGACAGAGCCCGGCCAGGTTGGCCTGCGCGGCCCCGGTGATCTCCTCGACGACCTCCAGCGAGGCCAGCAGCCCCTCCCGCAGGTAATCGCTCATGGTAAGCTCGGCTAGGGCCGCATCCGGGTTACGGTAACTGATCATGAAACAGGTATGTCCGTGCCGCACGGCCCACTCCACCAGACTCTTGCCGGGAGCAAGATCCATGATGTAGTACTTGTTGATCCACGGCGGGCTGAACAGCAGCGGGATCGCGTGCACGGTCTCGGTCTGCGGCTGGTACTGGATCAGCTCGATCAGCCGGTTGCGGAACACCACGGCACCCGGTGTGGCAGCCAGCTCATGACCGGGACGGAACTGACCGGGGGTGACCTGGCGGGGCATGCCCTTGTTGGTCGCCAGGTCGCGGAGCACGTTGCTCGCGCCGCGCACCAGGCTGAGGCCTCCGGTATCGAAAGCCTTCTTCAGCGCCGCCGGGTTGGTCGGTAGCCAATTGGTCGGCGCGGCGGCGTCCAGCATCTGCCGGAGCGCGAAATCGGCCTTGCGCCGGGTGGGCGCATCCAGGTCCGCAGCGGCCAGCATGTCGAGCAGAAACTTCTCAAGTAGCGCGTGCTGCTGGCGCACCAAATAGAACATCGGGTTGCTGGTCCAGGCCGGATCGGCAAACCGTGGATCCTTGGCCAGCGTGAGCGGGCCTTCATCGGCCAACCCCACGCTGCGCAGCGCCGCCGTCACACCGGCTTGGGCGCTGCGGATGCCGTACTCCATCGCGCAGCGGGAGAACCGAGAGAACACGACCGGGTTCCCGACCGCCGACATCGCGAGCCGGCCCAGTGCCAGCCCCAGCCCGGCGGGGTCCAGCTTGGCCGTCACGGAGTTGATACCGAGCAGTAACCGGATCGACGAGGCGAGGTCGGCCGCGTCCTGGCGTACCTCATCCAACGGGTCACCAGATGACGAGGGCACGGAGAACCACCTCCACTCGGCGCCCAGGGGCACTGTCCTGGGGCGCCCACTCAGCTAGCTCCCCGATCAACTCTAGCCCCGACAGGTGTGCTCTGGGAGCACACCTGCGGCAACCACCACCGGCGACCGGTCCGCCTGGCAGGATCCATCGCCGTGCGAGCGGTGGTGAGCCGGGTTACCGAGGCAGCGGTGCTCGTGGATGACCACGTGGTCGGTGAGCTGACCCGGCCCGGCCTGTTGGTGCTGCTCGCAGTGACCCACGACGACGGGCCTGCGCAGGCCGAGACGATGGCGCGCAAGCTGCACGAGCTGCGGATCCTGCGCGACGAACGCTCCGTTGCCGACACCGGGGCGGGGTTGCTGGTGATCAGCCAGTTCACCCTCTACGGAGCGACCCGCAAAGGCCGGCGGCCCTCCTTTACCGCCGCTGCCCACCCGGAGCACGCCAAGCCGTTGATCGACGAGGTCATCGCCCGGCTCCGCGCCCGCGGTGCCACCGTGGCCACCGGACGCTTCGGCGCGACGATGGCCGTGCGCAGCGTGGCTGACGGCCCGTTCACCGTGCTCATCGACGTATAACGCCCGTCTAGGGGCTACCAACCCGGCGATAACGGCCATTAACCTGAGAAGTCTCTGAGGGTCCGCCGGACGGGGCACTTCGCCGGGCACTCGTTCGTCGTGCCGGATGAGGGTCCGGGAACGGAATCCGGGCCCCCGACGTTGTATAAGTCATCGCTGGCGGGTACCCGATAGCCAGACTCGTGCAACGTCGCGCGCCGATTCACCGAACGCTCCGGAGTCGGCACGAGGATCCGCCGCAGGAAGGAACCTGATGACCGCCGCGCAGATCACCGTCGAACCGGACACCGCGCTTGAGGCAGACCTTGATGCGCAGAGCCCAGCGGCTGACCTGGTCCGGGTGTACCTCAACGGTATCGGGCGCACGGCGCTGCTCAGCGCACAGCAGGAGGTTGAGCTCGCCAAGCGCATCGAGGCCGGCTTGTTTGCCCGTCACATCCTCGATTCCGCGACGCCGCTATCGCCAAGCCGGCAGACCGACCTGGCGCGGCTGGTGAGCGACGGTCACAAAGCCAAGAACCACCTGCTAGAGGCCAACCTGCGGCTGGTGGTGTCCCTGGCCAAGCGCTACACCGGCAGAGGAATGCCCCTGCTGGATCTGATCCAGGAAGGCAACCTCGGTCTGATCCGCGCGGTGGAGAAGTTCGACTACACCAAAGGCTTCAAGTTCTCCACGTATGCCACCTGGTGGATCCGGCAGGCCATCACCCGGGGAATGGCCGACCAGGGACGGACCATCCGACTTCCGGTCCACCTGGTGGAACAAGTGAACAAACTGGCCCGGATCAAGCGTGACTTGCATCAGCAGCTCGGTCGCGAGGCGACCCATCAGGAGTTGGCCGACGAGTCCGGCATCCCGTTGGAGAAGGTGGGCGACCTGCTGGACTATTCCCGAGACCCGGTCAGCCTGGACATGCCGGTCGGCGCCGAGGAGGAGGCGCCGCTGGGCGACTTCATCGAGGACGCCGAAGCCACCGACGCCGAGGCCGCCGTGATCTCCGGGTTGTTGCAGGATGACCTGCGCCGGGTGCTGGCCACTCTCGAAGATCGTGAGCAGAAGGTCATCCGGCTGCGTTATGGCCTCGATGACGGCCAGCCGCACACGCTGGACCAGATTGGCAAGCGCTTTGGTCTCTCCCGCGAACGGGTGCGCCAAATCGAGCGTGAGGTGATGGCCAAGCTGCGCCACGGGGAGCGAGCAGAGCGACTGCGGGCTTACGCCAGCTGAGTCGCGGTTTCAGCGCGTCACCGCTCGAATGGCGGCATTGACGCCGCGGCTTTTAACCGGCAGTGTCAGCTCAACATCAGTGTCAGCTCAACGTTCTGGCAGTCCCCCGTTACGACCCCCCCGTTACGACGCAGACCACGCGACGTCAAGCTTAGGACGGCGCTCGCCCAGGAAGGTCGGGCTCCTCGGGTCCGGCCTTCCGACCACGGGGAGCAAACCCGTCACAATCGGGTGTCCTCGGGGTCGAGGTCGTGGAGAGGGTAGACCGCGCGCCGGGTTTCCTGGATCGCCTGGTCCAGCCAGGTCTCGGTAGTCCCGTCCCAGGGTGTCCACTGGGGATCGACACCGTCGGTCATCGAGGTCGGCAGCGACGCACCGTGCGCTGCGGTGGCGGCGTACGCCCGCCACTCGGCCGGCACCGCCGTGGTGGGTTCCACCTCACGGCCGGCCACGGCGGCCAGGAGGTGTGTCCAGGACCGCGGGACCACCCGGAACAGGGAATACCCGCCCCCACCCAGAGCCAGCCAGCGCCCACCGGCCGTGGTGTGGGCCAGCTCGGCTAGCGCACGGTGCGCGGCCCGCTGGCCGTCCACCGACAACGCCAGGTTGGCGAGCGGGTCCTCGACGTGCGTATCCGCGCCGTGTTGGGTCACCAGCACCTCGGGCTGGAATGCTCGCAGCAGCGCGGGCACAATCGCATGGAAAGCCCGCAACCACCCGCCGTCGCTCGTGCCTGGCGGAAGCGGCACATTCACCGCTGAGCCTTCGGCGCCAGGGGCCCCGACGTCGGTGGATCTGCCGGTCCCCGGGAAGAGCGTCGCCGGGTGCTGGTGCAGCGAGATAGTGAGCACCCGCGGGTCATCAGCGAAGGCCTCCTCCACTCCGTCGCCGTGATGCACGTCGATATCGACATAGGCCACTCGGGATATTCCGCCGTCGAGCAGTCGGCGGATCGCCAGCGCGCAGTCGTTGTAGACGCAAAAGCCCGAGGCGCGGTTCCGCATGGCGTGATGCAACCCGCCGGAGATGTTCACTGCCCGCGCCGCACGGCCGGTGAGAATCTCCTCGGCGGCCAGCAGGGAACCACCGGCGACCAGTGCCGAGGCCTCGTGCATACGGTAGAAGACGGGGTTGTCCGAGGTACCCAGGCCATGTCCCACGTATCCGCGCGGCGCCTGCTTGACTGCGGCGAGATACTCGGGCGAGTGCACCGTGCACAGTTCGTCGTCCGTGGCCTGCACCGGCGCTAGGAGCTGCACGTCCTCCAGCACCCCCAGCGAATGGGCCAGCCGGATAGTGAGGTCCAGCCGGATGGGATTCAGTGGGTGCCGCCCACCGAGGTCGTAGCCGAGGAGGGCCTCGTCCCAGACGACCACTGCGCGGGGAGAACTCATAACTGCGCACGCTACCGGCCGCCGGGCTCACCGACGGGTGACGACCTCATATCCTCCTACCCAGGATCCGGCCCGGTGGCTACCGGGCGGTGGGGATCGGTGCACCACTGCGACCATGACCCAACGTACAGCGCCGCCGGACGCTGCGGGGTCGTGAGGGCGGCCAGCTCAAGTCCGAGCACCAGCGCACACGCGTTGATCCCGGAACCGCAGTAGGCGCCCACGTCGGCACCGGCGACCCCCCACCGTCGCGCGAGCTGGCGCAGCCGGATCGGCGGTAGCCAGCGCCCCTGCGCATCGGTCAGCTCATGCACCGGTGCGTTGCGCGCACCGGGTATGTGGCCGGCTCGTGGATCCACCGGCTCGGTCTCCCCGCGGTAGCGGGGCGCCGCTCGGGCGTCGAGCAGCACCCCATCGCGGGCCAGCGTCGCGGCTTGCCGAGCGTCGAGCACGGGCATTCCCCCGGACCGCACCGTGATCGTGCCGGCCTGGGGTTGAGGCACTTCCGTGGTTACCGGCAGCCCAGCTGCTCGCCACGCCGAGATTCCCCCGTCGAGTACCGCCACCGCGGAGTGTCCCGCCCACCGCAACAGCCACCACAGCCGTGCCGCCACCGACCCATCCGCCGCGTCGTAGGCGACAACCGTGGTGGCTGCGCTGATACCGGCGGCCCGCAGGGTGGCCTGCAACGCCGCAGGGTACGGGAGGGGGTGCCGTCCGCCCGGGCCCGGCGGTCCGGCCAGGTCGGTGTCCACATCGAAGAAGACCGCGCCAGGCAGGTGGCCGAGCTGGTAGTCGAGGCGACCGGGTGGGCCCGTGAGCGCCCATCGCACGTCCGCCACGGTAGGCGGCTGCGGGCCGGCGAGCAGGGCAGCCAGCTCGTGGGCGGTGATCACCGGGTGCATATCGCCCATCCTGCCGCTGCTGGACCATGGGGCGCCGGTGGGCCACTACCATGGGTGCAACCAAGGGAGACTGGTGTGAACGAACTCATCGACACCACCGAAATGTATCTACGCACCATCTTCGAACTCGAGGAGGAAGGGGTGGTCCCGCTACGGGCGCGGATTGCTGAGCGGCTCGGACAAAGCGGGCCTACCGTCAGCCAGACCGTGGCACGCATGGAGCGGGACGGCCTGCTGACAGTGGCCGATGACCGGCACCTTGAGCTTACCGCCGCAGGCCGCAGCCGGGCTATTTCCGTGATGCGCAAGCACCGGCTCGCTGAGCGCCTGCTCGTCGACGTGATCGGGCTGGAGTGGGAGCAGGTCCACACCGAGGCCTGCCGTTGGGAGCATGTGATGAGCGAGGCTGTCGAGCGCAAGCTGGTCACGCTGCTGGGCAACCCGACCACATCTCCGTACGGCAACCCGATCCCGGGGCTCGATGAGCTTGGGGTCGGCGAGCCTGCTGCCCCGATCGAACCCGACCTGGTCCGGCTGGACGAGGTGGCGCGGCGCGGCGGCGGCACGGTGGAGGTCCGTCGCATCGCCGAGCACGTGCAGCTGGACCCGACTCTGATGGCGAACCTGTATAAGGTCGACGCCGTACCCGGCAACGTGGTGCAGGTCGCCGCCCAGACGCGGGCAAACCATCCGGTGGTGTTGTCCGGCCGAGGGGCCACGGTCGAGGTAGACGGCGCGCTCGCGCACGCAGTCATGGGCCGTCGGCGGTGACCCGGACGAACCGGATGCGGCTGCTGGTCACTGGGGGCGCGGGTTACATCGGCAGTGTCAGTGCCGCGCGGCTGGTTGAGGCCGGCCACGACGTCGTGGTCCTGGATGACCTGTCCACCGGGCATCGGGACGCCGTGCCGGCCGGCTGCCGGTTTATCCAGGGCGCCGTCGAGGACGCCGGCCCGGTGCTGGCCGAGGGTTTCGACGGTGTGCTGCACTGTGCGGCCCGCTCGCTGGTCGCGGAATCGATGGCCCAGCCGCAGCGCTACTGGTTGGGCAACGTGGTGGCCACGGTAGGACTGCTGGAGGCAATGCGTGCGCACGGCACTCCTCGGCTGGTCTTCTCCTCCACCGCAGCCACCTACGGGGAACCCACATCGGTGCCGATCACCGAAGAGGCGCCAGCCCGGCCAACCAACCCGTACGGGGCGACAAAGCTGGCGATCGACCACGCCATCGGTTCCTACGCCAGCGCGCACGGCATCGCCGCCGTGAGTTTGCGGTACTTCAATGTGGCCGGCGCCTACGGTCGG
Organism: Pseudonocardiales bacterium; assembly: GCA_019247305.1. GTDB lineage: Bacteria > Actinomycetota > Actinomycetes > Mycobacteriales > Pseudonocardiaceae. Next base: position 262,361 of record JAFAPC010000134.1, read on the forward strand.
TATGGCGAGCGGCACACCGTCGAGACCCACCTCATCCCCCTGATCCTGCAGGTAGCCCTCGGTCACCAAGAGAAAATCATGGTGTTCGGGGAGGATTGGTCCACTCCGGATGGCACCTGCATCCGCGACTACATCCACGTGATGGACCTCGCCGACGCCCATGAGCGAGCCCTGGAGCAGGCTGTGCCCGGCGAGCATCTGATCTACAACTTGGGCAACGGAACCGGCTTCTCCGTGCGGCAGGTACTCGACACCTGCCGCGACGTCACGGGACACCCGATCCCGGCGCAGTGCGCGCCACGGCGGCCGGGCGACCCGGCGGTGCTCATCGCCTCCAGCGATCGAGTGCACCGGGAGCTGGGCTGGAAACCGGAGCGGGCGGACCTCGCCGTGATCATAGCCGACGCTTGGGAGTTCGCCCGGAGCGCCCGCTGAGCGCCACCAGGGCGGATGACCGGTCATCACGCATGTCGCGAGCGTCGCTTGGTGGGTCGGCGCCGAGGTCGTTGCAGGGCCGCAGCAGCATCCGCCGCGACGCTGCGCAGTAGCTCCGGTGGCAATCCTGCATCTAGCGCAGCCCGCAGCAATCCGGACAGGGAATGCTGCGGGCAGGCCTGCAGCGCCGCCTCCAACGCCACACCCGCCAGCGCGCCATCCCCGCGGAGGTACGCGGTGAGCGCCAGCAGCGCTGCGGGTTCGGCCCGCTCAGGTGCCGGGGTGGCGCGAACAAGGGACAGCCAGAGCTGCTCCGCGGCGGCCGCGCCGGGACCCGAGCACCAGGGCAGGCAGGCGTCCCGGACTCGGTGGTCGCACAGCGCGGAGGCAACCTCGGCGATGGTGCTGTCGCTGAGCACGAGATCTCCTGCGGCCACGGCTCGGTGCAGGTGCTTCACCTGCGCGAGTCGCTGGGCTACCAGGCGGGCGCTCATCGGGTGCTCAGCGTCAGCCGCGTCCAGGAGCGCCGCCCGGCGCTGCAGCGCCGCGGCATCCTCCGAGGCCACCAGTTTGACCAGTTCCTCCCGGCTGCCGAAGGTCACCGCACCGGCCGCGACCGTCGCGGCCGCCAGCGGACTCGTCGCGGGATCGGCCACCGCGCCGGCACAGGGCAGATTGTCGTAGCAGCGCCACGGCGCGCCGCGGACTGTCTGTGCTGTCCACATCGCATGGACCACGGGGAGCCCAGCACCAGTCAGCACCCCCTCGACAGCGTCGACCAACGCGCGGTGTGGGGGGTCGCCATCCGGGGTGGCATCGCCCCCGATCACGATCAGCGCGACGCCGGTGGGCCGCTGCCGGGCGATCGGGGGCAGCAGCTGTTCAGCCAACAGCGGAGCCTGGTCGTTATTCACCAGATCGGCTCGCAGCGTCACCCCGATCCTGCTGCCGTGCAGAGCTAAGAGGACCACGGAGTCCCGTGGGTGGAAACCAAGCAGATGCGGGATGGCGGCGATCAGCTCGGAAGGGTCGGAGAGCCGGATCCGGCCGGCGGTAGATGCGCTCATGCCCCGAACGGTCCTCCCGCGCCGCCGCGAAGGACAGCCACCGGCTTGCCGGCTGTGGATTGCAGGGCGGAGTGTGGACTGCTCCCCGCCGGATCCCCGCGCGGACGATCGGAATGTCAGGGAAGGTGGGTATCCTGCGGCGCCGCAACGCCCATCGGCTCCTGGTCGGACTTAACCGCAGCCGTCGGCAGACGTAGGTCAGCTCCCCCACCTGCGACACCGCACTCAACCCACCCTGAACTGATCTCCATCCGTTATCCGCCCAGGTCGAGGCACGCACAGGGATGGATCTGCCCGCGTGTCACGTTATATCTACTGTGAACGCCGAGCTGTACCGAATCGAGTCGGAACCGTCGACCCCAGCGGGCGCGGTTCTCGTGTACGCCCTCACCGGATTTGTCGATGCCGGCCAGGCGGGGCACCTGGCAGTGGCACATTTGCTGGCGAACCTGGAGCATCGGGTCATCGCCACCTTCGACGTCGACCAGCTCCTCGATTACCGCTCCCGGCGACCAGCAATGATCTTCGATGAGGGCCGTTGGGCGGGTTATGAGCAGCCCGAGTTGGTGCTGTACGAGGCGCGTGACTGCGCTGGCACCGCATTCTTGCTGCTGAGCGGTCCGGAGCCGGATCTGCAATGGGAACGGTTCGCCGACGCGGTTCGCCAGCTGGTCGAGCGCTTCGGAGTCGGGCTGACGGTGGGTCTGGGTGCGATACCCATGGCGGTTCCGCACACCCGGCCAGCGACGGTCACGGCGCACGCTACCCGTCGTGAGTTGATCTCCGGCTATCAACGGTGGTTCACCACCATGCAGATTCCCGGTCACGCTGGGGCGCTGGTGGAGTTCCGCTTGGGCAAGGCCGGGCACGACGCGATGGGGTTTGTCGTGCACGTGCCGCACTACCTGGCGCGCATCGAGTACCCGGAATCCGCCCGTGGTCTGCTGGAACATCTGGCCCGCACCAGCGGGCTGAGCCTGCCTATCGACGCCCTACGCCCAGCCGCGCAGCGGGTCCTCGCGGAGATCAACGAGCAGGTCGCCCGCTCTCCGGAGAGCATGTCGGTGGTGGCCAGCCTGGAGGCGCAGTTCGACGCCGTCATGGGCGAGTCTGATCGGCGAGGCCTGCCCGCCATCGATACCGGATCGCTCCCAACTGGCGACGAGATCGCCGCGGAACTCGAACAGTTCCTCGCCGAGCAGGGCGGCCCGGCCGAAAGCTAGGGTGACCACACGCGAGCCACCTCGCCGACGGTCCACTGCACTTAACGGGGAAAACTGGAAACAGGGCCGGGGACGGCGCTCACTCACGCTGTATCCGTCAGCGTCCTGCCTCCCATGTTGACCAGCTCGTCCTTGCACTCCGGGCACACCACGTAGAGGGCGCCTTGGTACTCCACCGGCTCACTAGCAGGCCGCCCGCACGTCTCCTCCTTTACGTCACTGCCGGTGGCCAAGGATTTCACCGAAACAGCCCACCTCATCGGACACGTCTCACTCACGACGGGCGGCATCTCAATGCTCTCGCGTCCCTCAGGCTCCTGCTGTTGTCCTCGTTGGAGCACGGCGAGGTAGTCGGCTGCGGCGTACAGGTGCACGGTGATCTCAGGGTAGTCCGCGTACCGCTCCGCGATGACACGCAGGGTGTCGACCTCGTTCGCGGTGATGGGTTGGGGATCGCTCATGGGACTGCCCTCTTCGTCGAAGGTTTTCGCTCACAGTAGGGGTCAGCGAATCGATCCGCCACCGGAGCGGAACACATCGACGCTCATCTCGCGCCATCCTCAAGCTCGATGCTGGCAGTACCGAGCAGCGATACTTCGGGTATGGCCAAGGTGATGGTGTCATTGCCCGACGACCTGCTGGAGCAGGTGGACGCGGAGGCGCGGCGGCGCTCGATGAGTCGAAGCACGTTGCTGGCGCTGGCCGCGCGGCGGGAACTTGAGCGGCGGGATCCCGCCGTGGTCCGGACTGCGATTGCCCGCTCCCGGGAGCGGTTCCGCAGCGCAGGGGCGTTCGAGTCGGCGGATTTGGTGCGCTCCGAGCGCGACGCCCGGCGGTGACCGTCGTCGTTGACACGTCGGTCATCGTGAAGTGGTTCCACGCCGAGAATGAGGCTGAGGTCAGCGAGTCGCGAGCCATCCTGTTGTTCGCCGCAGCCGCGCGGGCGCTCGACGCGCCACTGGTCAGCCTGGACCAGCAACTCCTGGCCGAGACACCTGCCGCATTCGCGTCGCGCGTCGGCCTCATTCCCTGAGCTCGACGACACCGAACCGCAAAGACGAAGGAATGGCAGCAGCGCATGGAACCAACCATGCTCATCCACGGCTGCCGGCCCGGGCGCTGATTGCCTCCGCACGTGCCGGCTGGCCGCCGCGACAATGCGTGCGTGTCCTGAGCATGCTGGCCACAGTCGTCACCAGCAGCACACCGACGATCACACCCAGCGAGAGCCCGATGCCCACCGTGGGCACCGAATCGAGCGGCTGGCCATCGTTGAGAAAAGGTAGCGAGTTCTCCCGCAACGCATCGAGTATCAGTTTGACGCCGATAAACCCGAGGATCACGCCCAGCCCGATGCAGAGGTAAACGAGCCTGGTGAGCAGCCCGCTGATGAGGACGTACACCTGCCGCAATCCCATCAGCGCAAAGGCGTTGGCGGCAAAGACCAGGAAGGGTTCCCGGGTGAGCCCGAAGATCGCCGGGATGGAGTCCAGGGCGAAGACCAGGTCGACGGAACCGATCGCGATCACCGCCACGATCATCGGGGTCAACCACCGCTTACCGTCCCGGATGACCACGAGCCGCGACCCGTCATAGTCATCGGTCACTGGGATTACCTTCCGGAACGCGCGCAGGACAACATTCTCCCGGAACTCCGCGTCCTGCTTCCGCTTACGGATCTGCCGCCAACCCAGGTAGATCAACAGCACACCGAAAAGGTAGAACACCCAGTGCACGTGCGAGATCAAGGCCGCACCCAGCGCGATAAACAGTCCCCGCATGACCAGTGCGAGCGCAATGCCGATCAACAGTACCCGGTGTTGGGAGATAGCCGGCACCTTGAATGCCGCCATGATGACCACGAAGATGAACAGGTTATCCACTGACAGCGAGTATTCGGTGAGGTACCCAGCGAAGTACTGAAGCGCGAAACCGCGGCCAGCCCACAGCCAGACGCCCAGCCCGAACGCCGCCGCGCAGGCGATAGAGAACACCGCCCATCGGGCCGCCTCGGCCAGGCCCACTTCGTGCGGCCTACGGCTTACGAGGACCACGTCGAGGGCGAACAGGGCACCGAGACCGCCCACCGTGGCGAGCCAGATCCACAGCGGCACATTCATCAGCGAACCTCCGGCTAGACAGCGTGTGTCGAATCCGGAGGTCTCTGTCACCGGCGGACCGGCCGACGGCACCGGGCATTCACTGCGCTGCAGGAAGACCGTGTTGACGATGCCGCCGCGAAGAAATACTCCCCTCCACGTCGGGACAAGTCTCCCCTATCGCCCGCATGAGCGCCACCGGGGGAGCCGGGTCGTCATGATGAGGTTCGCCACACCGAGGACGCGCTGAGAATCCGCTGAGACCGCTGCTGCACCGCAGCCCGGTGACCTACCGTCGGTGGGGTGGCCCGAAAAGCCCGACTGGCCAGACTGGCGCAGCTACGCCGACGAGCGCCCGCCCTGGTGCTCGTCGCTGCGCTGGCTACGGGCCTCATGGGCGCCGCCGTGGCGCTGAGTATCACGATGACGTCTGATCCGCCACCGGTGACCAGCGAGAACGTCACAATCGACGTGCCGGAAGGACCGGGGGAGCCGGGGCGGGTGCGCCTGGACGCCACCCTGTACCGACCGGCGGCCACCCCCGCTCCGGCGATCCTGGTGGCCCACGGCTTCGGGGGCAGTAAGGACTCGGTCCGCGCCGAGGCGAGCGCGCTGGCGCGTCGTGGGTTCGTCGTGCTCGCCTGGAGCGCCCGGGGATTCGGGGCGAGCACCGGGCAGATCGGGCTTAACTCCCCCGACTACGAGGTGGCCGACGCTCGGGCGCTGGTGGACTGGCTGGGCATGCGGCCCGATGTCCTCCACGACGGGCCCGGTGATCCGCGGGTCGGTGTCACCGGCGCGTCCTATGGCGGCGCGCTGGCCCTGCTGCTGGCCGGGACCGACCGGCGGGTGGACGCCCTGGTGGCGGAGATCACCTGGAATGACCTGGTTCAGGCGCTGTTCCCGAACGCCGCGAGCCGAACACCCATCTCCGCCGCCACCCCGGCGGCCGGTGCCTTCGCCCCGGACGGGGTGTTCAAGCGAGACTGGGCGGGCTATTTCTTTGGCGGAGGCCCCGCCGGCCCAGGAGGAATCTGCGGGCGGTTGCGCCCGGAGGTGTGCGCGGCCTACGTCCAGGCCGCGACCACCGGCCGCCCCACCCCGGAGATCATGTCGCTGCTGCGCCGCGCCTCCCCTGCCACGGTGGCCGGCAACATCACCGCGCCGACCCTGCTCATCCAGGGTGAGCACGACACGCTGTTCGGGTTGGACCAGGCCGATGCCACCGCCCGGCAGCTCGCCGCAGCGGGAGCCCCCGTGAAGGTGATCTGGTACGCGGGCGGCCACGACGGCGGCAAGCCCGAGGTGGCACTGCAGGACGAGATCGGCGACTGGTTTGACTACCACCTCCGCCGGATTGGCCCGAACCCCGGGACTGGGTTCGACTACCAGGTGCCGGGGATCTTCGGGACCCGCCGTGGCATCGCCCCCCGCACCGTGCACATCCCGGGCTATCCCGGGGTCGGCGGCGGCCCTGGGTCCAAGGGGGCCGTGGCCCACCGGGAGCTGGCGCTGCACGGCGGGCCGCGGCGGGTGTTCCGCCCGCCTGGCGGCAGCCCGGCCGCGCTGAGCAGCCTGCCAGGGCTCAGCGCCGCCCTGTCCGACGAAGCCGCCAACCTCAACGGGATAGCCGGGGACCTTCCTGGGCAGGTCGCGACGTTCGTCACCGATCCGCTGATCGACCCCGTGGAGGTCGTCGGAGCGGCCCGGATCCGGTTACGGGTGGCCGCCGCAGCTACTGCCACCACCGCGCCTGCGTCCGAGGCGGTGCTGTTCGTCAAGCTCTATGACGTCGGACCGGATGGGCGCCGCACGCTTCCCGGCGGTGCGGTGGCCCCGGTGCGGATCGGCCCACTGCCCGCCGACGGCACCCCGGTGGAGCTCACCGTGACCCTGGCCGGGGTGGTGCATCCTGCGGCGGCCGGACACCGGCTGGCGGTCGCGGTAGCCACCACCGACCGCGGCTATGCGCTGCCGCCACAACCCGCCCAGTACACCGTGTCGCTGGCCGGGGATGCGCGGCTGAGCGTTCCGGTCGTGCCCGGTGAGCGCTCCCCTGGGCCGGTGCCGGTGGTCCAGCTCGCTGGGCTGGGTGGGCTAGCCGCGTTGGTGGCAGCCCTTGGGGCACTCGCCGCGCTGCGCCGCCGGAACACCGCGCAGGCCGATCCCGAGCTGGCCGAGGTGCCGCTGGTGATCTCGGGCCTGACCAAGCGCTATCCAGGTGGTCTCACCGCCGTCGAGGACCTGTCCTTCCGCGTCGAGCGGGGGCAGGTGCTGGGCCTGCTGGGACCCAACGGCGCGGGCAAGACCACCGTGCTGCGGATGCTCATGGGCCTGATCCGGCCGAGCAGCGGAGAGCTGCGAGTGTTCGGGCACCGGGTCACGCCCGGTGCTCCGGTGCTGTCCCGGATCGGGTCGTTCATCGAGGGTCCTGGCTTTCTGCCGCATCTGAGTGGGGCAACCAACCTGCGGCTGTACTGGGCGGCCACCGGTCGGCCCCCCGCGGATGCCGGTATCGAGGAGGCGTTGGAAATCGCCGGATTGGGTCATGCGGTGCATCGGCGAGTGGCCACCTACAGCCACGGGATGCGCCAACGGTTGGCGATCGCCCAAGCCATGCTCGGACAACCGGATCTGCTGGTGCTCGACGAACCCACTAACGGCCTGGATCCCCCGCAGATCCACGCCCTGCGCGAGGTGCTGCGCGACTACGCCGCCCGCGGCGCGACCGTGCTCGTCTCCAGCCACCTGCTCGCCGAAGTGGAACAGACCTGTAGCCATGTGGTGGTGATGCACCAGGGCCGGTTGGTGGCCACCGGCACCGTCGCTGAGATCGTCGCCGGCATCGGCACGGTCAGCTTCACCGTGGATGACCCAGCGCACGCCGCCGCGGTGCTGCGCGATCTGGATGGGGTCGACGTGATGGGGGTCGAGCGTCAGGTCGTGCACGCCCATCTGGACGGGCTGCCCCGCGCGGTCGCGGTCTCTGCGCTGGTCAGCGCCGGAATCGGGGTCGAAGGGGTAGCCGCGCGCCACGCTCTGGAGGAGGCGTTCCTGCAGCTGGTGTTCCACCAGGAGGCCAGCAAATGACCGCGTCCGAGGCAGCACCCGGCTACCGTGCCGCGGCGACCTTGCCGCTGCGAGTGGAGCTGGTGCGCCAGCTGCGCCGCCGCCGGACCGTGCTCACCCTGGGATTCCTCGTGCTGCTGCCCGTCCTGCTCTGGCTGGCGTTCACTCTCGGCCGGGGCGAGCGGAAAAGCGGGGGTGCCACGCTGATCGACCTCGCCACCTCCAGCGGGCTCAACTTCGTGGTGTTCACCCTGTTCTCGACCGCGAGTTTCCTGCTGGTTGTGGTGGTGGCGCTGTTCTTCGGCGACACGGTGGCCAGTGAGGCGTCCTGGTCGAGCCTGCGTTACCTGCTGGCCGCCCCGGTGCCCCGAGCTCGGCTGCTGGCGCGCAAGGCGGTGGTGGCCGCGCTGCTGTCAGCGTTGGCCCTGGTCCTGCTGCCCGCGGTGGCGATGGCGGTCGGTGTGGTTGGCTATGGTGCTGGGGACCTGGTCTCCCCCACGGGCCAGTCGCTGGGCTTTCTGGCGGCCGCGAGCCGGCTGGCGCTGGTCCCGGTGTATCTGGTGGTGCACCTGGCGTGGGTTGCTGGGTTGGCGCTGCTGCTCTCGGTGAGCACCGATGCGCCCCTGGGGGCCGTTGGTGGTGCGGTGATGGTGTCCATCCTGTCCCAGATCTTGGAGACCGTCGAGGCACTCGGCGGCCTGCGGGACTATCTGCCCACCCGCTTCAACTCGGCGTGGGTCGATCTGCTCTCGTCCCCGATCGAGTGGACCCACCTGGCCAGCGGAGCGTTCTCCGGCCTGGCCTACGCGAGCGTTTTCGGCTTCGCGGCCTGGTGGCGCTTCACCACCAAAGACATCACCAGCTGATGCGATGCCGGGCTCAATCGTGATCGGTCACCGCGGCGCCGCCGGCTACCGACCGGAGCACACCCTGGCCTCCTACGAGCTCGCCGCGCGACTGGGCGCGGACTTCCTGGAACCCGACCTGGTGGTGAGCGGGGACGGCGTGCTGATCTGCCGGCACGAACCGGACATCAGTGACACCACCGACGTCGCCAGCCACCCCGAGTTCGCCTCCCGGAAGACCACCACGATGCTCGACGGCCAGGCCGTCACGGGCTGGTTCACGCAAGACTTCACCCTCGCCGAGCTCAAGACGCTGGCCGCGGTGGAGCGACTACCGCACATCCGCCAGCACAACACCCTGTTCAACGGGCGCTGCGAGATCCCGACGTTCCAGGAGCTGCTGGATCTGCGGGCCCGGCTGTCCCACGAGCTGCGCCGGGAGTTGGGCGTCTACCCGGAGACCAAGCACCCCACGTTCTTCGCCACCGCCGGCCTTGCGCTGGAGTCCCGGCTGCTGGACATGCTGGGGCGCAATGGACTCAACCGAGCGGATGCCCCGGTGTTCGTGCAGTCCTTCGAGGTCACCAACCTCCAGCAGCTGCGCGAGGCTGGCCTGCGGACGAAGGTGACCCAGCTACTGGGGGCCTGCGGTGCGCCGTTTGACACCGTGGCCGCTGGCTCCGGCCTGACCTACGCCGAGCTGTGCACCCCAGAAGGCCTGCGCGGTATCGCGCGCTACGCGCAGGGAATCGGGCCGGACAAGCTCCAGGTCATCCCCCGCAGAGCCGATGGCACGCTCGGCTGCCCCACCACGCTGGTGGCCGACGCCCACCGCGTCGGCCTGCTCGTGCATGCCTACACCTTCCGGGCCGAGAACCCCTTCCTGCCGGTGGAGTACCAGAGTTCTGCGCTGCCGAGCGACTACGGGCGGGCGATCGATGAACAGCTCACCTACCTGCGGGCTGGGCTTGATGGTCTGTTCACCGACCAGGCCGACATCAGCGTCGCGGCCCGCGCCGAGACCGCCCGGGTTGGCCGGGTTGGCCGGCACAGCCGCTGCTCACCAGCCACCGGTGCCGAACACCAGGATTGACGCGGTGAAGCCGTGCAGGTGGTTGCGCCCCGCCACGGGGCCGATCTCGCCGGCCGCGAAGAACCCGGCCACACTGGGGGTGTCCAGGCCAGCGCGTACCGCCAGCACGTCGTGATCGGCGCTCGGGAACATGGCCCGGCCGCGGCCGTTGCAGGAAAACAGCAGCGCACCACCCACCGGGCCGGCCTGGGACCGGAACTGACGGAACAGCTGCGCCAGGTCCTCGTCGGCGGCGGAGGCGTCCCGCATCTGGAAGCGGACGGTTTGACCTACCTCCACGACATCTGCGATGACGATCGCGCCTTGCTGATGGTCCGCACCGACGACGCCGCGGATGAGGAAATCGCCGCGCTCGTGCTCTTCGGCGTACTCATTCATCGCGACGCCGACCTGCAATCCCCGCACGGCGGCAGGCCGCTGCCTGGCCGGAAGCCCGGCGACGATCTGCTCAAGCTTGGCCAGCGCGGGTGTCCCGGCCAACTCCCACAGCACGTTGCCCTCGGCCTTGGTGACGATCATCGGGGGACCGAAGGGGCGACACCCCTGGCTAACCACCGGGTGGACGCTGACGGGACCGCCGAGCACCACTCCGACCGCGCCAGCTGGCATGCCATGCCCGTCCAGGAACAGCCGTGTCGATCCCCCGCCATGGGGACCGCTGGCCATACCGCCGATCAGGGGAAGACCGCCTAGGTCATCGTGGGAGCGGTGCACGAAATCCGCGACGGGGAAGGTGAAAGGGTCGGCGAGCAGCACTGCGACGGCATCGTCCTCCCGCCGCTCCGGCATGCCGATGACGGCAGCCCCCTCAGGGGTGCGCACCAACTCCAGATGCAGCGGAGTGCACCGGACCCCAGGCAGATACGCGGCGAACACGCTGACCGCGGATTCGTTCTCCACCCCCCGACCGGCGCCGAGCACACCACCGGCGCTGCATCCAAGGGTCGTGCGGGCTTTAGCCAGCTTCCAGGCATGGATGCCTGCCAAGTGCACCGTCGCCGGATCGCCACCGCAGACGAACACACACAGCAGATCGGGGCGCTGCCCCTGCAGCGGGGCCAAAGCCTGTGTGACCGCGGCCTGCGCCGCCGCAGGCAGGTCGGGGCCAACCGCCAAGCCGTCACCGAAGTGGCACGTGAGCAGGTTCAGTGGGGAGGACACCAGGTCACCTCCGACCTTCACAGTACTGCTGGAGGCCCCTCGCGGCGGGGTCGGACCGGGCGGGCAGCGTGATCGGCCTGGTGGCCGCCGCACGATCGACGACACGCGCGATGGGGACGTGGCCAGTTCGCCCGCGAAGGGCCGATATGCTGCGCTGGTGAGAGCACGAAAGGTCTCTCGACGTCGGATACTCCGGTGGACGGCCAGCACGGCGACCCTCGCCGGAGGGATGGCCGTTGGCCTACCGGAACGCGCCGTCGCTGCTACCGTCGGTGATCCGGCGGTGCCCCGTACTGCCCCCGTGAAGCCAGCCAATCGGGTGCAGGACGTGTGGCCCGGAGTCGCCCATGACGCCATTGCGTTGACCATTGACGACGGACCGCACCCCCGGTGGACACCGCAGGTGCTCGAGCTGCTGCGACAGAACGGGATCCGGGCGACCTTCTCGCTGATCGGTGTGCAGGCCCATGCCTACCCCGATCTGGTGAAGCGAATCCTCGCCGAGGGCCACGACATCTGCAACCACAGCATGACTCACCCGCAACCTTTCAACCGCGCTGCCCCCGACACGATCCGTCGGCAAATCACCGATGCCCAGTCGGCCATCGTCGACGCTGGCGGGGTGCCACCAAAACTGTTCCGAGCACCCGGCGGGGACTGGTCGACGACCGTACTGTCCATCGTGGAGGATCTGGGCATGATACCGATCGGCTGGGACGTCGACCCTCGGGACTGGTCGCGGCCGGGTACCTCGCTGGTCACCAGCCGGCTGCTCGCCGCGCGGCCGGGCGACATCCTGCTGTGCCACGACGGCGGCGGCGATCGGGCCCAAACCATCGAGTCCTTGCGCACCGTGCTGCCGGAGCTCAAGAGCCGCGGTCTGGAGTTCGTCACCCTGTAAGGGGGTGCACCCATGATGCCGGGAGCCTTAGGGGCACGGCGGGCGGTACGGCAAGTCCGGTGACACGTACTGTTTCCACATCGCGGGGGTGAGGGTGTTCGCGGTGGTGGCGCAGATCCGCTGAATTGCTTGATCGACTTTCATCTCCCACAACCGCACGGTTTGGTCGATACTGCCGCTGGCCAGCGTGTGCCCGTCGGGGCTGAACGCCACCGACACAACCCAGTTGGTGTGGCCGGTGAAGGGTGGGTCTAACGATGTGGGGTGGACCGGGTCAGCGACGTCCCACAACCGCACGGTCGAATCGCCGCTGCCGCTGACCAACGTGCGCCCATCCGGGCTGAACGCCACCGCAGAAACGAAGCTGGGGTGGCCGGTCAGGGGTTGACCCAAAGACGTGGGGTGCGCCGGGTCAGCCACATTCCACAACCGTACGCTCTGATCGAAACCGCCGGTGGCCAGCGTACGTCCGTCGGGGCTGAATGCCACCGAGGCGATGGGGTTGGTGTGGCCAGTCAGAGGTGAGCCTAGGGGTGTGGGGTGGGCCGGGTTGGTGATGTTCCACAGGAGCACGGTCTGGTCGTAGCTGCCGGTGGCCAGGGTGCGCCCATCCGGACTGAACACTACCGAGACGACGTAGCTGGTGTGGCCCGTCAGGGGGTGGCCCAAAGACGTGGGGTGGACCGGGTCAGTGACATTCCACAACCGTACGGTCGAATCGTCGCTGCCGCTGACCAACGTGCGCCCATCGGGGCTGAACACTACTGAGGAGACAGTGCTGGTGTGGCCAGTCAGGGGTGGACCCACCGGCGTGGCGTGGCCGGGGTCAGTCACGTTCCACAACCGCACACTCCGGTCGACACCGCTGCTGGCCAGCGTGCGCCCATCCGGGCTAAACGCTACCGAAACGACGGGGCTGGTGTGGCCCATCAGGGATGGACCCACCGGCGTGGCGTGAGCCGGGTCAGTGACGTTCCACAACCGTACGGTCTGGTCGACACTGCCGCTGGCCAGCGTGCGCCCATCCGGGCTGAACACCACCGAGAAAACGGACCTGGTGTGCCCGGTTAGGGCTTGACCGAGAGACATAGGGTGGGCGGGGTCGGTCACATTCCACAACCGCACGGTCTGGTTGGCATCGCCGCTGGCCAGCGTGCGCCCATCCGGACTGAATGCCACCGAGAGGACGGTGTCGGTGAAGCCGGTCAGGGGTTGACCCAACGGCGTGGGGTGGGCCGGGTCGGCGACGTTCCACAACCGCACGGTCCGGTCCCGGCTGCTGGTAGCCAGCGTGCGCCCATCCGGGCTGAACACCACCGAGGTGACTGAGTCGGTGTGTCCAGTCAGCGGGGTGGACAAGGTGGCGTTGCCCAGGGCAATCAGGGCCGTGCGGAGGTCCGGCGTTGGTCGCATGCGGTAGGCAGTGAGGTCGAGTTGCGCCGCGAGAGAGACGTCAGTGCTGCGCAGCCGGTCAGCCTGCGCGATGATCTGGTTGAAGATGGCGGTGTCGCGTTCTCGCTGCGCGGCGGCGCGTTGGTGGAGTGCGACGGTCGCAGCCCCCGAGGCAACCAGCGCCAGCACGGACAGCACAACGAGCACAGCCCGGCGGAGCCTGACAGCGCGGCGTTCCTGGGCGGTGGACGCGGCGAGGAACTCGGACGCGGCGGGGCTCAGGTCGCCCTCATGCGCGTTCGAGGTGGCCCACGTGCGTGCTGTTTCCAGGCGGTTTCCCCGGTACAGCCCAGCGGTGTCGCGGCGGTCCCGGTTCCAGGCGGCGGTGGCTTCGTCGAGTTCCTGGCGGATCAGGTTGCCCGCCCGGTCGGTGTCGATCCAGGCCCGCAACCGCGGCCACGCCCGCAGCAGGGCCTCGTGGGTGATTTCGACGGTGTCCTGCTCCTGAGTCAGCAACCGGCTCCGGGTGAACGCGTCCACCACCGGTACCGCACTGCCAGGCTCCAGGCCCCGCAGCAGGTCCGCTCGGGTCAGGCGGCGTCGGGTGTCCTCGGCGTCGTCCCCAATTTTGATCAATCGGAGGAACAGAGTCCGGGCCGCGTGTTGGCCGGCTGGGTCCAAGCCGGTGAACACACCCTCGGCCGTAGTCGCCACCGCGCGGTGGATACCACCGGTGCTCCGGTAACCGTCCACCGTGAGGGTATGGCCGTGCCGCTGCTGCCAGGTGGCCCGCAGCGCGTGCGCCAGCAACGGCAGCCGCCCGGCCTCATAGCCGCTCATCCCCCCTGCGGTGTCCCCGAGGTCCCGCAGCAACAGGTCGACCAGGCCCGGTTCGACGTCGAGCCCCACATCCTGTGCCGGGTAGCGGATTGCCTCGCGTAATTCGGTGTCCGACATGGGCCCGACCACGAGTGGGTGGTCCTGTAACGCGGTGCGTAGGTGTGGGTAGTTGGCGCAGGAGGCGTAGAAGTCCGCCCGGACACCCACCACGACCAATCCGACGGGTTGCCTGTCAGCTTTAGTGTCAGATCGTGGGCTGGCCAGCTGCGAGAGCGCTTCGATGAATGTGCACCGTTGCTGGTCGTCGGTGCACAGGGCGAACAGTTCCTCGAACTGGTCCACGACCACCACGACCCGGGCTCCCGAGCCCTCGCTATCGATGTGATTGCCGAGCACCTCCCCGCACCGTGGCGAGTCTCCCGCGAGCTCCTGAGCCAGGGTTGCCGGATCAGCGCCGGTGAGCGTGGCGATCTGGGTAACCAGGATGGTCAGCGGGTGGGCCGTGGGAGTGAAGATCATCCTGGGCCACCGGCTCGACCCCGGCAAGGCGCCGCCCTCGAGCTGGGGTAGCACACCGGCGTGCAGCAGGGAGGACTTCCCAGCCCCGGACGGTGCCACCACCATCTGGATACCGCCCACCCGCAGCCGGGCATCAAGGCGCGCGGTCAACTCCGCGGTCAGCTCATCCCGGCCGAAGAACCACCGAGCCTGCTCACGTCCAAAGGAGGCCAACCCCGGATACGGACACTCCCCCACTAGCGAGCCCGACTCGACCCGTCGGGCACCACGAACCCCGTCCTGATAGTGCAGGTCCCGGGCGGCCTGGTTGATGCGGGCCTCGCCCGAGGCGTGGGCTTCCAGGTGCACAGCGTCCCCCGCAGGCGGCGTTCGCTGCTGCGGGGAGGGCTCCCCAGAGGGCCCCATCGATCACTCCCCGGTGGTGACGCGCAAGTCCCGGCCCGCCTGGTTGACCCGGCTGTTGCCGAACGCGGTGGCCTGCATGGTGATCGTGGTGCCCTGCGGGGTATCGGCGTCCGCCAGCGCCGCCCGCAACTCCGCCACCACCCGACGCAGCTCATCCGCCAGCTGCGGGTCGGCGGTCACTAGGCGCCGCAGCCGACTCTGCCACTCACCCACCAGAGCCTGCTCGACCTGCTCATCCCCGACCTGCCGAGCGGCCAACACCTCAGCTCGGCCCTCCGCCAGCTCGGCTTGCACCGTCTCGGCCCGCTCCGGATGCACCGCCGCCACAACCCCCCGACCGCGCCCGTAGCCCGCTCCCACGCCGCCGTCGCCAGCAACTTCACCACCGTCGCCGCCGCCGTGGACGTCAACGCCGTCAGTTCCGGATCCACATCCCCTCCTGTCGACCCCGCGTACGGGTGATCTTACTCCGCAGGCATGGGCTTCGAGTGTCAATCGGCTCGGGCCTCTGGGTAGCCATCGCGGCTCCGTGGAACCATCCGCAGCCGACGACAATCCAGTCTCAACCCCTCACCTGACGGGTTCACCGGGATTCCCCTGGGCTCCCCACCCTGACGGATAGCCCTGGAAGTACTTCCCGGCGCGCGCGGCACTGGGACACCCTGTTCAGTCGCCCTCTGCGACGAGCTGACATAATCTTGTACCCCGGGTGGCCTGAGCTGAACGATTATCGCTCGCCGTCAGAACGCCTACAGACGCGCCCCGCGCAGAGGAGGTGAAGGGTTAACCGACCGACAGGCGCGAACGCTGCTCGAACAACGCATCCGGGAACGGTGTCTGACCTTCGAGGAATTCGTGCAATACGCCGAAACCTTCGCCCGGGACCACCACGAACCCGGCACCCTGAGCCTGCGGCACCTGCAGCGACTCGTCAGCGGCCAACATCTCGGTGCGCTTCGACCGGCCACCGCCCGATTACTCGAACAAATCTTCGGCGAGCCGATCACCGCCCTCCTCGCCCCACCCGGGACCACCACCAGCGAGGGCGACAATCCCGCCAGCGAACTACGCCAACTCCTCAACACCACCCGGCGCATCGACCACTCGACTATCACGCTCCTGCACCAACAGCTCGATGTGCTCCGCCGACTTGATCGGCAGTTGGGCGCGGTCGTCGTCCACGGCGAACTCAACGCCACAATCCGCTACGTCCAGGAGCTCGCCCATACAGCCTCACGCCGGGAACCCGGGAACTACTCGCCGCCCTGCTCTCCGAAATGCACCACCTCGCCGGATGGCAAGCACTCGACCTCGGCGACATCACCGAAGCCTGGCGGCATTACGGACACTCCCGGTCCAGCGCCGAGCAAGCCAACTCCGTCCCCCACAAATCGCATGCGGCCGCTGGACAAGCAATTGTCCTACGGGAAGCCGGAGCGACCGGCGACGCGGTAGACCTCCTCGACGCTACCTGCCGCCAAGCCGAGCCAGCGTCGCCACCCGTTCTGCGGTCTTGGCTGGCCGCCACGCACGGCGAAACCCTCGCCACCCACGGCAACCGCACCGCCAGCCTGCGCGCCTTCGACACGGCGGCCGAGTTGCTGCCCTGCGATACAACTGACGAGCGGCCTTACGTTGCGCTCGCCAGCGTGCACCTCGCCCGCTGGCGCGGCCAAGCAC
>JAFAPC010000132.1 GCA_019247305.1 Pseudonocardiales bacterium
TGAGGCTTATGCAAAACCCCTTGAGAACATGATCAAAAATTGGCGTCCCCGCAGGTCAGCGACATGATCACAGAGCTCGTCTCCGAGTTTTGCATAAGCCTCAATGCCACCACACCGAACATTCGCGTACGCAGGCTGAATGTTTGCTGCATATGGGCTATTCCCAGGTTCATGGTTACGAAAGCCACGTTCCTAGTGTATGATTGGTCAAGTAGCTTGAGTGACTGCTGGGCACAGACAGCAGCGCGCTGGGGCTCGTGCAGTTCAAGATAACACGAACAGCGCATCTGGTTGTGTACCCCCTCGTCATAGAAGTAGATGTAATCCGGTTGTGTGCCACCGGTCGTCGTGAGCGCTGCGTCGGCGGCGTCAAGCGCGGCCAAGCATAGTTCCGGCTGCCCGTCGGCGGCATAGGCATGCGCAGCCATATCAGCCGCGTAAGCTTGCAACCGTACGCTCTCGGTGCGCTTTGCCCACTCACCAGCCGCCACAGCATGGTCAATGCCCATGCGGGGCTTGCGCTGCCAGGTTGCCACGTAGCTCATGCTGCACAGCACGAAGACACCCAGCTCGACGTCTCCCGCCTCATGGGCCAGTGCGCGCGCATCTTCGTGGTAATATTGCGCGCTTGCGAAATCATTAAGGTCAAAGGCAAGAATGCCGGCGTGGCGTGACGCCTTGCTGACCACAGAGAGCATCCGTGGTCGCAGCGCTGCCGGGCAGCCACGCGCCAGCATCCGGGCCAGAGTGCGCTGAGCCAGGACGGTATCGAGCGCGGCGAGCGGGCCGAGTGTTCCATCCAGCCGTTGAGAGCGCACCAGCACTGTTTCCATGTGCTCGATCGTTGCCGCGTCCAGTCGGCTCGGGTTGCTGAGCACCGCGGCGACGCGCTCTTGCTCTTCTTGATCAATGTTCTGGAAGATTAACGCGGTGGCCGCCGCCCAGTTCAGACTACGTAACAGTCCACGACGTCGCATAGTGCGTGCCCAACCTATGAGAAACTGCACAAGCTCATCAAAGGACCGATCACGGTCGCGCAGTGTGGTCAGCACGTCACGATCAGACGGTGCCAGTGATCCGAGGTACTGCAGGAGCAGTGTAACAAAGTTGTCGGGGAGCCCGAGACCGCTCGCCGCTGCCAGGACTGCGGAATCCCCTGACGCTACCAGCTCGGCACTGGGCTTGCGCACGGTACGTGCTGGTGTCGGCGCACCGCGCGCGGTGTCACGATGCCGGAAATCAGGCAAGTCCGCCACCAGATCACTGACGGCACACTCATACAACTCCGCCAGCTTGCTGAAGTTATCGAAAGTGGGGGCATGCCCGGTACGACTCGGCCACATCTCCCAACACGAGAACATCTTGAACGTCTTCAACTCATCGGGCCAACGCTTGTTCCATTCATCTGCGGCCTGGCGCTGACTCCACCCATGGGCATAACGCAACGCCACCCGGGCATTGACCCGGAAGCGCTGCCGGAGCGCCTCGGCCACCTCCACCCATGACTTGCCCTCCGCCCGCAGCGACCGCACCATCTGCTCACGCTGTTGTTTGTGACTGCGCAGCTCAACCATCACGTCCCCCTCAGCATCCGTGCGGCCCCACTCCGCAGGCGGCTTTCACCAGTGGCAGACAGACGCTACCGGATCAGAGTAACCCGACCCACACCAACACGGAAGTTCCTCGAGCTGTCGGGATGTCTCTTCAGCGATCGTGACTGCAGCGGGTGGGCCGACACCAGGGACCTCAGCAGAGTAATGCGCAAGACACCAAGACCGAAACAGCCGAGCCACTCGACGCAGGCTCGCCCCAGTCCTGGGTGCCGTCCAATGCAGCGAGGAAGCGAGCGGTTACGTTGATTAAAGAGCAAGCAGACGCCGCCGTGACTACTGTTCAGTTCATCCTGGCACTGCTGGTGATCCAGGCCTTTCCCGCGGCCGTGTCTATCATTGTGTTGTGGTGCTGGGAGCGCAACCGTTCCCGACCCACCCGAGGTCGCCACCAACCCAGGACGCACAGATGAGTGCGCTTGCGTGCCGGGGTGACGCCCGCTGTGACAGCCGACGTGAAAGGCCGACGCAATCACCCTACGCGACGAGCGCGCCCGCTGACGTCACAGATCCCGGCAACAGAGATCGCCGACGCCCGACTGGTCTGGATTGGGACCGACGACTGCGGCATCGAACTGGAAATCGTTGTACTCGATCTCCCAGACGAGCGGCTGGTCATCCGCCAGAGGGGGTCAAGGCAGCAGGGTCAGCGCGGGCACGTGGGCCGGGCGCACGATGCCGAAATCGCGGCGGTCGATGGTCACCACGGTAGTGATGTTCAACCGCTCGGCAAGCGCGATCACCGAGGCGTCCACGGTGCCCAACGGCAGGTCGTCGTACTTTGCCACGAGTTCGGCGATCCGCTCTAGGTCGGCGGACACCGACTCGATCAGCGTGTACCGGCCAGCCCGCATATCCGACAGAAACGCCAGCTCAGCGTCGGTACCCCGCCGACGCTCCAGCATGAGGCATACCTCGGTGGCCACGGTAGCGGGAATCAGCAGCGGACCGGGCAGCCGCTCCAGCAGGTACTTGCATTCCTGGTGGTGATCGTCGCGGTCGTTGATGACGGCCACGATCGGCCCTGTGTCGACCAGGATCACGCGGCGGTGTCCGGGTCGGTTCGCAGCATCTTTTCGGCCCGCTCCGCCAGCTCGGGTTCGGCTGAGAGCGTGCCCGCGCTGGCGAACATGCGGACCGGTTGTGATGCCAACCGTGTCGAGTTCGGGTGCGCTCGCACCTGCTCGGCCAGCCGGTGCACCTGCTCGTCGGTCATGCCGGCCTCGATGGCAGCACGCAGCACCGCGCCGATCGCCGCGACCAGGTCCTCCGGCAGCACGTCGACCAGCCGGTGCACGTCATCCCTGGTGGCCATACCGTTAGTGTCCCACGGCAGATAACTGCTCACCCGCACTGGCCGTTAACGTGTCGGCCACTGGCACCCCAACCTAGCTCGCCGGTCGGCTCTGATCTCTTCCAAGGTTGCCAGTCCCTCCGATAACCGGCCGCTGCCACCACCGCGGGAGGCGACCGACCCTGAAAGAGCCCGATCGGATACTGATCGAGAGCGATCACACCGGCAACCATCCAGGGAGCACCCATGGAAGCGATCTCCTTCCCCAACGGCCCGATCAGCCTCGCGGGCAACTTGTACCTGCCGCCGGACTTCGACGCCCAGGCCAGCTACGCCGCGATCATCACCGTCCACCCCGGTGGCGGCGTCAAGGAGCAGACCGCCGGGCGCTACGCCAGCAAGATGGCCGAGCAAGGCTTCGTCGCACTGGCCTTCGACGCCTCCTACCAAGGCGATAGCGGCGGCGAGCCCCACTTCCTGGAAGATCCGGCCGCCCGCGTCGAAGACGTCCGTGCTGCGGTCGACTACCTGCAGACTCTGGACTACGTCGATGCCGAACGCGTCGGTGTTCTCGGCATCTGCGCCGGTGGCGGCTACGGGGTCAACGCCACCATGGCCGATCACCGGATCAAGGCCGTCGCCACAGTCAGCGCCCTCGACATCGGCGCGAGCTGGCGCAGGGGCTGGTACGGCACCGACCCGGACTCCGCCGCCGTCACCACGCTGGACGCCGCCGCGAAGCAGCGCACCGCGGAAGCGGGCGGCGCAGAGCCCGTGTTGAACCCCTACGTCCCGGCCGACCCAGACGCCAACACCCCGCGCGACCTCATCGAGGCCTCGGAGTACTACCTCACCCCACGCGCCCAGCACCCGAACGCGAAGAATCAGTGGCTGTTCACCAAGAGCATCTCCAAGATCCTTGCCTTCGACGCCTTTCACCTCGTCGAGGACCTGCTCACCCAGCCAATCCTGATCGTCGTCGGAAGCGAAGCCGGTTCGCTGTGGAACTCGACCGGACTCCACGCCCGAGTCCGCAGTCCCAAGAAGCTCGTCGTCGTTGACGGCGGAACCCACATGGACTTCTACGACGTCCCCACCTACGTCGACCGAGCCGTCGCAGAAGCCACACCATTTTTCACCGAGAACCTCGCTGCCCACCTCACCAAGCAGAACTGAAACCTGACCCACCCATGAGGAGGCGTGATGCTGCTTGGCCTGTTCATGAACGCCTCCATCGGCCGCGCCTTCTCATCCAGCCCGTGGCCGTTTGTCGTGCCCCTGCTTCTCAATCAGATCGGTCCGGCGACCCTCACCGCAGTGGTTGTCCGCACCGCCGAGTTCCGACTGACGAACGGACGGCGGGGCTTCGGTCGATGACAGACTCAGGTCATGCTGATCCGGCGCGAACAGTCGCGTGACGTTGAGGGCATCGCCGCCGTGACCACGGCGGCGCACCGACGAGCACCGGACTCGACCGAACCGCCCGCGACACAGCTCGTTGCCCGACTCCACGCAGACTCCGGCTGGCTTCCGGCGCTGTCACTGGTCGCCATCGCCGCCGACATCGTGATCGGCCATGTCGTGTGCACGCGCGGGCACGTCGATGACGCGCCCGCTCTGGGTCTGGCGCCGATCAGCGTGCTGCCCAAAGGCCAAGACAGAGGTGTCGGGCACGCACTCATGCCTGCAGTGCTTGGTGCGGCGGACGCCACCGACGAGCCGCTGGTCTGCCTTCTCGGCGAGCCGGCCTTCTATCAGCGCTTCGGCTTCGCGCCCGCCTCGGAGCTGGGGATCGTCGCGCCCGATCCCCACTGGGGCAGCTACTTCCAGGCGCGTCCACTGAGTTGTTACCCATCCGACCTGACTGGCAGCTTCCGCTACGCCGCGCCCTTTGCCGAACTCGGCCTCAGCTGATGGACGCGAAGTGTTTCCGCAGGTGGGATGTGTAACACGTGTCGTGTCCGTTGCTACGTCACGCGCCAGACCCTCTTATGGTAGCCAGCGGCATTCTGGCGGTTGCCAGCGCCGCTGTACTATGGGTACCGGGTAGGCTCGTGCTATCGCTTCTTCTGCTGTGCTGACGTGTTCGATACCCTCGATTTCGTTGTTCTCGTGGTCGAGTACTCGCCAGCCGCCCAGGGAAATGAATGACGGGAATGCCGCCGCGTCGATTGGCTAGGGCGATCTCGCTGAGCGTGCCCCAGGAGCCACCGATAGCGATCACGGCATCAGCGCTCCAGACGATGATGGCGTTCCGGGCTTCGCCCATTCAGAAATGCACCGGGACTATGCGGTGGTTGCGAGGTGCTGCCCGGCACCGGCCTCGATGACGGTCACGCAGGTGATGAACGCCTCGTCGGGCTGCTTCCACGGGTCGGGGACGTCCCGGCCGTCGAGGTAGAGCCGCAGCTTGGGTGCGCTGTTCTCGTCGGCGAGTTCCCGTAGGGCGGCGAGCACGCCGATGTCCATGGCGAGGACGACGTCCGCCCAGTCGAGGAATTCTGGGTTGACCTGGACGCCACAGTGGCCGCTGAGGTCGTAGCCGCAGCGAGCGGCGATCTGGACCATGACCGGGTGGGCTGGCTTGCCTACGTGCCAGTCGCGCAGACCGGCGGGGCGGGCCTCCACGGCCGATCCGCCGTGCTTAGCCAGGACGGCGGCGGCGAGCGGCGCCCGGCAGTGGTTGCCCTTGCAGACCGTCAGTATCCGCCGAGGCCGGGCGTATCCGATGCTGTCGTCCATGCGGTCACACCTTCTCGATCTCGATAGCCAGCACGCCCAGGGCTTCCTTCTCCGGGGGGAAAATGTCCCGGATGGCCCGCAGCTGCTCGGCGCGGCCCGCGGTCGGGTTGATGGCCTCGGCGCTCTCGTGGTCGAACATCTCCTCGAAGGAACTATAACGGGCGACGCGCTTGACCCTGGTGATGGTGGCCTCGTCACGGCAGGTGAAACGGATTTGGCTGCCGGGCTTGATCCGCAGCATCGAGGTGTAGGCGACGCGGACCTCGATGGTCTTGGTGCCGTTGGCGATGAGGTCGTAGTACCGCTTGTAGATCGGCATGTCGCGGGCGCGCGTGGCGGTGGCGAGGTTGGCGGGTCGGGAGGCCATGAGTCGTCCTAACTCGGTTGCGGTGAAGGAACGGAAGAAGTGTTTGGGGTCGCTCAGCAGGAGGCCGACCAGCCACAGGAGGGCGTCCACATACTGGTCGGTGGTGCCGGGCCAGTCGGTGGTAACGAGCATCCACGGCTCGACCCCGGGACCGCCGCCGGCCGTGCCGGTGGCGCGGATGAGGGACTTGGAGAGCTTGCCGCCAGTGTCGGAGAGCACCTGCGGGGTGAAGATCCGTACCGGCATGGAGCCGGCCGGGGTGCCCAGCGCCGCAAGCGCCCCATCCACGAGCTGGCAGCCGAATGCCCAGTCGCCGCCCTTGAGCATCACGTGCAGGGTGGCGGTATCGCGGGCGAAGGAGCGTTCCTTGACGACGTTGCGGTACAGCGTCGCCAGGTCGAGGTAGCCGCCGTCCACGGGATCGATGCACAGCTCGTAATCGCCGTGGTCGTGACAGACCGCGCTGAACAGCGCACCGTCGTCGTCCAGGCGGACCAGGCGGGTGCGCTCGGCGCGTTTCTCCGCCCACCCGCACTCCGGGCAAGGCAGCCGGGTGTGGACAACGCCGGTAGACGGGTTGAGCCACCACTTGAGGTCGTCCAGCACCTCCAGGGTCCGCAGGAATTCAGCACAGAAAGCAGGGCCGGCCTGTTGGTCGGTGTAGGTCTCGGTCGAGTACTCCACGTCAGTCGCGTCGGAGAGCGAATCGAAGAACGCCCGGTAGTAGCCCGGTCACCAGGTCGGCAATGTCGTCCTTGCCGAGCGCGTGGAAGTACGTCTGCTGGTAGGCGTGGTGGGTCTCGGGATCGAGGATGATGTCGTACGGGACGTTGTCCAGCGCCGAGAAGCGCACGGCGGTGTCCACTCGGAAGGTGCGGCGGGCCTGCTGGGCAAGGAGGAATGCGGAAGACTGGACGAGGTGGGTGCCAAGGTGCGGTGCGCCGTTGATCTGCGTGCCGACGATGAACTCGATCCGTCTCGGGCGCATGGCCTGTACCCGGGGGCGGATCATGTCGATGGTCCGCAGCAGAGCATTCGCGAGGACGCTGTTCGGGGAGATCAGGGCCGGTGCTTGGGGCTCGGGCATCGCGGTGGTTCTCCTACACGGGCAGTCATGGGCAGGCGGAGGTTGGCGCGGATGGAGTCCAGGCGCGCCGAGGCATCGTCGGCGGGCACGAAGACCGGCTCGTAGCCGGCGTCGTAGTAGCCCTGGACGATCAGCTCGTGGACGCGGCGGATCTCGCGGTCCTTGGCAAACACCACGTCGCTTTCGTCCTCGAAGGTGGACAGCGGATCCAGGACAAACACGGTGTCGTACCGGTAGATCCGGGTGGCCTCCTCCAGTTCCGGATACGGCGAGAGACCGAAGAACCGGTCCCAGCCGTAGCCGTCGGGGATACCCCGGTTGTAGAACCGCAGGCCCGCCTTGTGCGCGCAGTACTCCTCGACGAACGCCTGCAACACCTCGCGGGAGTACTCACGACGGTCGCCGACCTCCAGATGGCGGCCCAGGCGCTCACGGTGGCGCCGGTAGATCTCCCGGGCGGGCTCGCCTTCGGTGGCGGGCAGGCCGGCCTTCTTGATGACCGTGAAGATGGCCTCCTTACCGGCGCTCGGGCCGCCGGTGATGACGTAGCGGCGGGCAGGTCCCAGGCCCTCGTGCGGGGTGCTCATATGGTCGTCTCCTCCATGTCGGTGAGCTGGAAGCGCCATCTAGCCAGCAAGTCGCTGCCGGTGGCGGCGTGGACGGTGAGCATGAATAGGTGAGCGCTGGTTGCTGACGAGGCATCGGCGATGAGGGCGTTCTCGGTTGGCGAGATCTTCGGTGTCCACCCGGCGAGCTGGGTGAGGTCGTGCGGGGTGGCATCCCCATCCGGCAGCAGCGCGCCACCGTACGTGGCCCGATAGCGGCGGGCCTCGGCCTGCAGCTGGCCGTAGCGCCACAGCGCGGCGTCCGCCGCGGCGGTGGCCTCACCGGCGTCGCCCACACTAACCTGCCGTTCGACGGCGAGGAGTTCGGCCCGCAGCGCGTACACGCACGCCCACAACCGGGTTAGCGCCTCCTCATGCTCGGCCGCTGCCCAGGCGAATACGTCGCTTGGCAGGCGTCGGCGCTGCGTGCCGGGACGGACCGGCGGCGGGTTGGCCCACGGCCGGGCCTGCGCGGCGGCGTCCCGCGTGAGGGCGTAGGCAACCTCCGCGAGGACTTGCGGCTCCAGCCGCTTGCGGAAGTGGTGGACCTCCTTGCCCAGCACCTTCGCCGCCGCCGCCCGGCGCAGCGTCAGGTTCGACCCCGGCTCGGCCGGTGGCAGTCCAAACAGGGCCTTCGCCGCGTCCCTTAGCCCTTCGAGCCTCAGCCGCGCGAGCACGCACCGCAGAACCCAGTCCAGTGCCTCGATGCGCGCGGCCGGGCTCGTGTCGTCCCCGGCCCGGGCGGTCACGCTCGCTAGCGCGGTCAGCCGGGGCCACTCGCCGCTCGGTTCCAGCGGCAGCCCCTTGCGGGCCAGCAGCTTCAGTTCCTCGGCCAGGCTGGTCGCTTCACGCGCGGCTAGTAGATCGGCTCGTTGTTCAACAGCAGTCGACATGATCGGTGCGCCACTCCCTCCCTCAAGATGAGGAACTCAATGAAGCATCGATGCCCAGAATATACCCAGCTTTGTGCCCAGAAAATACCCAGTCGAGCAACGCGAGTTGGCGTGTCCTCGGTGACCTACGCAAGCGCGAGATCGACTTCACCTGGCTGCCCGAGAACCTGGACACCACCACCCCGGTGCCGTGACGGGGGCCGCACACCGCGACTTGCAAAGGCACCGGGGCGGTGTCTCAGCTGGGCAGGCCCGGCAGTTTGCGCGCTGCTGGGTAAGCGCAGAACATCGTGATCTGCTCACTCAGCTCGTTGGCTAACCTGGCACCCGATCCCCTTGACAAGGAGCATTGCGTGGCCGTGAACCCCATTGTGAGATCGCTGGGCCCTGGTGTCGCCGCGTACCTTCAACTGCCTGGTGGGTGGTTTCTGAACAACGCGGGATGGCTCAGTGGAACCGAGGCGACCCTGCTCATCGATACCTGCGCCACCGAGGCTCGCACCCGCGATCTACTGGCCGCCCTCCACACCCACACCCCGGCGGAGCAACGCCCCGTGACCGTCGCGCTGACCCACGCGCACGGCGACCACGCTCATGGTGCCGGACTCATCTCACGACTTGGCGGAACGGTGCTGTGCAGACCCACCGCAGCGACCACCATCGCCGCCGGCCCGCACACCTACCCCGAGCTGTTCAGCTACACCGACTGGGGTGACATCACCCCGCTCAGCGATGTCCAGACCATCACCGCCCGCACGACCCTCGACCTTGGACCCCGCCGCAGCGCGGAAATCGTGCCCGTCCCCAACACCGCACACACCGACGGCGATCTGGTCGTCTGGATTCCCCGCGAGGGCGTCCTGTTCCCAGGGGACCTCGTGTTCACCGACGTCACCCCACTGGCCGCGCATGGATCCATCACCGGTTGGCTGGCCGCGCTGGACTGGCTGGCCGATTTCGAGGCCACCCACATCGTGCCTGGGCACGGCGCGATGGGAGCCGGACCCACCCGGGGCCTCATCGCCCCCCTCGTCGACTATTTCCACTGGTTGCTCGACGTCGTTCACCACGGCGACCCCGACTTTACCGCCCTGCACCACCACGCCTGCACCCGTTGGCACAGCTGGCTCGACTCGGAACGGCATGCGGCCAACCTCCGCATCGCGCACGCGGAAATCCACGGCTACCGCTGCGACGGGTCCACCGCTATGGCCGCCATGACCACGTTCACCGGAGGCACCATCCCCCTCAATCTGTAACCCTGTAACCGGGGGCAGCCGAGATATGGGACTCGATTTAGCTCGCCACTTCGCCAGCGGGTAACTGGCCGCGGGCGGCGGCATCCAGCGCGGCGGCGGCTGCGGGCGGCAGCCGTAGGGTGCCGCTGCGGTCCAGCTTCGCTAGTTCCGCGCGGGCTTTCGCGTATGCCGCGGCGCGCTCGGCGTCGTGGGTGGAGTCCCGAGCCACGGTGAGGAGCTTGATCGCCCGCTGCACGGTGGCCCGCTCCTGGTCGGGAATCCCAGCGAGCCGGATACGTTCTGCCGCCTCGCGAGCGGCGTGCCAGGCACGCCACGACTGATCCACTGCGGCGGCGAAGCGGGCCCGATGCGCCGGCGGCGGCTCGTCGTCGGTGTCCAGTGCCTGAGCCTGGGCAAAGGCGTCCACAAACCGGCCGGTGGATGGCACCGTGACGTCGGTCAGCGCGGGGAGCCGCAACACCGCGAGCGGGTCGCATTCAAACTGGCCGTACTCACTGCGCAGCTGAGCGAACCGAGTGTGGGTAGCGTGCCAGTCCGGGACTGGCTGGGCCTGCGCACCGGGTGAAGCCTGCTGAGCTGCGGGTATGGAC
Organism: Pseudonocardiales bacterium; assembly: GCA_019247305.1. GTDB lineage: Bacteria > Actinomycetota > Actinomycetes > Mycobacteriales > Pseudonocardiaceae. The sequence continues at coordinate 10,448 of JAFAPC010000132.1, forward strand.
GCCGGCTGCCGCCAGCCCGCTGCCCGGCGATGGCGGCGGTACAGGTGCCGCACCATGACCACCGCGCCCACTCCGACGAGCATAAGCGACCCCCGGAGCGCGATGATGGTGACTATGGTGACGAAAGTCACGGTGACCACGCCCGCGCCAGCGAGGGCCGCTGCGCACAGCAACACCAGCAGCAGACCGACGGACCGCCGTGCCGGGCCCCAGCGGCGGTAATAACGGTGGTCATGACGGTACCGCAGTCTGCCCATGCCCATGCCTACGTCCTTTCGTGCCATATCCTTGATACCCCTCCATCCGCTCATGCGGGAGAACTCCTGCCTCTGGTGGATCAGACATCCCCGGTAACCGTCATCAACTGCGATGATGCGCTCGGAGCAGCCGGTAGAAGATCCGGGCCAGGCGGCCGGATGGAAGGGAGCTGGCACATGTTCCGCAAGGTGCTGGTCGCTAACCGCGGGGAGATCGCGATTCGGGCGTTTCGGGCCGCCTACGAACTAGGCTGCCAGACAGTCGCGGTGTTCCCCTACGAGGATCGCAACTCCGAACACCGGCTCAAGGCCTACCAGGCCTACGAGATCGGTGAGAAAGGTCATCCGGTCCGGGCTTACCTCTCGGTGCCGGAGATTATCCGGGCCGCCCAGCGCGCCAAGGCCGATGCGGTCTACCCCGGTTACGGTTTCCTGTCGGAGAACCCAGAACTGGCCATGGCCTGCGAGCGAGCTAACATCACCTTCGTCGGGCCGCCTCCCGCTGTGCTGGCGCTGGCGGGTAACAAGTCGCGGGCGGTGGCTGCGGCGCGCGAGGTCGGAGTGCCGGTGTTGGCGTCCTGCGCACCGTCGGCTGACATTGACTACCTCATGGCCGCCGCCGATGAGATTGGGTTTCCGGTCTTCGTCAAGGCCGTCGCCGGGGGCGGTGGGCGTGGCATGCGCAGAGTTGCCGATCCTGCTGGCCTGCGCGCCGCGCTGGAGGCGGCCAGCCGGGAGGCCGAGTCGGCGTTCGGTGACCCGGTCGTCTTCCTGGAGCGGGCGGTCATCGATCCTCGGCATATCGAGGTGCAGATCCTCGCTGACTCGACGGGGAACGTCATCCACCTGTATGAACGGGACTGCTCGGTGCAACGTCGGCACCAGAAGGTGGTCGAGATAGCCCCCGCACCTAACCTGGATCCCGATCTGCGGGAGCGGATCTGCGCCGACGCAGTGGCCTTTGCCCGGAACATCGGCTACGTCAACGCAGGCACCGTGGAGTTCCTCGTCGACCGCAACGGCCAGCACGTGTTCATCGAGATGAACCCGCGCATCCAGGTTGAGCACACGGTGACCGAGGAGATCACCGATGTCGACCTGGTTGGTGCCCAGCTGCGGATCGCGGCGGGGGAGACGCTGGCTGACCTCGGGCTGTCCCAGGACACGATCGTGCCGCACGGCGCCGCGCTGCAATGCCGGATCACCACCGAGGACCCGGCCAACGAGTTCCGCCCGGACGTCGGCACGATTACCGCGTACCGCTCGGCCAGCGGTGCTGGAGTCCGCCTGGACGGTGGCGCCATGCACCCAGGTGCCCAGATCAACGCGCACTTCGATTCCCTGCTGGTCAAGGTCACGTGCCGGGGGCGGGATTTCGCCACCGCAGTCCGCCGGGCCCGCCGGGCGCTGGCCGAGTTCCGGATCCGCGGGGTGGCGACCAACATCTTGTTCTTGCTCGCCGTGCTTGACGAGCCAGACTTCGTGGCGGGCAACGTCACCACCTCATTCATCGAGCAGCGACCGCACCTGCTCACCGCCCGGCGCTCCGCCGACCGTGGCACCCGGTTACTGGCTTACCTCGGGGACGTGACGGTGAACCGGCCGCACGGCGATCCCCCCGATCTGGTCGATCCAGTGAGCAAGCTGCCGTTGATCAATCTGGACTCCCCGCCGCCCGCCGGATCCCGGCAAGCGCTCCTCACGCTGGGCCCGGAGGAATTCGCGCACTGGCTGCGGGCCCGAGACAGCGTCGGCGTCACCGATACCACCTTCCGGGATGCCCACCAGTCGCTGCTGGCGACCCGGGTGCGTAGCAAAGACCTGGTTGCCGTGGCGCCCTATGTGGCTCGGATAACCCCGCAACTGCTGTCGCTGGAGTGTTGGGGTGGCGCAACGTACGACGTGGCGTTGCGCTTCCTCGCCGAGGACCCATGGGAGCGGCTGGCCGCGTTGCGCGCGGCAGTGCCCAACGTGTGCCTGCAGATGCTGCTGCGTGGGCGTAACACGGTGGGTTACATGCCCTATCCGGATGAGGTGACCGCCGCCTTCGTTGAGCAGGCTGTCGAGACCGGGCTGGACATTTTCCGGATCTTTGACGCGCTCAATGATGTGTCCCAGATGCGTCCGGCCATCGACGCGGTGCGCGAGACCGGTCGGGCGCTCGCCGAGGTGGCGTTGTGCTACACCGCTGACCTGTCCGATCCTGCGGAGAAGCTGTACACGCTGGACTATTACCTGCGGCTGGCCGAGCAGATCGTTCAGGCCGGAGCGCATGTGCTGGCCATCAAGGACATGGCTGGCCTGCTTCGGCCGCCAGCGGCCCGGACGCTGGTCGCAGCGCTGCGCAGCCGATTCGAGCTGCCCGTGCACCTGCACACTCACGATACCCCCGGTGGTCAGCTGGCCACCCTGATCACGGCGATCGACGCCGGGGTGGACGCTGTTGATGCAGCGGCCGCATCCATGGCGGGTACCACCTCGCAGCCGGCGCTGTCCGCGCTGGTGGCCGCCACCGAGCACACCGAGCGCAGCACCGGGTTGAGCCTGCGGGCGGTGTGCGATCTGGAGCCTTACTGGGAGCGGGTGCGGAGAGTTTACGCACCGTTCGAGTCCGGCCTGGCCTCGCCCACCGGACGGGTCTACCGCCATGAGATCCCTGGCGGTCAGCTGTCCAACCTGCGGCAGCAGGCCGTGGCGCTGGGCTTAGCAGACCGCTTCGAAGAGGTCGAAGAAGCGTACGCGGCGGCCGACCGGATGCTGGGGCGGTTAGTGAAGGTAACCCCGTCGTCCAAAGTTGTCGGGGATCTAGCGCTACACCTGGTCGGCGCTGGTGTCACGCCAACAGAATTCGAGGCCGACCCCGCCCGCTTCGACATTCCCGACTCGGTGATCGGTTTTCTGCACGGTGAACTCGGGGTCCCCCCTGGCGGGTGGCCGGAACCCCTGCGCACCATGGCGCTGGCGGGCCGCAGCGGTCCACGGGGGATGGTCGAACTGTCCGTGCAGGACCGGCAGAACCTGAAGGCGGATCGGGCGCGGACGCTGAACCGGCTGCTGTTCACTGGTCCGGCGGCGGAGTTCGAGGAACATCGCGAGACCTATGGGGACACCTCGGTACTGGCCAGCAAGGAGTTTTTCTACGGGCTGCGCCCCGGTGAGGAACTCGCGGTGGATCTCGATCCGGGGGTGCGACTGCTGATCCAGCTCCAGGCGATCGGAGACGTCGACGAACGCGGTATGCGCACCGTGATGTGCACGCTTAACGGGCAGTTGCGGCCGTTGCAGGTCCGGGACCGCTCCGTTGCCTCGAAGGTCCCAGCCGCTGAAAAGGCGGACAAGTCCAACGGTCAGCAGGTCTCTGCGCCGTTCGCCGGCGTGGTCACCCTGCAAGTATCCGAAGGGGAAACTGTGGTTGCCGGGCAGCAGGTGGCCGCCATCGAGGCGATGAAGATGGAAGCCGGGATCACCGCGCCCCGCAGTGGCACGGTGGCCCGGCTAGCCATCAAGAGCGTGCAGCAGGTGGAAGGTGGCGACCTGATCCTGGAGCTGCGCTCCCCGTAAGCGTGCGCCCGTCAGTGAGCTCGTGCCTTCGGTGTTGCACCGGAGGAGTGACAGGTCTGGTCGTGGGCCCGGAAACCGGTATTCTTTCCCCCGTCCGCTACTCTGAGGAGGTCTCTGGTGACGTACGATGACCGCTCGGCGTCGTAGGAACGTGGGCTCTGGGCCCTCAGCCACTGCTGTGATCGCCTGGGTCGGCGGTGCGCACTCAAGCGTGGGTGAACCCGTCAGCGCACCGGTTTCCGTCATCGACGGCGAGTCCTGCGGCCTGGTACCCGGTGGTCGGGCGATGCTTCTCGGCCGGGCCTGCGGCCTGGCGGCGGGAACCCTGTTGGCTTGTGGGTCCGTGCTAGCCGGTGCCACGCACGTCGGCGACGGCTCACTCGCCGAAGGTCGTGCGCCCCTGCTCAAGGGCACCCCGGTTGTCCCGGGTGTGGACACCAGCGCTCTGGGCGACTATCGCGCAAGCGAGTCTGCCGGGCACATGTCTGTCGCTCCGGAGATGGTCAGCGCTCAGGCGGTTACTGCTGTGGGCCCAGCATCTCTCTCCCAGATCGGGCCTGTACGTCGGAACACCCCGGTGTCCTGGGGCATGGCCGCTGAGCCCACCCGAAGCTCAAGTACCGCGCAACAATCATGGGCTTCCTCGTCACCGCCGGCTGGTCATGCTCCCAGTGGTCTGATCGCACCCACCAGCCCGGTGCTGGATCCCGCCTCGAACGGGGTCAGTCGGGTCCTTCCCGTAGGGAGGGCGCTGGCACCGGCCAATCCGCATCAGCCGCGGATGGGTGAGCCCCGTCATGAGCAGGCGGGACGTTTTCGCGATCAGCCGGCGGGCGCTGCGCGTGGTGAGCGGACGGGCCTACCCACCGCTGCGGCGCTCGCGGCGGCCAAACACGTCGTCGCACCGGTGGACAGTGTGGTCAAACCGGCCACCCAACCGGCGATGACGATGCTGACCTCGTTGCTGCCGGGAGGCTAGTCCGGCCCCCACGGTTCCCTCGGGGTGTGCGGTGGGCTGCCCGCCCAGTCAGGCTTCGCGCCTGGCCAACATGAGCACCGCCTGGTCGTAGATGCCCTGGGCTTCGGCGGGCAGCTCCTCGCGAAGCACCAGGCTCTCGAGCACGGCGAACAGGTCGGCGATGACATCACGCTCGCTTGTGTTCAACTGTTCAGAACGGATCTTCGTCTGGGCGAGCCTAGGTGGAGTAGGCTTTGCCGAGGCGGCGGCGTGCAGACTGGCGTCGGGTATGTACCACATCGGAGGCCTTCGGACTCTCGTGCTACGAGCATCGCACTGGCAGCGGGCGGGCGGTGCGGGCCACCGCACGCCTGTGGACGGTATGCCCTCGACAAACGCAAGCTAAACTGATAAAGAAATCATCCGATCGCGCCTGTGACGGGGACCACTGTGGGGGTTGTCACAGGGCGCGCCTCAGGCCTCGGCAGCTCCTCGATAGCATCAACAACCGAATCGCCACTGCTGTATCGCTGAGGAGCTCTTGTGGTCGCGCCGTCCCCTCCCATGGAGGCGTTGGTATGATCGTCGAGGCGCAGGACGGGGTCGGAGCGCCGGACGCGTTACAGCGGCTGTGGACGCCACACCGGATGGCTTACATCAAGCGTGAGGGCGAGTCCGGGACTGGGGCCGGTGAGGGGCAGTGCCCGTTCTGCCGAATCATTACCATGGAGGATGCTGAGGGTTTGGTGATCGCCCGTGGCGGCACCGTCTATGCGGTGCTCAACCTCTATCCCTACAACCCTGGTCACCTGATGGTGGTGCCCTACCGGCATGTCGCCGATTACCCAGATCTGACTCTCCCGGAGACCACCGAACTGGCCACTTTCACCCAGCGGGCCATGCTCGCCAGTCGTCGCGCGGCCGCCCCGCACGGCTTCAACATCGGGATCAACCAGGGCTCGGTAGCCGGTGCCGGCATTGCCGCGCACTTACACCAGCATGTGGTACCCCGGTGGGGCGGGGACGCAAACTTCATGCCGGTCGTCGGCAGGACCAAGGTGTTGCCGCAACTATTGGCCGAGACCCACACGCTGCTGGTGGACGCATGGAACGAGCTATCCTGAACACCGTGCCGGCGCCGCGGCTGGTGCCCAAGCCTGCTCCCCGATAGCCGCACTCCCACGATGCTCAACATCTTCGCCCGCGCTTCGCTCTCCCGGTTCGTGGATCCGGTGAGTGGATGGCTGGTCCGTGCCGGTATCGGGCCTAACACCATCACGTTCATCGGCACGGCGGGAACGGTGGCTTCGGCGCTGTGGTTCTTCCCCCGTGATCAGCTGGTGGCTGGCACCTTCGCGGTGACGGTGTTTGTTCTGCTCGATGTGCTCGACGGGGCAGTCGCCAGGATCCGCGGCTCTGGCACCCTGTGGGGAGCCGTGCTCGATGCTACCTGTGATCGGATCGCTGACGGTGCGCTGTTCGCCGGACTGACCTGGTGGTGCTTCGTGGTCGCAGGCGACCGGCTGCTGGCCGTGGCGGCGCTGCTCTGCCTGGTAAGCGCCCAGGTCATCTCCTACATCAAGGCCCGGGCGGCAGCCACCGGCTTGTCTGCGGACGGCGGGATGGTCGAGCGCGCCGAGCGCTACATCATCACCCTGGTAGGAGCCGGCTTGACTGGTTTGGGCGTGCCCTTCGCGCTTGGTGTCGCGCTGTGGTTGCTGGCCGGGTTACAACTAGTGACCGTGATCCAACGGATGCTCGCCGTGTGGCGCAGCGCCGGGAATCGTGAGGCGAGGTGAGCCGGCTTGCTGACCTCGGGTACGTGGCCGGATGGCGGTTGCTCCGCTTCGCCCCCGAGACCTTGGCCACCCGGGCGTTTCAAGCCGGCGCCGACCTGGCCGCGCACCAGGACGGCCCCGGCGCCCGCCAGCTGCGCCGAAACCTGGCCCGAGTGATGCCCGCTGCCACCCCGACGGAACTCGACGCGCTGGTCCGCGACGGGCTGCGTTCCTATGCCCGGTACTGGCAAGAAACCTTCATGCTGCCGTGGGCCGACCACGCCGCGCTGGTGAGTCGGCTGGACAGCGCGATGGAGGGCACCGAGCACTTAACCGACGCGCTGGCCGCCAGCCGCGGAGTGGTGCTGGCGCTGTCCCACAGCGGCAACTGGGATATGGCCGGGTTGTGGTTGGCCCGCCGTCACGGAGCGTTCAGCACCGTTGTCGAGCGCCTGGCGCCCGAGGCGCTCTACCAGCGTTTTCTCGACTACCGTAGGGCATTGGGCTTCGAGTGCGTCCCGCTGACTGGAGCGGGGAACCCGACCCCGCACCTGCTCCGCCGGCTGCGTGCCGGCGGAGTGGTGTGCCTGCTCGCCGACCGGGACCTCACCGGTGCCGGGATGGCCGTGAACTTCTTCGGCGCCGCCGCCCGAATGCCGCTGGGACCGGCGCGGCTGGCTGCGGTGACCGGCGCGAGGTTGCTGGTGGTGGGCTGCTGGTTCACCCCGGGGGGTTGGGGTATTCGCCTTCACCCGCCGGTGCCGGTGCCGAACCGGTCGGCGGTGCCGCAGGCCACCCAGATGGTGGCGGACTGCTTTGCCACCGACGTCGCGGCGCATCCGCAGGACTGGCACATGCTCCAGCCGTTGTGGACCGAGGACGTGCCCATCACGCCGCTGCGTGATGCGGGATAGTGGGGGCCTTCGTTGCGGATCGGGATGGTTTGTCCGTATTCCCTCGCCGTACCTGGTGGGGTGCAGGCGCACGTGCTAGGTTTGGCCAAGGGACTGCGCGGCCTCGGCCACCAGGTGGAGGTGCTCGCCCCAGCGACGGCAGACAGCGCATTGCCGGACTTTGTCACCCCGGCGGGTCGGGCCGTAGGGGTGCCCTACAACGGATCGATCGCCCCGCTGGCGTTCGGTCCGGTCGCCCTCAACCGGGCCCGGCGCTGGCTACGCGACCACGACTTTGACGTGCTGCACTTGCATGAGCCGGACTCGCCGAGCCTGTCGTTGATCGCTCTGGCCCTTGCCGACCGGCCCGTCGTGGCGACCTTCCACTTCGCCACCGCGCGATCCTGGGCGCTGGCAGCCGCGCACGGCCTGCTGCAGCCCACGATGGAGAAGATCACCGCTCGGATTGCGGTGTCCCCGCTGGCCCGACGGGTGCAGGTGGAATGCCTCGGCGGAGATGCCGTGGAGATCCCCAACGGCGTCGACGTGTCGCATTTCGCCAGAGCGCAACCACTGCCCGGGTACCCGCGGGCTGGTGGCACGGTCGGCTTCGTGGGTCGCTTCGGCGAGCCCCGCAAGGGCATGCCAGTGCTGCTAGCGGCACTGCGCTCGGTGGCGCAAACCCGGCCAGACCTGCGCTTGCTCGTGGTCGGCCACGGGGACGCCGCGGCCCTGCGACGTGCTGCCGGACCGGCTCTGGCGTCCCAGGTCCGGGTGCTGGGCGCGGTGGGCGAGCAGGGCAAGGCTGCGGCGCTGGCCAGCGTGGACGTGTTGTGCGCCCCCGCGATCGGAGGGGAAAGCTTTGGCATCGTGCTCAGCGAGGCGATGGCCGCCGGCACCCCAGTGGTGGCTAGCGACCTCGATGCCTTCCGCCGGGTACTCGACGGTGGGCACGCTGGCGTGCTGGTGCCCGCTGGATCACCGGCCGCGCTGTCCGCTGCACTCGGTGACCTGCTTGACGATCCTGGGCGGCGCGCCGCGCTCGCTGCTGCCGGCCGAGCGCGGGCGGCGATGTGGGACTGGCCGGTCATAGCCCGGCGAGTGCTGCAGGTCTATGAGACAGCAGTGGCCGCCGACCCACGCCGGCTGATGTCCGGGTCGTGTCTTTCGTAACAGTGAGCACATGGGGTAGTAGGCCTGGGGTAGTAGGCCTGGGGTAGTAGGCCCTGGGCGGCGTCGGTACCGGCCTGGCTAGGGTCGCCCGGTGCGAGTTGCCCGGGTGGTGGTGACCGCCGGGCTGTTGGTTGCCGCGGCGGGTGCGGTGGGTGCGATGCGCGCGGCCACCCGATTGGACCGGTTGCATGTGCGGACCGACGCGGCGTGGGCCGCGCTGGACGCCGCGCTGTGTCGCCGAGCGCGTGCGGTCCGCGGGGTGGAGGGGAGTGCTGCGCTGCGCGCTGCCGCTGACGCGGCCCTGCGGGCCGGACCAGATGTAGCCCTGTGGGCCGCGTCAGCGGTCCGTGAGGAGATCGAGAACGAGCTGGGTCAGGTACTCGCGGTACTGGACCGTCGTGGGCTTGAGCCAGCCTGCGCGGGCTGGCTCACCGACGCGGAGCAACGCATGGTGATCGCCCGGAGGGTGTACAACGACGCCGTGCGGGACACCCTGGCGTTGCGCAGTCGCCGCATGGTGCGCTGGCTGCGGCTGGCCGGTACCGCCGCAGTGCCGCGCTATTTCGAGATCGCCGAGCCCGCGCTGGCGGGTTATGGACTCGAGCTGGACGGCGCCGGGGCGTAGCGGGAGAAACGTCGGGTGAACATAGCCGTTCCCGAGGTCAGCCCGCGCAGGTCGACGGCGTAGCGGAGCAGCTCAGCCGCTGGTACCTCGGCGCGGACCAGCATCCGGCCGGCCCGGTCTGTCTCGGTGCCCAGCACCCGAGCGCGCCGGCTGGACAGATCGCCCAGCACGGTCCCCAGGTGGTCCTCAGGCATCCGCACTTCCACGTCCTCCAGCGGCTCCAGCGTAATCACGGTGCCCTTCTCCGCGGCGTCCTTGAGCGCCAGCGACCCCGCAGTCTGGAAGGCCGCGTCGGAGGAGTCCACGCTGTGCGCCTTACCATCGACGAGCGTCACCCGGATATCCACCAGGGGGAAACCGCTGCCGAGGCCCCGTTCCATCTGCGCCCGGACACCTTTTTCCACACTCGGGATGAACTGGTGCGGGACAGCCCCACCCACCACCTTGTCCACAAACTCGAATCCGGCCCCGCGCGGCAGCGGCTCCACCTCGATGTCACATACCGCGTACTGGCCGTGTCCGCCGGACTGCTTGACGTGCCGCCCGTGCCCCTTGGAGGGGCCGGCGAAGGTCTCCCGCAACGGCACCACAACCGGCGTCACGTCCACCTCGGCACCTGCGGCGCGCAGCCGGGACAGGACGACGTCGGCGTGCGCCTCGCCCATGCACCACAGCACCATCTGGTGGGTCTCGGCGTTGCGCTCCAGCCGCAGGGTCGGGTCCGCGGCCACCAACCGGCCCAGTCCGCGGGCCAGGGCGTCCTCATCGCTGCGGCTGCGGCCCACCACCGCCACCGGCAGCAAGGGTTCCGGCATCGTCCACGGCTCCACCAGCAGGGGGTTGTTGGGCGCGGACAGGGTGTCCCCGGTCTCGGCGGAAGCCACCTTGGTCACCGCGCACAGGTCACCGGCCACACAGTGCGGTACTTCGCTCAGCGAGCCGCCGAGCGGGGTGTAGATGTGTGCCACCCGCTCATCGACGTCGTGGTCGGCGTGCCCGCGCTCAGCGAGCCCGTGCCCGGACACATGCACGGAACGATCCGGGTGCAACGTTCCGGAGAACACCCGCACCAGCGACACCCGGCCCTGGTAGGGGTCGACGGTGGTGCGCACCACCTCCGCGACCAGCGGCGCGGCCGGGTCGACGTCCACCGCCGGGTAGGCCGAACCGTCGGGACGGCGCACTGGGGGAGGAGTGTGCTTGTTCGGGGCTGGAAAAGCGCCGGTGAGCACTTCAAGGAGCTCGGCGAGCCCCACGCCCGTGCCGGCGCACGCGGGGATCACCGGGTGGAATGAGCCGCGGGTGACCGCGGTCTCCAGGTCGTCGATCAGCACGCCGACGTCAAGATCCTCACCGCCGAGGTAGCGGTCCATCAGGGACTCATCCTCGCTCTCGGCGATGATTCCCTCGATGAGTTCGTTGCGAGCCGCCGTGACCTCGTCGGGGTCCACGGCGCTGCCCAGCTCGCCGGGTTTGCCTGCCAGCGGCGGGTACCCGCCGCGGTAGTCGAACAGCCGCTGCGACAGCAGCCCCACCAGACCGGTCACCACACCCGCCCCATCGCGCACCGGCAGGTACAGCGGCAGTACCCCTTCGCCGAAGGCTGCCCGGCAGGCAGCGGTCACACCGTTCAGGTCGGCCCGTGGGTGGTCGAGCCGGCTCACCACCACCGCCCGGGGCATCCCCACCTCGGTGCACTCCTGCCACAGCGCGACGGTGGCAGCGTCGACGCCCTCCCCGGAGGAGACTACGAACAGCGCCGCGTCAGCGGCCCGTAGCCCGGCCCGTAACTCGCCCACGAAATCGGCGTAACCGGGGGTGTCCACTAGGTTGATCTTGATGTCGGCGTGCTGTAGTGGCGCGATAGCCAGCGTCACTGACCGTTGCTGGCGCACCGCGGCGGGATCGTGGTCGCACACCGTGGTGCCCTCCCCGATCGTGCCCGCGCGGCTGATCGCGCCCGTGGCCACCAGCAGCGCCTCCACCAGGGTGGTCTTCCCCGCCCCGGATGGCCCGACCAGGGCCACATTGCGGATCCGGGACGAGTCCTGCGCCGCCACGGCTGGATCAACACGTTCTAGGTTGCCTTTTGTGCCCATGGAATCCCACCCTCAGCTGTGTGGACCGTGTGGTCGATCTCACACCGGTGCGACGGTCGAGGCAACCCCCCAGGTGGTCTTCGCTCGCGGCGTTCTCGGCAACCTCGACGTACGATCGAGTACTGGTATCCGGTGCCTATTCGGTCATTGCCCCAAAACCTGCCCCAGAACTTGCCCCGGATCACTGCCGTGAGGAGCGAACCCGCCGTGTCCGCCGAGAACAGCACCATGCAGCGTCAGCTCGGCACGGTACGGGTCAAGCGGGGGATGGCTGAGATGCTGAAAGGCGGTGTGATCATGGATGTGGTCACGCCGCAGCAGGCCCGGATCGCCGAGGACGCGGGCGCGGTGGCCGTCATGGCGTTGGAGCGCGTCCCCGCCGATATCCGAGCCCAGGGCGGCGTCGCGCGGATGAGTGATCCGGACGTGATTGTCAGGATCATGGACGCGGTGTCCATTCCGGTGATGGCCAAGGCCCGCATCGGCCATTTCGTCGAGGCCCAGGTGCTGCAGGCGATCGGCGTGGACTATGTCGATGAGTCTGAGGTGCTGACCCCGGCCGATGAGGCCCACCACATCGACAAGTTCGCCTTCACCGTGCCGTTCGTGTGCGGCGCCACCAACCTCGGGGAGGCGCTGCGCCGGATCTCCGAGGGCGCCGCCATGATTCGGTCCAAAGGCGAAGCCGGGACCGGCAATGTCGTCGAGGCGACCCGGCACATGCGCTCGATCCGCGCTGGCATCTGCTCCTTGGCCGCGATGCACCCTGAGGAGCTGCCGGGAGCGGCCAAGGAGTTGGCCGCTCCGCTAGAGCTGGTCCGCGAGGTCGCTGCGGCCGGCTCGTTGCCGGTGGTGTTGTTCACCGCAGGTGGTATCGCCACCCCCGCCGACGCGGCGATGATGATGCAGCTCGGCGCCGAGGGAGTATTCGTCGGCTCGGGCATCTTCAAATCGGGTGACCCCGCCAAGCGAGCGGAGGCGATCGTCAAGGCGACCACATTCCACGACGACCCGGAGATGGTGGCGAAGGTGTCCCGGGGATTGGGTGAGGCAATGGTGGGGATCAACCTCAGCGATCTGTCCGCCGGGCAGCGGCTGGCGCAGCGCGGCTGGTGAGCTATCGGGGACGGGATGGTCGACGCCGAGGCGCTGCTGCTGCCGGCAACCGCGGGTGCGCGGTTGCGCACTCAAGGACCCGAGAGTGGGGCTGCCCGAAGGTCCCGGATCAGCCGGGGCACCCTGCTGGTGCACGCTGATCTGCACAACCACACGTTGCTCTCCGATGGTGTCGGCGCCCCGGAGGCAGCTTTTCCCGCGATGCGCGACGCGGGCCTGGACGTCGCGGCACTCACCGATCATGCGATTCGCGGCGCCGCGATCGAGGGCACCGGTGCGGGCGGCACGCCGTGGATCGGGTTGGACCGAGCTGGTTGGCGGCGCACCGGGGAACTCGCCGACGCCTATGACCGGCCCGGCAAGTTCACCGCGATCCGCGGCTTCGAGTGGTCGCATCCGCAGTTGGGGCATGTCAACGCGTGGTTCACCGACGATTTCACCGACGTCGCAACCCACGGTGCGATGGGTGAGCTGTACGCCTGGCTGACCCGGGTCGGCAGGCGTAATGGCGTTCCCGCCGCCGCAGGGCTCGCCGGCTTCAACCACCCGGGCCGGGAGGACGGCCGGTTCGCCGACTTCCGCTACCTGGCCGCAGCCGCCGAGCAGATGGTCAGCCTGGAAATGTTCAACCGCACCGATGACTACCTGTTCCAGGGCGTCGCGGCAGGCGCCACTTCCCCGTTGGTGGCCTGCCTGGATGCCGGCTGGCGGACCGGGCTGCTCGGCGTCAGCGACGAGCACAGCGCCAACTGGGGCCTGCAGCCCGGGACGGGGCGCACCGGGCTGTGGGTGGCTGAGCACAGCCGGGCCGGGGTCGCTGAGGCATTACGAGCCCGACGGTTCTTCGCCACCCGGGTTGCCGGGCTGCGGGTGGATGCCACCGCTGGGGGCGTGCGCATGGGCTCGGTGCTGCGGCACCGCCAGGGAGCCGTTCACTTCGTCCTCGACCTCGACCGCGGGCCGTCCTGGATGGGCCGCGCGCTGCAGGTACAGGTGCTGCGCCCGGGTACGCCGGTGCCCGTGGTGGCCGACATAATCGAGGTGCGCTGTGGTGATCTCGCCCGCTTCACCGTGCCGATGAGCATCGAGGAGGGCACCTGGACGGTGCTGCGAGTAGCCGACCCAGACACCCGCGGCCCGACCCACGGTCCACCCAATCATCCGGCAAACAACTACGCAGTGGCCTACGCTAGTCCTTGGTTCCTGCAACCTTGACAGCAGGAATCATTCGGGCCCTGACCACCGGCTACGTGAAGGCAGGGCGGACGCTGCTTTACGGAGAAATTCTTCCTCGGCGCTCGTCAGGGTGAAATATTTGATCAGCTCCGCACGGGTGATCTCCGGGAACCCCCGTAGACGGGACTTTCCGTTTCATTGCCACGATGGGCCTTAGCAACGCTTGCGCAGGCTCTGCAGCATGGGTCTTCGTTGGGAAGTGGCGTTTTACTGGTGAATGTGGAGCCCTGCGGTCCGCAGGACGGGTATGGCTTCGTCGAGGTCGAGAGGTGACCAGGGGCGTCGCGCCGGGGGGAGGTCGGCCAGCGCATGGCCGTATCGGCCAAGAGAGGCGATGTCGTGCGGGAAGCGGCGATGGTCGAGCGCGAGCAGTTGGGCGGTAGCGCCATGTCGGCGGGCGGTTGAGAGCCATTGATCAGGGCTGGCGATGCCGTCAGAGCGCACGCCGTGCTGGAACAGCAGGATGTCGATTATCCGATAGGGCGTGCTGAGTTGGAGGTGGGCTTCGAGTGCCTGCAGAGCTGACTGCACGGAGAAAAAAGTCCAAAACGGCACGGCCGCAGCGTTGATCGTGCGCCAGGGATCGCCGACAATGAACGAGGGGATGAGTAGCCGGTCGGCTGGTTCCCCTCGCCGGATGTACCAGTTGCGCATTACTGTCGCGACGGCATGTGCTGGGGCCTGCGGGCCGGAATAGGTGACCCGCACCAGGGGGTGTTTGTGCGCGGTGCACCATGCCGTCAGAGCAGCACCCAGGTCTGGGTTGGCGCCCCACTCGGCCTCGGGCGCTTCCTCATCGGGCTGTGGGGTGTGCGGGCGCCGCAGGTAGCCCTGCGGAGGACACCCGCCTTGGGCGCCGGGCTGGAACACGTGTCGTTCACCGATCCGCACGACCGGCCAGCAAGAGAGATCCTCGATCAGGATGACTGGCGCGCCCGGGGCCAGAAATTCAGTGAGGAAGCGAGCGTAGGCGTCGGGCAGGTTGCGCCACTTGGTCCGGAAGTAGGTCATCCGGGCAACCATGAGCGTGTCTTGGATCTGGTCGTGCATGTGATGCAGCACCACGTCAGGGTTGGAGTCGAGCAGGCGTGGCGCGAACCGCTCGCCGAAGCGTAGTGCGTCAACGGGGCGCTGCGGGTCGCCGGAGCGGGCAACGGGCACCAGGACGGTGCCGGGCAACCATGGCACTTGCAGCGCCGCCGCTAAGTGGGTAAGGGCCCCGTTGCTGGATCCGACGAGCGCGGCGGGATACCGCCGCTGAGGGTAGCCCTTGGCCAGCCACTGAGCCACGGCGGCCATGTCGACCTCAGCGAGTCGGTGCGGGTTGATGCCCTCTGAGGCCCCGATCCGCGTATAAATCCAGCGCAGGAGTGGCCACGGCAGTCTCCCACCCACTCGGACCGCGGCCGCAGCGCCGCCGCTATGTCCCAGGTGGGGGAACGGCCGACCGTGCAGCGCCGCGGCAAGGCCAGCCCGCAGCACCGTTGCGGAGTCGAAGGCAGCCACCACCTCGTACGGAGCCAACTGGCGTGCACCAAGGCGGTTCATGCGAGCAGGTTCTGGACGGTGTCGGCGAACCGGTCGGCGTCGGCGTAAGGCCAGGAATGGGTAGCATCCGGGACGATGATCAGCTCACCGCCGTGGTCTGCGGCCAACTCGGCCGCGTAGCAGTGTGAGGTGATGACATCGTGTTCCGCGTGCACCACGGTCAGCCTTGCACGGAGAGTTCCCAGGATGTCTTCGATGCGCACCCTAAGCGCGGAGCGGACGACCTGAGACAGGCGCTGCGGACCGGCACGGCGCCACTCGGGACTCTGCTCTAGGAACAGCCCCGGCTGTTCCAGGCGGCCACCGGCCAGCCAGCGGCCGAGAAGTCGCGGCACGGTCCGAACCTGCGGGTCTACAGTCGGACTGATCAACATCAAGTGCCGCACCATGGAGGGTGCGGTGGTCGCAGCGACCGCGGCCGCCTGCGCGCCGACAGACAACCCGATGAGCAGCTCAAGAGGGTCGGTGCGGCTGATCTGGCGGGCCAGCTCCTTCCCATAGCTGCGCAGGTCGGGCTGGGCACCGGGCTCACCCGGTGCCGCCAGCAGGCGCGCCTCGACCCCGCGGTCACACAAGGCATCGGCGGCCGGCTGCACATAGCTGCGGACCACGGCACCGGGAATGATCAGTACGCGCGTCACCACTACTACATGCTCCCACCGCGCACGTCACTGTCGACATTACGCACCGCAGTGAGCAGCTGCCTGCTTCACGCTGGTGTACTGAACCGCCTCGGGTCTGATGGAGGCTCTGATCCCATGGGAGGATTGAGCCATGCCCGCGCCGAAGGAGGGCTCTACTGACGTTTTTGTGGGTGATCCGTCGCGATCGTCCGGAGAGTGGTGGACAGACGCCATCTCGAGTTTCCAGTGAAAAATCATCGATCTGCGCCGTTTACGCTGGTCAGAAGCTTCGACCGGGATCCTTAGGGCTCGACGCACGAAGATCTTCAGCAGAGCCATGATCTGTGTGAACGTAGATACTCGTTGAAAGTTCAGCGCTTGCTACCGGGAGGCCGTATTCCAGTGCCGCACCCCTCAATGCTCCTCCAGATTGTTGTACTTGACCGCGGCTGGCAACGGTCCCCAAATAGACACCCGCCACTTACCGCTGAAGTTTCCGCGCCATCTAGCTCTGAAAGTTACAACCTGGCGGCTGGGGACACGTTCGGGAGCACAGGGCCAAATCGGTGCGTGGCTTGTTGCACCAGGGGGGTATGCCATGCGTGGGAGATTTTGAGGAGAAACCTGACTTCGCTGTCCAGGTTGTCGCCGCCGAGTTCGGCTCGCGCTGGTTGGCTCGCTGGTGGTTTTCGGAGCTCTCGGCATGATCGGCTTTCGGCGCCGCGCGATGGACTAGTGCCCGCTCGGGAAGGCAGCGCCGCAGGCGCGGCGGCCTACTCTGGACCTTGTGACCGAGAACGGCCTGATTGTAGGGGTGCTCGCCCTGCAGGGCGATGTGCGGGAGCACCGGCGCGCCCTGGCTGGCTGCGGGTTGCGCAGCACGCTGGTCCGCCGGCCTGAAGAGCTCGCTGAGGTTGATGCGCTCATCCTGCCTGGCGGCGAGTCCACCACCATGAGCCGGCTGATGGTTGCCGCCGACCTGATGGAACCACTGCGGGCCCGGCTGGCCAAGGGCATGCCAGCCTATGGCTCGTGCGCCGGGATGATCCTGTTGTGCCGGGAGGTCCTCGATGGCACGCCTGATCAACGGCAGCTCGCGGCGCTGGACGCGGTGGTGCGCCGCAACGCGTTCGGTCGGCAGGTTGACTCCTTCGAGGCCGATCTCGACTTTGGTGGCCTACCGGGTGGCCCCATCCGGGCCGTGTTCATCCGCGCTCCCTGGGTGGAGCAGGCCGGTGCTGGCGTCGAGGTGCTAGCCAGGGTGCCCGAGGTGCCGGCTGCCGGCAGCGCCGCCGGTAGGATTGTGGCGATTCGGCAGGGCTGCGTGCTGGCCACCGCCTTCCATCCGGAGCTGACCGGCGACCGGCGGGTGCACCAGCTCTTCTGCGAGATGGTCCGGAAGCCCAGCGAAGCCCCCCATGAGGACATGCGGGTAAGGGCATGCCGGTGAGACGGGCCCGCGAGGGAAAGGAGCACGAGCAGGTATGAGCGGCCATTCAAAATGGGCGACCACCAAGCACAAGAAGGCCGTGGTCGACGCCAAGCGCGGCAAGCTCTTCGCGAAGTTAATCAAGAATATCGAGGTGGCGGCGCGCACCGGTGGCGGTGATCCGGACGGCAACCCGACGCTGTACGACGCGATCCAGAAAGCCCGCAAGACCTCGGTGCCGACCGACAACATCGAGCGGGCCATCAAGCGTGGCTCTGGCGCCGATGCCGGCGGCGCCGACTACCAGACGATCATGTATGAGGGATACGGGCCCGGCGGGGTGGCCCTGCTCATCGAATGTCTCACCGACAACCGCAACCGGGCGGCCTCCGAGGTCCGCACCGCGATGACCCGCAACGGTGGCGCGATGGCTGATCCCGGGTCGGTGTCGTTCCTGTTCAGCCGCAAGGGTCTGGTGATCGTGCCCCAGCAGCGGGGTATCTCTGAGGACGACGTGTTGGCCGCGGTGCTGGACGCTGGTGCCGAGGAGGTCAACGACCTGGGCGAGTCTTTTGAGGTGGTCTCCGAGGCAACCGACCTCATCGCGGTGCGCACTGCGTTGCAGCACGCCGGTATCGACTACGACTCCGCCGACGCGAGCTTCCTGCCCTCGGTGAGTACGGCGCTGGACGCTGAGGGCGCCCGCAAGGTGTTCAAGCTGATCGACGCCTTAGAAGACTGCGATGACGTTCAGAACGTCTACGCCAACTTCGACGTCCCCGATGAGGTGCTAGCCGAGGTGGGCTAACCCCCGAACGCCGCATTCAGCGGGCTGAGCGGGGTTATGGGCGCGCCGATAGCCACGCTGAGCCCGCTCAATGCCGGGATTGGGGTCCGGGGTTGGGTAGGGTTTGCGTGGTGCGGGTGTTGGGGGTGGATCCAGGGTTGACCCGGTGTGGGCTCGGGGTGGTTGACGGGGGGGGTGGGCGGGTGCTCAGGTGCGTGGCCGTTGATGTCGTGCGTACCTCACCCGAGATGGACCTCGGTGCCCGGCTGATCGCGGTGGCCGACGCTGTGGAGCGCTGGGTGGCCGAGTACCGTCCCGATGTGGTCGCGGTGGAGCGGGTGTTCAGCCAGCATAATGTGCGCACCGCGATGGGCACCGCGCAGGTCGGCGGAGTGGTGGCACTGATCGCGGCCCGCCGCGGGCTGACGGTTGCCTTCCACACTCCCAGCGAGGTCAAAGCCGCCGTCACCGGGTTTGGTCGGGCCGGTAAGGAACAGGTCACCACCATGATCACTCGACTGCTTGGGCTGCCTGCCAAGCCGCGACCGGCCGACGCAGCCGACGCCTTGGCGTTGGCGGTCTGCCACGTGTGGCGGGCCCCGATGACCCAACGGCTCGCCCAGGCGCGGGCCTCCTCGGCGCAGCTCGCCGCGGCCCACCGAGCCAGGCTGGCCGTCGCGGCCCGCCAAGGGAGAGCGGCGCGGTGATCTCCTCGGTGCGGGGGCCGGTGCTCTCCGTTGAGCTGGATCATGTGGTGGTTGAGATCGGCGGTGGTGTTGGATTGGCGGTGCACGCCGCTCCCGCCACCTTGGCCAGCTTGCGACGTGGCGAACAGGCCCAGCTCGCCACGTCGCTGGTGGTGCGGGAGGACTCGCTGACGTTGTACGGCTTCGCGGACACCGCGTCCCGGGAGTTGTTCGTGCTGCTGCAGACCGTCTCCGGGGTGGGACCACGGCTCGCCTTGGCGATGCTCGCTGTTCTCGAGCCGGACACGCTGCGAACGGCGCTCGCTGAGGGTGATCTCCCGGTGCTCACCCGGGTGCCGGGCATCGGACGCAAGGGCGCAGAGCGGCTGGTCGTGGAGCTGCGGGACAAGGTCGGAGTGCTCGCCCCCGCCGGATCGGGGCCGGCTACCCACAGTGGTAACTCGGTGCGGACTCAGGTGACCGAGGCGCTGGTCGGGCTTGGGTTCGCGGCCCGGCAGGCTGAGCAAGCCGTGGACGCGGTGCTGGCCGAGGCGGACCCTGAGGTAGTGCGTACCTCGGACACCTCGGCCGTGCTGCGCGGTGCCCTGACTCGGTTGGGGCGACACCGGTGAGCACCCAGCGACCGGTGTCGGCTGTGGCGGATCCGGCCGATGTCGAGCTGGAGACCACGCTGCGACCACGCCAGCTGTCGGAGTTCATTGGGCAGGCCCGGGTGCGGGAGCAGCTGGAACTGGTCTTGGAGGGCGCCCGGCGGCGCGGTGTGGCACCGGACCACGTGCTGCTGTCCGGCCCGCCGGGGTTGGGCAAGACGAGCCTAGCGATGATCATCGCCGCAGAGCTGGGCAGGGCGATCCGGGTGACCTCAGGACCGGCGTTGGAGCGTGCCGGAGACCTCGCCGCGATGCTGTCCAACCTCGTCGAGGGTGACGTGTTGTTCATCGACGAGATCCACCGGGTGGCTCGGCCC
>JAFAPC010000068.1 GCA_019247305.1 Pseudonocardiales bacterium
AGCGCTATCGACGGTATCCAGTGGCCGGCTGAGCATCCCGTTCTCCGCATCCTGCGCCAGCAGTACGCCACCATTCCCGCCGAGCCGCTGTGAACCTGCTCGGCGTCCACTATGGGCTCACTATGGCGAACCACACTGGCCCGAGCACGTCCGCGCCCGCCTGAGTACCCTGGATGAGATCACCACCTTGCACGCCGCCGACAACGCCCCCCGTGTCTATCCCCGACGACAGTAGGACTGACAGAGAACGAGAATGATCATGGCCCTAAAAACGTCACGGTTCAGCGATGAACCACTGATGGACACCACCGACAAGCTCGCAGCTCAGAAACCCGCGCCGAGCGCGATTGTTCCTGGGAAAACATCCCGAGTAGCCCGACCGTTCGGTTTGCGGTTTGCGGTGTCTCCTGCCCGGTGTGGGAAACACAGCAAGACGTACTACACCATTACTGTGGAAGAGACCACGTACCTCAACCGGGACGGCAGGGAAGACACCAAAACCGATTACGTCGAAAAAGAACAAGAGGACTGAGCGCTGAGGAGGGGACGGCGTGATCATTGTTCTCAGCGGCACTAAGGACCCGACTGCCGATCGCGTCGCGTCCGAGTTGGGACGTCCCTCGGTCCGCTACTGTCTCGTAATAAATATTCCTTTACTTTGAGTTGTCGTTGTTGTCGAGCAGCTTCTTGAAGTCCTGGTGAATCAGGCGAACCTTGGCAATGATCTCGTTCGCCGTCGCAGTCCAGGTGAACGGTTTCGAGTCGTGGTTCCATTTCGTGATGTAATCATTGATAGTCTTGATGAGCAGACGCAGTGATGTAAAAGTTCCTCGTCTGATAGCTTGCTTAGTAATAATACCGAACCAGATCTCTACCTGGTTAAGCCAGGAGCTGCCGGTCGGAGTAAAGTGGAAGGTGACGTTCTGATGCTTAGCGAGCCACTTGTCGACGTCAGATCCAGAATGGGTGGACAGATTGTCGAGAACGACGTGAATCTCTCGGCCTTCATATGTGGTGACCACCTGGTCCATGAACTTGAGGAACTCCTTGGTGCGACGGCGCTGAAAACACCGACCCAGCACCTCGCCCGTGGTGGTGTTCAACGCCGCAAAAAGGTTCGTGGTCCCATGGCGGCGATAGTTATAAGTACGCTTCTCGGTCTTCGAGAACGTCATCGGTAACAGTGGCTGGGTCCGGTCCAACGCCTGGATCTGCGTCTTCTCATCGATCGACAGCACCACGGCGTCCATGGGAGGATCAAGGTACAGCCCGACCACATCGACCACCTTCTCCTCAAAATCAGGGTCGGTCGACAGGCTGAACGTCCCCTGGCGATGCGGTTGAAGATCATATTCACGCCACAACGCGGCCACAAAATTGTGCGAGACAGAGATTCCCATCTCCTGTTTGAGGTAGCGAGCCATCTCCCGACTCGACCAATGAGAAAGCCCAGTCTTCTCCGGCGGCGACTGCCGAGTCAATGCCAGAATCGTTGCCCGAACCTCGGCCGAGATCTCCGGAGGCCGTCCGGTCGACACCCAATTACTCAACCCCTCGACGCCATACTGCTCATACCGGGTGAGCCACTTATACACCGTCGGCTTCGTCGTCCCCGCCATCCGCGCTATCTTCGGAGCCGAATGCCCGTCCGCCCGCCACAACACAATCTGCGCCCGCGCCGCGACCGATCCGTCGTAGCCCTCACGGCGAAGCAACGACTCAAGAACGGCGCGGTCATCATCTGTTAGATTCATGACGGACATCATGCCACTAAACTGATCCGAGGTAAAGCACATTCATTCACGACACAACTACGCTCGGCTTGATTTGTCCGACTTCCCGCAACGCGTCGCCGCCAGCGCGTATCTGGACGGTTCGGGTCGCTGGACCGGGCAGATACGGCATGAGCAGGGGTGGGCGGTGGCATGGGAGGACATCACCGCCGTCTACTACCGGCGCCCGAGCAATTTTCAACCCCCACCAGGCCTGACAAGAGCCGATCGGCGGTTTGTGGTGGCCGAGGCACGGGGTGGTTTCGGTGGAGTGCTCGCCGCGCTGAAAACGCGATGGGTGAACCATCCGTTTCAGGTTGCCGATAGCGAGTTCAAACCACTACAGCTGGCCGTCGCCCAGGATTGCGGATTCGCCGTCCCGGCGACCGTCATCACCAACGACGGCCACAGCGCGCAGAGTTTCGCCGAGTCGCGACTCCACGGTGTGGTGTACAAGCCGCTAGGCGGCGGGTTCCATCGCGACAACGACGACAACATCACCCTTATCTACACCACGCCCGTGTCCGCGGAATCATTGGACGATGCCGAGATCGCGGCCACGTCGCACACCTTCCAGTCATTGATTGATAAGGACCACGATGCACGCGTCACCGTGGTCGGTCCTCGCGTGTTCGGCGTCGCGATCCACTCCACTAGCACTGCAGGCCGAATCGACTGGCGTTCGGATTACGACTCGCTGCGCTACACCGAAATCCCGGTCCCGGATGCGGTCACCGACAGCATCAGCCGCTACCTGGATCGTTTCGGCCTGCTGTATGGGGCGTTTGACTTCAGTATCGACCGCGACGGCCACTGGTGGTTCCTTGAATGCAACCCCAACGGGCAATGGGGATTCATCGCCGAGGCCACAGGGATGCCGATCGCCTGCGCCATTGCGGACCTACTGATCGGAGACACCACCTGATGACCACAATTTCCGCAACCGAATGGCAAGAGCATCTTGACGCCATGATCACAGACCTTCGGGAAGCGGGTGCGCTGACCGACCTGTGCTGGATCTCGGCCTTCCGCGCTGTCCCCCGTCATGTGTTCACCCCGCGGCTGCTGGAACCCGACCAACACGACACCGCTCAGACTCGACAGGCGTGGCTTTCCCGTGTCTATCAGGACGACTCCCTGATCACCGCGATCACGTACGAGCCAGGTTTGCGTACCGACGTGCCCACTAGTTCGTCGACCCGCCCCGGCCTGATGGCACTCATGCTCGAGCTTCTACAGCTACGCGACGGGATGCGAGTCCTGGAAATCGGCACCGGCACCGGCTACAACGCGGGTCTGCTCGCCCACCGCCTGGGCGATTCCCATGTGACGAGCATCGATATCGATTCTGCGCTCATCGAGAGCGCCCGACGCCGACTGCACAGCCTCACCCTCGCACCCCACCTGCTTACCGGAGACGGCATTGCCGGTGCGGCTCACCGCGCCCCGTTCGACCGGATCATCGCCACCTGCGCCGTCCCTGATATCCCGCTGGCCTGGATCACCCAACTCACTCCCGGCGGGGCCATGCTGGTCAACCTGCGTGGTGAGATCGCCGGCGGAACGCTCTGCCTACTCACCAAAGACACCACCGGCGACCATGAGGTGATTGGCCCATTCCTTAGTGTCCCGGCCCACTTCATGTGGGCACGACATGATCCCGCGCGCGCCCTGCCCTACGACATCCACCCTACCTCCGAACGTGACCAAACCCGCACCACCACCAACCCCGAGACCGTTGCCGACATCGCTCACGACAGCACCGACCCCGATTTCCGGTTTTTCGTCCAACTCCACATACGCGGAATCCGAACCCTCACCACCACATCCCCTCCGCCGCACACCACGATTCACGCTGAAACCACCGACGGATCCTGGGCAACAGCCCACACCACCACTGGGCATATCGCCCAAGGCGGCACCCGCCGGCTCTGGGACACCATCAGCGCTGCCCATACCCTCTGGCGTGACCTGGACCAACCCCCACCCACCCGATTCGGAGTCGTCGCCAACACCACGACACAATTCGTCTACCTCGACCACGACGACAATTGGACCCGCTGGCCCCTGCCCTTACTCGGCTATAGAGGCTAGTGAGGCGTCCCCTCAGACCGCCGAGCGGGGGCAGCTGAGTTGAGCATTGGGCACTGACACGGCAGGTGCCGGACGCCGGGGACCCCATGATCACTGTTTGGGTGCCAAAAGCGACACATCCTGTCGCTTTTGGCACCCAAACAGTGATCTTCCCAAGCGTGATCACCAAGCAGGGCAGCCAAGCGGGGCTTTGAGGTGACCGACGCGCAGCGAATTTGTCCACGGCAAGCCCTGGGAGAACGTGACTCAAACACCGAAGTTTCGAAGACTTAGTTGATCTAGGCGGTGGCTGCGCAGGAGTCGGAGCGTGCGAGCGGGGAGGTCCTGCTGGTCGCCGGGATGGGCCGGAGCGCTGGGGGTGTTGCTGAGCTGTGGGTCAGCGGTGTCGAGCACGATCTGCCAGTCCTGCCCGTAGTCCTTGTCGGGCACAGTGAAGACGATCTGCTCGTCGTGGCCGTTGATCAGCAGGAGGAACGAGTCGTCGAGGACGCGTTCGCCGAGCTGGTCGCGGTCGGGGATGCCCTGGCCGTTGAGGAAGACCGCCACTGACCGGGCATAGCCGGTGTTCCAGTCCTCGTCGTCCATCTGCTGCCCGTCGGGGCGTAGCCAGGCGATGTCCTCGATGTTGGAGCCGCGGATGGGCCGACCCTGGAAGAATCGTTGGCGGCGGAAGACGGGGTGCTCGCGGCGCAGTTTAACTAACCTGGCGGTGAACTCGGTGAGGTCCCGGTTGGCCTGGACGTTGTCCCAGCTGACCCAGGATAGTTCGTTGTCTTGGCAGTAGACGTTGTTGTTGCCCTGTTGGGTTCGTCCTTGCTCGTCGCCGTGGGCGAGCATGGGAACGCCTTGGGAGAGCAGCAGGGTGGCCAGAAAGTTGCGCTTTTGTCGCTCGCGTAGCGCCTGGATGTCGGCGTTATCGGTAGGACCTTCGACGCCGCAGTTCCACGACCGGTTGTGGCTGTCCCCGTCGCGGTTGTCCTCGCCGTTGGCTTCGTTGTGCTTGTCGTGGTAGGAGACCAGGTCATTGAGGGTGAATCCGTCGTGGGCGGTGATAAAATTGATCGAGGCCATCGGCCGGCGGTAGTCGGATTCGTACAGGTCTGAGCTGCCGGTGAACCGGGAAGCGAACTCGGCCAGCGTGGCCGGCTCGCCGCGCCAGAAGTCGCGCATGGTGTCCCGGTAGCGCCCGTTCCACTCCGTCCACAGCGGCGGGAAGTTGCCTACCTGATAGCCGCCGTCGCCGACGTCCCACGGCTCGGCGATCAACTTAACCTGACTGACCACCGGATCCTGGTTGACCAGCTCGAAGAACGCCGACAGGCGATCGACCTCCTGGAACTGCCGGGCCAGGGTGGAGGCTAGGTCGAAGCGGAACCCGTCGACGTGCATCTCGGTGACCCAGGACCGCAGCGAGTCCATGATCAGCCGCAGGGACTCGTGGTGGCGGACGTTGAGGCTGTTGCCGGTGCCGGTGGTGTCGTAGTAGTACTCGGCGTCGCCGTCGACCAGCCGGTAGTAAGCGGGGTTGTCGATGCCCCGGAAAGACAGCGTGGGGCCTAGGTGGTTGCCTTCGGCGGTGTGGTTGTAGACCACGTCGAGGATGACCTCGATCCCGGCGCGGTGCAGCGCTCGGACCATCATTTTGAACTCCAGCGCCTGCTCACCTCGGGTGCCGAAGCTGGCGTAGCCGTTGTGCGGGGCGAAAAACCCGATGGTGTTGTAGCCCCAGTAGTTCGACAGGCCCTTGGCAACGAGCGTGGGGTCGTTGACGAACTGGTGCACCGGCAGCAGTTCAACGGCGGTTATCCCGAGCTTGTGGAAATGGCGGATTATCGCCGGGTGAGCCAGTCCGGCATACGTTCCGCGCACGTCCTGCGGGACGTGGGGGTGGCGCATCGTCATGCCCTTGACGTGCGCCTCATAAATGACCGTCTCGTTGTAGGGGATACGCAGTGGCCGGTCGCCGGTCCAGTCGAAGAACGGGTTGGTCACCACTGATTTCATCGTGTAGGGCGCGGAGTCGGCGTCGTTGCGCTGTTTCGGCGCGTCGAACTTATAGGAGAACAGTGCCTCGTTCGGCTCGATCTGCCCGTCAATCGCCGTGGCGTACGGGTCGAGCAGGAGCTTGGCCGGGTTGCACCGCAGCCCGACACCCGGTTCGTAGGGCCCGTGCACCCGGTAGCCGTAGCGCTGCCCGGGGCCGACCCGGGGCAGATAGCCGTGCCATATCATCCCGTGTCGCTCGGGCAGGGGCACCTGCGTCTCCGCGCCGGAGTCGTCGAACAGGCACAGCTCGATCCGCTCAGCTACCTCGGAGAAGATTGAGAAGTTTGTTCCGCCTCCGTCATACGTCGCTCCCAGCGGATAGGGCGAACCGGGCCACATGCGCAACCTCCCCGTCAGCAGTCGTTGCGGTCTTTTACCCGGTGGCGGGTGTGTCCAACCGAAACCATCGTCGCCAGTGGTGCCGCCTGAGGCGATCCGTGCGGGTGAGGGCGGTGTGTGCGGGGCAGGGAATGGGTACAGAACAAGGGTGCTGCTAGGCCGTTACCGCGGTGCCCGGTTCGTGCGGGCCGTGTCATGAGTCCCGCAGTGATTCCGGAAGATCTGCGGCGGTTGGCCGCCGCGCACGGGGTGGCCACGTCGTATCGCAACGAGCGGCGTCAGCCGGTCCAGGTGGACCCGCAGGTGGTGATCCGGGTGCTGGGGCTGCTGGAGGTCGACGCTGGCTGTGCCGCTGCTCGGCGTGGGGAGCTGGCCCGCCTAGCCGAGCGGGATGCCGCCGAGGCGGTGCCGGCGACGGTCGCGCTGCGGGTGGGCAGGGTAGCCCGAAAGCTGCCGGGGGCTCGGCTGCTCATCGGTGAGGACGGCGCGGAGCGGGAGGTGCGCGACGAGCTGCCCGGCGATGTGTCACCGGGCTGGTACCGCTGCGAGCTGGCCGGGGGACGGCAGGTCACCGTGGTGGCGGCTCCCGCCCGGGTTCCGCCCACCCCGTCAACCTGGGGATGGATGCTGCAGCTCTACGCGCTGCGCTCAGCGGACTCCTGGGGCATCGGTGACGTGGGGGATTTGCGGGAGTTCCTCGTCTGGACGGCGGCTGAGCACGGCGCCGGGGCGGTGCTGCTCAACCCCCTGCACGCGCCCGGCCCCACCCACCCGGTGCAGCCCTCGCCCTACACTCCTTCGAGCCGGCGTTTCACCAACCCGTTGTACCTGCGGATCGAAGACCTAGACGCCTACCGCGACGCCGACTCAGACACCCGCGCCGAGATCAACGCTCTGCGCGTGTCGGCGACGACCGAGCGGATCGACCACGACCTGGTCTGGGCGGCCAAACGCGCTGCGCTGGAGCTGCTGTGGCGCGCCGCCGGTCGCCCCGCGCCGCTGATGTCGGAGACGTCGGAGACGTCGATGGGCCTGCGGGACTGGGCGACCTACTGCGCGCTGGCCGAACGCCACGGCGGCCGGTGGACCCACTGGCCGGCGCCGCTGCGTGATGTCAGCTCTGCCGCCGTGGCTGCGGCCCGCCGTGAGCTGGCGGCGCGGGTCGGATTCCACGCCTGGGTGCAGCAGCAGTGCGCCACCCAGCTGGCCGCCACCCGGCGCAGCGCGCGCCACGCCGGGATGGCACTGGGTGTGCTGCACGACCTGGCCGTCGGGGTGGACCCCGAGGGCGCGGACGCCTGGGCGCTGGCCGACGTGCTGGCCAGCAGGGTCACGGTGGGTGCCCCACCGGATAACTTTTCCCCGCACGGGCAGGACTGGGGGCTGCCGCCCTGGCGGCCTGACCGGCTCGCCGCGACCGGCTACGCCGCGCTGCGGGACATGGCGCGCGCGGTGCTCGCGCACGCCGACGGGCTGCGGGTGGACCACGTTGCTGGACTGTGGCGACTGTGGTGGATACCGCCCGGTGACTCCCCAGAGCGGGGCACCTATGTGCACTACGACGCCGAGACCATGCTGGCGGTGCTGGCCCTGGAAGCCCACCGGGCGGGCGCCACCGTGGTCGGTGAGGACCTGGGCACCGTCGAACCGGAGGTCACCGACGCCCTCGCCGAGCGCGGGATGCTGGGCAGCGCGGTCGCCTGGTTCGCCCGCGACGAGTCCGTGCCAGGCCAGCCGTTACTGCTGCCGGCGCGGTGGCCGCAGCGGGCAGCGGCGAGCCTGTCCACCCACGATTTGCCCACCGTCGCGGGTTTCTGGATCGGTGAGCACGTGGACGCCCGCGCCGCGCTGGGTCTGCTCGACGATGTGCCGGCCGAGCGGGCTGCGGCGGACAAGGAACGCAGTGAGTGGCTGGCCCTGCTGCGCGCGCAGGGTCTGCTGGCCCACACCGAGACCGAACCGGACGAGGACGCGATCATCCTGGCTATGCACCGGCTGCTCGCCCGAACACCCTGCCAGCTGAAGCTGGTCTCACCCTACGACGTCCTCGGCGAGACCCGGCAACCGAATCTGCCCGGCACGGTGGATGAGTACCCGAACTGGCGGCTGCCGCTGCCCCAGACCCTGGAACAGCTGCGCACCAACTCCCGCCTCGCCGAGATCTGTGGCGTGATGAACGCGGCCGGCAGCGACCAGGCGACCCACGAGCCCACGCAGACGTGACTCACATTCCCGGGCAGGCGTTCCCAAGCAGGCGCCGAGCCGGCCCGGTTGCTACCGATCCGGCGCCGGCTCGCTGGGGTGGTCGGCGACCAGGAGGTTGTGCTTCTGGACGGTGGGCAGGGATAGCGTCTTGTAGCCGACGTCGTCGAACAGGACCGTCAGCCGATCCTGCTCGATCGACATGATGACGCCGTGTCCCCACTCGGCGTGACGCACCCGGCTGCCCCAGGTGAACTCGCCGTCAGCGGCGGGTTGTTCCTGGGCTGTGCCGGCCGCACAGGTGTCGCAGTTGCCGCACGGGCGGCCCAGGTGCTCACCGAAGTAACCGAGTAAGTACTGCCGCCGGCACCCGGTGGTCTCCGCGTAGCCGCGCATCATCTCGATCCGGGACC
Source organism: Pseudonocardiales bacterium (assembly GCA_019247305.1). Lineage (GTDB taxonomy): Bacteria > Actinomycetota > Actinomycetes > Mycobacteriales > Pseudonocardiaceae. Next base: position 8,867 of record JAFAPC010000068.1, read on the forward strand.
GGATCAGACGTTGGTGTATCTGCGCCGCGTCCACCGCGCGGTGCACCGCTTGGTCGGGGGGCAGGTCGGGATCGACGTACTGGAGGTGGCCCTCGGATGTCGTGTCGACGGCTCCGGCTTGCTCCAGCAGGTTCAGCGCTCTGGAGCACTGCGCCGCGGACGCGCTGAGCTGGTCTTTAAGGTCTGCCGGGCGCATGGGTTCGGGGTGGTCCCCTAGGACCTGCGCCACCTCACCAAGAGTCTCCTGGGGCGCTGTGCTGGCGGTGAGAAACGTCTGCAGGGCCAGGTCCTCTGGCCGGTAGAACAGCGTGATCTCGGCGTCGTGGCCGTCGCGGCCGGCGCGTCCGATCTGCTGGTAGTAGGAGTCCACTGACTCCGGCACCGAGGCGTGCGTGACGAAGCGCACGTCGGGTTTGTCGATACCCATGCCGAACGCTGAGGTCGCCACCACCACGTCGAGCTCGTCCGCGAGGAACTGCTGGTGCACCCGCTCGCGGTCGGCGGCCGCCATCCCGGCGTGGTAGGCCGCTACCCGCACCCCGCACTGCGCGAGCTCACCGGCGTAGAACTCGGTCTGTTTGCGGCTGGCCGCATACACCAACCCCCGCCGGGTCGCGGGATCCGCGGTCAGGGTGCGTATCCGCGCGATCACGGCGTGCCGCTTGTCGGTGTCGTCGGTGAATCGCTCTACGGCCAGGTGCAAGTTCGGGCGGTCAAAGCTGGCGATCACCTCATAGTGCTCGCGCAGGCCCAACCGCGCCACGATGTCGCGGCGCACCGGCGGTGCCGCGGTGGCCGTCAGCGCCAGGACCCTAGGCTGGCCCAGCCGCTCGATCACCCGGCCTAAACGTAGGTAGTCGGGCCGAAAGTCGTGCCCCCAGGCTGAGACGCAATGCGCCTCATCGACCACGAACAGCGACACGTGCTGATCAGCCAGCGCATTGAGGACGTCGTCTTTAGCCAGTTGCTCGGGAGCGAGGAACGCGTATTGCGCCTGACCGTGTCGGATCGCCTGCCAGGCCTGCTGGTGCTCGCCACGGCGTTGGGCGGAATTCACCGCAACTGCCTGCGGCGCCCGAGTGTCCTCGATGCCCTCCAACTGGTCGTGCTGGAGCGCAATCAACGGGGACACCACCAGGGTCAGCCCTTCCACCAGCAACGCCGGCACCTGGTAGATCGCGGACTTACCCGCCCCGGTCGGCAGCACGACCAGCACATCATGGCCGGCCATAACGTGCTCCATCGCCGTCAGCTGCTCGGCGCGCAGCTGCGACCAGCCAAAAGTCTCGGCGGCCACCCGCCGCAGCTGTTCCCGCGTCGTCGGTTGCACCACGGTGGCTGGTACCCGCAGCCCCTGCACGGCAAACGGCTCACCGAGCTACCCAGGCGTCTGGCGGAGCGAATGCTGGGTGATCCAGGTCTGGCTCAGGTGACTTACCAGGTCAGCGCGAACCTGCTCACCGCGGCGAGTACCCGGGTACGCGCGGTGCGGATCACCCGGCGTGCTGAACCCGAGCCGGTCTCGCTCACGTGGGGTCGTGCTTGTCCACCTCGCTGGTGAAGTTCAGGATGGCCGTGGTGAGCGGCTGGATGATCCGGTTGCTCAGCTGAAGGTGGTCTTTAACCGCCGCTGATCGCGTTCCATACGGCCATCCTGATTGGGCTGGTCCGGATCGCCGATGTGCTGCACCATTGATCAAAGTTCGGTGTCCTCGCCGTTGGCGTCAGCCGGATAACGCAGGGGATCCAGGCCCTCGCCGGGCTGGGAGGCGACGATGGCGTCGCGGCCCAGCACATTGAGATGCCTGGCCTTCAGCGGGGACAGCCGGGCGTGCGGCGGACCGGGGGCAGGCCCGCTCCGCCTCGGCGGACCCGGTGTCTGATGACCAGGCACTGGGGAGTGACATGGTCGATGGGTGGCGGCGGTGTAGCGGTCACCTCAAAGCCCCGCTCGGCTACCACGCTCAGCGGCGTGGAACCCTTTGCGGGAAGCATCGGTATCCCGCTTATTCGGTGTGGGCAAGGCTCGGCCTCCTGGTGTCGGTGAATCATCCCACGTCAGCTGATGCGGATGCGGGTGAGTTCGGCGTGGACGCGGCGCAGCCGCTGCCGCCACCATGCCGCCTGGTTCGGGTCGGTCACCTCGTAGGCATCCAGCAGCGCGGGATCGGGTCGGGGTGGGGTGTGCGGTACCGGCAGGTAGCCCTCGACTGGTCGGAGTGCCTCAGCCTCGGGCACGAGGTCGCCGTGCAGCAGGGACAGGGTGCCCAGGCCACAGGCGAAGTCCAGCTCGGGCAGCGTCGCGGCTAAGGCGACCTGTGCGGCCAGCCCGACGCTGGTCTCCAGTGCGGAGGACACCACGCACGGCAGCCCGGCCGCCTCGGCCACCTGCACGGAGCGACGCACCCCACCCAGCGGCGTGCACTTGAGCACCGCGATATCGGCCGCGCCCGCCACCGCGACCCGCAGCGGGTCGCCAGCGCGGCGGATGGACTCATCAGCGGCGATGCGCACGGTGACGTGTCTGCGGACGACCGCGAGTTCGTCGAGGGTGCGGCAGGGTTGCTCCACGTACTGCAATCCGCCGGCCGCCTGGTCGAACTGGTGGATCACTGCTATGGCGGTGTCGGTGTCCCAGCCTCCGTTGGCATCGATGCGGATCGCTCCGCTGGGACCGAGGGCATCGCGGACCGCCTCGACGCGGGCGAGGTCGTCGGCAAGCGAACCGGGGTGATCGGCGACCTTGACCTTCGCTGTGCCGCACCCGGAGCCGGAGGCGATCTCGTGGGCGCGGTCGGGGCCCACCGCCGGGACGATGCAGTTGATCGAAACACGATCACGGAGCGCTCCGGGCCACCCGAGGGTCGCGGCCTCGACCGCGCTGAGCAGCCAGCCCGCCGCCTCCCGGTCGTCGTACTCCCGGAACGGGCAGAACTCACCCCACCCGGCCGGCCCTTCGATCAGCATCCCCTCCCGGACGGTGATTCCCCGAAACCGAGTCGTCAGGGGAATGGCGTAGACTCGGGCCCCTTCAAGATCGACACTGTCGAGGTCAATGCCGTCGCTGCTCATGCGGGCTCTCTTTCTCGTGGTGGGCCTGTCCGTGAACTCGACCGACGTTGTGAGTTTTCCTGGCCATGCTGCTCGCCGCGCCGGACGGCGTGCCGTTCTCCCATAGTGAGCGGCGGACCCTGACCTGGTTGGCCGGGTTCGAGCGGCACACTGTGGGGAACGTCGCGGCGTTGATTATCCGCGCCCGGCGAACCCATCCGGACAGTCAGCCAACATTCACCGACAGAATCGGATACTAGGGGGCCTGACCTAAGACGTTCTGCAAGGAATCGACTGTGTTCGCCTCGGTCGGCGCACTGGCATCTGGCGCCCGGCTGGCTCGTGAAGGCACCGCTTAGCCCAAGGCCACTTCCTCGCCGAGGTTTCCACCCCGGGGCGACGGCAGGGCGTTCGGCAAAGTCGTGGACGGTGAGTTTGGAGCAGGTTCGGGGACAACGTCGAACCAGATGATCACGGTCGGATAGCGGCAGCGTGTCGGGGGTGAGAAACGCAACGGAGCTCTGCTAGGAGTGTCCGATCGACCAAGATCCGCACTTCCCTGAGAGCTCCAATGCCTGCTCAGTCTGCCACCTTCGCGGTGCTGTCTCGCACCGCCGCCGCTGATGACCTCCACGTTGACGCTGCTGACTGCAGTCGCCTGCTGAAGCTTTTGAGCCTGGTGCCTGACTCACGCCAATGCCGTGGTGTGCGGCATTCCGTTGCGGCGGTCCTGGCGATCGCAGCCGCGGCGGTGCTGGCTGGGTCACGGTCAGTCTTGGCAATCGGAGAATGGGCGGCTGAGGCGCCCCAGTTGGTGCTGGCGGCGTTGGGAGCGCGTCACAACCCGATCACTGGCCGGTTCAGAGCTCCGCATGTCGACACGTTCCGGCGGGCGTTGCGTCCGGTGGACGCGGATGCCCTCGACACGGCAATTGGCTTGTTCCTGACCGAACGCGTCGGCATCGGCACGTCTGACTCCCCACCGGGTGAGACCAGGGGGTCAGCCCAGAACGGACACGACGACCGAGGGCGCCACGACCACGACGGGCAGCTCGGCAGGGGGCACAGGCCAGAGGAAGACACGCCAACCACGCGGGGACTGTCGGTGGACGGCAAGGCTGTGCGCGGGGTGATTGCGCCTGACGGGCGTACGGTGCGCCTGCTGGCGGCGATGCCTCATGAGGTCCCCGCAATCCTCGCCCAGCGTGACGTGGCGCATAAAACGAATGAAATCACGCAGGTCAAACCCCTTCTCGATCCGCTGGACCTCACCGGGTGGGCGGTGACGTTAGACGCATCCAGCCTCCGGTGGATCTCACGTAACCCCACCCGAGTACTCTCCGTTCTCAGCCAACCAACATGATCAAAGTAAAGCCATCCCGACACGACTTTGCCTATCGCCCTGGGGGGGCGACGGTCCCCGGGGCATCGGTGAGGGGTTCGGTGAGAGGGGATCTCTATGGACACTGGGGAAGCGATGGCGATCGGTGCGCGGGCCCGGATGATTCGGCGTCGCCGCGGGTCGAGTTTGGTAGTGGTGGCTGGGCTGGTGGGCATCACCAAGCAGTATTTGTCTCAGTTGGAACTGGGCCAGCGCGGGTTTAGCCGGCGCGGCTTGATCGAGGACCTGGCCCATGCGCTGGGTTGCTCGGTGGCGGATCTGACCGGCCAGCCGTATCTCCCACCGGACCGAGAAAGCGCTCGGGCCAAGACAGTGATGACGCAAATCGAGCGCGGGCTGGGCGAAGCCACTCTCGATGATGTGCCCGATCTGTGCCCACGCCCTCTGGATGCACTCGAAGGCTGGCTGACATCGGCGGTCGAGCTGCGGGATACCGCCAGCTACCGACCCTCGGGCGAGGGCATCGACGCTGCGTTGATCGAGTTGCATGTTCACCTGGCCATCACCGACGGCTGCGAGCGGCAGCGCGCGGCCGAACTGCTTACCCAGGCTGCCTATCACGCGTTCGTCCTGGCAACCACGTTCGGCTACCTGCACCTCGCGCACCTGGCGGCGCAGCGCGCCCTCGATGCGGCCCAGATCGCCGAGCGGCCGGAACTGGAAGCGTTCGCCATGTTCGCCCTAGCGCCTTCGGTGGCGCGTACCGGCGGCCGACATCGTGCGGTGCGCATGCTAGAGCGTGCGCTCGACGACGCGCAGCCGTTGACCGCAGTCAAGAATGGCGGCACTCTCGGCGCTGAGACGTTCGGACTGCTGCACCTGATGAGAGCCCACTTCGCAGCGCGGGACAGCGACTCCGATGCGGCGGCGGACCACCTCGACGAGGCTGCCCGAGTCGCCACGCTCACGGGCGAACGCAACGGGCTGCAGCAACACTTCGGACTCACCAACGTCAACGTCTGGCGCGTCGCCATCGGTGCTGAACTCGGGCAAGGTCCGCTGATCGCTGAGCGTGTCGAGCGTGAGCCGATCGACCTGGACACTCTTGGCAGCAAGGACCGCATCGCCGCTTTGCACTTCGATCTAGCACGGTGCTGGGCGCAGGCCGAGGGAGCCAGGGACGGGAATGCGATCAGGCACTTGGATATGGCCGATCGGATCGCGCCCACCCGAATCCGTAACGACCCAATAGCCCGGGATCTGGTTCTCACGTTGGACCGCCGGGCCCGGCGTCGGGTGTGGGAGTTGGACAGCCTGTGCAACCGCTTTGGCATTCGGGCGGCCAGGGTCAGTGCGCGGCTGACACCGAACGTGATCGAACACCAGTCTTGGCCGGGTGAACCCAGCAGAGCAGCCATCCGAGACAGACGAGCAGCCCCCGGCGCGGGCAGGTGTGCCAGCGCGGCGCTACCCGGTGACCGGGCAGCGCCGGTCGGTGCTGATCGATGTCATGACTCTGGCGCACCAGGCGCCCGGGCTGTGCTCCAGCCCGCAGCGAATGCGGCCAGAACCGTGCCGGATTATCCGCCTGTTCTCACCGCGTGGTGTGGTGAGGTGGTGCCCACGGTCGCTGTCCAGTTCAGCGACCGTCCCTCCGGGTCGCCGGTGTGTCCCGCGTGCGCGGACATCGCCGATGGTGGCGGCCCGATCGCCGGCTGGCCGTCGGTGGAGCTGCCCCTGATTCCCCTCGCTCCCGGCGGCCAGCCGGTCCCTTGTACGCCCGGGACACCCTTCCGGCTCACCATCGGGTCGGGTGACACATGATGAGCATGAGGGCCCGTCCCCGGCACCGCACTCCCTCTCGGTGGTGCCACCTAGAGGACAAGAACCACCGTGAGGTGGTCGAGGACTAGCGCGCGGGCTCTCAGGCTCCGCGTCGCGGGCTCGTGGCGCTGGGATCGGCCCAAGATCCTGCGGAAACCTTTTACTCTGGGATTCTTTCGGGGACTTCGAGCGTGAGCACGGCTGCGCTCTCACCGGGCTCGTGGTTGTGTGGCGTGACCCGGAGCGGGAGGTTTTCACCCAAACCGAGGAAGGTACTTTCGGTGATTGACGTGATAAGTGACTGGACGAGAAATGTCACCAGGTATATTGTTAATATGGGTTGTCTTGTGGGTGATTGTTCTCGTTGTGATGTGCCTATCCAAGATGATCGCCGAACGACGGTATCGGGCTGCGCGTCGATCCAGGACTGGGGTGCGTTCACCTCAGGCTCGGCACAGGACCAGACGATAACGACGGAAAACGCTAGCACCCTGTAAGGGGAAGTGGGGACCCACGCGCCAGTGGAACGGGCGCCGACAATCATGGGTTAGCACTGCTGGAGGCGATGGGTTCGGTCGGCGTCGCCGGGCGCCCCGGAGGGTGGTGTGCGACCTGAGGTGATCAGTCGGGGTTGCACCGCAGCACCTGGGGTATCCCGATGGGGCCATGAGCCCGACTCGGCCGTGATAAGGAGCGCCGTCATTCACGGGCCCGATGGCTGGTCCTGCGTGGTGACGGTAGACGTCTGAGAGTCCTCGTCGCGAGGAGGTCCAGAGTGCATCCGGTCGATGTCGTCGTCGTGGGGCAGATCGCCCGCGATCTCGTCCTGCTCGTCGAGGAGCTGCCCGCGCCGGGCACCGGCACCGCGGTGCGGCAGCGCCGCGAGATGCTCGGGGGCAAGGGCGCCAACCAGGCCGTCGGGCTCGCCCAGCTCGGAGTCCGACCGGCGAGGGACCGCACCGCGATGCGCTGCTGATGTGCTGCGCGCCGATACCCACGAGGCCGAGTTGCTCACCGGCATCGGCAACGACGACGACGCCATCCGCCTGGACGTTCTCGCTGTTTGGTGGCGGCGCGTCCGGGTAACCCCAGGGAGGCGACGAGGAGAGCGACGCTGGAGCCGATGACGACCCGGACACGGACCCACAGCATCGAGGTGCCGGTCACCCACCCCGATCGGCTGGTGTTCCCAGACGACGGGATCACCAAGGGCGAGCTGGTGGACTACTACCGCAGGATCGCTGCGGTGATGATGGCGCACCTAGCCAACCGGCCACTGATTTTGCAGCGCTACCCGCGGGGCATCTCCGCCGAGGGGTTCATCCAGCAGGACATCACGACCAGCGCCGTACCGGAGTGGATGGGCCGGGCCGAGGTGCCCAAGGAGGGCGGTGGCACGGTGGTGCATGCCCTGGCCAACCGGCCGGAGGCATTGGTGTGGTTGGCCAACCAGAACTGCCTGACCCCGCATGTCTGGCTCTCCCGCGTGAGCCGACCCGAGACGCCGGACCGGATGGTGATCGACCTCGACCCGGCCGAGGAGGATTTCGGTGCCGTCCGCGCCGCCGCCCGCGCCGTTCGCGATGTCCTCACCGAGCTCGGGCTGGTGGCGTTCGTGCAGACCACCGGGTCGCGGGGGCTGCACGTCCTCGTCCCCCTGTCGGGACGCGCGGATTTTGCCACGGTCCGCGGCTTCGCCCGCGACGTCGCCGAGCTGGTGGTCGCCGACGACCCGGCGAGCCGCACCCTGGCCACCCGCAAGGCCGACCGTGGCCACCGGGTGTATCTGGATGTACTGCGCAACGGCTACGCCCAAACCATGGTCGCCCCCTATGCGGTGCGGGCCCGCCCGGGCGCGCCGGTCGCCACCCCCCTGGCCTGGGACGAGCTCGGCCACCGCGGCATGTCCGCTCGCCGGTACACGCTGCGTAACCTGCCCCGGCGGCTGGCCCGCCGCGAGGACCCGTGGGCGGAGCTGTCCGCGCACGCCCGCAGCCTGACCACGGCATGCCGCCGGCTCGAGCGCTGGCGCGCGTGAACGGCGTAATCAAGCAGTTCAGTCGCATGGCGGCCGGTAGCCCAGGCCGGGCAGGTATTGGTCCCATTCGATTTTGGTGATAGCGGGGGTGATGCGACAGATTCGAGCAGCAACTCGATCGACGTTGGTTTCCCACAGCCGGGCCGTGGTGTCGGCGCTGGCGGTGGCCAGGGTGTGGCCGTTGGGGCTGAAGGCCGCTGAGGTGACGGTGTTGGTGTGGCCGGTGAGGGTGCTCAGGGGGTGAGGCTGGTGGGGGTCGCTGACATCCCACAGTCGCGCGGTGTGGTCATAGCTGGCGGTGGCCACGGTGCGCCCATCGGGACTGAACGTCGCCGACCGGACGGCCTGAGTGTGGCCGGTGAGGGTGCTCAGTGGGTGGGGTTGGTGGGGGTCGCGGACGTCCCACAGTCGCGCGGTCCTGTCGTTGCTGGTGGTGGCCAGGGTGTGCCCGTCGGGACTGAAGGTCACCGAGATGACGCCGTTGGTGTGGCCGGTGAGGGTACTCAGCGGGTAGGGATGGTAAGGGTCGCGGACGTCCCACAGTCGCGCGGTCCTGTCGAGGCTGGCGGTGGCCAGGGTGCGCCCGTCCGGGCTGAAGGCCACCGAGAAGACGGTGTCGGTGTGGCCGACCACGATGGGTCCAGGAAGAGCCCACAGTCGCGCGGTCCTGTCGAGGCTGGCGGTGGCTAGTGTGCGTCCGTTGGGGCTGAAGGCCACTGAGGTGACGGTGTTGGTGTGGCCGGTGAGGGTGCTCAGGGGGTGGGGTTGGTGGGGGTCGCTGACGTCCCACAACCGTACGGTCCTGTCGAGGCTGGTGGTGGCCACGGTGCGCCCGTCGGGGCTGAAGGCCACTGAGGTGACGGTGTTGGTGTGGCCAGTGAGGGTGCCCAGGGGCGTGGGCTGGTGAGGGTCGTGGACGTCCCATAGCCGCGCGGTGTCATCGGCGCTGCCGGTGGCCAGGGTGCGCCCGTCGGGACTGAACGCCACCGATAAAACGAAACTGGTGTAATCGAGTCGGGTGGCGTAGGTGGTGACGGCAGTGCTGAGCAGACTGCTGCGGGCTTCGGTGGTGGGAGCGATCTGGTAGGCGGCCAGGGCGAGTTGGGCGGCCAGGGCCGGGTTGATGGCGCTTATCTCCAGGGCCTGTCCGGCGACTTGCCGGGATACCGCGATGTCGCGTTGGTGCTGCGCGGTGCGCTGCTGGGTGAAGGCGAAGCCAGCTGCGACCACAGCGAGGGCGAGCAGCACCGATAAGACGGTGATGGCGCGTCGACGCTGGACGCGGTCTCGGCGGATGCTGGCGCGCAGGAAGGTGCGGGCCGTGGGGCTGAGCTCGACGCGGTCGGTGACCAGCTCACCGGTCTGGAGGTGGGCGCCGGTGTCGGTCAGGGCAGCGGCGAGGTGGCCGCGTTCCCACAACCGGGTCGGCGGGCTGCCCTCGTCGTTCCATTCGGTAGCGGCCTGCTCGAGTGCGCGTCGGGCCCGTAGCGCTGCGGCGTTCTCATCGATCGCCTGAGCCAGTGGCGCCCAGGCGGTCAAGATCGCCTCGTGGGCCACCCCCACGACCACGCTGTTGTTCTCCGTGTCGGTGGTTAGCAGCCGCCGGGTGACAAAGACGTCCAGCTCTCGGGTCACCGGCTCCGGCACTTCATCGCGGGGGACTCGCCACCGGTTGGGACGGCCCTGCTCGTCCACGGTAACCAACCGCAACAACCCAGCAATGACCTGCTCCTGGCCCCGGCCGCTGGCCGCACTCGCCTGCGCCAGGGCCGCGTCGGCTTGCCGGGCCAGGGCGCCTTGCACCCCGCCGAGCTGGTCATAGCGTGCGGTGGACAGCTGGCCGCCGCGGCGGACCCCTTGGGCGAGCTGGGCCAGGGTGAACGCCAGCAGGGGCAGCGCCTCTCCGGTGCCAGTGTCCTCGACCAGCCGAGCCACCAGGTGATCCTCGACGTCGATGCCGGCCAGCCGGGCCGGGCCTTCGATCACCAGGCGCAGCGCCTCGCGGTGCAGCGGCCGCAGTGGATAGATACTGGTGGGTAGGCTGGCCAGGGTGGTGTCGGCGAGGAGGGGGTCGAGGAACTCCGGGCGCAGGGTCCCCACAACCCGTACCGGAGCGGGTAGTGCTGGGCGCAGCAGCTCGGCGAACTGGGCTCGCTGGGCCGGCGGGGTCTGGGTGAGCAGCTCCTCAACCTGGTCCACCATGATCAGCAGCTGTCGCCTGGGACCGCCCGGAGTGGCGAGCAGCAGCTCATCGGCCAGTCCCACCAGACCCCGGGTAGCGAGCTGGTGGTGAACGTGGTCGAGCGTCCAGTCCAGGTCGCCGCGCCGAGCGGCGGTGGCCAGTTCCCGGGCCAGTGCCGCGACGGGATCTGTACTGGGCAGGATCGGGGGCAGCGTCAGCCAACCGGGTTCCTGGGCCATCACAGGCCCCAGCCCGGCCCGGACCAGCGAGGACTTGCCGCACCCGGAAGGCCCTACCACCAGCAACACTGCGGCTTTGGCGCCTTCAGCGGGGGACCGCAGCAGCTCCGCGAGTTCCCCAGTCTCGCTGGCTCGGCCGAAGAACACCCGATGCTGCTCGATGTCAAACGGGCGCAGTCCCGGGAACGGGGAGCGATCATCCTCCCACCCGAGACCCCCGGCGGCATCGAGGCGACGCAACGCCTCAGCGAGCGCGGCGGGAACACTCGCCCGGTCCCGGGTCAGGTCAAGGTGCTGGAGGTCGGTCAGCAGGGCATGGGTGACGCCCGGCTCGGCCAGGATCGGAATCAGGCGGCTTCCGCGCGACAGGGCAGTGCTGATCTCGTACGCACACCACGGTGAGGCCGCTGCGGCCGAGGTGACCACGCTAACCACCGCATCAGCCCAGCGCAACCGCTCCTGCAGCCGGGACCGCCACTGCTCCCCGGGGGCGATCCCCTCCCGCAGATCCTGCGCCAGGAACACCTCGTGGCGATCAGCTTCCAGCCACCGGCGCACCTCCTGGGCCGCAGCGAGGTCCGCGCTGGCATAGCTGATAAAGACCCTGGCCACCGCCCCTCCCCGGGAGTGCACCAGCAGGTTCTCATACCTAGGGCGGGCGTGGTCTCGCGTTCAACCGAAGGGTGTCGATGGTCATGGAGCCGTCGACGACCCCGCGGGCGACATCGCTGAGGTGTAATCGCTGGGTGCGGGCATGGGCGCGGAAGTCTACGACCGTGTCGGTGATAATCCCGAGGACGAACTCGCCTCGCTTACCGAGGTCCCACACTGGTCACACCGCCACACATTCTCGCGTCCGGTCCACGAAATCTCCTACTGCCGGGATCTTCGCGTGTGGTTTCATCTGGCGGTGGAGATCGCGCAGGAGGCTCGTGCCGAGGGTTGAATCCAGATTCTGGGACAACTTCAGTGACCGGTGCGGCTGGGGTTGCTGAGAATCATCGGTGTGATCGCCCCACACCCTCTGCTGTGGTCCGCCGTCCCGGAGAGGTCCACCCGCACGCTGCCCAACGGCCGCTGCGGCGGACCGGGGCAGGCCCGCTCCGCCTCGGTAGTGGACTCGGTGTCTGAAAACCAGGCACTGGGGAGTGACACGGCCGGCGGGTGGCGGTGGTCTGTCGATCACCTCAAGGCCCCGCTCGGCGCCTCCCGCAGGGAAGATCACTGTTTGTGTGACAAAAACGACAGGTCCTGTCGGTTTTGGCAGGTGAGTCGCCGGGGGGAGTTGCGCCCCCCGGCGCTCGTTGAACCGTGCGTGACGCTCTCGCGTCACACGGCTCCCGTCGCCCAGCCGATGGGGTAGGCGCCGGCTTTCCAGTGGGCGAACAG
>JAFAPC010000044.1 GCA_019247305.1 Pseudonocardiales bacterium
CTGTTCGCCCACTGGAAAGCCGGCGCCTACCCCATCGGCTGGGCGACGGGAGCCGTGTGACGCGAGAGCGTCACGCACGGTTCAACGAGCGCCGGGGGGCGCAACTCCCCCCGGCGACTCACCTGCCAAAACCGACAGGACCTGTCGCTTTTGGCACACAAACAGCGATCATGGTGTCTCTGCCGAGCGCTGGCGTCCGGCACGGGCCGTGGCAGCGCCCACAGCTCAGCTCAACCACCCTCTTGGCGGTTCGCGGCGACGCCTCACTGGGGCTGTGGAGAGGGAACGGCGAGCGCCCTGGTGTCGAACTCGGGGACAGAACAACTCGGGGACAGAACAACGCTGACGATGCCCTCCCCACTTAGCCCGGTGCCCGGAATCCTGACCGATCCCCGACGGATTTCCGGCTCCGACCACTGAGGTTGCCCGATTCGGCGCAGCAGACGGCGGCGGGCTGCGGAAGTGCGAGTGTAGCACTATCGATGACGGTGGCTTCGCGCGATGAGCCAGGTGCCAACGATGACCAAGAGTGCAAAGATGGCAAGCCCGGCACCGAGGACGATGAGGAGATAGATTCGGTCCCGCAGCGCCAGTTCGCCGTTCAGGGTGATCTGGAGTGATCCGACGGTAAAGGCGATGGCCGCAGTGAAGATCGCAATGAGTTCGACGGCGCGGATAGTGGAGGATTGCATCGTCTGGCGCAGGTCGGTGTTGGCGGATTCCTGTCGTTCCCATCGGCGCTGTTGTTCGGTAGCCCACAGCGCCCGGAGTCGTCCTTCTTGGATCGCGTCGCGCTTGGCCAAGTACTGTTCCTGGAGCAGTTTATGGCTCCCTCGGTTGCCGACCGCAGGAAGCAGCCGCAGTGCGCTGTCGATGCTGGTGAGCGCGGCGTCATGCTGATCACACATGTGCTGTCCGGTGGCGAGCCGGAAATGAAAGAGGCCATCCTGCGGGTAATGGGCGACCGCCTCTTCGGCGCGTTGCCGCAGTAGCTGCCCCTGGCCCTCGAAGGGGACGGCGGCCGAGAGCGCGTTGAGGCAGATGTCCACGACGTGGCGGGAGCGTTGCGAAGCGTTCCAGGCCCGGTTGAGCTGGGTGGTGGCGTGCTCAACGGTGATCGCTCGGCTACCGAACGCTGCGAACGCCTGCAACGCCACGAAGAGAGGATCCTCGCGGTGTCGGCCGGCGGCGATCGCGAGCAAGGAGGATTCCAGGAACTGATGGAGCTCATCGAACCAGAAGTTCGACCGCAACTTCCCCGCGTGATAGAGCGTGGCGAAGAACGCAATATCACCCGCCGCGTCGTCCTCCCGCACGATCCGTTCGGTGGCCTCGGCGAGCTCGCCGCGGGACTCGACACTGTCCCGGGTGATGAATCCATAGCCGAGGGACCATTTTTGTCCGATTTCACCGCGATATTCTGTGGCGACATGGGTGATCAGCCAGCGGGCGCACTCACCTGCGGTGGTGATGGTCGGGCGATCGAGGAACCGCAACCGCCAGTACCGGTCCGCGCAAATCAGGTAGGGATCCGCCGCGAAATCTGCTGATCTGACCTCGAATGGTGGCGTTACGTTCTCCTTGATCAGTGCCTCGGCCACCTGCTCGCAGATACGATCCAGCTCGCGGGAGTCGGACGCCGCCCGGCCCAACTCTGTGGAAATCGACGTGCTGTCCATGGGTCCCTTCGTGCTCGTGTTGGTGCCGCCCCCCGACCACGCCCCATGATGACCAGGATGGGGCACACTGCGCTCATGCGGGTGGATGTGATCACTGCGGTCCACGCCGCCCACGCCAGGTTCCTGACCTTCGCCTGGGCGTCGTTGCGGGCCCAGAGCTATCCGGACTGGACCTGGCTCGTCCAGCTCGACGGCCCGCAGGCCGAGGCCTGGGACGCGCTGTCCCGATGCGGTGCCGCCGGGGAGCCTCGGGTCCGCGTGGCGGCCCACGGAACCCACGAGGGTCCCGCTGTCACCCGCAACATCGCGCTCGGCGGGGCGAGCGCACCGTTGGTGCACAGCCTCGATGCGGACGACGAATTCGAACCAGACGCGCTGGCGCTGCTCGTCACGGCGCTGCAGACACACCCAGCGGCCGGGTTCGCGGTGGGCCGCGTCCGGGACCTGCTCGTCACCGGCGAGCTCCGCGACCACCCCTTGCCGGTGCCCGCTGGCGTCTTGCCCCGAGGCATCCTGCTCACCGAGTGGCAGACCACCCCGGGGCAGTATCGGCTGCCGGTGCACCCAGCCGGAGTCATGTGGCGGCGTTCGCTGTTGCTGTCCGTCGGGGCCTGGGCTGCCCTGCACGGCATGGAGGACACCAGCGCTGTGATGGCCCGCGTCGGCAACCGCGGCGGGTGTGCTCCTGGACGTGCCTACCCTGCGGTATCGTCGGCACCCTGGCCAACGATCGACGCAGGAGTCGAAATTCGCCGGGGGGGGGGCACAAATTGCGCTTATCCGGCAGCGAGCAGCGGTTCTCGGAGCTGGCCCGGCATGGTCGCCAACCAGCTGAAGATCTCCTCACCTGCTGGTTGGCTACGATGCCCCGGTGCGCGTCCGAGGCACCGGCGGAGCCGGTGCGGTGCTCCTCACCCCGGTGATGGGGCTGGGGTTGATCGGCTTGGCGTTGATCGGGCTGGGATGGCTGCTGTGGCCACACCCGGACAGCGGCGTGGTCCGCTCTACCCGGGCCACCGTGGTGGAGTCGGTGCTCTGCGGTTCCTCCGGCACCCGGGACGTGGTACGCATCGATCTGCTCGACGGTCATGACGTCCTGGCCCGGCTGGATGGCTGCGGCCACCGGCTGGGTGAGGTGCTCACCGTCGAACTGCCCGACCCACTGCCGGAAGGCGAGCTGCTCGCGCGCTTGCAGGGGACCGGGGTACCAGCCGCGAGGGCAGCCGGGCAGCGCCTGGGCGCGGTCGGCGTCGCCCTTGCCGGGGTCGCCGGTGCACTGCTGGCGTGGCGGCTGCGCACCGGCTGGGGCGCGCCGCACCGTAGGGTGGACTCATGACCCGCATCCCCTCACCCACGGTGGAGCTGTACCGCGAAACACTGCCCAACGGGTTGCGGGTGGTGCTCAGCCCAGAGCTCTCCGCTCCGGTGGTCGCTATCGGCGTGCACTACGACGTCGGGTTTCGCTCCGAGCCCCAAGGCCGTACCGGTTTCGCGCACCTCTTTGAGCACCTGATGTTCCAGGGCAGCGAGAGCTTGGAAAAGCTCGCGCACTTTCGCCATGTGCAGGCCTCGGGTGGGACATTCAACGGCTCCACCCATCTCGACTACACCAATTATTTTGAGGTCGTGCCCTCGGCAGCACTGGAGCGGGCGCTGTTCATGGAGGCGGACCGGATGCGGGCGCCGCGGATCACCGCCGAAAACCTGCGCAACCAGATCGACGTGGTCAAAGAGGAGATCCGGCTCAACGTGCTGAACCGGCCTTATGGCGGGTTCCCCTGGATCACGCTGCCGCCGGTGCTCTATGACACCTTTCCCAACGCGCACAACGGGTACGGTGACTTCTCTGAGCTCGAAGCGGCCACGGTCGAGGACTGCGCGGCGTTCTTTGACGGCTATTACGCGCCAGGCAATGCGGTGCTCACGGTGTCCGGGGATTTCCCGGTGGATGCCGCGCTCGAGCTCGTGCACCGGCACTTCGGCGACGTCCCCGCTCGAGCGGTTCCGGCCCGGCCGTCGTTCGCCGAGCCACCCCCCGACCGGGAACGCCGGCACCGCCATCTGGATCCGCTCGCCCCGCTGCCCGCGTTGGCCATCGGCTACCGGCTGCCTGATCCGGCTGCCGGATTCGAGAGCTACCTCGCCTACGAGGTGCTCTGCGCGGTGCTCTCCGACGGTGATTCCTCCCGCCTGGAGCAGCGCTTGGTGCACACCGATGCGCTGGTGACCGACATCGGTGCCCGCTGCGGTCTGTTTGGTGAGCCGCTGGATGCCCGCGACCCGGACACCCTCACCATCACCGCCGTCTATCCCGCCACCGTGGACGTCAACCGGGTGCTTGAGGTGACCGACGAGGAGATCGCCCGGCTCGCCGCGGAGGGACCAGACCCCGACGAGCTGGCCCGGATCACCGCTCGGTGGGTCGCGACACTGTTCCGCCACAACGACCGGCTGGTGTCCCGGACGATGGCTCTGGGCGCCTTTGAGTTGCTGCACGGACGCGCTGAGCTGGTGACCGAGCTACCGGCTATGGTGGCCGCGATGGGCGCTGAGCAGGTCGCGAGCGCGGCCGCCGCGCTCCGACCGGATTCCCGCGCCGTGTTGATCCTCGAACCCGCCAGCGGTTCTTCGGTGCCCGTCCTCGAACCTGCCGCCGCAGGACAGGAGGCGTGATGTTACACCGCAGCGCCGAGCAGATCGGCCGGACCGAGCTGGGGCCGCGTCCACTACCGCCGCTGGGTCCGCCGCGCACCCCCAGTGCACCGTCGGTGACGGACACCGTGCTGGACAGTGGGCTACGGGTGATCGCGGTACGGCGGCCCGCGGTGCCGATGGTGGAGGTGCGGCTGAGGATTCCCTTCGGCGGCACGGACCGCGCTCACCCGGCCAGCGCTGAGTTGCTCGCGATGACCCTGCTGCACGGCACGCCGCAGCGGGACCGCTTCGCCATCGACCGGGTGCTGGCTGCCGTCGGTGGCGACCTGGCCGCTGGGGTGGATCCCGAGCACCTGTCGGTGTCGGGATCTGCGCTGGCCAGCGAGTTGGACGTGGTCCTTGAGGTCCTCGGCGACGCGCTCACGTCGGCCTCGTACGCCAGCGCTGAAGTGGCCCGGCAGCGGGACCGGCTGGTGGAGCGGCTCATGGTGAACCGCTCCCAGCCACGGGTGATCGCCCGGGAGGCGTTGCAGCGGCGCCGCTACGGCGACCACCCGTTCGCCCGGGAGTGGCCGGAGGTCGACGACGTGGCCGCCGTGACGCCAGCGGCGTTGCGCGCCCTGCATCACCGCTCGGTGGTGCCGGGCGGTGCGGTCCTGGTACTGGTGGGCGACATCGTGCCGGCCAGCGCGGTGGACACGGTGTCATCGGTCCTGGCGGGCTGGCGATCGGACCACCCGGCCATCGAGATGGCGGCCTTGCCCGAGCTGACTGGCGCTGACCTGCAGCTGGTACATCGGGACAGTGCGGTGCAGTCGCAGCTACGGCTGTCCGCCCAGGCGGTGCCGCGCAACCATGAGCGCTATCCGGCGCTGCAGGTGGCGAACCTGGTGTTCGGCGGGTATTTCTCCTCCCGCTGGGTGGAGAACATCCGGGAAGACAAGGGCTACACCTACAGCGCGCACTGCGGCTTCGAGTTCACCCGGCACGGGGCCACGCTCATCGCTGATGCGGACACCGCCAGTGAGGTCACTGCCGTCGCCCTGCTGGAGACCCGCTACGAGTTGGGCCGGCTTGCCCTGATGCCCCCCGACGAATCGGAGGTGGAGAGCGCGCGGCGCTACGCGATCGGGTCCCTCACCATCGCGACCTCCTCTCAGCGGGGGCTGGCTGGCAACCTCGCCACCCTGGCCACCCTCGGCTTGGACCTCGACTGGCTACTCACCCATCCCGGCCGGTTGCAAGCGGTCACGACCGGGCAGGTTGCCGAGGCCGCCGCCGAGTTCTTCGCCCCCCGGCGGTTCACCGGCGTGGTGGTGGGTGACGCCAAACGCCTGGCCGACCCGCTCGCCGCCCTGGGCGGTGTGGAACTGCCCTGACCTCCGGGTTAGGTCTGCGGGATGGTTGCCTGCCAGCGCCCGCGCCTCAGCTGGCAGATGCCCTCACGATCAGCCCAGGCAGGGTCGCTCACGCCACCGTGTCCCGCCCAGGATGTCACCCAAGGGCTGGTCGTTCACGTTGCCCGCAACCAGAAACCGACCGATGACGCACGGGGACAGGTCACCGCTCAGGGTGATGGCGGCACGGCCGCGCCCGCACTGCCCGCACAATTCCGAGATATCGGGAATACCGCGTGCCGCACGCCCGACACCGCGTGTCCGGTCGGTGTGGATATCGGTCACGCCTACTTGAGTCCCTTGCCGAGCGCATAGCGGACTAGCTGGGGCAGCTCAAGATGAAGGGTCGGCTCTCCACCGATGAATTGAACGGTGTCCATCGAAAGCGCCTGCGCATCATCGATAACACGTTCCCAGTCATCCGCAGTCATAGTGCCGTGATCGCCTTCGGGACTACTGTCGGCGTAGCAGTGTCTGCACTTCAGCGGACAGAAGCCAGTGATCTCCAGTTCCAGGAACGAGGTGCCGGCGGCCCGTAGCGATGGATCACTTTTCGGCTGCATGAACCGGTGTCTTGTCTCGGCCAACACGGTGGCGTGCCTGGCCCAGTTGTGGTGCGCGGGTTCGCTAGGGTGATCCCATGTGTGCTCTGGGGAGATCGCGGTGTCCGGACTGTGGGGTGCAGCTGCGTCGGGGCCGTGGGGCAGGTGAGCGGTGTGGTCCGTGCCAGCGTGAGGGGCTGCGGATCGTGCTGCCGGCGGGCTTGTATGACCGTCCGGTGCTGGAGGACGCGTTGGCTCGCTGGGATTTCGCTCTGGTGTTCGTGGCGGTGCGGGCCGTTCAACGCCCCGAGCCGTGGAGTCGAGAGGTGTTGGGGGTGTTCCTGGGGTGGGAGGAACGCCGGATTGTGGCTCTTGAGACGGGCAGGCGCCCGTTGGTCGATGTGCGGGCGGTCGTGTGGGTGGCCAACCAGCTCGGGATCCCGGCGGGCAAGCTGGGGTTCATCCACGGAGTTACTGTGGGTGGGCGGAGCAACACCGGGCGGGAGGGCAGTTGGGTGCATCGCAGAGACTTCGTGGAGCACGTCGCGGGGTTGACCGTCGCCACCGCCGGGTCCCCCGGGCTGGATGTCGACCGGGCCACCGCGTTGCTGCCCCAGGCTGAGCCCACGGGCACTCGGCATGTCGGGGCAGCTGATGTGGCGGTCATCGATGAGGTCACCGCCATCTTCGTCCGCCAGGACTTCGCCACCGGATCGGGGCCGGTGCGAGACCACGCCGTGACCCACCTGAGCTCGGTGCTGCCGCTGCTGGACGCCCAGGTGAGCGACGCGCTGCGGCCCCGGTTGTACCTCGCCATCGCGCGGCTAGCCACCCAGGCGGGTTACCTGAGTTACGATAGTAGGCAGCACGACGCCGCCCGCGAGCTGTGGCTGATCGCACTCGAGGTCACCCGCACCGCACACCACCCGCTGGGGACCGACCAAACCGTCTTCGTGCTCTACGACCTGGCACAGCAGGCACTGGAACTCGGCCGCCCTGATGAGGCGCTGCGCCTGATCTACCTCGGCCATGCCACCGCAGCGGCCTCGCCGGCCGTTTCCGCAGCCACCATCAGTTGCCTGGCTGGCATCCAGGCCCGGGTCCACGCCGCCCGGGGCGACGTGGCGGGTTGTGATCGCGCGCTGGGCCAGGCCCTTGAGCACTTCAGCAGCATCGACCCGGCTCAGGAGTCATGGGCTGATTTCCTCGATGAAGCCCACCTCGCTTCCTTCCAGGGTGGGGCGCGCTATGAACTCGCCCTGGCCACCCGCGACCCGCGCGCCGCCGACCGGGCGGTGCCGCTGCTGCGCCAGGCCGTGGAGGGCTTCGGTCCCGGCTACGCCCGAGCCCGGGCGCTGTACCTACCGAAGCTTGCCGGGGCCCACGCGATCGCCGGGGACATCGACACCGCTGTCACCCTCGGCCACCAGGCCATTGACTCAGTTACCGCGGTGCACTCCCCCCGAGCCTATGGCCGGCTACGGGTCCTGAACACCGCGCTGGAACCCCTGCACACCAGTGCGGGTGTCGCCGAGCTGCGCAAGCGGCTGCGCGTCACCGCCGTCTAGGGGCTCCCGGGCGGTGATCCGATGACACAGCCACGTCCGCGGCAGGGGGAAGCGGTAGTCGATTCTGCGTCCTGCGCATCGTTGCGCACGAGGTGGTCAGTCCGGCACGGTGTGTCGCATGGGCGCGCACGATAAGCCAACCCCGAACCCGGATCCGATGGGCGACGCGCAGCTCCCGCCGGGCACGCTGCCCCCTCCAGCGCCGGAGCCCGGTAAGCACAGCAAGCCAGAGCACCCCGATAAGGGTGGCAAGGAGTAGTGGCCGACGCCGAGGTGTTGCGTGGGCGTATGGTGGAGGGCTTGGTCCGGCAGGGTGAGCTGGACGAGCGGTGGCGAGCCGCGTTCACCGAGGTCGCTCGCCATGAGTTCATCCCGGACCTAGTGTGGCGCCACGACCCCGATGCGGGTGGTCTTGAGGACTTGGTGCCGTTGCGGCGCTGCGATGACCCGCAGGGCTGGTTGGAGCGCGCCTACGCCAATGCCCCGGTGACCACGCAGGTGGATGACGGCCACCCGATTGGTGAAGGGGGGTGTGGGTTCGAGGTCACTTCATCAGCATCGATGCCGGCCGTGGTGGCGCAGATGCTGGCCGCGCTGGAGGCGCAGCCGGGGATGCGGGTGTTGGAGATCGGCACCGGCACCGGGTACAACGCGGCACTGCTCGCGCACCGGCTCGGCGCGGGCAACGTCGTAAGCGTGGAGGTGGACCCGGGCGTAGCCGAACACGCTCGCCACGCCTTAGTCGCCGCAGGGTTCGGCGCCGTAACGGTCGTGAGCGCTGATGGTGCGGAGGGCTACCTGCCGGGGGCGCCGTACGATCGGGTGATCTCCACCGCGGCGGTCGCTGAGGTGCCGTATGCCTGGGTGGCGCAGACCCGCCCAGGGGGACGGGTACTCACCCCGTGGGGCACTCCGTACTACCCGGGTGGCTTGCTGGCGCTCACTGTGCACCGTGCGGGCACCGCGACGGGCCGGGTCGTCGGGCCGGCGTCGTTCATGTGGCTGCGCTCCCAGCGCATCCCCCGCTACACCACGAGCCAGATCGTGCGCGGCGAGGACACGGTGCGGCTGTCCACCACGGACCTGCACCCCTGGTCGGTGGCCGGCGATACCCACGCGGCCACCGCCATCGGGCTGCGCGTGCCGAAGTGCGAGACCTTCTATCACCCGGAGAGCTCAGAGACCGGCACGCTGTATCTGGTGGATCAGTGGAGCCGCTCCTGGGCCACCCTCCACCTCACCACCGAGGCGCCCTATGAGGTACGCCAAAGCGGGCAACGCGCACTCTGGGACGAGGTACAGGCCGCATACCGGTGGTGGCTAGATATGGGTAAACCAGCCGTTGAGGCATGGCGGTTCACCAACGACCCCAGCGGCCAGCGGATCGACCTTCTCCTGAGCGACGAGCCCTCCTCCGATGCGTCCACCGCGGTATTTCCAAGAGACGAGTAAAAGCGGTAGCGGGATGATCTCGGTTTCGGTCAAGGTAGGACGGGAGCCTGCTATCAGGTGCGTTGTAGCTGGTCAGTCGGGAAAGGGAAGGCCCCCAGAGCGCCAGGGGGTGGCCAGTAGGAGAGCGGGATTAATGGGGGAGCCTACGCGGCCAGGCTTGTTGATCGGGTCTGTCGGTGAGACCGGGTATCAGCGGTAGAAGTCATTTGCATTGTCCGCCGCTACCGCAGCGCCCGACCCGGCCCGTCGGCTCTGACCCGATTCCGGGTACGGGCTGTGAACCCTCATCGTCTACGCCAACCTGTGGCACCGGAGTGTCGAGCCGTGGCGCCCCTACGGGAACGGCTTCTAGATCAACTAGGTCCTAGTAACTTTGAGGTTTGAGCCAAGTTTTTCTGCGGCGGACCGTGGGCAGGCCCGCTGCGCATCGGCGGACTCGGTGTCTGATGACCAGCCACGGGGGAGTGACACGGCCGATCACGATGGTGTGCGGCGGGTGGCGGCGGTGTGTCGATCACCTACCAGCCCGGCTCGGCTGGCCTGCTTGGCACCTCCCGCCTGGAAAGATCACTGTTTATGTGCCAAAACCGACACATTCTGTCGGTTTTGGCACATAAACAGTGATCACCGCGTCCCTGCGCCTGCGTCCGGCTCGTGCCATGGCAGTGCCCACATGGGCAGCTCAGCCGCCCCGCTTGGCGGTCCAAGGCGACGCCTCACTAGACCCAAAGGGAACGCGTCCGCGTACTCGGCGAAGGCCCGCAGCCGCTTCTCCCGCTGGCATCCAGTCAGTGACGCTCGAGTAGCCCACCCTGTAGCGCGGCTGTCGTCAAGAGCCAGGCTGGCGATTCTGGAGAGCTCACAAGACAACCAGCCACCCGTTGTCACCTCAGGCCTTTCTAACTAAATTTTAATTTGCGAAAGCGCACGAGTTTGCCGTAACAGCATCCTTAGACCGACATTAATTCAATGGCAGGCGAACGGACCGGGGCCTCCAGGCAGGGAGACTCCGGTCCGTTCGCCGCACGTCCACCGCCACCGGCCAGGCAACGAGAGGGCTAGCGACATGCCGAAACGTACCAAACGAAATCTCCCTGAGAACGAGCACAGGCCCGAGCGGTTACGGATCTTGGTCGAAATTTTCCGCGCGTCGACCCCAGCCATATACTGCCGGAGCTGGGTGCCCTACGTGCGGCTCGTCTTGCTGCTCATCATCCTGCTGGGAATACTCGCTGTCGCACGTCTCCTGTTGGTCGGAAGCTGGTCGTGGTAGCAGGTCCACACATGGTCCAGAAGACCTTGAACGGGTGGATCCGTCGCCGTCTGGCTGACTGTCGTCCGCACGCCGTGTTAGGGCTGCTCTGCTTAGGCCAAAGTTGCCGGGTGATAACGCGTGAACCCTCTCACCCCTACCAGGTTCGCTCCACCGCCACGACGACACCGGGTCTCGGTGCTTGGGGCCGTCGCTGCGAGTGAACCGGCGCAGCACCTGCTCAGAGTCGGCCGTGCCCAGCTGCAGGGCGGTGGCGTAGTTGACCATCCGGTCGTACTGCTGGGTGATCAGATCCATGCCGATACCGCACGCAGGTCACCGAACCATGCATTGAACCGAACCATGCATTGACATGGCGTGGCGTGGCGTCCACCGTCACGGGAACGCGTCGGCGTGAGTGAGAAGAGCCCGCAGTCGCGTTGCCCGTTGGTTGATCGTGGACAGGGCCAGGTTGAGACCAGACTCGTCTTTGCACACCTGCTGCCAACGCGGACATCACACCCGCGGACGCAACAACCCACCACAGCCACCCCAACTCTTGGATGCCTCAGTACTGGTGGCCTACGAGCGTGAGCTGACGCGGCGTGCCCGGCCTTCGTGGCGGCCATTACCGATGGTCGGATTTTGGTGGCGTCGGCGCTGTCTCTCGCGGTCGCCGCTGCCGAAGTGGCTGGTCAGCATCGCGAGCTGAGGTGGCTGGTGGAAGACCCCGAAGGGCCCCTGCAGGTTCCCGTCCATCTGGGAGTTATCAGATGAAGTACAGGCCGACTGCCCAGCCCACGCTGGTGATGATGATCACCAAGATTGTCCAGAGGTAGACCTGGCGGGCGGTGACCCAGATGCCGGGCGCAGGCGGCCGGGCAGGGGATGTGTCGTGCAGGTCGGCGGCGTGGCGCCGCATATGGTCAGTGAGCTCTCGTTCCCAGCGTTTCCGGTCGGTGATCTTCACCGGCACACCACCCTCGGCCCGAACCGTCAGTCACCAAGCACGCTCGCATCATAACGCTTTGTGGCCGGCTGCGCGGCGCTGCTGGGATGTCGGAGCGCTCTGCCAGGATGCCCCTCATGGGCAGCGGACGGGATCCCCTCGACGGTCTTGATGAGGAGCAGCGCGCTGCGGTGTGCGCGCCACGGGGGCCGGTCTGTGTGCTGGCGGGCGCGGGCACCGGGAAAACGCGCACCATCACTCGGCGGATCGCCCAGCTGGTCCGTACCGGCCACATCTCCCCGGGGCAGGTTCTCGCGGTGACCTTCACCGCCCGCGCCGCGGGTGAGCTGCGCACCCGGTTGCGCGACTTGGGGGTCGGGGGGGTGCAGGCCCGGACCTTCCATGCCGCGGCGCTGCGCCAGCTGCGCTACTTCTGGCCCCAGGTGGTGGGCGAGCAGCCGTGGCCGCTGCTGGAGCACAAGCTGCGGCTGGTCGGCCAAGCCGCGCAGCGAGCCGGCGCGGGCACCGGCGTCGAGGACCTCCGTGATGTCGCTGGTGAGATCGAGTGGGCCAAGGCCAGTCTGGTGAGCGCGCAGGACTATCCCGCCGCGGTGGCCGCCGCCCGTCGGGGCATCCCGCTGCCGGCGGCCCAGGTCGCGGCGATCTACGCCGGATACGAGGAGCTCAAGAACCGCAACCGAGTCCTGGACTTCGACGACCTGCTGCTGCACACCGCTGCCGCCCTGGAAGAGCACTCGGCGGTGGCACAGGAGTTCCGGGACCGCTACCGCTGCTTCGTCGTCGATGAGTACCAGGACGTCACACCGCTGCAGCAGCGGGTGCTGGACGCCTGGCTGGGGGAGCGTGATGACCTCACCGTGGTGGGCGACACGAACCAGACCATCTACTCCTTCACCGGTGCGGCTCCCCGCTTCCTCCTGGAGTTCACCCGGCGATTCCCGGACGCGGTGACGGTGCGGCTGCACCGCGACTACCGCTCCACACCCCAGGTCGTGTCGCTGGCGAACCGGGTGATCTCCGCTGCCCGCGGGCGGGCGGCGGGGAGCCGGATAACGCTGGAGGGCCAGCGCAGCGCCGGTCCGGAGCCCTCGTTCGCTGAGCATGACGACGAACCCACCGAGGCGGACGCCGTGGCAGCGGCCATTGAGCAGCTGCTGCGCGAGGGAACCCCGGCCGGCGAGATCGCCGTGCTGTACCGGGTGAACGCCCAGTCCGAGGTGTACGAGCAGGCATTAGACGCCCGAGGAATCCCGTTCCAGGTCCGCGGCGGGGAGCGGTTCTTCCACCGCCCGGAGGTCCGGGCTGCTCTTCGGGCGTTGCGGGCGGCGGCCACTGGACACTCACCGGCGGATTCGGCCCTAGAGCTGGGCGTGGCCGTTCGGGCGGTGCTGGCCCAGCAGGGACTGACCGACCGCCCCCCTGAGGGCAGTGCCGCGCGCGCCCGCTGGGAATCGCTGTGCGCGCTGGCCGAGCTGGCCGATGACCTCGCTAGCGGCACTCCGGATGCTGACCTGCGCCAGCTCGTCGCCGAGCTCGACGCCCGTGCCGATGCCGCGCACCCGCCTGCGGTGCAGAGCGTGACGCTGGCCTCGCTGCACTCGGCGAAGGGCCTGGAGTGGGATGCGGTGTTCCTGGTCGGGCTCGTCGAGGGGACGTTGCCTATTCAGTACGCGGAGGGCAATCAGGCTGCGGTGGAGGAGGAGCGCCGGTTGCTCTACGTCGGGGTGACTCGGGCCCGCCGCTGGCTGGCGCTGTCCTGGGCACTGTCGCGCAGCGCTGGCGGGAGGCATTCCCGGCGTCGCAGCAGCTTCCTGGACGGCCTGGTGCCCCCGGGCCCGAACGCGCGACCGTCGGCCGCCAAGGCGGCCTCCCCGGCATCCCGGGCCAGAAAATCGGTTGCCGGTGTATCAGCAGGGCCCTAATCTCGCTCTTAATCTCCGAGAAGCGGTCGTTGTAGGCAGCTGACCAGTGTAGATCACAGCCACTGATCCGCGGAGTCGTGATTCGCCAGCCAGCAGTAGCTGGCTCAGCAAGGCCGCGGACCCCGCGTGGGATCCGCGGCCTTGCTGCGTGGTGAGGGCTCTCATCCCGTGGCAGATCGGCATTGGTGAGTTCCGCCGACACCACTACCGAAGAGGAGAGACACGTGTTGACCGCGACCATCCCGGTGGACGGCGGGGCGTTGTCCAACCTGCGGGGTGGGACGCAGCGAGCCCACCTGCGCGATACCCCCGCACCGTCTGGGTCGGACACTGTGCCCTGCCGTTCACACGACCCGGACCTCTGGTTCGCCGAGTCGCCCGCTGAGCTGGAGCGGGCCAAGCAGCTGTGCCGGGGTTGCCCGATCAAGGCTGCCTGCCTGTGCGGCGCGCTGAGGCGGCAGGAGCCCTGGGGCGTGTGGGGTGGTGAGATCTTCGAGCACGGCGTTGTCATCCCGCGCAAGCGTCCGCGTGGCCGGCCCAGCAAGGCCGCCCTCGAGCGGGACCGCGCCGAACGGCACACTGCCGCGTGAGGCGACCACCTGCCCGCCACAGGAGCGCAACCCCGCCAAGAGGGCAACGCTGTGGTGCTCAGCTGGCGAAACCCGGCTGCCAGCGCTGGGCGATCCCGCGCAGCGGCACGGTGGCGTCGAGCTGGCAGAGCACGCCGAACGTCCCGGTGCTCACCCGGTGAATCAGCAGGTAACTGGGCGGCAGGTTCAGCGCTCGCCCGGTCCGGAAGTCCGGGCTAGAAAAATCGCCGACGCGCTCGGCCTGGGCCTGCATCCAGGCCCGGGTGAAGTGGAAGGTTTCGGTGCGTAACGGATCGGCGAAGGGCCCGAGGTAGGCCAGCACGTCCTCGGCCCGTAGCGGCATGCCCGGCCGGACGAAGCCCGCCGAGCGCAGCAGCTCCAGCAGCTCCTCCGAGCGCTCCTCGACAGCCAGCCGGATCGCTACTCCCAGTGTGCGTGGGGCTCCACCGGGCAGCTTCGCGGCGGCGCCGAAGTCGAGCACGCCGAGGCGGCCGTCGTTCAGGCGCAGGAAGTTCCCCGGGTGTGGGTCCGCGTGGAGCAGTCCGGTACGGGTGGGGGAGGAGGAGTGGAACAGGGACAGCTTGGTGCCGATGTCGTCTCGTTCGGATTGTGAGCCATCACGGATGATCTGTGCCATCGGAGTTCCGGTGACCCACTGCGACACCATCACCTTCGGCGCGCTGGCCACGATCGCCGGGACGGCGATCTCAGGGTGACCACGGAACGCGGCGGCGAACTCGCGCTGGTTATTAGCCTCGTCGCGGTAGTCGAGCTCCTCCACCATCCGGTCTCGCAACTCGGTGAGCAGCGGCTTGACCTCCATGCCGGGCACGATCGCCTGGAACAGCCGGCTGAACCTCTGCAGTTGGCGCAAGTCCGAGCGCAAAGCTTCGTCGGCGCCTGGGTACTGCACCTTGACGGCGACCTCACGGCCGTCATGCCATACCGCCCGGTGCACCTGCCCAATGCTGGCGGCCGCCGCAGGCTCCTCGGAGAACTCGCGGAAGCGGCGAGGCCACCCCGAGCCGAGTTGCTCATCGAGCACCCGCCGCACCGATTGCGGGGACATCGGCGGTGCCGCGGATTGCAGTTTGGTCAGGGCCTCCCGATACGGCGCGGCCAGTTGGTCGGGAATCGCGGCCTCGAACACGCTCAGCGCTTGGCCCAACTTCATCGCGCCGCCTTTGAGCTCACCGAGCACCGCGAAGAGCTGCTCGGCGGTGCGCGCGTTGAGTTCGGCGTTGACCTCGTGCGCGTTGTGCCCGGTCAGCCGCTTGCCCCAGGCCGCAGCGACCCGCCCGGCCACCCCGAGGGGGAGGCTTGCGAGCCGGGCAGTTCGCTGCGTGGCTCGGCGCGGGATGTCGGTCACGGTGTAATTGTCTCCCGGGTGTGCTGGGCGCAGTAGTGGGCTCCCCGGCTCATCTGGCGCCCCGCTCATCTAGCGCCACAGCCGCAGCGGGGATGCGCTGGCCGGGGGTGGTGACGCAAGGTGCCGCGCACCGGGTCCACCTCCAGGGTGGCGCCCCACGTCGGGGGGACCGGAAGACCAGCGGTTGGCCCGGCGAGTGCGGCGAGCACCTGCTCGGCGATCAGTGCGGCGGCAAGCTGGGTGCAGGCCAATCCGGCGGTCGGGATGTGTCCGACCAGTTGGGCCGCCAGTTTCGGCCAGGCGAGGTCCACCTCCGCCCGATGCAGCTCGGCGCAGCGCAGGCAGCTGCTGCGACCTGGCCACACCAGCGGGCCCACCACCGCGGCCCCTTCGTGGGCGTAGCCGATCAGATGCGGAGTCCGGGTCGTCAGTAGCTCGCTCACCATCGCCGGCTCCGCAACCACCACGTCGGACAGGACGATCAGGTCTGGCTGGCGGCCAGCGGCGACGGTGAGGTCCGGGGCGCAGCGGCGCACGGCGTCGTCGGCCGCCTCGGCGCGGGATCTGCCTAGGTCGCCAGCTTGGTATCCGGTGCCCAGGTCGGCGGCGGTGACCGAGCCGCGGGCGTGCACCGTGACGTGACCAACCCCGGCTGTGGCGAGCGCGGTGGCCACAGCTACCGCCACCCGGCCGGATCCCCTTACCTGCACGGCAGCGTCGTGCCGCTGGCGCAGTACGTGTCTCGTCGGATGGGTGGTGTGGACTGACCAGTTGGCTGCCTCGGTGGCCAGCGCGACGCGGTGCCAGCCTGGTGGGCTGTGGTCGGCGGCGCAGGCGTCTTGCACCAGGCCACAACGGTGCAGGTCGATGAGCATCGCGAGGGCGTCGCGACGGGAAGCTCCGGCGCTGCGCGCCTCGGTGAGCAGCTCGGCCGTGCTGCGGATGCCGTCCATCCGCTTGAGTAGCGCGGCTAAGGGTTCCGGGAGGTCGTCGAGGACCATGGCGCGTTGTGGGTCCAGCCCGAGCTGCAGGCAGGTCGGGGAGCGCCAGAGGACGGCTCGGCCCGGCGCAAGTCGCAGCCGTTCGGGAAGGCCGGGCGGCGGAGCTTCGGATCCGGCGGTGGCGCTTGAGGTCATGCCCGCCATCCTGGGCGATTCGCCCTGATGGCTCAACTGCGTGTCCACAGGCCGTCCACAGGTGTGGACAACCTGTGGACACCGATCACGCCGTGGGGCGCGCGGGCGGATCCTCGCCGTGGTCCTGGGGAGCCTCAGGAGGTGGCTGTTCGCGGGGGGCGTCCGCTGCCATCGTGCGCTCCAGCGCAGCGATCGGGTCATCCAGATCGGCGGCGTGCCGCGCGGCCCGATCGACGAACGCGGCGGGATCATTGAGGTCCTCGGTCGTGGGCAGCAGGTCCGGATGGGCCCACAGCGCATCCCGGTCCTCGATGCCGTGTTGCTCGGTGAGCCGTCGCCACAGCTCGCTGGCAGCGCGGAGCTTGCCTGGCCGCAGCTCCAAACCGACCAGCGTGGCGAAGGTATGCTCGGCGGGACCTCCGGAGGCGCGTCGCCGTCGCAACGTTTCGCGGAGCGCTGGGGAACCGGGGAGTCGCTCGCCCAACGCGTCCGCGACGACGACATCGACCCAGCCTTCGATCAGGACAAGCAGGGTTTCCAGCCGGCTCAGGGCAGCCTTCTGCTCAGGACTGTGCCGCTGCTCGAGCAGACCGGAGGAGATCAGCTGGTCCATGCTTTGGAGGTCGGTCGGGTCGACCTGACGGGCGAGCTCCTGGAGCGCGTCGGTATCCACCTGGATGCCCTGGGCGAATTCCTCGACGGTGGCCAGCAGCCGCTGGCGCAACCACGGCACGTGCCCGAATAAGCGGTGGTGCGCAGCCTCCCGAGCGGCAAGGAAAACAGTCACTTCGGAGCTCTTGCGGCTCAGTCCGGAGGCGAACTGCTCGATGGCGGCTGGCAGCAGCGCTGCCACGCCCAACGGTCCCAGGGGGAGCCCGATCTCGGTGGAGGTGAGGACCTCGCCACCCAGCTGGGCCAGCGCCGAGCCGAGCTGCGAGCCGAACGCCATACCACCCATCTGTTGCACCATCGCCACCAGGGGACCGGCTGCTTGAGCAACGTCGCTGGGCAGCGCATCGATCCACGAGCGGGCCATCCGGCGGGCTACCGGGTCGCACAACCGCTGCCAGGTGGGCAGAGTCTGCTCCACCCAGTCCCGCGGCGCCCACGCGGCGCTGCTGTGCGTCCCGGCTGGCAGCGCGGTCGCTGGGTCCAGCCACACCTCGGCCAGCCGCAGGGCATCGGTGATCGCGGTGGCCTGCCGGACCGACGGCAGCCCAGTCGTGGACAGCTTCTGCACCGCCATCTGCTTGGCCAGGTCATAGTTCACCGGGCCACCGCCCCCCACGGCGCCCTGGCTGAGCATCTGCCCCAGCTGGGTGAGCATCTGGCCCAGGGCACCAACGTCGAAGCCGCTAGCTCCGAAGGCGACAAACGGGTTGGCCGGGTCGGGACTGCTGCTGCCAGCGTCGTCGGGGGAGCTCCCCCGATCGGGGTCCCGAGGGTCCTGGGAGCCGAAGCCGAAAGGCATATCGCTCATGACTCCACGGTACGCGGATCTCAGGCACGTACGCTGGTCGGCCGTGAGCCGCCGAACCTGGACCCTGCTGGTCAGCCTCGGCCTTGCCGTGGCGCTCGGATTGCTGGGAGCGTTGGCGACGGTGCCCTATGTCGCGCTTGGTCCCGGACCGACGTTCGACACCCTCGGAGTAGTGGCTGGCAAGCCGGTGGTGGACATCACCGGCACCCGGACCTATCCCACCAGTGGCCACCTCAATATGACGACCGTGTCGGTGGTTGACAACGTGACCCTCTACGGGGCGCTGGCGTTGTGGATATCCGGGCGTAACGAGCTGGTTCCCCGCGCCGAACTCTTTCCGCCGCAGCTGTCTGAGCAGCAGGTTGAGCAGCAGAATCAGCAGATGTTCCGGGACTCGGAGGCCAACGCCAAGACTGCTGCGCTGCGCTACCTGGGTTACCCGACCAAGGTCGTGCTCGGCCAGGTGATACCCCACGGTGCCGCGAGTGGCACGCTGGCCGCCGGAGACCGGCTGCTGGCGCTGGACGGTCGGGAGCTCCACAGCTCGCGGCAGGTGGTTGACCTGCTTACCGGCAGCCACCCCGGGCAGCTCGTCCGAGTCCGTTTCCAGCGCGGGGACGCCCCGCCGCGGGAGGCGGCCATCACGCTCGGTGCGGGAGCCCAATCAACTCGCGGCTACCTCGGAGTCGGGGTGACTGAGCGGCCTGAGGTGAATTTCGCCATCACCATCAACCTGGCCGATGTGGGGGGTCCCTCGGCGGGCCTGATGTTCGCGCTGGCCATCGTGGACAAGCTGACACCGGGCGGCGCACTCGCCAGCAATACCTTCGTGGCGGGCACCGGCGAGATCGCCCCGGAAGGCAAGGTGGGTCCGATCGGTGGTATCCCGCTCAAGATGGTGCGCGCCCGGGAAGCGGGGGCCTCGGTGTTCCTGGTGCCGGCGGACAACTGCGCCGAGGCGGTGCAGCGCGCCCCAGCGGGGCTGCAGCTCGTGCGGGTGGACACGTTGGCGGGTGCGGTCCACGCGCTGGAGGAGATCCGAGCCGGTCAGCAGCCACCGCACTGCTGAGCGCCTCAGTGCAAAGTGGCCAGCAGCGCGCGGAGCAAATGCGGAGCAAGCTGCGGGTTCTCCACCATGTCGTCCTGGCCTTGATCGTCGTCAGCATGGGCTCGCAGCCGTAGCACGCAGGCTCCGACGCCGTTACGCAGCACGGCCGCGACTAACCTGCCCTCCCGCCGCTGCGGATGCCCGGCAACGACCTGGCGGGCCTGCGCTGGGTCCTTGGGCAGCTCACCGAGACCAGCCTCGGCCGTTGGCGGGAGCACCACGATCTCCTGCACCAACGCGCAGCCAGCGACCGAGTCGGGCCATTCGATGCCGGCCAGCGCGGCGTCGAGCTCGCCGGTGGGCAAGGCGTCCTGAGCCACCGGGGTGAGCGGGGTCTGCGCGTCCAGATGATCGGCCAGCTCTGGTTGGCTCGCCAGCAGAGTCGCGGTGGCTACCAGCGCAAACAGTTGCGGCTGCTGGTCCCACCCGGCGGCTGCGACGAACTCCTCGACCTCCCGCGCAGCGGCTGGCAAGGCATGGGACAGGGCGGCTGGGCACGGCTGTGGCTCGCTCACCCGGCCATCGTCGCATTGGTGGGGGGAACGGGTAGTAGCAGTGCGGCCACCGGAACCCGAAGGCGCTCCGTAGAGTTGGGACAAGCAGACTCAGTCTGGCGTGGCACCGGCTGCCGCCCAAGGAGTCCTCAGTGTATCGCTGTCCGTCACCGTATCGCCGTCGTCGCCAGGAGTGTGTTCTGTGGCCAACCGGCCCTCTGCCAGAGTTCCCGTCCTGTCGCGCCGCGCCCGGATTCTGATCACCGTCGGGGCGCTCGCGCTGGCGACACTCATTATTGGATCGCGATTGATCGACGCCTACGTCGACTGGTTGTGGTTCGGCGAGGTGGGCTACCGGTCGGTATTTTCCACCGTCCTAGTCACCTGTCTTGTGCAGTTTGTGGTTATCGGGCTGGTGGTCGGTGGTGTGCTCGCGCTCAATATCGTGCTCGCGTTCCGCACCCGGCCGGTGTTCGTGCCCGTGGTGGGGCCGGAAGATCCGGTGGCGCGGTACCGCGCTGCGATCGTGGGACGGCTGCGGCTGGTGGGCCTCGGTGCGCCAGCCCTGGTGGGCCTGATTGCCGGGCTGTCCGCGCTCGGCGACTGGCAGACAGTGCAGATGTTCCTCCACGGAACCAGTTTTGGTGTGTCTGATCCCCAGTTCCACAAGGACGTCAGTTTCTACGCCTTCACTCTACCGTTTTATCGCATGCTGCTGGGCTGGGCCTTCGTCGTCGTGGTGGTGTCTTTCGTCGGGGCATTGCTTACTCATTACTTGTTCGGCGGGCTGCGGCTAGCCGGTCGCGGCGGCCAACTCTCTGGCCCGGCCCGGGTCCAGCTCGGGGTGCTGGCTGGCATTTTCGTGCTACTCAAGGCCCTTGGCTACTTTCTTGACCGTTACGAGCTGATGTTCTCCCGGCGTAATCCGCTGTTCACCGGGGCCAGCTACACCGACCTCAACGCGGTACTCCCCGCGAAGATCATCCTGATGTGCATTGCGGTGATCTGCGCGGTCACGTTCTTCGTCGGCGCGGTGCTGCGCAATCTGCAGCTGCCGGCGATTGCCGTCGTGTTGCTGTTGTTGTCCAGCATTCTGGTGGGCGCGGCGTGGCCGGTGGTTCTGGAGCAGTTCGTAGTGCGTCCCAACGCCAACGAACGCGAAGCGCCGTCCATCCAACGCAATATCGCCGCGACTCGACAGGCCTACGGCATCACCGACCAGCAGGTCGTGTATTCGCAATATTCCGGGCGTAGCGTCGCCGCACCGCCTGACGTCCGAGCCGACACCGCCACGATCCCGAACGTACGGTTGCTGGACCCTAGCGTGCTGTCTCCGACCTTTACTCAGCTGGAGCAGCGGGAGAACTTCTACGGTTTTCCGGACAAGCTCGATGTCGACCGCTACACTATCAATGGCAAGACGCAGGATTACATTGTTGCGGTACGGGAGCTGGAGTCGGCGTCGTTGGCCGAAAATCAGCGTACCTGGATCAACCAGCACCTCACTTTCACCCACGGCAACGGCTTCGTCGCCGCCCCGGCCAACACGGTGACCCCGGACGGCTACCCGGTGTTCACCGTGTCGGATACCTCGCAGCAAGGCGATATCCCCGTTCAGCAGCCGCGGATTTACTTCGGCGAGCTGATCGATGATTACGCGATTGTCGGCGGACACCCCGGTGCCCGTCCCCGGGAGTTCGACGGCCGCCCGGAGAACTACACGTACCAAGGCAAGGGCGGAGTGCCGCTGGGAAATTGGACGAACCGGTTGATATTCGCCTCGTACTACGGCGAGCGCAACATCCTGTTCAACCAGGCGATCGGGCCGGATTCGAAGATTATCTACAATCAGCACCCGAGGGAGCGGGTGGAGAAGGTCGCGCCTTGGCTCACCGTGGACGGCGACCCGTATCCGGCCGTGATCAACGGCCGGATCGAGTGGATCCTGGATGGCTACACGACCCTGGACGACTACCCGTACGCGCAGCGGACCGTGTTGAGCAAAGTGACCACCGACTCGCTGACTGGGCCATCCCGTCCCCGCTTGCCGGATGAGGAGATCAGCTACATCCGTAACTCCGTCAAGGCCACGGTGGACGCCTATGACGGTACCGTGACACTCTATGCGGTGGATGAGCACGACCCGGTGTTACGGACGTGGATGAACGTGTTTCCGGGTACCGTGCGGCCCGCTAGTGCGATCAGCAATGAGTTGCGGGCTCACTTTCGTTACCCTGAGGACCTGTTCAAGGTACAGCGGGAGATGCTCGCTCGCTATCATGTGAGCAACTCGTCGGTGTTCTTCACCAATGACGATTTCTGGAATGTGCCCAACGACCCGACGCAGAACCAACAGGGTGTCGACCAGCCGCCGTACTATGTCCTGGCCGGGCCGCCAAACGGAAGGGGACCGGCAGAGTTTCAGCTGACCAGTGCGCTGGTCAGCCTCCGTCGCCCGTTTTTAGCGGCCTATATCTCAGTGGGGTGCAACCCAGAAGATTATGGCAAGATCAGGGTGCTTGAGCTGCCCAGCGAATCCCAGACGCTGGGGCCAGAGCAGGTGCAGAACAGGTTCGTGTCCTCCGCGGACGTCAGTCGCGAGCTCAACTTGCTGCGGCAGTCTGAGACTGACGTGCGCTACGGGAACCTGCTCACCCTCCCGGTCGGTGGTGGGCTGCTTTATGTGGAGCCGATCTATATCGAGCGAGCGAGCCGGCAAGCGGCGTTCCCCCAGCTGAACCGGGTGCTCGTGGCCTACGGTGATCGGGTCGGGTATGCGCCGACCCTGCGCGAGGCGCTCAACCAGGTCTTCGGCGCTGGCGCCGGAGATGCCACCATCGCGCCCAACGAGCAGTTCAAGGCGCCCAGCCAGGGCCCAATCCAGCCCCCGACGGCAGCCAGTACTGGTGTCGCCAGCCAAGAGATGCGCCAAGCCGTCGCTGATATCGCCGATGCGCTCAAGCGCCTGCGAGCGGCCGAGGCTGCCGGCGATTTCGCCGCCCAAGGCAAGGCGCTGGCCGACCTCGACGCGGCCACCAAGCGGTTCGACACGGCCGCCGCAGCCGGTAGCAGTGCCACCCCGGCAGCCGGCGACGGTGGTGGCTGAGGCGATGACCACTCGATTTGCGCGTCCGGCATCTGCTCGCGTAGGGTCACCTCCACCAACGCGGGGTGGAGCAGCTCGGTAGCTCGCTGGGCTCATAACCCAGAGGTCGCGGGTTCGAATCCCGCCCCCGCTACCAGGGAAAAGAGCCTGCCAGAGATCGCCTGGCAGGCTCTTTTCGTGGCTTGGTAGTAAGAACGGTAGTACGAGGGTGGGTCAGGGGTCCCTCGGTGTCTCCTGGGCACTCTCGCTGAGAGCGTCGGCGATCATTCGGCCGATGAGTTCGGCGGCGGCTCGGTCGTGGCCTGTGGAGTGGTGTGAGTAGATCTGGAAGGTGACGGTGGGGTTGGCGTGCCCGACGCGATCGCTGAGGATTTTCGGCTCGACACCGGAGTTGAGCGACAGCGTCGAGTAGGTGTGGCGGACGTCGTGTAGCCGGATTCGTCGTGCTCCGGCGGCATCGACGAGTCGGTTGAACCGGTCGGTCACGGTGTCGGGGTGGGGCCGGCGGCCGTCTTCCCACACGAACAGCCACCCGTCCTCGGGGTAGGCGGTTCCGAATGCTTTCTGTTCGTCGTCGAGCATCTCCAGGTGTCGGCGCAGCGCGGCCACGGTGAAGGCATCCAGGGAGACTGTCCGGCGGCCTGCCTGGGTCTTGCCGTCCGATTCCTCAGCGCGTCCTGCGACCGAGATCAGGGTGTCGTCAACGGTGAGGGTTCGCGCGGTGAGATCGAGCCCCTCGCGGCGCACTCCGAGGAGCTCGGATCGCCGCATCCCCGTGGTGGCGGCCAGAACCCACATCCCGGCGAACCGATCGGTTTGGGCGAGCCTGAGCCACTGGCTGAGCTCCTCTAACGACCAGGGTTGTGGTGTGGCCCGGCGTCGGTGCCGTTCCCGAGGAAGACTCGCGTGCTCCGCCGGATTAAACACCACATAATCCCAGGCGACAGCGTCCGAGAACGCACGGTGGATCAGCCTGTGGATGTTGCGGACGGATTTAGGTGAGAGGCCGGCGTGGTAGTCAGTGGGTATCCGGCCGCGCCGGTACCGTGTGACGGCTTCCTTGGCTGATTGGTAGGACGTGCCGCAAGCGGTGCTGAGTTCCATCGGCGTCGGTCCGCGCCCGTTGTGGCGGTGGTGATGCGTCTTCCAGTACTCGTACATTGTGCTATTCGTGTCTCGTTTGAGTCTGCCTGCTTCCAGTAGGTGGACGTAGAACGCGTTGAGCACGGGTACCGTGATATCTTGGAGGCGCCGGCCACCAATGCTGGGGAGGATGTAGGCGGCGACGTTGGTGGAATAATTCGTGTAAGCGGACGGCTTTAATGCGTATTTGACGCTGGCGAGCCACTCGGTAAAAAACTGCTCGACCGTGCGCGCGGCGGGCTTGACCCTGCGTCCCCCGTCCATCTCAGCGTGCTTCTTGAGTGCGCCGGCCCAGGCTTCCTCCTCGGAGGCGAATCCGCCTTTGTTGAAGCGTTCCCGTTTCCCGGTGAGTATGTCGGGCTCACCATAGATCGTGTAGGCCCATTTCGTGCCTCGCTGGTAGACGGTGATCCCAGGCATGCGCCGCCGGTTCGGCGTGGGTGTCATGCCACGCTCCGGTTATCGGCCGTCGAGATGAGCTCGTGCAACAGTGCTGTCACGATGTAGACGCGACCGCCGAGGCGCCTGGTGGGTAAGTCGCCTGCCGCCGCGTAGCGGTACGCCGCTGATCGGCTAATCCCCAGCACCGTCGCCGCCACCGAGACCGTGATCAGCGGCGGAAGCCCCGTCAGCGTCGCGGCTGTGCCCCTCGCACCTCCTTTCTCCGCCGAGCTCACAGGCGATGACGGGGGGGTGGTCATTGGATGCCTCCGACTGGGGTGGGGTGCCTCGGTTCGTCCGCTACTGCCGCTACTGCCGCTACCGTGCAGGTCAGAGGGGTAGCGGCTACTGGTTGGAGATCCGCTACCGCTACTGGTGCCGCTACCTGGTCACCTCGGGTGGTAGCGGAGGCCTCCGCTACCGGGATGGTGTCCGCTACCCCTCTGACCTGGGCGGTAGCGGTGGTAGCGGTGGTAGCGGTGGTAGCGGCTGAGGGCAGGTAGCGGCTCCAGGCGTCAGCGAGTCCGTCGTCGCCGTCGATGCGGTAGCCCTTGACCACCGCGCCATTGGGAAGTTTGAGGTTTTTGGGTTTGACGCCGTAGCGGTCGAGGAGCCGGGCGAGGTGGCGGGCGTCGAGGGGTTTGCCCTCAAGGTCTCCCCAGGGTGCTTCATCGAGGCTGGTGAGGGTGGTGAGGATGTCCGTGGTCCGCAGCCGCCCCGTGCCAGCCTGAGTGAAGACGTCTCGCAGGTCGGCCAGGAGTCGAATCCCGTCGGAGGTCATCACCGGTCCGGCGTCGAGGACAAAGTGTCGGCAGGCACGGTGGGCGGTGGTAGGCCAGTGGCCGCCGGCGGTCTCGGCAAGAGCGAGGAGCGGTTCCCAGATTTCGGCAGGTCGATCGGTGACACCCTCAGGCATCGTGGGGAGGACACCGCTTAGCTGAGGTCGTACTGAGTCGATCCAGGTGGTCAGGTGGTCCCGGAGGGGCCGGGCATCCCGTGCGACGTGTCGTTCTCGGAAGGGTTCGACGGGTTCATCAGGGCGGCGTCGGCGCATGTGAATGGTGATCGCCCGGGTGGTAATGGTGGACGGCATGGCACCGGCGATCCCGGCCAGCGCGGCGGGGGCGTAGACGGGAAACCGCTCCACTTTTATGTTTTTGGCGTCCCCGACACAGCGGGCGATCGTGGCTGAGCGCTTATACCCGGCGTTGAGCAGGCCCCGAAGATCCTCGTGATTTCCCCCGTTTTTGGGGTTGAAAATCGCGTCCACTTCGTCGAACAGGATCGTGATAGGTCCCAGAGACACGAGCCGAAAGAGTGCGGCGGGGGTGGCGGAGATGGTCATCTCAGGAGCCCGGACCAAGTATTGGGCAACCTCTAACACCCGGGTTTTGCCGGAGCCGGGCTCGGCGGAGTCCAACACGAGGCGGGGGGTGACATAGAACTGCTCCGCGGCGTGGGTGTGGGCATACCACAACGCCAGGGTCGGCGCGCAGTGCTCGGAGGGGAACACCGAGAACCGGGTGATGAACGCGGTCAGCTCGTCGAGGATCTCGTGACCAGTCCGGGCAGTGGCGGTGGCTGATGGTGGGTGCAGCCAGGTCAGCGGCTGGGCCGGGGTGGCCTCGGGTAGTGACTCATCCGGGCCCCCGCCCTGATCAGGGAGGGGTGGTGTGGCCTGCTGGGTGTGCCAGGTGTGTTGGCAGGTCTCGGAGCAGAAGTCGTCGGACACCG
Organism: Pseudonocardiales bacterium; assembly: GCA_019247305.1. Lineage (GTDB taxonomy): Bacteria > Actinomycetota > Actinomycetes > Mycobacteriales > Pseudonocardiaceae. The sequence goes on from JAFAPC010000044.1 coordinate 26,039, forward strand.
AGGACCCCCGGGGTTGCCCGCAGTGCTGGCAGGTGGGGGTGTCGAGCAGGTGGTCGAGGGTGGTGGTCAGGTTCGGGCTCATGCGGCGCTCCGGGGGCGAGTGCGGCGGGGATTCGCTATCCCGGCGGTCAGGCTGGTGGTGATGACGCGGGTGATTTCGTGGGGTGTGCAGTCGCAGTCGGCGCTGATGAGGGCGTGGGCGGCGGTGGTGAGCTCGGCCTGGGCGGTGTGGTGGTCGAGGAGGTCGGCGCCGACGAGTTGACCGAGGGCGTAGGCGGCGCGGCACAGGGCCGCGTTGTGTCGGCCTGGGGGTGCGGTGCGGACCCGGTGGCACTCACCCTCTAGGGCGGCGGCGACGTAGCCGTGGGGGTTGGTGGTGGCCGCCACAGCGGGCGTTGAGCGCCCCGGAGCGGGTGTGGGGGTGAGGGCCTGGTGTAACCAGGTGGGCAACTGCGCAGGCTCCCGGTCGTCCACCAGCTCGTATCCGTGTGGGGGGAGGGGGTTGCCGGGGGCGAGGACGTAGCCACCGTGGGCGCGGGTGTCGATCTTCCATCCGATCGTGCTCTGGGTGTTGCGCAGGGTGGTCCCGGGTGGGGTGGTGTAGTAGAGGTGCCAGCCTCCGGAGGGGGTGCGCACGGTGTAAGTCGGGGTGAGCGTGGTACTCCGCTCCCGGGCGAGGGCTCGCAGGACGCCGGCCCCGGTGGTGATCCCCCGAGCGGCCCAGGGCTCGGGGATGGGTTCCCCCGGTTTGGGGGCGTCGAGGTCGATCACGATGAGGCCGGAGGGGCCGGTCGCGATGCCGATCGCATACGGGGCCTGGCGCCACCAGTCGTGGATCTGCTCCGGGTTGGTGCTGGCCCGGGCCTCCCACTGATCGAGGATCGGGGGTTTCTTGCGGTAGGGGGTGATCGGGTGCACGTGCCAGCTCCGCTCAGCCAGACGCAGCGCCTGCTCGCGCAGGGCCGTGGTGGTGGTTATCACTGGGTGAGCTCCTCTCGCTTGTGTGCAGGACGGGGAGGGTGGTGCCGCACCCTCCCCGCGTTGGGGGTGAGCACGGGGGGGTGCGGCACCACGGGGACCGGTTTAGAAGGGGGGCTCATCCCCGGGGGTCCTTTTGGTCGGGTGCTGGATGTGGGGTGGTGGTGGCGCACCCTGTTGTGGCCCGGGGTGATGGGCCGGTGGGGTGCGCCACTGCTTGGGGTGGTTTAGAAGGGGGGTTTATCCCCGGTATCCGGGTTGGCTGGTGTGGTGGTCCAGGGGTCGGTGTTTCCCTCACCGGTCGTGGTCGCGGTGGTGCGGGTGGTTTTGTTGACGGTGACGGTGGCCCATTTCAGGCTGGCGCCGATTTCGGTAGCATCAACCTGGAAGCTGGTGCGTGTTTCTCCGTCGCTGGTTTCCCAGTCGTGTTGCCGGAGGACACCGGTGAGGAGGATGCGGGTGCCTTTGGTGAGGGATTCGGCGAGGTTTTCGGCGGCTGGCGCCAGATCGAGCACCGGAGGAATGTGGCACCGTTGTCGACCCATTCGCCTTTGGTGGGGTCGTAGCGGCGGTCGTTGGCGGCGACGGTGAAGTTCGCGACCGCGGCCCCGGTGGCGGTGTAGCGCAGTTCGGGGTCAGCAACCAACGTGCCAGCAATCGTGATTTCTGGTAATCCAGCCATGAGAGAATCCTTTTTCCTGGTTCGGGTGGTGGTTAGAACGGGGGCTCGTCGTCGTAGTCGTCGTCGTGGTCGGTGTGGTTGTGGTGGGTACGGGCTTGGGTGATGTCGTGGACGTCGATCACCAGTTGTCCCTGAATGTCGACAGGCGTTATTCCGTAGTGGGCGAGGGTGCTGGTGAGGTCGTCCAGGGTCCATCGGGCGTAGCGCTCGTGGTCGTAACTGGCGAGGAGGCGCAGGAGGACCTGGGGGTGTACGTGGTGTTCAAACCCCAGCACGCTGTCGATATCGGCAAGCAGGGTCTCGGGTGCTGGTGGGCTGTCGTCGGGGGTGGGGAGGGTGTCGAGCCAGGCGAGGGCGACCGCAGCGAGGGTGGTGAGTCCGTGGTGGAGCACGGTGGGGTCAGGCTGGCCGGTGGGACCTGCGTCGAGGAGTTCGCCGCCGATGAGACCGAGGGCGCGGCTGAGCGCGGCGTGTCGATGCGGAGCGGGCGTGTGAGGCCCGACTGAGCTGTCGTTATCGGGGTCGGTGTAGCGGGCGGTGAGGCCCTGGCGGGTGTCGGCGACGGCGGTGAGGGTGTCGGGGCTCGCCGCCGGATGCTGATCGGTCGTGAGGAGGTCGAAGAGGGCACTGCGGATCGCATCCCGGATCGGGACACGCACGGGGTCCGGGATGCTGGTCGGGGTGCTGCTGCGGGTGGTGGTCATGGTGGTCCTTCCGGGTTGTCCGGCCACGATCATGTAGTGGGGTCGTGTGGGGTCTCGGTGGTGACGGTGGGTAGTGGGGTGTGGGTGTGTGGGGTCAAGGGCGGGGGGAGGGAGGGAGGTCTCCCCGACCCTGTTGAGGCCTGGTTTTGGGGGGTGTCGGGGGGTGTTTACGGGGTGGTGGTCGGGGTCCTTGGTGGGTGTTGTGGCTGGTAGGGGCAGGGAGGTGGAGTCAGGGAGGGGCGAGGGAGAACTCCCTGGGTTCCCTGGGTGCCTCCCTGGTCAGCTCCCTGCGTCGTCGTCACTGTCCGTGTCGTTGTGGTGGTGACGGTGGGTGAGAGCGTGGGTGATGTCCTCGGTGCGGATGACCATGAGCCCATCGGATTTGGTGGGTTCGATGCCGTAGGGGGCGAGGGCGGTTTTCAGGTCGGTGAAACTCCATCCCTCGTAGTGGGTGGGGTTGTGCTCGGCCAGGCGGGTCAGGGCGACTTGGGTGCGGACGCGTCGCTCGGCACCGAGCACGGTGGCGATGTCGGCGAGCACGTCCACCGGTTCCGGACCCTCCCCCACAGCGGCCGTCCTGCCGGTGCGGCGCAGCTGGGTGATGTGGGTCATGGCGCGGGTGATCACCGGGGTGACGTGGTCGATGTCGTCCTCGTAGGGAATGTAGAAGGTGGTGAGGAGTTCGAAGGTGGCTTCGGTGAGGCCGACGGCCACGCAGGTGCCGCGGTCGGTTTTCATACGGAGTTCGGTGGCGCGGATGCCGGCCCGGTATTTCCCGGAGCCGAGCAGCCCATCGTTGGCGACGTGATCGGCGACGGAGAACGCTAGGCCGCAGGAGATGTTGCGGGTGACTTCGCGGGGGATGGAGTCTTTGGTGGGGGATTGGGTGGCGAGGAGGAGGCTGATGCCGTATTTGCGGCCGCGTTTGATCAACCGGACGGCCCACTCCGCAGCCTGTTGGCCGTAGCTCGGGTGTTGGAACAATTCGTGGCACTCATCGATCCAGCACCCGAGCCAGTGCAGCCCCAACCCGGGTTTGTTCGCCAGTTTGCGGCTGGTCTTCGGTGGTGAACCCGGTTGGTGTTCCAGGACCTTGCCCCGGCGTTCCATCTCGTCGAGCAGATCAGCCAGGGCGTGCATGGCGGCTTCGGCCACAGTGTCGTCCATACCCATCGCGTAGCGGGACAGCCGCGGCCGGAACGGGGCGAAGTCAGGGGACTGACCCATCACGAACACCCAGAGTTCCGCGGTGGGATCGAGGGCCGCACCCAGTAGCAGGGTGCGCAGTGCGGCGGACTTGCCCTGCCCGGGGCGCCCCCCAATCAAATAGTTCGCCTCGAACAACGGCGCCGGCACAATCGCCCCACGCTGGGTCTTACCAACCGGCACCCCCTCGAACACATCGACCGTGCCGTCGTGAAGTAGGGGCCACTGGCCGGCGCCGGTGCCGAGTTTGCCTTTATCAGCAACCCACAGATCGAGAACGCCGGCCTCGGGGCCTTGGGTGGGCCAGGTTTCCAGGACGGCGCGGCCCAGGTTGGCGGCGAGGGTGGCGCGTTTGGCAGCGACCATCTCGGCGGTGACGCCCATCGGGAGCCGGATCTGGGCGGAGGTGCCGTTGCCATCGAGGCGGGCGGGGATGGTGTAGACCAGGGCGCCCCCGTTTTTGAAGAACCGGTCCAAGGGAGTGATGCTGAGGTGGGCCAGGGCTTGGGAGATGATCCGTTCGTCGATCCAGGAGTCCGGGTCCTCCACGCTGGGGCGGGTGAGGAACCCGACGCCGGGGGTGCGTTCGCGGCCCTCCCACACCGCCGCGCTCAGCCAGGCGATCGGGGTGAGTTTCAGGACCCAGGTCAGGACCGTGCCGGTGAAGGCGAGCAGGGTGTAGAGGGTGGCGAGCCAGGGCCACATCCGCTCCCGGGGCACCGACGCGTCCACCAGCACCAGGACCCCGCCGAGGGTGGTGAGTAGCAGGCCGATCCCGATGCCCCGGCGCAGGATGCGCCCGAGCTTGGCCCAGCGGTGCTGGGCATCGGCCCGGATCAACTCCTGCGCGGTCCGCCGAGCCTGGGAGTCCCCGGTGAGGCGCGCGGTGCGGGCATCGGCGCGCAAGTCTCCGTAGCTGGCCCACCGCCAGGCCTTGCTGAGCCACCGGGCGTGCCCGCGCAGCGCAAACCAGCACAATCGGCCTGCGTCCTGGGGAGCGTGGCGCACCCGGTAGGCCACCAGTCCGCGCAGGTGCACCACCTCGGGTGAGGTACTCAGGGATTGAAGGCGCGCCCGCAACAGCGGCGACTCGCCCGCTCGACGAGTCGCGAGAGCGGCGTCCTCGGCGTCGTCGGGGAGGAGCTCGCCCTCCAGGACTTCCGGGGCGGGTTCCACCGCCGTACTCGGGCTGAGGGGCTCGGTTCCCCTCAGCGGCTCACTCCGGTCCGCGCCGTGAGCTACGACCGCTGGTGTGGTGTGAGCGGTGTGCCCGGCGTGGTGACAGGCCTCGGAGCAGACATCATCGAACACCGACGCCTCTAGCGGTGCTCCGCAGTGCTGGCACGTGGGGGGTTGGGGTGGGTTGGTGAGCAGCGTGGTCGTCATCACGCGGCCCTTTCGTCTCGGTCTCGGTCGGTTCGAGCCGTCGTTCCGCCCTCAGCGGGGTGGTGTGTCGTGGTCAGCTCCGCGGCCAGGGTGGTGGCGATCTTGGTGGAGGAGCCGCGGGAGCAGGTGGTGACCTGGCGCACCCACGCGGGGGTGATCACGGTTCCGGGTGTGTAGGCGGTGCGGGCTTCGGTGAGGTAGTCGGCCAGCAGCTTGCGCCGCACCCGCTGAGCAGCCCGCGCGCTGCCCGGTGGTGGGTGGTGGGGTGCACCACCCCGGTTCGCTCCCCGACCGGCATGCGGGGCTGGGGGGTTCACCGGGTGCGCGGGTGAGCGTTCACCAGCAGGGCCCCTGAGCTGCTCACCACCGCCGGTCACGGGGTTACTGGTGGCCGCCGCTGGGTGGTGCTCACGATCGCCTACGGGGCTCGTCATGCTGGTCGCCTCCGGGTGACTGGTGGTGCCGGCGGGGGCGGGCTGCTCTGGGATGGTGGTGGTCACCGCGGCGCGTTGTGCCTGCTCGCTCGGTGTGGCTGGGGGTGTGTGGGCGGCGCGCTGAGCGCAGTCGGTCAGCGCGTATTGCAACTCGGTGAGCGCCTCAGCGGCGATGACCACGACCAGGGGCGGGACGGAGTGCAGCACGACCCCGGAGGCGGAGCCTGCGGCCCAGTAGGCCCAGGTGTTCATCACATACGTGGCGGAGAGGAGTACCCATTTCGTGATCCGGGGCCACGGGCCGGTGTGCACCTGGGCCCGGGTGGTGGCCTGCTCGGCGCGCAGGACCGCGAGCAGGACCAACGACACCATGGGGTCGAGCAGCCAGGCCGCCCACCACACCAGCGACCCCGTGGGGGTGTCGGTGGCGGCGAAGTGTTGGACGGTGGTCATGGTGAAGCACAGTCCGAGTCCGATGCCGGTCCACATGAGGTGCTCGACTTGGGTGCGTAAGCGCTCCACCCGTAACGCCACCACGTCGGGGTCGCTCTGGTAGGCCCGCGCCTCGGCCGCGGCAGCGGCCTGCGCCGCGAGGCGTTGGGCGGGACTCACCGATGGGTGCCCGCTGTCGGGTGGGGGTGGTCCGTGCCGGGTCGGGGCGCTCATGAGCGGCCCCTCCTGCGGTGGTGCTGGTCGCCGTTGATGATTTCGGTGACCGCGAACAGGCGGGCGATCGTGCTGCCGGCGAACAACGCGGGCACCGAGAGGGTCACCGCCCAGGCGCGCGGATCGGTGGTGGCGGCCAGCACGACCCACTGCACCCCGACGATCACACCCATGGTGACCAGGGCGTGCAGCAGGGTCGTGCCCACCCGGGTGACTTCCTGGGTTTGGCGGGCCAGCTTGTAGGCACCCCGTGCCCCACTGCGAAACGCCGCCAAGGCCCCGAGGGCGGCCAGTACGGTGAGGGTGAGCAGGGCGAGTGTGGAGGAGCTCATCACGGCACCTCGTGGAGGGGGATGGGGGTGGCGGTGCGGGGGGTGTAGAGCGGGTGGCGGGGTGCTCCGGTGTGGGTTGTGCCCAGGCAGCGCAGGAGGGTATTAGGGGCCGCCC
>JAFAPC010000149.1 GCA_019247305.1 Pseudonocardiales bacterium
CTGTTCGCCCACTGGAAAGCCGGCGCCTACCCCATCGGCTGGGCGACGGGAGCCGTGTGACGCGAGAGCGTCACGCACGGTTCAACGAGCGCCGGGGGGCGCAACTCCCCCCGGCGACTCACCTGACAAAAACGACAGAATCTGTCGGTTTTGGCACACAAACAGTGATCATGGCGCTCCGCGTCTGCGTCCGGCACCTGCCGGGGCAGTGCCCACAGCCCAGCTCGGCTGCCCTGCTGGGCGGTCCGCGGCGACGCCGCACTAGGCGATCGCGACACGCGGCGGTGCTCCCGGTCGTCCTGCTTGCCAATGTTCCCTGACTGTGCCGCCGCCTTGGGCAAGGCCCCCGTCATTCGGAGCCGAATAGCGGTATGTGGCCGGCGTTCACACGTCATTCGAAGCCGAATGGCGGTGGACGGCCGGCGCTAGGTGGCTCCGAATGGCGGGGACAGCGTCAGATTGTGCGGAGTTCGATCGTCTGGTGGCGGTTGGGGCCGACGCCGATGGTGGAAATGCGGGCTCCGCAGAGGTCCTCGACGCGCGCCACGTAGGCCCGGGCGTTGGGGGGGAGTTGGTCGAGACTGCGGCACTGGGACAGGTCTTCGCACCAGCCGGGCAGTTCTTCATATACCGGCACGGCGTGGTGCAGGTCGGTCTGGGTCATCGGCATTTCCTCGGTGCGCGCTCCGTCGATCTGGTACGCCACGCAGAGGGGCACCGGGTCCAGGCCGGAGAGCACATCGAGTTTGGTCAGGAAGAAATCGGTGATCCCGTTCACCCGTACTGCGTAGCGCCCGATGACCGCGTCGAACCAGCCGACCCGCCGGGCTCGCCCGGTGGTGACCCCGATCTCCCCGCCCGTGGTGCGCAGTCGCTCGCCCAGGGCGTCGTGCAGCTCGGTGGGGAACGGGCCCGAGCCGACCCGGGTGGTGTAGGCCTTAAGGATGCCCACCACGGCGGTGATCTTTGTGGGGCCGATGCCCGAGCCGGCGCAGGCGCCGCCCGCGGTCGGGTTCGAGGAGGTGACGAAGGGGTAGGTGCCGTGGTCGACGTCGAGCAGGGTGCCTTGGCTGCCTTCCAGCAGCACCGTCTCGCCGCGGCGCAGCGCCGCCTGGAGGAGCAGCCCGGTGTCGGCGATGCGGTGCGCGAAGTGCGCGCCCTGGTCGAGCGCGGTGTCCACCACCTGCTCGGCGTCCAGTGCGCGCCGGTTGTAGACCTTGACCAGGACCTGGTTTTTGAACTCGAGGGCGGCCTCCACCTTCTGCCGCAGGATCTTCTCATCCAGCAGGTCCTGGACCCGGATCCCCACCCGGGCCACCTTGTCCTGGTAAGCCGGTCCAATGCCGCGCCCGGTCGTGCCGATCTTGGCTTTGCCCAGGTAGCGCTCGGTGACCCGGTCGATCGCCACGTGATAGGGCATGATCAAGTGCGCGTCGGCAGAGATGAGCAGCCGCTCGGTGTCCACGCCCCGGGCCTCCAGGCCGGCGAGCTCGTCGAGCAGTACGCCGGGGTCCACTACCACGCCGTTGCCGATGACGTTGGTCACCCCCGGGGTGAGGATGCCCGAGGGGATGAGGTGCAGCGCGAAGTCCTGCCCGTCGGGCAGCACCACGGTGTGGCCCGCGTTGTTGCCGCCCTGGTAACGCACCACCCACTGGGCCCGTTCGCCGAGTGAGTCCGTGGCCTTGCCTTTGCCCTCGTCGCCCCACTGGGCACCGATGAGCACGATCGCCGGCATGTGGTACTCCGTGAGGTCGGTTCGGGTGCGCCGAGGGCGAGCGTAGACCTTTTGGGGTGGACATGGCCGGGGTTGTGGTGCTGACCTGCGGGTCCGCCCGGTGGCCCGGTGCTGGGGCGCCCGTGGCGGTGCCGGCCCGCCCCGGGCGCGAAGAGCTCGACGAGATCCTGACTGGGCTGGACGGCCGGCGGCTGGTAGTCTGCGGCACCGACGCCGACCTGGCCGCGGTGCTGCTGCGGCTGCTGCGCACCGGGGTGCTCGCCGCCGTGCCGGTGGGATACGTGCCGTCCTCGGCGTCCTCGGCAGTAGCCCGGCTCTGGGGCCTGCCTGTCGTGCCCACGGCCGCAGCCTCGCTCGCGCTGGGGGGCGCACCGCAGCGGGTGCCCCTGGTGCGGGATGACTCCGGTGGCGTGCTCGTGGGGCTCGGGGTGGTCCGGCCGGTGGAGGGGGTGGTCTACTGCGACGACGAGGTGGTGCTGCGCGGGCGGGCCGGGCGGCTGGAGGTGGCGCCGGACCGCGCGCTCGGGCTGGTCGTTCGGGTGGTGCGAGGCGGGCTGCTCCGGCGCCGGGTGCGTGATGTCACCGGGCGCGCCGTGCAGCTGGGGTGCCGACCCACCGGCGTGTGGCGCGACGGCGTCGCATCGCACACCACCGATCGCTGGACCTGGTACCGACACACCGAGGACTGGCGCCTGGTCCGGGGTTGACCTCACGTTACGGTGGGCGTCATGACCGCCGCCGAGCCACTGGGCGTCCCCGGCCGGCCCCCGGCTCGGCTGCTGACCGCAGCGGAGTACGCCCAGCTCGGTGAGACCGGGTGGGGTTACACCGAACTCCTGGACGGCCGCATCCTGGTGTCGCCCAGCCCAAGCCCGAAGCACAACATGGCCGGGCTCACGCTGGCGATGCAGATGGTCCCGCAGCTGCCCGAGGGCCTTCGCGTCATCCAGGACGTGGATATCGACCTGGGACTGGCTCCCGCCGATCAGCCTGGCTGGGTGCGCCGACCCGATCTGGTGGTGATCGATACCGTGGCGCTCAACCGGGTGGACCGCGACGGCGGACTGCTCAGGGCCGCGGACGTGCTGATCGTGGTGGAGATCGTCTCCCCGGGTTCCGGGCGTCTCGACTACGTCATCAAGCGAGACGAGTACGCCGACGCCGGCATCCCCCATTACTGGATCGTGGACCTCGACGAGCCGGTATCCCTGCTGGACTGTCACCTCGCCGAGGACTTCGGCTACGACTACTCCGGAACGATCACGGCTGTGTTCACCACCAGCGTCCCGTTCCCCCTGCGGCTAGCGCTCGACGTCCTGATCGGACCTGGCTGACACCCCGACGTTCCTTTCCCAGCTCGACACCACCAAGATTAGCGCGTGCAGTCACAGTCTGTCTCTGATCCGCTACTGAGCATCAGCGCCGATGACGGCGACGCGCTGCGGTCGTTGCTCGATTGGCTGCGGCACGAGGACGCCTTTCGAGGCCGGGTGCGCCCGGCCCAGAGGCCTGTGCGGCCTGGCGAGATGGGCGCTGTGGGACTCGACGCGCTGGTGGTCGCGCTCAGTGCCGGTGGCGCGGGCACAGTGCTGGCTGCCTCGGTGTCCACCTGGCTGAGCCAGCCCCGCCGGGCGGACGTGAAGCTGACCATCACCGCCGAAGACGGCCGCCACCTCGAGCTCGACGCCCGCCGCGTCAAGGACCCCGCCGTCCTGATGCGGGAGGTCGAACGGCTGCTCCGCCCGAAGGACACCGAGTCATGAGCCAGCCGCGTTTCCCCGACCCGGCCCGCTCCCGCGCCGTGCTGATCGGCGCGAGCCACTACCCCGCCGCCGGGCCAGACCTGCTCGACATCCCGGCCGTGGGGGCGAACCTGACCGCGCTGCGCCAAGCGCTGACCAGCCCGGACACCGGGGTGCTGCGCCCCCGGAACGCTGCCGGGTGTTAACCGATCCGACCAGCCCGGACGACGTCGGCGCCGCGCTCTCCGAAGCGGCAGCCACCGCCACCGACCTGCTGCTGGTGTACTACGCCGGGCACGGCTTGGTCGACGACCGCGGCCGGCTGCACCTGGCGCTGGCGCAGACCCACCCGCACCGCCCCCGGTGGACCGCGCTCCCGTTCGACCTGCTCCGTGAGGAGATCGCACACAGCGCCGCTACCACCCGCGTCCTCGTGCTCGACTGCTGCTTCTCCGGCCGGGCGATCGAAACGATGACCGACGATCAGGGGGTGATCGGCGGCCAGCTCGAAGTGGCCGGCACCTACACGCTGACCTCCACCTCCGATAACGCCCCCTCCTACGCCCCGACCGGAGACCGGTACACCGCCTTCACCGGCGCGGTGCTCCGCGCGCTGGACCACGCCGATCCGCTCACCCTCGACCAGCTCTATGTCGTAGTCGACCGCGACCTCGCAGCACGGAACCTTCCCCGCCCCCGACGTCGCGTCACCAACACCGCCGGCAACCTAGCCCTCTCCCGCGGCCCCTGCAAGCTGTTCTTTGGTACCAAGTCGACCTTGCGCCCGAGTAGCTGTGCCAATTCATCGCGGAGATCCCATATTTCCCACAGCGAGCTCTTGCTGTCCGACGCCGAGACGTAAAGCAGGTCGACATCGCTGTCAGGCCGGTCCTCACCCCGCGCGACAGAGCCGAACACGCTGAGTTCTGCGATCCCGTAACGACGGCAGAGCTCGACAATCTGATCGTACACGGCGTCGAGTTCCAGGCTCACGAGGATCACCTCAGTGAGCGTGAGACGGCGTCGGGGAGGACATCTTGACCGTGCTCCGTGGTGTCGGTGGGCATGGCAGCTTCAGTGTTCCAGTGCAGCGCCTGCGCGCGTAGCCCGAGATCCCGATGGATGTCAACGGCGTCCGCGGCGAACCGGACGGGGGTAACGCCGTACTGATCGGCCACCGAACTGAGGCAGTCCGGCAAGTCCTCGGCGCTGTTGTACGAGACGACGACGCAGTCCACCGCTACCGGCGTACTCACCTCGCCGAGGGTACGGACCGTCACCGGATCCTCACGCGGCGGGTCCGGCCCCGGACAACGGGTGCGACACCCGGGAGGACGGCGACTTGAGAGGTCGTCTTGGAGGAGACCGCTTTGGAAGACCCGGCTGGTGGGTGCTCTCAGGCCGGTGCGCGGTCAGGGTTATGACACTGTTTACGACATCAGGTTCAGCACGGCGATGATGCGCCGCGGCGACGAGCCGCCGCCGACTTTAGCTTCTGTATCAGTTGCCACCCTGCTCTCGTCACTTTTGGTATGGCCTGAGGCAAAGTTGTACACGTTGGTGTGTTCCTGGCATCTACCGTGGGCGGCGGTGGTCATTCTCATGTTGCTCTCCGCCTCCGTAGGCGTGGTGCTGGTGATCGCGCTGCCGATCCTCGTAATAACAGCGGTGGAAATTCTGTGGCACCAGCACCGAGACGCCCCCAGGAACCGGGCCGCCGTGTTCGTGGCCCGAAACAGTGCCGGGCGTGGCGGTTGCAGACTGAGGTGCTCGGTGCGTTGGGCAAGCACACGCGCCTGGTTGTCAGAGGAGGTCGATTTCTACGGTGGGGTCCACGCGGCGCAGTCGTGTGGGGTCGGCGCTCAGAGCTGGCCATCCCCGTTGATGACTGGCGTGGACTACCCAGGTGGCAAGGACGTCGCAGGTTCCGGTCGCGGCGATCCGGGCTTCGATGGCGTCGCGATCGCTTTCGGACAGCTCGGTGATCAGCACGTGCGGGTGAGCGGTCACCTCGCCCACCAGCCCGGCGGAGCCGGGCCGTAACGTGAGGATCTCCAGGCGGGCCAGGGTGGGCAGCAGCAGGGTCAGTCCCCGGGTGCGGGCCACACCTACCCATGCCCGCAGGGATATCAAGCCCTCGGTCCAGACGGCCAGCGCGCTGGTGTCGAGGACCTTGCCCGCGATCGAGACCTCCCCGGGCGGGGACGGCTGGCTCAGGACGTCTCCGCCACGACCTGGGTACGGCGCACGACGTCATCGCCGGGCCACTCCCAGCCCTGAGTGTCATAGATCCGGCGGTAATCGGCCAGCGTAGGAGCCCCGAAACGCTCCGCCATCCGACGCTCGATCGCCAGCCCCCGCTCAGCACGTTCGGCGTCGGTGCCCGGCGCCCCGGCGGGGACGATCTCGGCGATGGGCCGCCCGTCACGAACGACACGGACCCTCGCCCCCTCGGCAGCCTTCCGGAATGCCTCGGCAACCCCCTGAGGATCGTCGGGTGAGACCTCATACGCGGCGCTCATAGGCCAGGAGTGTAGCGGCCGGTGCCCCGCGCAACGCGGGGTGCGGTCAGGAAGTCGCCAGGAGCCGCAACCGGCGGTATCTCGTCTTGTTCGTCGTTTCGCGGATGGCAAGCCGACACCGCTCCGTTGGAGGGCCTACCGGGACTCGGGCGGGGTTCGACGTTGTGTGGTGTTGTTTTTGTGGGCAGATACGATTCTAGGTGAGGACCTTGGACTGTGCGGTCTTCAGCGCGAGCGCCGCCCAGCAGTTCGCCGCCCATTTTTACGCGCCAGACTGCCCAGCGGCAACCACGCAGTGGGCCACCCAGGTCAGCAGCCCGATCGCGTACGCCTCGACCGGTGATCGCTCACCCGACGTCGACCCGAGCGACGTCATGACGATCTCCTCTGGTGAGATCGACCCGGAGGGAGGGCCACCGCTGGGCCGGTTCGTTCTTCGACGCACCAACCAAGACCGGTGGTCCATCGTGCGAACATGAAACACCAGGATTGATCAGTGCTCACCACAGACGCTGCACCAACCGACACCAGGAGGTCGGGCCGTGCCCACACCGAACGATAAGTTACCGAATGATAAGTTTCGGAAAGCTCGGTTGCGCACCGCATCCCTCCCCAATCCTGAGGAGTCCCTTTCCCGTCAGGAACTGGCGGAGATGGCCAACAAGTGGATATGGGAACACCACCATGAGGAGGTAGACTTAGACGCAAATTACCTCGGCAAAATCGAACAAGGACTCAGCCGCTGGCCACGAGCAGTGTACCGGGAGGCCTTCCGAGCGATCCTGGGTGCCTCCACAGATTCCGCACTGGGATTCGTCAATTCCCGGTCCCGCCGCACAGCAGTAAAACTGGGCACGGTGGACAAAGTGAAACGACAAAAATTCGTCCGCAACGTCACCGTCGGTGGCGTCAGCGGCCTCATCCTGGGAGAACCGGTCGCGGAGCTGCTGGAAGGCATTGGCGAACCCGCCCCGCCCCCCGCCCGGGTCGGCACGAGCGACATCGCGCTGATCCGCACCGTTACCCGGGAGCTCGAGTCGTGGGGCAACACCTACGGGGGTGAGTCGATCCGAGAGGTCGCCATGGCGCAGCTGCGCCGCTCCTCCAGGCTGCTAGAGGCCAGTTGTCCGGACCGGCTGCTCCCCGAGCTACACGCCGCGATCGGCGAACTCGCCGAGAGTGCCGGGTTTATGGCCATGGACGCGGGCGCCCAGGCGGAGGCCCGCCTGGTGTTGGGCTTCGGCCTATCGTGCGCCGAGCAGGCGAAGGACTGGAACCTGCGCGCCCGTGTGCTGTCGAGCATGGCCGCGCAGGCGGTCTCGAGTGGGCAGCCTGATGAGGGCCTGACGCTGGCGGAGTGGGCTCTGGTTCACTGTAGACCCCATGCTCGTCAATAACCTGATTGACGCACTCGCGCACGCTGTCCCTCACACACGCGGTGACACAAACCCGTGAACTTCCTCGCCTGTCTGTGGCGATCATGCACCAGCAGTGCCTGGATCAGCTGGACGCCATCGAAGCCAGGCCGACATCGCAGCAGCTCGCCGAGCTAGCCAGCGCCACCCGCGCGCTCCTAGCCCTGCACCCGGTCGATGAGGACGGCTACTGCCGCATCTGTATCACATCACGATGGTGGCGGTTTTCGCGCCGCCGCGTCTGCACCCTCTACGCCGCCTTCGCACACCCCAGGCCCGAAAACCCACACGATCCACAACCGGACACAGCAGGGGCGACCCCAGCTAGACCAGCTAAATCGTGGACGAGCTAAAGCGCCGCACCGATAGCGCCTTCTCCGGGAACGCCAGCCGGCTTGGTGGTGCCGTAACGACGTGTGGGGACCAACGCGCCGACCGGCGACACGCCGGGACCAGGATTCCTAGGCTCAGCGGCGGGTGGTGCGGGACCGAAGGGCGGCGCCGAGCGCGATGGCGGAGGCGCCGAGGGTGGCAAGCCGGCGCAGGTAGACGGTGGCCATCAGCTCTCGCCCCCGGGCAGCTTTTCTTTGATCGTCTCAGTGAACTCGTGCAGCTTCTGCTTCACGCCCTGCTTGACGATCCCGGCAGCCTCCGGGTCCCCCTTGAGGACGGCCTTGGCCGACTTTTTGGCCTGTTCCCACATGATGTGCGGCGGGATCGGGGGCACCTCCTGGCTGACGACCGCTTCGAGCACCACCGGGCGGTCCGCGGCCAGCGCCTCGTCCCAGCACGCGCCGATCCGGGTCGGGTCGTCACACCGGATTCCCTTGAGCCCGAGCAGTTCGGCGAATTGAGCGTAGGGAACGTCGGGAATGTACTGCGAGCCCATGAACTTCGGGTCGCCGGCCATCGCCCGCTGCTCCCAGGTGACCTGGTTGAGGTCCTGGTTGTTGAAGACGCAGAAAATCAGCGTCGGGTTGGACCACCGCTCCCAGTACCGCTTAACAGTGATCATTTCTGCCATTCCGTTCATCTGGAACGCGCCGTCCCCGACGAAGGCGATGACCGGGAGGTGCGGATAGGCGAATTGTGCGCCGATCGCATAGGGCGGCCCAGCAGGGTCTTGGCCACCCCGGCACCGAGCAGCTCAGCTACCTCGATCACCTCGGCGGCGGCCCCGACCGCTCCCTGCCCGATGAGCATGGCGACCTTGGCACCGTCGTTGAGAATGCCGGCGGCCTTGCGCAACTCCGACTCCGGCGGGATGACCCTCGGCTTCGTCCACCCGACGCTGGTGTAGACCGCCCCGTGCATCCGGGGTGGCGAGGGCTGTATTGAGATCGACCTCCTGCTGGTACTCGACGCCCAGCGAGATCCGCTTCTGCTGCCCGATAATGGCCACCACCGGCTGGCGATCCATCCGTGCGTCGTACAGGCCGTTGAGCAGGTGAATCGCCCCCGGTCCTGAGGTGGCCATTGTGCAGCCCACCTCCCCGGTGAACTTGGCATGGGCGGTCGCCATGAACGCGCCCATTTCCTCGTGCCGGGGCTGGATGAGCTCGGGATCACCTTGTGCCCGATCCAGGGCGCCCAGGAATCCGTTGATGCCATCACCCGGGTAACCGTAGACGCGGTGGATGCCCCATTCGGTGAGTCGGTGCAGGACTTAGTCGGCAACCTTGGCCATGCGAAAGAACCTTCCTGGCGACGCTGTGGGTAACACCATCCAGCTACCCGCCTGCGGCTGTGGTGAAACGGGCCCGCGATGTCAGCACGGGCCGCGCCCGTCTCTCAGCCTCTTAGCCGCCGCCGGCCCGCTGGTACCATATGGGCCCCTGCGGCGCGCTGCCCATCCGCCAAATCTTGATCTCGCGCATCAAGGCGGGAAACTCCTTCACGGAAAGTGCCACAAGGCCCGCCACACCGAGTACCGTCAACACCCATTTCGCCATGCTGCATCCCTTTCTGTCCGCGCCGTCCAGCTTGCCGTTCAGCTCGCCTCGGCGCTCAGCCCGGCGACAGGTTCGGCATGATCTTCAGTATCGCGTTGTGCCGCTTCGGGTGGACCCCGGTCGAGCGCCGCGCGTCGGCGGTGCCATCCTTGTGGTGGCCAGGCTGCTTGTAGTAAGGGCCTTTATTGCCCTCGTGAATTCCCTTGACATGAGTAGGTGTGTCCGGTTTCACATCAGGCTGCCCGACCCGAATCTTGCCCATCGCTTCTCCCTTACTGCTATTCTGTTAACACTGTTCCGTGAGCTCCGCGAAGAGCCGTTCAATTTCCGGCCACACCCGGCTGCCGCCGGAGAGACCCCTCCATTCTCGGCGCACCACGGCGACGAGCCGGAAGCAGTCGTCAATCGGAACAATCCAGTGGTGCTGTTGGCCGCGCGCGGTGTTGACGAGCAGGGCCTCCACATCCGCCACCAGGGTGCGCAGCTCGGGGCGGTGCTCGAGGACCTCTGCCCACGACTGCGGGTCCACCTCCCATTGGGTTGCCCCCGCTGGGCTCGGGTAGTGCGCGATCACCGCGCCGTCGGCGCGTACCACGAAGAAGGCCAAGCCCACCGGGACGCCCAACGCCTTTGTCGACACCGCAGGCAGGCGGATCCGCCGCCGCGGCACCAGCCGGTAGTGCCCCTCGCTGGCCGCGTCCCGGGCGAACAGCAGCGAGCACGCCTGGCAGACGCACATCACCTCCCCACGCTCGGTATCCAGCATGTGCCGGTGCCCCGGCGGCACCGGGACGCTGCACAGCTCGCACCGCTCGCCGGGCTCCTGCCGCCGGGCGCCGGCCCGCCGGATCACCCGCTCCAGCGCGCCGGTGCTGCGAGGCGGTGAGCTGCCGAGTGCCGTCACAGCCCCACCCCGCTGGTCGCGGGCCGGGGCGTCGCGGTCGGGGGCGTCGCGGGCCGAGGCGTCAGGGCGTCCAGGGGGATGAACGCCGCGTCACGCCGCTTGACCGCCGGCGCTCGCCGGACCTCTGAGAGTTCCGGCGCGATGGCCAGCACGGCCTGTCGGACCGCGTTCTCCAGCTCCCCCGCAGCCGAGGAACACCCTTTGATCGACAGCCGGACCGTCGCGACGCCTTGGTCAATGCCGACCAGCTCCACGTCCGCGCCTTGTTCTCGCAAAGCCGGTCGCAGCTGCTCCAGCACCCGGGCGACCCGGCGGTCAACCGGGTCCGGGTGGATGCCGTGCAGCACCAGCAAGTGCCCCAGCAACTCATCACCGGTGATCTTCTCCAGCAGGGCCGGCGCCGCGGCGGCGTAGGCGCTGGCCCGACCCAGCGCCTCGCCGTAGACCTCCGCCAGCGCCGAGACCGCCGCTAAGGCGAGCTCACCGGCGGGGCCGGGAATGGTCTCCACCTGCGCCAGCAGCTCGTCCAGCCGGGCGAGCCGCTCACGCACTGCGGCGTCGTCCAG
The DNA here is from genome assembly GCA_019247305.1 of Pseudonocardiales bacterium. GTDB lineage: Bacteria > Actinomycetota > Actinomycetes > Mycobacteriales > Pseudonocardiaceae. The sequence continues at coordinate 10,840 of JAFAPC010000149.1, forward strand.
CTCTAGCCGGGGGCGCGCCGACCCGGCGGGCTCAGCCATGGCTCACCCCGACCATCGGCGAGTGCAGCCTGGTAAGCGTGCGCCCCCGACCGAGGTACATGTGCACCCCGCAGGGCAGGCACGGGTCGAAGCTGCGCACGGCGCGCATGATGTCCACGCCCTTGAAGTTCTCCGGGCCGTTCTCCTCGAAGATCGGCATGTCCTGCACCGCGTCCTCGTACGGGCCGGGGGTGCCGTAGGAGTCACGCGGGCTGCCGTTCCACGGCGTCGGCGGATAGGGGTGGTAGTTCGCGATTTTCTTGTCCTTGATGACCAAGTGATGGGACAGTACCCCCCGGACGGCTTCGTGGAATCCGCAGCCGATCGCCTCGTCGGGGACCGTGAAGTTGTTGAACACCCTCGTGTCGCCGCCGCGGACCAGCTTCAGTGACACTTCAAGGAAGTGCACGGCCATCGCTGCGGAGTAGGCCACGAAGTACACTCGGGCCCGGTTGCGCTCTAAGGCGTTGGACCACTTCGGGATTTTCCATTCCAGAGTCGTCTCGGGCAGCTTGTCGCTTTTCGGTAGCGAGATCTGCACGCTGGAGCCGGTGGACTCGACATACGGGGTGTCCACCAGGCCGGCTAGCGCCGTCGACCACAGCCGGGCCAGCGGGCCACCGCCGGTGTCCAGCGCAAGATGATCACCGGTGCGCTTGTCAAACCACCGGGGGCTCATTACCCAGCTGTAATTGCCGGTGAAGTCTCGCTTCTGCGGCACCGGAAGGGTGGTCTGGTTCCACGGGTGACGTATGTCAACCGGGTTGCCGAGCGGGTCGTGGGTCACGAACGGCTTCTCATTGACCCAGTCGTCGTAGTAGGAGCTGCCGAGCAGGATCCGGATCCCGAGGTTGATCTCCACCAGGTCCGTGGTGATCTGCTCACCATCGACGATGATTCCGGGAGTCACCTTCATCTCCCGGCCCCACTTGGTCATGTGCTCGTATCTGTAGTCGCAGGCGGTGGGGTCCTGCCAGGCACCCCAGCACCCCAGCAGAATCCGCCGGCGCCCCACTTCTTCATAGCCGGGCAGCGCCTCGTAGAAGAAATCGAAGACGTCGTCGTTCATGGCGACGGCCTGCTTGACGAAATCCAGGATGGACAGCAGGCGGGTGAGGTAGTCGGTGAACGTGGTGGGCTCGGGCATCGTGCCGACGCCGCCGGGGTAAACGGTGGAGGGGTGAACGTGTCGGCCCTCCATCTTGCAGAACATCTCTCGGGTGGTGCGGCTGACCTGCAACGCCTGCTTGTAGACCTCGCCCTCGAAAGGGTTGTACGCGCGCATGATGTCAGCGATCGTGCGGTAGCCGTGAATGTGGGCGTTGGGCGCTTGGGTGGTCTCCGCCCGGGCGAGCACGCTGGGGTTGGTGTCCTTGACCATCGCCTCGCAGAAATCCACGAAGACCAGATTGTCCTGGAAAATCGTATGGTCAAACATGTACTCCGCGGCTTCGCCGAGGTTGAGGATGTGCTCGGCCAGCGGTGGATTGTCGATGCCGTAGGCTATGTTCTGCGCATACACCGAGCACGTTGTGTGGTTGTCGCCGCAGATGCCGCAGATGCGGCTGGTGATAAAGCCAGCATCCCGCGGATCTTTGCCCTTCATGAAGATCGAATAACCGCGGAATAGCGACGACGTGCTGTGACACTCCGTGACCTTCTGATTGGCGAAGTCAATCTTCGTGTAGATACCCAGGTTGCCGATGATGCGGGTGATCGGGTCCCACACCATCTCGACAATCTGGGGGCGTTTCGTCCCCGCCGGGGCCTGTTCAGTTGCGGTCATGGCCACGTCCTCCTGGTTGCTCGCCTGGTGGTGGGTGCTCCGTGTTTCGGCCCTGAGCACTCAGGGGCGCCAGCGGGGGTCGTAGCCGCTGGTCAGCTCCCGGCCGTTGTGATGCCACTTCGGCTCTTTGTTAAGAGCGATGTTGGTGATGGTGCGCATCCGCCGGATGAACGCGCCGTAGGGCTTGTTCAGCATCGACGACAAACTGCCACCCGGAGGGGCGTCCATGAAGGGCATGAACTTGTCCGGGAATCCCGGCATCGTGCAGCCGATGCAGATACCGCCGACGTTCGGACAGCCGCCGATTCCGCCCATCCAGCCGCGCTTGGGCACGTTGCAGTTCACCACCGGTCCCCAGCAGCCGACTTTCACCTGGCATTTCGGTGAGTTGTAGTCCCTCGCGAAATCCGCCTGCTCGTAGTAGGCTGCTCGGTCGCATCCCTCGTGCACAGTTTTGCCGAATAGCCACTGGGGACGCAGCAGGCTGTCCAGGGGTGGTGGTGGCGCGGCGCCGGCAGCGTGGTAAAGCACCCAGGTGAGCGTCTCCATGAAGTTGTCCGGCATGACCGGGCAGCCCGGGATGTTGACGATCGGGAGCGCACCCGCGGACTTGAAGTCCCAGCCCAGGTAGTCGGCCAGCCCCATGCACCCGGTGGGGTTGCCGGCCATGGCGTGGATCCCGCCGTACGCCGCGCAGGTACCCACGGCGACCACGGCCCAGGCCTTCGGCGCAAGCTGGTCAATCCACCAGTTCAAGGTCAGCGGCTCCCCGGTCTCAAGGTCATTGCCGAAGGAGGTCCAGTAGCCGTCACCCTCAATGATGTTCTGATTAGGAATCGACCCCTCAATGACAAGGATGAACGGCTCCAGCTCGCCGCGGGCCGCCGCCCGGAATGGCGCGAGAAACTGCTCGCCACCCAACGTCGGTGAGAGCACTTTGTTGTGCAGGTTCACGGTCGGCAATCCCGGAACGAGGCCGAGAACGACGTCCTCGATGGGGGGCTGCGAGGCTGCGGTCACCGACACGGTGTCCCCATCGCAGCTCATTCCCTCAGAGATCCAGAGGATATCGATGTGCTCAAAGCCTGTCCTGGCCTGCCGGCTCGTCGGCATGCTCGCCACGTGATTGGTTCCGGGATCGATACTCATGTCAGGGGCCTCTTTTGCAGCCGGTCGCGGAGTCGGTCGTAGATCGCAGCCACCGGAGCTGCCAGCGCCAGGCTCGGTGGCTCATCCGGCGCCTGGGGGTGTGGCCGGGTCGGCGCTGTCTGCTTGGCTTCATCGAGCGCCTGTCCCAGCTCGTCCAGGGTCTGCTGGTCGACCGCCGCGCGGAGCCTGGGCATCAGGTCGCTCTCCTCCTCCTGCACATGGTGCTCGATCTCCTGCTGCAGCTCTGCCATCAGTGCGTCCGTCTGGTCGTCGCCGGCGGGGAGCCCGTCGAGGGCCAGCAGGGTTTTCTTGACGCTCAAGTGCTCAGCGAGGTGCTCGTCGATTTCTTGCTGACCATCGGGCAGGACCTTCTTGGCCAGCGGGTAGAACATCAGCTCTTCCAGCGCCGCATGCTTAGACAGCTCACGCACGATGATTTCCACGACCCCACGCCGCTGGCTGTCGCTGCCCGCCGCGGCGTAATCGCGAAATAGTTGCTCCACCATCCGGTGGTCGTGGCACAACAGCTCAATGGCATCCATCCAGTCCCTCCCTGCTTAGTGCCTGCCGTTGTCTCAGCGCTCCCGGCCCTCTCCCAAACCCGGGCGCGGTGCGCGGACCCCGAACTGCCAGCGCGCCCGGTTCGGGCCTGAGGACCGGCGGTAGGGATGGGTACAGCAAATACCCGGCATAGCGAACGGCATCAGCTACCACACGGAGCCGCCTGATGCCAACCGGCACGTCTGGCTGCCCCCGTTGGTCAGTGCCTGGAACCCCCAGTTGATCAAACACACCGTGCTCCGCGACCCATGCCCATGTTGTGCGGCCGCCGCCGAGACTGCCGTGCGTGGCGGTCCTGTTTCGTGGATTACCCGCAGCCGAAAAATTCAAACCCGAAGGGGGTGCACAAGCATCCATGAGACCCCTTGCGGAGGGGTTGGACGGTGCACAAGCATCCATGAGACCGGGCAGGGGCGGTGGTGGGTGGCCGGGCAGGGCAGCGGCCCAACCAGCTACGGCTGGTCGGGCCGCTGCGGGGTCGCAAGCTCAGCTGACGCCGAGCTTCTCCGCAGCCATCTTGGCTCCCTCGACCCTGTTCTTGATCTTCTGGAATGCGATGTCGCGAGCGTAGTCAGGCGAACCGTGGTTGGGCTTCTCATCGATGCTGAACGGCGAGAAGCCGCAGTCGTCGGTGGCGCCGATCCTGTCCTTCGCGATGAAGTTGGACGCCCGCACCAGCGCATCACAAACTTCCTGAGCGCTCTCGACGCGGGGGTTCCCCGGGTTGATCACCCCAAGGTAGGCCATCTGTGCGACGCCGTTGGCGTCGTCGCGCAGATGCTCCCCAATGGACCGGTAGACTGGATCTTTATCCCGCTCGCTGGCCAGCTGGATGAGGAAGTAGCCGGCGTTCATCTGGAACATGCTTGGCAGCAGGTTGTTGTAGGGCACATCGGCGCTGTGTACCGAGTCCCGGTCCCCACCCGGGCAGGTGTGGATACCAATGCTCGCCCGCTCCTCCGCGGTGAAGCGCGCGAGGACGCGGTTGTTGAGCTCGATGAAGTGCGGCAGCAAGCCAGCTCCCGTCCACGGGTTGCGTGGATCTTCCCTGGTCGCCAGCCGGCCTTCGGTGAAGTCGATGGAAACCCGGGCGGCTCCTGCAGCGAAGGCGTCGCGGATATCTTTTTCACATTCGTTGACGAGATCTTCCTCGAACTGCTCCCGGGAGTAGCCGGGCACCTCTTCTTTCAGGGGGTAGAGCAGCGCCAGCATGGAGGGCGCAATCACGGACTGTTTCATCGGAACAGTGGTCAGGCCGATGGCTTTCGTCAGGGTGTCGGCCGCGTACGTCTTGTACCGGAAAGGGCCACCGGTGAGGCGTGGCAGCTGCCGCGCGTGGCCATCGGCGAAGATCGCGAAATACTGGCCGCCCGGAGCGAGGTTCTCGGCAAGACCGGTTCCGGCCAGGGTGTCGGTGAGGGGGTAGGTGGCGAAGCTCGACGACCGTTGCTCGCCGTCAGAAATGATCGGTGATCCGGTGGCCTCAAAGCGCTCGATTGAATCGCGGACTGCGGCGTCCTGCTCGGCTTCCAGTGCGGCCAGGTCAATCTTTCCCTCATCGTAGGCAGCGTAGGCAGCCTGCAGCGTGGACGGCCGGGGCAAGGAGCCGACGGGCTCGGTGGGAATTCCGGTGGCTGTTCTCGGATTGTACTCGGTCATGGTTGTCCTCTCGTGTGATTGAGTAGGTGGACCGGTGATTGCGTTGCTCGCCGCAAAAACCCTCCTGTCGCTAGAAATTCGCCCGACGTCGCACCAATGCTCGCCATGAGGCAGCTAGGGCCGCGACAGCCGGCACAGACAGGTCTGTCTAGCTGTGAGTTGAATCATAGTCAGGTGACAATGAGTCGGTCAATGGTCACCCATTCGTGCTCAGTGTCTCGATTGCCGCCGCCGGAGGTGGGAGCGCAACCACATCACCAGCGCCGCTACCGCTAGGGCGCCGAGCACGATGTCGCTGACCACGCCCAATCGCTGCTGCACTACGGCCAGGCCGGCGCCGGCAAGGTATCCCAGCACCGCTACGCCGGTGGCCCAGATCACCCCGCCAAGCAGGTTGTACGGCAGAAACCGCCCCCAGGTCAGGCCGCTCATGCCCGCCAAGCCGGGGACCAGCGCCCGCAACAGCGCGGTCAGGCGACCGATCAGCACGATAATCGGTCCGCGTCGGCGCAGCAGGTCGCTGGTTGCGCGCACCGCCTCCGGCTTGACCAGCCGCTCCGGCAGGTGTTGCAGCAACCACCCGCCATAGCGGCGACCAACGCCGAAGCCGACCGCGTCGCCGATGACCGCGCCCGACACACCCATGGGAATGACCGCCCACAGCGACAACGTCCCTACCTGCGCGGCCGCACCCGCCACCAGGATCGCGATCTCGCCGGGGAAGATCACGCCGAGCATGGTGGACGCCTCTAGCGCGGGGCAGAGGAAGGCCAAGATGAGCATCGGAGTCGGCGGAAGTGCCCGCAGTGCGTCGAGCACCATCCCCCGATCGTGACTCATCACCCCCGCAGCTGCCAAGGCCCCGCCCGCCGCTGCTTCCGGCTCACCCTGGGCACAGGCCGAGCAGCGCTCAACGCGCCGAGTTCGACGTCAGGGCCCTCGCGCGGACCCAGAACAGCTCTACTGTCGAACTCGGCGCCCGGGGCGCGGTGCGGCGGGTGCACCGCGGGCTCGGGAATTTGCCGGGAGCTAACGGAAAGTGGGCTGGGCGGTAACCCCGTGCTCGCTACTGTTCGTTCTATGAACACTGCTGATCTGCACCTTCACGAAGGCCTGGGTGTGCGTCCTGGGGAGTCGGACCCGGCAGGAATGCTGGGTCGCGTGCTGCTGTTGCTCGCCGTCATCGCGCTGATGGCCGCGCTGGCGCTGGTCTGGTGGCTAGCGTGACCCCTTCGCGCTGACAAGCGTGAGTCACAGCTCAGTTTCGACGATCAAGCTGCGGCTACGCGTAGTGAGCCTGCTGGTGCTGCAGTATTACGAGCTGACCCGCTCGCTGCGGAGGGGTTTTACGGTGCCGTCGGGTTGAATTTCGTTGATAACGTACGTGGCTGAGCTGGGTTCACCGTGATCAGTGAACCGTAGCGGCCCGGAGGGTCCGGCGTAAGCGATGTCCTTGTGATCTTTTACCAGCGCCATACACGCGGCGAAGCTGGTGCATCTCTCGCCTTTCCTCGTCACATCGTTGATCTGCTTGGCGACCTCCGCCGGCGCGTCCGTGCCAGCGACGGCCGCGGCCAGCGCGGTGATCACCACTGCGTCGTAAGCCTGCGCGGCGTAGGTCAGATCCCGTAGTCCAGGATTGGCCTCCCTCAGCCGCTTCACGAACGCCTCATCACCAGGGTATGGCAAGGTCCCTTTCATACCCGCCATGACACTCGGATCCCGCGGATCGACCTGACGAGCCAAGGTGTTGGTCATATCACCACCCGAGCCGTATACCCGTTTGCTCCTCGGACCAAGGCCCGCCTTGACCATACTGGAAAGAAAAGGGCCGCTCTCCGCGAAGCCAATGAGGACGATCGCGTCGGGGTTCTCGGCCTTGACGCGCTGGATGTCTTTGTCATAGTCGGGTGCGTTCGAGTCATAAGAAAAAGAGTCGAGTATCCTGCCTCCGGATTCTCGGACGGCTTTTACAGTCTTTTCCCGTAGGTCGTCGCCGTACACGTCGTCGCGCGATATCACCACCGCCGTCGAGTTGCGGTCATCGACGACGAGCTTGCCGAGCACGAAGCCCTCGAACCCGTTGGGCGGCGCGGCGCGGAAGTAGAGTCCACGCTTGGTGGGGTATGTGGTGAACACCGACGACGTATTCGAGGGCGAAAACATAATCACACCTGCACAGGTGACCTTGTCGATCACCTTAAGCGCCGCCTCCGACGTCCCCGGACCAATGATCACATCCACCCCGCCAGCCAACAGCGCATCAACCGACTGGCTGGCGGTGTCCGCAGACGGGTTGCCCTCGTCGCGCTGGTTGGTGTCATCGAGCTTCACCGCGATGCCAGGGATGCCGCCGGCGTCGTTGATGTCCTTTATTGCAAGGTGCACACCAGCATCCAGCGATGGACCCGTATAGATGAATCCCCCAGTCTTCGGGAGTAACGTCCCAAACGAGAGCACGCCGTCGGCGGGTTTGGTGCGGGGCGAACACGGAATGGGATGAGCCTCGGGTGCACCAGGTATCGAAAGTCCCACAATAACCAGCACCACCGCCACCGCGAGCGCCAGACTAACCCCCGCCAAACGGCGGTAATGTCGATGTCGGTGATCTATGGTGTCAGGTCGCCGGGAAAATTTGGACAATGCCTCGCCGGCGGCTGCCCGAATGCCAAGATCGGTATCGTGGTCCTGCAGGCGGACCAGGGCTTGCCGTGCCGTGCGTTTTTGCCCTCCCGGTTGATCACTGGCCAGCAGGCGCCCTAAACCGTCGACCGCCCACAATCGCTGCCAGACACTCTCACTCGCTAAGACGTGTTCGAGTTCAGCCGGCAACGGCACTAGCGCATGCGGATTCTTCGCCAGATAGAGCTGCCCGCGCAGCCCATCGGCCGACATTGTCGGCGTTTGGTCTGGCCTGTTTCGTCGAACCTGGTCGTACACGTATTGATACAATTCACCGACCGATACCTGGCCGTCACCGTCGAGGTCAGCCGCCCCGGTCTGCAAACCGCCGACCACGGCATTGGTGAATTCCGACCCGTAGGCGTACTCCATCTTGTCCGACGCGGTGATAACCACCCGGCCACGGCCACCGAGCTGCTCGAGGATCTCCTCGGCGCCGCCACTTCCGCCCCTGGGGCCCCGGGTGAATGCGCCGCCGTAGCAGCAGTCGAGAAGCACCACGATGCGCTGCGAGCGGCTGTGGTCCATCTGCTCCTTCACCCATCGCGCCGAGATCCCGGTCGAGTCCAGCCGCTGGTCCTTGGTATTGACTGTCACGAAGTACAGTCGTCCGCGCGAGTCCCGGACACCATGGCACGAGAAGTAGAGCAACAGGAGATCATCGGGCTTGCAGTCGGCGAAGAAGTCGTCGATTTGTTCGCTGACCTCCGTCGACGGCTTGTTGACCAGCGTATCGACGGTAAAATCACCAATCGCCGGGTCGGCGAGCACGCGTCGTAACGCGTCGACGTCCTGGACTGGCGCCGGCAGCTGGTGGAATTTCGGGTCCTGGTACTCAGAGCAGCCGATCAGTAACGCGACCCTCCTGCCGTTCATGGGCAACGTCACCGGTCGGTGCGGCGGTCGATCCAGAGCTGGGTCAGCGCGCCCGCGAGGAGAATCTCACCGGCGCGTGCACCGGGCGGCGCCTGACCCACGGTCGCGCGATCAGCGCACTCGATGTCCAACTCCAGCAGCCCCTCACGCAGCTGCCCAGCCAGTTCTGCAGCGTCGGCTTCCGGTCCCGCCGCGATGCATAGACCAAGCCGAGCAACCCGCTCAGTCATCACCGTGCCCTGCTATCCGACTATGAGGCTATGAGGACTGTCTAGCCCAGTCACCCCGATTAGGATAACGTACGTCTCTTTGTCAAACGGGCGGTCGCTGCTCAGGCGCCGGCCACTCCCCAGCCCCCGCCGCCGGGGGTTTCCCGGCGGGTCCGGTCGCCGAGGCACAGCGGCCAGGTGCCCGCTGGCTGGTCTCGACGTTGCCAGCGGCACTCGGAGCGGGAAACACTGCGTGACCTGCGCGTCGCATAGAGTCATCTTCCGTGATTACCCGACTTCTCCCGGTGCCCGGTACCGCTGCGCTGTTCATCGCCGCCCTGGCGATCACGACGAATGTCTCGGCGGCTCAGGCCGCCACACCACACTTCAGGAGCAGTCAAGGCCAGCTCGTGCTCCGTCTGCACAACGCCGACGGAAGAGTCCAAAGTGAATCGGTGACGCCACTAGCGGCAGCCAGCACGGTGGTGTGCGACGCCGCACTGGAAAACCCGCACTACTCAGGAGGGGCCGAATCGGTGATTTTCAAAACACGCGTCACGTGCTCCGGTAACGGCCTCTCGATCGTCCAGGTGCGGATTCGCGGCACTCTCGGCTCGATTTGCGGAGCACCGCCTCGTGGCGGGCCGGCGCAAGGCCCTCTGGTGTTACGGGCGACCAGTGACCAAATTCAGAATGTCACTGTTAATGGTGGGTTTACCACCTACTACACTCCCATGGCAGGGCCGGGGAACCCCAAAGTTAGGGGTAGTGGTTGGTATCAGGGGGACGTCAGCGGCAAGATAGTAGGGCCTCCTGGAATCGTGAGCGATGACCCACCACGTGCGTTCAGCAATCGGGTGTGGGTCAACGATCCCCGTTAAGAGCCTGCACGGGGAGGCTGTCCCCGGGCGATGTCGGGAACAGGGAACTGCCACCTGGTGGTCGGTGCATGGGCCGCATTGGGGTCACTGCCCGCCAACCGGATCAGCCCGGGGCTCTCCGATGAGGGAACGGTGACGTGGAGGGTCCAGGTCCGCTCCGGGCCGGCATGCTCTGTGGCCCAGACGAGAGCGTGGTACACGTCCCCGTCGGTGAGTTCCCATTCCTCAGACTCATAGCCCACCAAGTCGGAGGGCACACCGGCGTATGCGGTGTCCTGCCGGAAGAATTCCACCCGGAACACCGGGGTATCCAGTTCCCACGCCGTAGACCGCGGATCAACCATTCGAACCTGCACGACTGCGCATTCTACCCGCTCGGGCAGGGCGACCGCTCCTTCTCTCACCCCAGGGGTGCGCCCCAGCCCCCGCCGTGCAGGCCCCAGGGGGGTGCTCGCGGCGTTCGGACTGCACAAGTCAGGGTGCCCTCCGGCCAGCACCTCGATCTCGCGGCTGTGACGCTGCGGCTCCTGCCGGCTCGTCTTAAAATAACACGCAGGAGGGGTGCTCGTCTTCGCGCAGGACCGACTCCTGGTGGAAGGTCTTGTCATACGCGGTGCGTATCTCGTCGATCTTTGTGCTGGCATCGCGCGCCGAGTCCTGCGGGTAGAACACGATCAGCATGTCGCTGGCTTCATGGTCGATCACGCCGTTGGTCTCCCGGTACTGGCCCAGTGCAGGGACCACCGTGAATCCGGCCGGGAACCGTGGCGTGACCTCGCGGTCGAGGAACTGAGCGAAGGAGGCGTCGGTGACCGTGCCGCCGCCGGGAATCGACTTGCCGAAAAACAGCTCGGTACGCGCATACGCCGTCCCGCTATTACTGCACGGTACAGGGGGTGCGGCGCTGCTGTTCGCGGCCACGGCGGGGAGGTGGGTTCCCGCACACCCCGTCAGAGGTCCCGCCACCAGCAGCGCTGCACCCACCATGGTGGCGGAGCGTCGGTGTCCCCACCAATTTCTGACCCAGTGGCGCCTGGGCTGTCTCTCGCCAGCGGTGTCATTGTCGCGACGCAAGGTTCCCCCTCTTGAGTGTAGTTGCTTGGCGGATAATCTTACACGCTGGCCCGCTCGGTCCAGAGGGGCTTTACGGTGCCGTCGGGTTGAATTTCGCTGATATCGTACATGGCTGAGCTGGGTTCACCGTGATCAGTAAACCGTAGCAGCCCGGAGGGGCCGGCGTAGGCGATGTCCTTGTGGTCTTTCACCAGCGCCATGCAGGCGGCGAAGCTGGTGCAGCTCTCGCCTTTTCGCGTCACGTCGTTGATCTGCTTGGCGACCTCAGCGGGCGCGTCCGTGCCAGCGACGGCCGCGGCCAGCGCGGTAATCACCACTGCGTCGTAGGCCTGCGCGGCGTCGGTCACATCCCGGAGTCCAGGATTGGCCTCCCTCAATCGTTTCACGAACGCCTCATCCCCAGGGTACGGCAAAGTCCCTTTCATGCCCGCCAGGACAGCCGGATCCCGTGGACTGACCTGACCGGCCAAGGTGTTGGTCATACTACCGCTCGCATCGTATACCCGTTTGTTCCTTGGACCAAGGCCCGCCTTGACCAGGCTGGAAAGGAAATGGTCGCTCTCCGCGAAGCCAATCAGCACGATCGCGTCGGGGTTCTCGGCCTTGACGCGCTGGATGTCCTTGTCGTAGTCGGGTGCGTCTGGGTCGTACGAAAAGGAGTCGAGTACCCTGCCTCCGGATTCCCGGATCGCTTTTTCGGTCGCTTTCCGTAAATCTTTGCCGTACACGTCGTCGGCGCGCGACGTCATCACCACCACCGTCGAGTTGCCGTCAGCGACGACGAGCTTGCCGAGCACGGAGCTTTCGAGCACGTTCGACGGCATGGCGCGGAAGTAGAGTCCATGGCTCGGGTATGTCGTGAATACCGACGCCGTGTTCGAGGGCGAAAACATGATCACGCCGGCGCAGGTGACCTTGTCGATCACCTTGAGGGTCGCCGACGACGTCGCCGGACCAATGACCACATTCACCCCGCCGGCCAGCAGCGCATCAGCCGACTGGCTGGTGGTGCCCGCAGACGGGTTGCCCTCGTCGCGCTGGTTGGCGTCATCGAGCTTCACGGCGATGCCCGGGATGCCGCGGCGTCGTTGATGTCCTTCATCGCCAGGTGCACGCCAGCATCCAGCGCTGGACCCGCGTAGACGAATCCTCCGGTCTTCGGGAGTAACGTTCCGAACGAGAGCACGCCGTCGGCGGGTTTGATGCGAGGCGAACACGGGATGGGATGAGCCTCGGGTGCGCCAGGTATCGAAACTCCCACAATAATCAGCACCAGCGCCACCACGAGCGCCAGACCGACCCCCACCAACCAACGATGGCGTGGACCTGGCGGACCTGGCATGTCAGGTTGCCGGGACGCTCTGGACAACGCCTCGCTGGCGGCTGTCCGAACGTCACGATCGGGATCGTCCTCCCGCAGGAGGTCCAGAGCTTGTCTCGCGGTGCGTTTCTGTCCTCCTGGATGGTCACCGGTCAACAGGCGCCGTAGACCATCGACCGCCCCGGTTCGCACCCAAGCATTTTCGCTTCGTAAGGCTTCGTCGATGTCGGCTGGCAGCGGCGATGGAGCCTGCGGGTTGTTCGCCAGATAAAGCTCGCCGGACACGTCATCCGCCGAATACTGTGGCGTTTGTCCGGGACGGCGCTCGCCGACCTGGCGGCGTACGTACAGAAACAACTCATGAACTGATACTCGACCATCGCCGTCAAGGTCAGCGGCACCGGTCCGCAAGCCTTTGACCACGGCGTCGGTAAAAACCGAATCGTGCGCAAGTTCCAGCTTGCCGGACGCGGTAATGACCATCCGGCCATGACCACTGAGCTGATCGAGGATCTCTTTCGTGCCCGCGCTGCCCCGCGTCAGGCCACCCTTGAATGCACCGCTGTAGCAGCAGTCGAGCAGCAACACGATGCGCCGGGCCCGACTTTGGTCCATCCATTGTTGTACGCGCTGCGCCGAGAGCGCTGTGGTGTCCAGCAACTCTTCGTTGGTGTCGCGGGTCGCGAGGTACAGGTGCCCCGTCGGATCCAAGCGACCATGGCCGGAGAAGTAGAGCAGCAAAAGATCATCAGGCTTGCTCTCAGTAAAGAAGCTCTGGATGCGCCTGCTCGTCTCTGCTGAGTCCTCATTGAGCACCGGGACTACCCGGAAATCGCCGATCTCCTGATCGACCAACACACTTTCTAACTCGTGAATATTCTGCTGTGCCGGCAGCGGCGGGAACTCCGGGCTCTCGTAGTCGGAACAACCGACCAGCAGGGCGACCTTCGTGTCGCTCATGCCGAGTCACCGGTCAGGGTGATGGTTGACGGCAGCCTGGAAGAACTGGATCAGCTCACGCTGTTCTTTCCGAGGGATGCCCTCGACGTCCAGTTCCATGTCGTTGATCTTAATCGTCACCCGGCGTCCCCCATGGGGGGAAATCCAGTCCTCCACTCTCTTGATGAGCGCGGTGAACAGCTCCGGAGACTGGGCGAGGATGACGGTCAGCGCGCCCGCCACGAAAAGCTCACCACCCCGGGTCCGGGGCGGCGCCAGGCCCGCAGTCATCGGCTCAGCGCTCTCGATAGTCAGCTCCCGTAGTAGGTGCCCCCGGAGCTGCCCAGCCAGCCTCAGCAGGTCTTCATCGTCGGCTTCCCCGTTTGTTTCAATGCGGAGATCAAGCCGAATAACCCGCTCAGTCATGATCTTCCTCTGCCATCCAGCGATCTGGACTGTACAGCGTAGTCCCCATCCTCGGATGGATGTGTGCCTATTATTGCGCTTGATCGACGCCCGGAGCGCCCCAACCGCCGCCGCCAGGGGTTTCCAGGCGGATTCGGTCGCCGCGGCGCAGCGGCCAGGTGCCCTTGCTGGGCAGCTGGATCTCGGTTCCGTCGGCGCGGCGCAGCATGTTGCGGCCTACCGCCCCGGGGCACCCGCCGTGCAGCCCCCACGGGGGGTGCTCGCGGCGTTCGGACTGCACGGTCAGGGTGCAGTCAACCAGTACCTCGATCTCGCGGATGAGGCCCTCACCACCGGGGTGCGTCCCGGCCCCACCCGAGGAGGACCGCAGCTCATAGCGCCACACCCGCAGCGGGTAGTCCAGCTCGACGGCTTCAGCGGGGGTGTTCTGGGTGTTGGTCATCCCGGTGTGCACCCCGGACATGCCGGGGCGGTGCGGGGTGCCGCCCTCGCCGCCGCCCAGCGTCTCGTAGTAGCTGAACGCCGCCGCACCCCCAGCGCCGATACCCCCAGCGCCGATGAGCAGGTTGTTCATCGTGCCCTGGCTGGCCGCCGGTACCCGCTCGGGAATCGCCTGGGCGAAGCAGCCGAGCAGGACGTCGACGATTCGCTGGCTGGTCTCGACGTTGCCGGCCGCACTCGGCGCGGGAAACCTCGCGTTCACCACGGAACCCTCCGGTGCGCGCACCCGCAGTGACCGGTAACAGCCGGCATTCGGCGGTGCGTCCGGGTCGGTGAGCATTCGGAACACGAACATCGCGCAGGACTGGGTGACGGCGAGCACCGCGTTGAGGTTCACCGGGATCTGGGGGTCGGTGCCGGCGAAGTCGATCGTCACCTCGTCACCGTCGACGGTGACGGCGGCGCGGATGCTGACCCCGGCACCGACCTCCAGCACGTCGCAGTAGCGGTAGCACCCGTCCGGGATCTGGCGTACCGCCGCCCGGACTCGCCGGTCGGAGTAATCGCAGACGGCCGCCATGGCCTGGCGCAGCCGCAGTGGCCCCATCCGGCTGGCCAGTTCCCGCAGCCGCCGGGCCCCGACGTGGTTAGCGGCGAACTGGGCTCGCACATCGCCCCGGCGCTCGCTGGGGGTGCGGGAGTTCGCGGCGATCAACGCCACTACGTCGGAGCGTTCCCCGTGGGCGTCGGCGATGAGGATGGGGGGAATGCGCAACCCCTCCATGGCGATCTCGGTGGCACTCGCCGGCATGGACCCCGGCGCCGCTCCGCCGACGTCGGCGTGGTGGGCGCGATTGGCCACATAGCCGAGGAGCTCCTCGGAGTCGGTGAAGACCCCAGTGACGAGCGTGAGGTCCGGCAGGTGGGTGCCGCCTAGGTACGGGTCGTTGAGGCACACCTGCTCACCCGGCCGCAGCGCGCCGTAGGTGTCGAGCACCGCGCGGACGCTGGCCGGCATGGCGCCCAGGTGCACCGGGATGTGCTCGGCTTGGGCGACCATCTCCCCGTCCGGGTCGAACACCGCAGCGGAGCAGTCGGCGCGCTCCTTGATGTTGGGGGAGTACGCCGCGCGCCGCAGCGCCACACCCATCTCCTCGGCGACTCCGGCCAGCGCGTGCCGGAACACCTCCAACTCCACCCCGGAGGACTCAGCCATCGAGTGTCCGCCGAATGTCCTTGATCCGACGGTAGCGCTTGAGTGGCTGCTGCGGCACGGGCACGAACCCCCACCGACGGTAGAAGGCCGCGGCCTGCTCATCGATCGCCTCGACGGCGACCAGCCGTGCGGCGACGACCTCACCGGCCCGGCACGCCAGCACCAGCGCGTGGGCCAGCAGATCGGCACCCAAGCCGCGCCCTTGGGCCAAGCGGTGCAGCGCCAGCCGAGCGAGCAGGACCATGCCGACGGGGTATCCAGGCACGCCTTGCACGAGCTTCTGGGGCGCGTCCTCGGGCCGGACGTGGCCCATGACCAGGGAAAAGTAGCCGATCACGCGGTCATCTTCGATCAGAACCCAGGTCCGTGCGAGATCCGCCCGTTGACTAGCCCACGCGTAGTCGCTGAGCCACTTGTCGAGTTCAGGTTTACCACAGTCGAACGACGACACGTCGTGCTCGGCCGCCAGCGGGACCAGCGTGGGCAGCTCAGGTAGCACCGAAGTGAATCCGGCGAGGCCGAGCGAAGAGCTCCCGCAACGCCGGCACGTCCTCCGCTGGGCGGTCCAATTCACCGAGGAACTGTTCGTACGCCTCGGCGGACATCCTGATGTCGCGACTGCGGTGCACCACTTCCTGAGCGCGAGGCACCACGGTGGACAGAATGAACGCGGACACCGTCATGTGCTCGGCCTCGGCCGCCTCCCGCAGCAGTTCCTGGTCACGTTCGCTGACCCGTACCTCGATGCGCTCGGTCTTGCCGCTAGCGATGACGACCTCCTTCAATCCTGTACGTACAGAGTACGGACACCAGGGGAAGGAGGTCAAGTCAGCCAGCCAGGTGCACCACTAGGTTGCCGGAGTCGTCGACCACGGCGAGTTCGTCGGGGGCGAGCAGCGTGGTGGTGTCCGGCTGCTCGATCAACGCTGGGCCGCGGACCTCATCCCCAGGGGCCAGCCCAGCTCGGGAGACCACCCGCGCGGTGCGAGTCTGATCCGCCAGGCCGATCTCGCGAGAGCGCTCCGGCGCGCCTTCCCCCTGGTCCCAGTCGCCCGGGGGGCGCGAAAGGATCGGGTCACCCTGGGCCACCACCCGCAGCGTGACGATCCGGACCGGCTCGTCGGGGAGGTCGTACCCGTAGGCCTGCCGGTGCGCGCGGTGCAGCATGTGGGTCAGATCCGCCTCGCCCTCGGCGACGATCCGCAGCTCGTGGGACTGGCCGGCGTAGCGGGCGTCGGCCAGGCGGGACAGCGTGACCTCACCCGTCACCCCTTGGCGCACCAGCTCCGCGTGGGCTTGCGCCGCCAGCGCCTCCCAGATCTCGGTGAGATCGTCCTCGGCGGGCGCCATCACCGTCCGGGACGCCTCGTAGCGAGCCGGGGCGAGCAGCAGACCCAGCGCACTGAGCACTCCGGGTGCCTGGGGCACCACTACCGCGCGGCAGCCCAGCTCGCGGGCCAGCGCGGTAGCGTGCAACGGGCCAGCACCCCCGTAGGCGACCAGGGCTAGGCCCGCCGGGTCGACGCCGCGCTCGGTACTGACCTTGCGCAGGGCCCGCGCCATCGTGGCCCGCACCACCGCGAGGATCCCGGGCGCCCCACCAGCCGGTTCCGGCAGCGCCCCGACGGCGCGGGCGGCCGCCTGGCGGTCCAGCCGCAGCCCCCCGCCCAGCTCCCGGTTCGGATCGAGGTGGCCCAGCGTGCAGTGCGCGTCGGTGACGGTCGGCTCGGTGCCACCCCGCCCGTAGCAGGCTGGTCCGGGATCGGCGCCCGCCGAGCCCGGACCGACCCGCAGCGCACCCCCGACGTCCACCCAGGCGATCGACCCGCCACCGGCGCCCACGGTGTGGATCCCCACCGCCGGGGTGCGCAGCGGCAGACCAGCGATCTGCGCGGAGCTCGACACCTCCGGCTGGCCGTTGCGGATCAAGCAGACGTCGGTGGACGTGCCGCCCATGTCGAACGCGATCGCGTCCGCGAAACCGGCGCCGCGGGCCACGGCACCGGCCGCGACCACCCCAGCGGCGGGCCCGGACAGCAGGGTGTGCACCGGGGCGTCGGCCACGAAACCAACGCCCGCGGTGCCGCCGCCGGAGGTCATCACGGTGATCGTCGGACCGGGCAGCCGGGTCGTCAAGGCCGACAGGTAGCGGCGCATCACGGGCGCGACGGCGGCGTTGAGCACGCACGTGGAGGTCCGCTCGAACTCACGGAACTCCGGCAGCAGCGCGCTGGATCGGGTGATCGGCACGCCGAGCCCACCCAACGCCTCGGCCAGGCGCCGCTCGTGCTCCGCACCGGCGTAGCTGAACAGCAAGCTCACTGCCACCGACTCCGGCTCCAGGCGCTGCACCTGGCGCACCACCCGGTCAACCTCGTCCTCGGTCAGCGCGATGACCACCGTGCCCTGCGGGCTCATCCGCTCGGCGACGGTCACCACCTGCTCGGGCGGCACGAGCGGCTCAGGGCGGGTGACGCTCAGGTCGTAGAGCGCGGGCCGGTCCTGCCGGGCGATCTGGAGCACATCGGCGAACCCGTCGGTGGTCACCAGGACGGTCCGGGCCAGCCTGCGTTCCAGCACCGCGTTGGTGGCCGTGGTGGTGCCGTGCGCCAGCAGCCGCAACGCCGCGCCGGACCACGCCTGCGCGATGCCGCGCTGCACCCCCACCGCCTGGTTGTCCGAAGTGGTCGGCACCTTCACCGCCCGGGGCCGATGCCCGGCGGCATGCACCACGACATCGGTGAACGTGCCCCCGACATCGACCCCGGCAACGACCCTAGCAACTGCCCGGGAGGGTTCGGCCATCCCCGCATTGTCCCTGCCGTGTCCAGACATCCGCGTGTCCCTCGTGGCAGAAGGTGAGCTCGCCGCGACTCGGCGTTACCCTCGTCGCGATGCACACCGCGAGCAGGGAACCAGGCGTCAGGCCGGTGACGGACGAGTGACAAACCTCGCCCGCACGATGTCACTGCGCTCTATGTCATTGGGCTGTGTGTCACTGCTCGGACTGGGGTTGCTTACCGCCGGTGTCGCCTCCGCCGAGACGCCCTGCACCTACACGATCCGCACTGTGCAGGACGCCCGCGCCGCGCTCCCCGCCGCCGCTCCAGGAGACACGTTGTGCTTTCTCGGTTCGGAGCTCGCCGATGTGGATCTGACGATGACCCGGGCCGGCACCGCTGAGGCGCCGATCAGCCTCGTCTCGGACGGGCACACCCGTGTTCACCAACTCCACGTCCTCGCCGACCACGTCATCATCCAGGGCTTCACGGTCGCCGGCGGGGGCGAGCTGCTGCTGGAAGGCACCGGCATCGTGGCGCAGAAGAACACAGTTGCGGACACCCAACGGGGCGGGATCATCTGCGCGTCATGCCTGGATTCCACCATCGAGTCCAATACCGTGACGCACGTCGCCACCACCGGCATCTCCATCAGCGGGCAGCGGATCACCGTCCGGGAGAATCTGGTGATCGCGACAGTGCCCGTTGACGATGGTGACGCCGATGGCGTGCGCTTTTTCGGCAACGGCCACCGAATCATCAGCAACGTGATCCGGGACATTTCCCCCAGCGGCTCGCCGAACTCCGCCCACCCCAACTGCTTCCAGACGTTCGACACCGGCCATCCGCCCACGTTCGATGTCGAGATCGTGGGTAACGTCTGCCAGAATGTCGCGGAGAACTGCCTGATCGCCACTGGTGACGAGAATGGCAACCGGGAGGCGCCGGTGGGCTCGGAGTCCATCACCTTCATCGGCAATACCTGCGCGACCAATGGTGATCAGTCGGTGAGTCTGCGTCACTGGCCCAACGTTGACGTGCGCAAGAACAGGCTGCTCGGTCCGAGCCTCAAACGCGGGGTTTTGATAACCAACGGCTCCACCGGCGCCACCGCGAAAGACAACACCACCCCCAAAGGCATTCCCCCCGTGGAGATCGACGACTCCTCCCGCCCGGGATTCAACAACCCCTTCTCACCCGAGCGCGCTCCCTGACGGAAGCAGGGTGGCCACACATCTCTGGGATGAGTGGGCTTATCGGGGTGGGAGTTTGTGCTGTCCTCGCGATCGGACTATGGTGGCGCGCTGTGATCCAGAATCAGCAGCTCAATGCCGAGGGCCTGCCGCCGCTAGCGCCACCCGGGGCCAGTGCGCAGGAGCGTGGCCGGGCGATCGAGGCCCGGATGGTGGCCCGTTATGGTGCCCCCTCGATCGACGACTACCGCCGCGCTTACGCCGCCTTCAGCGCCCCGTGGCCAGGTGATGATGAGATCCGTCGCCGACATCCTGTTGCCCCCGCAGCGTGATCGATGACAAGGTTGCCGATGCTTCAGCGCCAGCTGCAGCGGAAGCTCTAGGCCACCTGTCCGTCGTGCTCGGTGAGTTGGACGCTGTCGGCGCTCGTGAGGTCGGCCAGCTCCTTATCACCGCCGATGTCTTTGACGGGTGCGCCGGTCACGCGATCGTGGTTGCCCGAGGCTGGCCGGTGCTGACCGCCGACCCCGGCCGGCTCCACCGGATCACCCCGGACCTGGACCTACTGTAGTCGGCGGCCTCCCCAAGTTCCCTACCCTCGCTCCGTCCCAGCCAGCATGGACGACGGTCGACAACATCATGACGTCCCGCCGCCACCGACTTCACGCCGGGGTGGCATCAGTCCTGGTCAGACCCTCCACCACGTTCTGGAGTGTTTATGACTTTTCATTTCTTATTTTATGAACCAGGGATCCTATCTCGTGTAGATATCGTCTCATGAATCCGATATCAACACCTATAAATACCAGGCATCCTGCGATTACGATTATGCAGACATCGACTATCATCGCTCCTGATTCACCCTTCTGGTTACCATCGGATCTACTGATGTTTCGATGTTCTCCACCTTGTTTAGTAGCTGGAATAGGTCTCGTCTTTCGTCTTCTTTCATGAGGACTACTCCACACAGGCGGAGTTTGCCGACCTCCTCTCCGACGTAGATTCCGATCATTTCGCCATTGACCAATCCTATACTCACACCACTCGCGCGAAAAAGGTAATGATGCATCAATCCGCCTCGTCTGCTATCCGTGCGGCGCTGTAGCTCGTCCACACTCGTGCCCAGCTGCTCTGGCTGGGGCTGCCGTGGCCGTGTCCGGTTGTGGACCCTGGGGGTTGTCGGGCCTGGGGTGCGCGAAAGCGGCGTAGAGGGTGCAGACGCGGCGGCGCGGAAACGGCCACCATCGTGACCCGCGACAGATGCGGCAAGAGCCGTCGTCGTCGACCGGGTGCAGAGCCAGCAGCGTGCGGATGGCGCTGGTCAGCTGGGCGAGGCATTGTTGATGCACGATCGGAAAGAGACAGGCGAGGAAGTTCACGGGTTCGTCTCACCGCGTGTGTGATGGGCAGCGTCCCCCAGATTAGTCACGGGCATGGGGTTTACCGGTGATGTCGTGGTGCAGGGTGGGCCGAGAAATACCCACACCATTCTGTGAGAGACGACGATGGTCATAGGTACCTTCATGGTTTCGTGACCCGTGGTCGATCGTGTTTCTGCGGAATGTCTCGATGGCCCTGCTCTGAAAATGGGCAGGGGGTGGCCGGCCGGCTACCGGGAGCTGGGGGTCAGGGGCAGTGCTCAACCGGTAGCCGGCCGGCGGATGAGGGGCGGTGCTCCTCGGGCCGGGTCCAGGCATCTGGGCGGGGGATTCCGGCTGGCCACCGGGAGGAAGTGGGGGGAGCCAACTCCCCCGGCGGCCAACCGGAGTCGTGGTGAGGGCGAACCGAGGCTCAGCCCTGCGGGCCTGCTCGCGACAGGGTGTGGTCCCGGTCCACCGTGGTTCTCCTCTCGATCTGTCGGGTGGATGGCGGCGGCCTCGCCCGGTCAAGGCCAGAAGCGGGGCCGCCGCCGTGGTGACCGCCACCCTGTGAAGGACCAGGGATGCAGGGTGACGGCGTGCGCTGAGCTTCTCAGCTCGGGCACACCCGGACTACACACGATCAATCCTGCGTCCCGGGAGAATCATCGAGGGAATGATTCTCGGGATGGTTAGTGCACACCAGGGTGCGGATCCGATGCCGCAGCTCCGCGACCTCCTCCAGGTCCTGGTGTGCGGCGGCGTGCCGGAACAGCTCCCGCAGGTCCTCGGTGGTGCGGTGCGAGCGGAGGGTGCTAGCGACCTCTAGGGCCTCGTTCCCGATGGCGGTGGCCTGGAGTGGGTCACCGGTGGCCATGGTGAGAGTGGCGAGTTTGGTCAGGCAGATCGCCCGGGAGCGGGTACGGCCCTCGGGGAACCCGGCTACGGCCGTGGTGAGGCGGGTAGTGGCCTCGCCGGGGTCACGGCCCAGGATCGCCAGGTCAACTAGGCGCCGCCCGGTGAACAGAGCATGGCGCGCATCGGTGTAACCGGCCATGAACGAGGGTTCGTTGTCCGGGGTGACGTGCGCGAAGTGCTCATCAGCGGTGCCGATCGCCCTCAGGGCCTCTTGCACCCGACGCATCGCGGCCAGCGCGAGGGCTCGGTCGTTGTGCAGCTGCGCCCGTACGGTCGGGGCGAGCCAGTCCGGGCGGATCAGGGCCTGCTCGGCTAGGGTGAGGCCGTCATCGGGTTGCCCAGTCCAGACCGCCTGCGCGGCCATGTTCGACAAGATCTTGGCTCTCAGGTTCCAGTCTTTGGCTTGCTCGGCGCAGGCTAGCGCGAGGTCGAAAATCCGGTGAGCCTCCGCATAGGCGCCCGCGTCGAGGGCCATGTATCCGACGGTTTCGGCGAGGGCGCCGACGGCGGCGTGCAACTCGGGGAGCAACTGGTCCGGGCAGATGGCGTCCAGCAGGCCGGCTGCCCAGCGCAGCTCGCCCATGGCAGCTTCCCGGGCCGTCCCGCCACCGTAGGCGCGACTCCCTGACTCGAACGTCTGGGTGGCGTCGCGGATCTGCGCAATATCGCTCGCGCCGACCCGACGGGGGATGGGGTCGGGTGTGGTGTCTTCCAGCAGCGCGGCGATCGGTTCGGCGAGGAGGAGGGCGCTGACGCCGCCGACGGTGGTGTGGATGAATTTTTGCCGTTTCGCTGTGTCCACCTCCTCGAGTTTCACCGCTTGGCGGCGGGCCCGGGCGTTGACGAATCCCAGTTCGGAATCAGCGGAGACACTCAGGATCTCCCGGAGCGCTTCCCGGCACATTGTTCCCGGCCAGCGGATGACACCTTGTTCGATTTTGCCAATATAGTTCCTGTCGAAGCCTAATTCCGTGCGGTGATGCTTCCAAACCCAGTCGTTCACCAGCTCCGCGAGTTCCTGGCGGGACAGGCCCTCCTTGGGGTGGGTGAGGGACGCGGTGCGCGCCCGCGCCTCCCGGAACTGATGATTTGGTGTGTGCTTATTCCGTGTGGGCAAGGCCCGGCCTCCTAGTATCGGTTGGCGCCGTGTCTGGGGTGAGCACTGAGCAGTCCTGGCGTTTCGTGTCCGCCAGATGTACCACCGGTCTTGGTCGGTGCGTCGAAGAATGAACCGGCCTAGCAGTGGGCCTCCTTCCGGGCCGATCTCACACGAACAGATCGCCATGACCTCGCTCGGGTAGACGTCGGGTGAGCGATCACCGGTCGAGCGTAGGTGGCTGGGACTCCCCGAAGCTACGGCCAACCGCACACTAGCCGAGCGTGACCGTGAACCGCCTGGATGCCTACTTTGAGGCAC
>JAFAPC010000177.1 GCA_019247305.1 Pseudonocardiales bacterium
AGAAGGCAGCGTGTCTGACTACGTGGCGGAAGCCGTGCGGCGTCGTCTGGCCAAGGATCGGGCACTCGCGCAAGTCACCAGGCTGTTCGGTGGACCGCCCCCTGAAGACGTCCTCGCCTTGGTCCGGCAGCGGGCAGGTCTTCCGCCTCGCCGTAGCGCTTCGTGATCGGTGGTCGAGTCCTCGATGTGAGCGCGATCGTCGGCTTCTGCACCGGACAGTCGGTGTACGCCGAAGCCTTGGTGATGACGGCGATCGACGAGAACATCGTGTTGAGCATCCCAGCGGCAGCACTGGCCCGCCCCTGTGGGGTGATTCCCCGGGGCCACGAACTCGGCGTGGATGTCCTGCTTGACCTGCCGTGTACCGTCGTGGATCCCCTGGACACCGCGCAGGCGCGCGCACTCGGTGCGCTCGTGGGACACAGCGGTGATCCAGATCGGGATATCGCCGCCGCGCACGTCGTGCCCTGCGCCCAGCGACGCGGCTGGCCAGTGGTGACCAACGACCCCAAACCACTGCTCAGCCTTGATAGCTCGATTGAAATTGAGAGCTTGCCCTAGATCAAATGAACACCCATTACTACCGGGACCCCTAATGTATACAGCTACAGGACGTCTGTGGATGGATTGCCGCCCCCTCACGCCCGACGCCAGATTAGATCACGACTTGGGTGCGTTAGACGAAATAATTTGCCATCACCCGCACCCAAACCGAGACCATTCTTGCCTGGTTGCGTCACATCATGGCTGAGATATGTTAACCGGTGCCGGCCTTGATGCCGGTGTCACTCACTTCGACCAAGGGTTCACCGCAGGCACAAGTGTAACTCCGTTCGCCGGAGGGGCAGTGACATTCCTCCTGAATGAGAACTCGGCAATCACACCCCTCATGGGCGCAAGTGAGCATCGTACCTTTGCTGTATTGCGTCACTCCAGCCTCCTTGCAGCCGTCCGTCGTATGCGCCGATGGACATATATTACTCCGGTCGGCGTCGCCGGGCTGCTCAGCGGCAGGTCATCACGCGTTTAAGAAATATGCCCTGGGTTCACTGAGTCTGTTGTGGTCGGCGTAGCTCCAGGACCTGGGCGTTCTCGGTGGAGAGCGAAACATTTTGGGCGAGGCTACGCGGTGAGCGTCGCAAGATCGGGTTTGTGGGTGAGGTTGGGGTACCAGCGGTGGAAGTCGTTGGTGAGTTGATCGTTGAGGACTCGGGTGCGGACCTGGAGAAGTAGGTGGGCGCCGCGGGGTTACCTTGGCCGCACCCTACCCGGCGCCCGAACAGTTGATCTCCCATGGTTTTGGTCGGTCTCGTATCAGGGCGGGTGGCAGGGGGCTCTTCATAGTGCGGTGACGTCACTGGCCGCCATGGGTGCGCTACCCGAGGAAACCGACGCCATGAACGACAGCTTGACTGAACGACCGTCTGTCCCTCTAGCTGAGGCCCCGTTTGCCCTTACCGACGGGTCACAACGCCACGCCGCGTACGCCGATCTCGCGGCAACCGCCCCGGTACACCAGATCATGCTGCCCACCGGACAACGAGCCTGGCTGATCACCGGCTACCACGAAGTGCGTCAGGTCCTCAACGATCCCAGGCTCGTCACCCGTGGTGTTGCGCAGGCACACCTCTATCGGGGACGGCTGGCGTCTGAGGTGTTCGCCGGGATCACTAGTCACATGCTCATCCACAACCCACCCGAGCACACCCGGCTGCGTCGGCTGGTCACCACAGCTTTCACCCGCCGTCGCATCGAGCGACTCACCCCGCGCATCCAGCAGATCACCAACGCGCTGCTCGACGCCATATCCGACCAAACACCCACCGACTTGCTCGCCTCGTTCGCCTACCCGCTGCCCCTCACCGTCATCTGCGAACTGCTCGGCGTGCCCGCCGATGATCACGTGCAGTTTCACGACTGGTCAACCACTCTTACCACCGGTGCCCTAGCCGAGCCCGACGCGTACTGCTGCGCTGCCAGTGCGCTCGTGCACTACCTGCGCAAGCTGCTCCACACCAAACGCGACGTTCCCGCCGATGACCTGCTGTCCGCACTGCTAGCAGTGCGCGATGGCCAGGATCAGCTCACCGAAGACGAGCTGACCTCCATGGCCTCGTTACTCCTGATCGCCGGCCACGAAACCACCGCCAACCTCATCGCCAACGCAGTACACGCACTGCTCACCCACAACAATTGGCACTACTCCACGCCCAACCTCACCACATCAGCACTGCCATCGAAGAACTGCTGCGCTTTGAGGGCCCCCTGCAAATAAGCCACCTGCGCCTCAGCACCGAACCCATCGACATCGGTGGCACCACCATCCCCGCCGGCGAAATCGTCACCCCTAGCCTGCTCGCCGCCAACCGCCACCCAGCCTGCACACCCCAGCCCCAGGCACTAGACCTCACCCGCACCGACCACCCCCACCTGGCCTTCGGCCACGGCATCCACCACTGCCTAGGCGCACCACTAGCCCGACTAGAAGCCCGCATCGCCCTCAAGGGCCTCCTCACCCGCTTTCCCCGACTACAGCCCGCCGTGCCCACCCAACAACTAACCCGGCGCCCGAGCATGTTCCTCAACGGCCTGACCGCACTCCCCGTAACCCTGTACTAAACACCAGACACGACCAATTCATGAAGCGCGGCCACCCATAGGCCTCCCGGTAGCAAGCGCCGAATTTTCAACGAATATCTACATTCACGCAGGTCACAGCCCTGCTAACGATCTTCGCGTGTCCCCCTCATCAATGATCATGATCGAGGAGTCGCATGGCCGCAACACAATCGCAACTAGTCAGCCCCATTAAAGATCGAGGGCTGCTCGCAAAGCTCCGGTAAGACGCTCAAGAGTTGATGAGTCCAACTCACCGAGACGTTCCCGCAGCCAGCCACGGTAGAAACGAGACAGATTAGCGGCTGACACCCAACCGTGGCCCTCGATGGGTACCGCCAAGATGTCCTGAGGGTCTTCTTGACTGATCGGAGCGCCGAGCAACCAAGGCCGCGATGACTGATTGATGCCATCGCTAGACACAATCACCACGTTCACCTGTCGAGGGGAGCCTTGAGGAACATAGGACCAAATCTCAGCCCGCCGCACGCATCTGCCTCTCCGCCTCAGCCAGCTCAACCTCATCAGCCAGCGCGTCGGCAAGCGCGTCAGCAATCGGACCGACATACCCGGCACGGAGGGCTTCCCGGCGAGCCGCCCGAGACAGCCACGCGGACACGGACATGCGATCGTGTGCAGCGGCACGTTCCGCAAGATCGAAGGCGGTCACATCGAACGACAAAGTTACCTTACGAGTTGCCATACCAATCACCGTACCACGCACCCGGTCACCGCATCCTGACCGGACCTCCTCCGTCGCCGTGACCGAAGTCGTGATCGTGTACGCCGGGGACGGGTCTGTTGCGATGACGGATGACGGGCTCGGGCAGGCACCGTCAACTTGGTCGCGGGACCGACCAAAACCGTGGGAGATCAACTGTTCGGGCGCCGGGTGGTCCTGCGGCGCCGCCAGGTGCGGATTTCGGCGTCGGTGGTGGTGTCCCGTTGGTCGGCGTAGCGAAGCACGGTTTGGGCGTCGGCGTGTCCGAGGCGGCGCCTGATGGTTTCCAGGGACACCCCGGCGTTGAAACTTCACTGCTGTGGTGGGGTGCAGGTTGAGCAGGTCGGCGAGCACGGCGGCGGGGAGCTGGGCGGCTAGGTCGGTCAGGGTGGCTCGGCGAGCTGCTTGGGTCGGGATGCCGAGTGTTCGGAGCCGGTCGGCGAGTCGTTTTGCGGTGATCGGGTGTCCGGGCAGGAGTCCGGGAAACAGCCAACGGCTGTTGGGGGGTGATCCGATCCCGACGTAGGGCTTGCCGTGGTTGATCAGCTTGAGTAGCAGTGCTGCCAGTGGTGGGGGAACGGGTAGCTCGTGGCGGCTGAAGCGGACGAACACCTCTCCGTCGCGGTGGGTGACTTGGTCGGTGGTCATGGCGGCGATCCGGGATTGTTGTTGGCCGAAGAGCAGCAGCAGGCAGCCGGCGACCCGGTCTCGGCAGGGGGTTTGGTGCTTGTCTTGGCCCTCGGCTAGCGTGGCGCGCTGTGAGCGTGCACGAGGGTGACGCCGCGGGGGACCTGCCGCCGCTGGCGCCGCCCGAGGCTAGTGACGATGAGCGGGCGCGTGCCATCATGGCGCGGTTTGTCGCGCGCCACGGCGCACCTCGCCTGGAGGATTACCGCCGGGCTTACGCTGGGTGCGGCGTGCCCTGGCCGGGTGATGAGGAGATCAGACGTCGCCACCCTGTCGCTGACTCTGCGGCGTGATCGGGGGGAAAGTCTCTCGACGCCTCCTTCGTCGCGGCCCTGGTCCGCGGGAGCCTGGCTGGACACCGCTCGGCTGGTGGGTCTGGCCCTGTACCTGCCGACCCTCGCGCTCACCGAGGTCCGCGCCGTATGTCCCGATGCCGGAGGGGAACTGGCCGAACTGTTGGGTCACCCGGGGGTTGTCCTGGGTGAGCTCGACGCCGCCGCAGCCGCCCAGGTCGAGCAGCTGCTCACCGAGGCCGGCGTCTTTGACGCCTTGGCCGGCCACATCGCCCGCATTGCCAGGACCCGCGGCTGGCCGGTGCTGACCGCCGACCCGGGCCGGCTCCAGCGGATCACCCCGGACCTGGACCTTGACCTGCTGTAATCGGCGACCTCCCGTGAGTTCCTTACCCTTGCTCCCTCCCAGGCCCGGCACCGTCCCAGCCTGGACACCTCACCAGGAGGTGCGTCGGCGAGGGCGCTGAGGAGTGAGTGGCCAGGCCCACTTCGATCTCGGCGAGATCAGCGAGGTGTTCGCGCGGTTGGGTGCTGGGGCGCCGCAGCGCTGAGTGGCGGTCAGGGTTAGTCGAAGTCGCTGGTCTGGATGCTGGTGAGGAAGGCCTGCCACTGGGCGCGGGGGAGCGCCAGGGCGGGGCCGGTGGGGTTCTTGGAGTCCCGTATCGCGACCTGATCAGCCAGCTGGGCGACTTCGACGCAGGCTGTCTGGTCGCTACCCGTGTTGGTGCGGCTGCTCTTGCGCCAGGTGGCATGGGACGCGTCGGACGCACGCACAGGGCTCGCCTCGTCCAGGTCTTGGTGGTCACAGCTCCGCAACCAGCCGCTCGATGAGGGCTACCGAGTCGTGGGGGCTCAGCGCCTCGGATCGCAGCCGGTCGAACACCAGCTTATACCCGCGGACCTCCGCGTCCTTATGTACGTGCGTGGCGCCCACCGCGTTCTCCACGTAGGCGATCGTCGGTTCGTCAGGATCGGCAAAGCCGAGGACCCAAAACGGGCCGTTCAGGCCTTCGTGCGCGCCGAGTGACACCGGCAGCACCTGCACGCACACCGAGGGCAGCGCGGCCTGCCTGATCAGGTGCCGCAGCTGCTCCCGCATCACCTCCGCCCTGCCGATAGGGCGGCGCAGTGCCGTCTCGTCCACGATGGCCACCAGCTCCAGTGGCGGGTCTTCGGTGAGCCGGCGTTGGCGAAAAAGCCGTACCTGCACGATGCGGTCGATCTCGGCCTCAGCGCGGGGCGGTGGAGAGCCGCGGAACGCCGCCCGGATGTAATCGGCCGTCTGCAGCAGCCCGGGAACGTAACCGAGCTGATATTCGTGCACCACCGCGGCGTCGGCCTCCAGCGCTACATACCCCGCGTCCTTCAGGCTGTAGCCGTGCCACCAGCCTTTCTTCTTGGCCGCTCGGACCAGGTCGAGGATCTCGGCCCAGTGCTCGCCGCCCACGTGATAGAGGTCGAGCATGCTGCGCACCCCGTGCACGTCCACGCCTTGCTGAGCGGTCTCGATCCGGCCCAGCTTGCTGGTGGACCAGTCCAGCTTCGGGGCCGCCTCCTCCACGCTGAGCCGGGCCTCCTCGCGCAGCCGGCGCAGCGTCCTGGCCAGCCGCCGCTGCGGCAATGTCCCGCTGATGCGCATCCCACCCCCCATCGTCAAGTACCGACATCATGACCGTGGGGACGGTGAGCTGGGAACCCAGCTGCGCTCGCCCCAGCGGTGTCCTCCCGTCCGGATGCTGAGAACGACCATGGCACGGATCACGAGAGGACCAATCACGATGACCGATCAGTGCGATCAGAGGCTGCCCTACCCGCCCCAGCTCGTCGCGTTGTACCAGGAGAATGTGCGCCACGAGGCGGAGGTCGTAGGCTGGGCGATGGTGTTCCCGGGCCGGGTGTTGAGCTTCGTCACAGATCCCACCGGCGTCTGGGATCGCACCTTTACCTTCCCGTCGCTGGACTGTGCTGAGGTGATGCTCAGCTGCATCGGCATCTACCTGGTTGCCGAACCTCCCACGCCGCCCAGCGATCCACCCGCCCAGCGTTGGCCCGCGCGCCTGCGGGGCTCCCGGGGCCGTGGCGAGCAGACCGGCCGACCGAACCGGCACTCAGGCCCCACCGGCTGAGCCGGCCATTAGACCCCGCCGGCCGAGCCGGCACTCAGGTCCCGCCGGTTGAGTTGGCAATCAAAACCCGTAGTACGGTGCCGCATGCTCTCGACTGAACTGCTCACGTCGGACGATCTCGATGAGATCGGTTGCTCGTTCAGGGACCAGCCCGTTGGGGTCGCCGCCGAGTTGGTTGAGGCGGTCGATCAGGGGCGGATGGCCGACCCGGCCGATACCGGATATGCGCTGATGTTGGCCGCTGAGCTCACCGAGCGGGTGGGGGATCTGTCGGCGGCTGCGGAGCTGGCCGAGCGGGCCGTGCCCGCGTACCGCCTCCACCATGACTCGGACAGTTACCCGCGGTCCTACCGGGCGAAGTTGTTGCTGCGGCTCGGTCGCGTGCACGAGGCGATGGCGGAGTTGACGGCGCTGCGCCCGTTGCTGTCCCGGGATCCCGACACCGTGTCCTGGGTCGTTGACGCGTTGGAGGCGGGCGGGCACGCCGAGGTCGCCGAGCAGTGGCTGACCGCGGCCCTGCACACCGTGTTGCCCCGCCCAGAGGACTCCGAGCTTGAGCGGCCGGATCCCCTCTCGCAGCAGGAAGTGGGGATGGCGTTCATCCTTGTCCGGGTTCGACACCGGGTGCGCCGAGATCTTGACCTGCCGCACGATGACTACGACTTCCTGTCCGACGTGCTGATGGATGCGCTGCGCGAGGCCCTGGAGGACGAGCCGGACGACGAGAGGGCTGCGCTGCTGTTCTGGCCGCAGCCGGAGTTCGATCAGCTCCTGCTGCGCTGGCCAGCGCTGGCTGAGCACTACGGCCACACCTGGGATGAGTACCGGACCACGCTGCAACGGATGCTGGTCGCCGGGGCAGAGTCTGGCGTTCCCCGGTTGGGCTTGCTGACCGGGTCCGTCGAGGACCTAGTCAGCTACGCTGAGCACCACGGCGGCGACCCAGCCGACTCGGCGGTCCTCACCGACTACGTGGAGTATCTGGCTGGGCAGTCCCGGCAGATCGCTTGGCCCCCCGGCCGCAACTACCCCTGCTGGTGCGGCTCGCCCCTGAAGTACAAGAAGTGCTGCCTGCCCCGCGCCCGCACCTGATCACCCCCGCCCAGTCCTGCTCTGCTGTCGCCGAGTTCGACACCAGAGCTGCCCAAGTTAAGCGCGGCAGCTCTGGTGTCGAACTCGGCGGCAAGGGGAGCTCAGAGCGCCAGCCCGTGCAGCTGCACGGGCTGGCGCACGCGTCCGGGCAGGGGGTGCGGGGCGTGACCGGTAGACTAGCCGGGTTGCGCGGCACGTCAGTGGCCGCTGAAGGGAACCAAGCTCCGTGACCGAGACCATCCTGCCGTTCGACGGCGACCGCATCGAGCCGGTCGACATCCAGCAGGAGATGCAGCGTTCCTACATCGACTACGCGATGAGCGTGATCGTCGGGCGCGCGCTGCCCGAGGTCCGGGACGGGCTCAAGCCGGTGCACCGCCGGGTGCTGTACTCGATGTACGACTCCGGGTACCGCCCGGACCGGGGCTTCGTCAAGTGCGCCCGCGTTGTGGGCGACGTGATGGGCAACTATCACCCGCACGGTGACACCGCGATCTACGACACCCTGGTGCGCATGGCCCAGCCCTGGGCCATGCGGTATCCGCTGGTGGACCCGCAGGGAAACTTCGGGTCTCCGGGCAACGATCCGCAAGCCGCCATGCGCTACACCGAGTGCCGGCTCACCCCGCTGGCGATGGAAATGCTGCGGGATATCGACAAGGACACCGTCGAGTTCGAGCCGAACTACGACGGGCGCACCCAGCAGCCCGTCGTGCTGCCTTCCCGGATTCCCAATCTGCTGGTCAATGGCAGCACCGGTATCGCGGTGGGCATGGCGACGAACATCCCGCCGCACAATCTGCGCGAGGTCGGCGCGGGAGTGATCTACCTGCTGGAAAACCCCGACGTGGACGACGACACCCTGCTTGAGGCGCTCACCGAGCGGATCAAGGGCCCCGACTTCCCCACCCGCGGTCTGATCGTCGGCACTGACGGCATCGCGGAGGCCTACCGCACCGGTCGCGGGTCGATCCGGATGCGCGGTGTGGTGTGCGTCGAGGAGGACGCCAAGGGCCGCACCACCCTGGTGATCACCGAGCTGCCCTACCAGGTCAACCCGGACAATCTCGTCGAGTCGATCGCGGCGCTGTCCCGGGACGGCCGGCTCACCGGGATCGCTGAGATCAACGACGAGTCCAGCGACCGCATCGGCATGCGCATCGTGATCACGATCAAGCGGGACGCGGTCGCCAAGGTGGTGCTCAACAACCTCTACAAGCACACCCAGTTGCAGCACACCTTCGGCGTCAACATGCTGTCGATCGTCGAGGGTGTGCCGCGCACGCTGCGGCTGGACCAGATGATCCGGCACTACGTGCGCCACCAGCTCGACGTCATCGTCCGGCGCACCCGCTACCTGCTGCGCAAGGCCGAGGAGCGGGCCCACCTGCTGCGCGGCCTGGTCAAAGCGCTGGACGCGCTCGACGCGGTGATCGCGCTGATCCGCCGGTCCCCGACGGTGGACGACGCGCGTGCCGGGCTGATGGAGCTGCTGGACGTCGATGAGATCCAGGCGAACTACATCCTGGAGACCCAGCTGCGGCGCTTAGCGGCGATGGAGCGGCGCAAGGTCGTCGAGGACCTCGCCGAGCTCGAGCGGGAGATCGCCGACTACCTCGACATCCTGGCCAAGCCCGAGCGCCAGCGCACCATCGTCCGCGATGAGCTGGCGGAGATCATCGAGCGCTACGGTGACGAGCGCCGTACCACGATCACCGGCTACGACGGCGAGGTGTCCACCGAGGACCTCATCGCTATCGAGGACGTCGTGGTCACGATCACTCGCGCCGGCTACGCCAAGCGCACCCGCACCGAGGCGTACCGGGCGCAGCGGCGCGGCGGCAAGGGTGTACTGGGCGCGGGACTGAAATCCGACGACATCGTGGCGCACTTTTTCGTCTGCTCCACGCACGACTGGCTCCTGTTTTTCACCAACAAAGGCCGGGTGTACCGGGCCAAGGCCTACGAGCTGCCCGAAGCCAGCCGCAACGCGCGCGGCCAGCACGTGGCGAACCTGCTGGCGTTCCAGCCCGACGAGCAGATCACCCAGGTCATGCAGATCAGGGACTACACCGCCGCGCCGTATCTGGTGTTGGCCACCCGCGACGGTTTAGTGAAGAAGAGCAAACTGACCGACTTCGACTCCAACCGCGCCGGTGGGCTGATTGGCATCAATTTGCGGGAGGGGGACGAGCTGGTCGGCGCGGTATTGTGCGCCGCCGAGAATGACCTGCTGCTGGTCTCGGCGCAGGGCCAGTCGATCCGCTTTTCCGCCACCGACGAGGTGCTTCGCCCGATGGGGCGAGCCACCTCGGGGGTGTTCGGGATGCGGTTTAACGACGGTGATGAGCTGCTGTCCATCGCCGTGGTGCAGCAGGGACTGTTCGTCTTGGTCGCGACCGCGGGCGGCTACGCCAAACGGACTCCGATTGAGGACTATCCGGTGCAAGGGCGGGGCGGCAAAGGCGTGTTGACGCTGCAGTACGACCCTCGGCGTGGCAAGCTCGTTGGGGCACTCGTCCTCGACGTCGATGACGAGCTGTACGCCATCACCTCCACCGGCGGGGTTATCCGAACGACCGCTAAGGAGATCCGCAAAGCCGGTCGGCAGACCAAAGGGGTGCGCTTGATGAACCTTGGTGAGGGGGCGAGCCTGGTGGCTGTAGCCCGCAATGCCGAACAGGCCGGCGACCCGGAAGCTGATGACGCAGACGCCGGCGGTGCACTGATAGAGGACGAGTCGTGAGCAGGCCCGAGAACGCCGAACAGACTGAGGTCCCCGTAGCGGCGGCTGGCGACGGCGAGCCCGTGACGGTGAGGCTGCAAGCCGGAGTGCCGGAGCCCGGTCCGGGCGCCTTCCAGGAGCAGGCCGATCGGGTCGATCGAGGGCCAGTGGCCGGCCGCGCCTACGGCTTCTCGCCCGGTGTGGGGCCTCCGGTGGCCACCGGCCCGGCCAGGCACCTGTCGTCAGACTCGGCTGGCGGGTCAGGGGGACCCCCCATGGGGACTCAGTCCGCCGGGAGTCCATCCGTTCACCAAGGCGCGGCCCCAGGTCTGCCGCCTCCCACCGTGCGGGTAGGCGGGTATACGCCGCCGGAGCGGGTGTCGCCCGCCGCTACGGGGCCCGCACCGGGCACCCAGGCCCGTTCGGTGCGTCTGCCGCGACGGACCAGCCTGCAGCTGCAGCGGCTTGAGCCATGGTCGGTGCTCAAGCTGTCGCTGGTGTTGTCAGTCGCGGGGTTCCTGGTCTGGATGGTGGCTGTGGGCGTGCTCTACGGGGTGCTCGCGGGGATGGGCGTGTGGGACCAGATCAACGGCACCTACTCCGATCTGACCTCGGCGAACAACGCGCCGCTGAACACCGAGCTGGTCAGCGGTGGGCGGGTGTTCGGGGTGGCGCTGGTGATCGGCTTGGTGAACATTGTGCTGATGACCGCGCTGACCACGGTCGGGTCGCTGATCTATAATGTTGCAGCCGACCTCGTCGGCGGCATCGAGGTCACCCTGTCTGAACCGGATTGACCGGCACGGTTACCCGGGCGTGTGCCCTCATGCCGGGTCATGCCGGGGGTGATCCGGGTTGGGCGCCGGTGGCGTCGTGCGGTAACCTCGCCGCAGTCGGGCGGGGGCCTATAGCTCAGTCGGTTAGAGCGCATCCCTGATAAGGATGAGGTCGCTGGTTCAAGTCCAGCTAGGCCCACTACCAAGGACCCTACGAGGAAGAAGCACCCTACCGGAGGCGAACCATCGTGAAGAAGATCATCCCGTTGTTGCTCGTTGGTCTGATTGCCCTGATTCTCGTCCAGCGTCAGCGTTCCGCCAAGGCCGAGGCGGAACTCTGGCGTGACGCCACCACGACAACCTCCTAAGCTGCTGCTGGGCGCGGTTGCCGCGCCTGGAGCCGGGGACGTAGCTCAGCTGGTAGAGCACCGCCTTTGCACGGCGGGGGTTGAGGGTTCAAGTCCCTTCGTCTCCACGATGCAGAACCGCAGGTCACAGGTGGTATCGCCCGGCCTCCTCCTCCCGTTGTTCCTCGATCAGCGCTCCTGAGTCGGCGAAAAGTCGGCGGGAGCCTCGAAAACAGCCAGGACACGTCGGTCATACTCATCCGGGGTGTGGGTGTAGCGGTTGAGCGTGGTGGATGCTTGCTCGTGGCCCATGACTTTCTGGACCACGTTGACCGGCACTCCCTCGGACACGAGCCAGGTTGCGTAGGAATGTCGCAAGTCGTGGAACCGCAGGCCCCCTACGGCGTGCTCGATGATGTGCGCGAGCGCTGTCCGCTCAGTGGGGAACGCACGATGTTGCGTGGTTCCTGATTTGTCCGTCCAGCTGGCACGCCGGGTATCCCCTGCCGCCTCGATGCTGCCCAGCAACCCAGCACGTGCCAGCGCTGGGCGCCAGACTTGTCGCCGGAAGTTCGACCGTCGCTGCGGAGTGCCGTTGCGGGTTGGGAAGACCAGCCATGCGGGGTCTGGCTCGACCTTGCCCACGGTCAGCTCTCGGTGTTCTTCGAGCGCGCGCACGAGGAAGTCAGGGAGCGGGATGGTCCGGATAGCCGCTCGGGACTTCGGGTAGGCCCTGATGGTCACCGTGGCGGCTGTCTCGATGGCTACCTGGCCGACACGGAGCCGGCGCCGGCTCAGGTCAACTGCACCCCAGGGTAGCCCGGCCGCTTCACCCCAGCGCAGCCCGGCGCCGCCACCTGTCGCCACGAGTGCCCGGTGATCCAGTGGCACTGCGGGCAGTAGCGTCGCGAGGAAGGTCTCCATGCTGATTGTCGCGGTGAGCGGGCGGGGCTGGTAGGTACTGGGTGCGGTCACGCCGTCAGTGGGATCGACCGTGATGAGCCGGGCCCGCATCGCGGATCGCAGGATGGTGCGCAGCGCGCCGAAGCACTTGCCCACGGTGGTCGGGGCAAGGGTCTTTCCCAACTGGGTGACCCATTCCTGTACGGACAGATGATTGATGCTGCCGAGTGGCCAGTCTCCCCATTTCGGTAGCAGATGGTTCCGCAGGATGGACTCTGTGCGCTCGGTTGTCCTGGCGGTGAGGTTGCGGCTGGCGGACCATCGCTCGGCGTAGACGCGGAAGCGGAGCTTGCCCGCGTTCGGGGCGATGTAGGTTCCCCGGTTCATCGTGGTCTCGATTTCGGCGAGGAATGCGGTCGCTTCACGTTTGGTCTGGAAATTCTTCGCCTTCTTCTTCCCGGCTGGGTCCCGCCAGCACGCTTGAAAACTACCCGAGTTCACCTTGCGAACATGGCTCATGACGTTCAGTCGTCTTCCGGATCGGCGATGGGGAGATTGTCCAGCCAGGTATGGAATCGGGCCTTGGGGATGACCCAGCGGCCACCGAGTTTGAGCGCGGGGATTTGGCCGTCGCGGCAGAGCTGATATGTTCCACCCAGCGAGATCGACAGCATTGTGGATACCTCCCGCACGGTGTAGACGGCGCGCTCAGTCATGCGGAGGACTGTCCCGGTGACCTCCTTCTTCGATGTCGAGTCGTGCGGTTTCGGAGTAAGTTTGACAATATTGCCCGTCACGGGGGTCTCCTTTGGGATTGGTATGCAGTCCGTGCGGTTGACACAGCGGTCGCAGAGCCCGAATGCGAGTAGGGCAAGCCCGCAGGCGAGGGCTCCGAGATAGATCAGGTCAGCGTGGCGCCGGCATCGGCCGCAGGGGGTGTCCTCGTCCGCACCGGTATGCGCAATCGGGTACGGCCGGTGGTGGTGGCGAGCTGGTCCGCGCGCGGCCGACGGGGCGTGCGCGGTCATGGCGTGCCCGCAGGATCACCGGTGGTGAGGTCGGGGCCAGTGGCGCCAGTCGCGCCAGTGGCGCCACGTTCTGGGTCCTGGCGCGACTGGCATGACTGTGGCGCGACTGGGACTCGGCGGGGGTGCTCGGGGTCGGTCTGCTCACCAGTGGCGCCACAGTCGCGCCTACTCGCGCCAGCTCCCGGAGCGTGGCGCGACTGGCGTGAGTGGCGCGACTGGGACTCGGTGTCGAGGAGCCAGACGGTGCGGGCGGGGAACCCGTCGCGGGTACTGCTGACGCCGGCTCGGGGGCGGGCTCGTTGCAGGGTCCGGGGGGCGATGCCCTCGGCCCGGGCGGCTGTGCGGATCTCACCCCAGGGGGCCTGTCCGCCGCACTGGGTGAGGTAGTCCGCCAGCCAGTCGGCCGCAGCGTGGCGTTCCGCCCGGGATTCCTCATCGGTGTGGCCCGCAGTCAGAATGTCGGTCACGCTGCGCGGGGACTCCCCGGTGAACCGGACCCGTCCGACACTGGTGGGACCCTCATCAGTGGCCACGGTGACGCTGTCGATGAGGTATCGGAGTGAGGGCAGATCCAGGCGTCCGAGGTTGTTTTTTGCTTGGGACAGGACACACGAGCCGTCGTCGGCCTCGGTGTCGCGCGCGATGGCGATGACGGCGCGGGCCACGGCGGAGAACGCTCGCGAGCCGGTAATCAGGTTCAGCGCGTCGGTGCTGTCGGATTTGTTGAAATGGGCCAAGCCGACCACCGCACACCCCGTAGACTCCGCCAGCGACGCGAGGGGTTCCAAGGCCGTCCGTAAATCCCGGTCTCGGTGGGTGTCGATCGAGGAATGAATCAGGGACAGCAACGGGTCTGCCGCCAGCAACACCGCCCCCCGGGCGGAAATCTCTGTCGCGAGCCTGGCGCAGTCCAGTGGGAGGGTGAGCTGGCTGATCCTGCCGTTCTGCTCGACATCCACCCGGTAGACCAGGTCCAGGTCCGCGCCTGCGGCGTGAAGGCGGGGGGCGATGGTGTGGGCCCAGGAGTCCTCACTGGCCGCGTACACCACCGCCCGAGGATCACCTTCGCGGCAGCCAGGCAATTCACCTCGGGTGATTTGTCCCGCGAGCCACGCCAGCAGGAGGGACTTCTCCGTGCCTTCCCGACCGGGCACCACCGTCACCGCCCCGGTCGGGATTCGCCCTTCCCACAACCAGGACACCCGCCGCAGGCGAATCGCTGACGCCGGGGTCAACCGCACCCGGCGCACAGGCACTGGCTCGCTGCCGTCACTCCAGGCCAGCCCGTCCAGGTCAGGCTCGACCGGGTCGTGGGGTGGGTGTGGCTGGCACGGGGGGTGGTCTCCCACGGCGTGCAGCCGCCGACCCGAGGCTCCGGGAGCGGGTGTTGGTGACACAAGACTCCTTTCATGAACGAATGCAGAGTGGTCAACACCCCTGTCAGCAGGGGTGTTCAGTGCCGAAGAGGAACAGCGCTCACGAGAGCCTGCGGTGAGCGTCCCGAGATGCTGCCTACCCACCTCGGGTCATCCCACAGCCGGGAGAGCGTGCTCTCGTGAAGATCGGTGAGCAACGCCACGTCAGAGATCAGACAACCCAGGAGCCCTCCACCAGGTGCCCCAGGGGCATCGCCCTGACCATCGAGCGATCGGGGATGGGGGATGGGGGACGTTGACACACCAACACTCCTTTCATAAACAGCCCACAGCGATCACCCAGCTCCCCTGACAGCAAGGGTGTTCAGCGCATCCCGAACCCAGGCGCCGTGAACGGGCACGGATGCCTCGGAGACGGCCTCGTGAACGGCTGTGGTGACCGCCCGCCCGGGGGTCAGGCAGGTGTGGTGAACACGGTGGTGGCGATGGCTGAGCCGATGAGTCGTCCGGTGGTGACCCAGTCCGGGACCTGCCCCGCGACGGGGACGGGCAGGGGCAGGGTGGTGGCGCGGTGGGCGGCGTGCGCACACGCGTGGAGGCGTTCCCGGTCGAGCCAGGCCGGCTGCTCCGCTTTGGCGCGGCGTAGCCCCGTGGTGAGCTCGGCGGGGGTGGGGGTGCGGGGATCAGCCAGCGCCACCTCGGTGTACAGCCGCACCCGGGCCGGGGGAACTGAGCGCAGCTCGGCGAGGGTGAGGGGCGCGGTGTAGAGCAGGGCGGTCACGACCTCCACACCGGCCCCCAGCGTGCCAGCCCCCACCGAGGTGGGTGGGAATCCCAGCGCGTCTGGGGGGCATTGGTAGAGCGCGCAGAACACTCGGCGGTAGAACGCACACGGTCGGCGCCGCCCGTTTTCCCAGGTGGACAACTGCACCCGCATCCCCCTCAGCGGAATCTCCTCACCCATACTCGCGGCGACCTGGCGCATCCGCTCGATCGCCTGCGGGTGAGTCCAGCCCCGGGCCAGTCGAGCGGCCTTCAACGGGGTGCCCATCACCACACCACCCCGCTAGTCGCACCCGAGGGCCTCACCGGCCCTTGGCCCTGGCGGGGTGCCTGAGGGGTGGTGCTGAATACGGTGGTGGCCCGCTGCTGGCAGTACGCCCAGAACCGGGCATCCGCCCCACTGGGGGGCGATGCGTGCAGGTCGGCGCGGAGGTCGGCGAGGTGGCGGGAGCCCCAGTTGATGACCGCTTCGGCGATGAGGGTGCGGACGGTGTCGTCGGCGGCGAGGTCCTCATAGGTGGTGTCCCAGTGGTAGAGGATGGCGGTGAGGTCGGTGAGGGTGAGGCTGATGGGGGCGGTGACGGTGCACACCACCGGCTCACCCCCACCCGACACCTCAGTGGTGGTGCACCACCGGTGTTCTTGGTCCGCGAACAGGGCGTGCCCGTTGACGTAGGCGATGGTGCACTCCTCACCCGGATCGAGGAGCTTCACCTGCGAGGGGAGGGTTTTCACCGAGCCACCTCCCCCACACCCGCACTGGGGGTGAAGACGGTGAGGGCACGCGCCCGGCAGTACCCCAGCAAGTCCACATCCCCCGCACCGAAGGCTCCGTCCATGGCATCTTCGACCGCTAGGCACCCGTCGTTGATCAGAGAGTGGGCGACGAAATCGCGGACGGCCGTGTCGTCGTTGAGGTCGTCGAGGGGGTTGTCGGACCAGCGTGCGGTGCTGACCCAGGTGTAGAGCAGGGCGGTCATTTCCTCCAGGGTCAGCGTGACCGGGGCGCTCACCGTCACCAGCACCGGCCCATAACAGTGACCCGCGATACGGTGCGCCTGATGCACCATCACCGGATGGCCGTTCACCCGGGCTGTGGTCAGATGCTCCTGAGTCGTCGTCAGGGTGCTCATCGGGCCACCTCCGCAGGGGCGTCGTCGGTGTCGTGCTGGGTGCAGGCCAACCCATCCGCCTGCCGTGGGGTCAGCGCGCCTTCCTTACCGGCTGGCACGGTGGGGGCCTTCACGGTGGTGCCTGCGGCGTCGTAGCACGCGTCCGTGTAGGCCCGCACCGCCCAGCCAGGCACCCGCACCGCGGTGCCCAACCGCAACGCGTCCAGCTGCCCGGACTCGATCACCCGGTAGATCGTCGAAACTGACACGTTGAAGTGCTCAGCCACCTCCGCAACCCGGTAGTTGCGGGTATCCTCAACCTGCATCGATGAGCCTCCAAGCTCGATGTCTGGCCCCGGCCGGTGCTCGTAACACCGCCGGGGCTTCTTACGTTGGGGGTTCCCGCACCCGCCAACTTGGATATGCAAGTGACTGTAGCGGTGTGGGCCTGCATATGCAAGTCAGCGGTCGGTGAGCCGGGTGAGAGGACGGCGACCGTCAGGGGA
Source organism: Pseudonocardiales bacterium (assembly GCA_019247305.1). GTDB lineage: Bacteria > Actinomycetota > Actinomycetes > Mycobacteriales > Pseudonocardiaceae. The sequence goes on from JAFAPC010000177.1 coordinate 17,092, forward strand.
CGTCGATCACGTACCGGAAGGCGTACCGGTCCGTGGGCACCAGAGAGTCCAGTACTTCGAGCGCGCGGCCCTGCGAGTCGTAGGCCGTGCGGAGCACGCGCGCGACGGGTACGCCCTCCGGGATAGCCAGAGCCTCAGCTTCCCCGGGGACGGGCAGACGGACGTCCAAGTCCTCGACGAACTGGGTGATCCTGGCTCGGACCGGGCCTTCGGCGTCTTCGATGACCGCGTGGACGCCGCCCTTGATGCGTCGCGGCTGCGCGACTGCGGTTCCTCGAAAAATGCCAGTCGGGTAATAACCATCACAGAACTGCATCGGTTCGTCATCGACAACAAATAACCGGCGTCGCACGATGACCGGCGTACAGGGTGGGACGGTGAGTCGATCGGCGATCTCGACAGGTGCAGGCACTTCCTCGACGCCGAGAAGCCGCTGAGTCGCGAGCTGCCCTTGGGCGGCGGCTTCGGCGTTAAAGTTGCTCGTGCCGCTGTCTCTGCGCGTGCGGTAGTTCGCACCGGTGAGAAGCATCTTGACGTGAGGCCGTGGTCGAACAAACGCCCCACGTCCCTGCTCAGAGAGGACGAGCCCTTCCGAGCGGAGCAGCGCGATCGCCTTGCGGACGGTCGCGCGGGTGGTCTCGTGGCGTTCGGCGAGGTCGTTCTCGGAGGGAAGTTGTTCACCTGCGGCAATCCGGCCTGCCAGGATGTCGCCTCGGAGTGCTTGAGCAATCTTGCGGAAGGGTGGGAGGGCAGTCGTCACCGGGACTCCAACGGTCGCTTGGATATGCAACTTCAGGCTACCCTCAGGCTGGCGCTGAGGACTCGCCCGTCAGCTGCGGTACGCCCAGCCAGTCAGTGCGCCAATGTCTACCCGGATAACCGGCCCTGTGGGTGGTTTGTCGCTGTACTGCCCGTATTTTGCACAGAGCCGCGCGACCTGCTCGGCGCGCTCCTGCTCGTCGTCGACGATATGCGCTGTGCCATCGATACGTACCCACCAAAGCCGTGACCAGTCCTGGTCGTCGTAGTCGTCCGCCAGCAGTGAGACACGGCCGGTCTCCTTGATATTTCGCAGCCGCTTGAGGTGGGTCGTGGCCTTCGGCTTGTGATCGATGGCCATCACGATGGCAGCGCCCCATAGCGTAAAGGTCACCGGCACAAGGTGTGGTTGGCCCTCAGCGTTGACCGTGGCCAAGCGAGCCACCCGTGCTGAACTGAACCGTTCGAGAGCGTCGTCCCGGCTCAGATTCATGCCGTGACATTACCGCGAATCAGACCCACACCACCTCGACAGGACCGAAGCGACGGCCCGACAGACGCCCGCAACGCTCGCACCGGGGGCGTACCCGCAAGTCAGCGGTGATGCGGGGTGTAAGCCTCAGTGCACGTGGCAACCCAGTCGGCAGCGACCATGAGCAAGTGCAGCCGCACAGTCTCGTTCCTCGACAATTTGGAGCAGCCCCGACGAGCCCTCCGCAACCATTCCCGCGCCACGCCGCATCGTGCCCTAAGCGCCCCGGAGAGTGTTCAGGCCTGCTGCCGGAGCTCCAGGGGGTCCGTTCGGTCGGCGCGTCCTGCACGGTAGAGGGGTGTAGAGCGGGGAGGACGGGAGGGGTCTACCCCCCGCTACCTCGCAGGTCAGGCCCCGCTACCCACCCCCGCTACCCGGGTAGCGGCCCCCCGCTACCTGCCGCCTGATGACGGGGTCGGGTAGCGGGGGTGAGTAGTGCCCTCGAAACGATCACCTATCGGGCACGCTCCCATGTCGCAGTCAGACACACATTCGACTGCGACGTTGAGATGGTGCGGGTGAGCGTGAGGCTGGCACAGGGGGCACATCCTTCCGGTGATCGTGATTCACACGTGGGGTAGGCGGTGAGGTGTGCGGGGACGTGGGGAGGGAGGCACGCGGTGGGTAGCCCATACCCCGGAAATCGGGGGTTCTGCACCTCGGCAAGGTGGTGGGCGGCTGCCTCCCTGACGGGTGTTTCAGCAGGTCAGGGCAGGGAGGTTAGGGCAGGGAGGCGGGAGGGAGAACTCCCTGGGCTCCCTCGATGACTCCCTGCCTGCCTCTCTGCCGCCACGTCACCCGTTCAGAGCATGAGCGTTATAACCCTATGTCATGATGCTCGCCCCCCCGGCTCTCCCGAGCGCGTGGGTGAACCGGGGTTCGGGGGAGGCCGGGGAGTTCTCCCCGCCCTGTCCTCAACCGCGGTTTTGCGGGGGTTCCAGCAGGATTTGAGCGGGGTGGGATGCTGCCGGTTATGCCCTCATCGCCTATGTTCCCGTTGCCGTCGCGGCGGGTGTTTGTGAGTCGTACCTCGGAGTTGGAGCGGTTCCCTGAGGATGGTTCGGGGTCGTTTGTGGCGGCGGTACAGCGAGCGGTGATCCGGGCCGAGGACACGGTCGTGGACATGGCCTATTTCGGTGCTCGGGCTGAGGAGTCCGCGCAGGTGTGCCGGCAGAAGGTGGCGCAGTCCGATGTGTATGTGGCGATCGTGGGGTTCCGGTACGGCTCACCGGTGCGGGATCAGCCGGAGCTGTCCTATACCGAACTGGAGTTCCAGGCCGCCAGTGAGGGCGGCAAGCCTCGGTTCGTGTTCCTGCTTAGTGATCATACACGCGGGCCAAAGGATCTGTTTGTCGATCACAAGTATGGGCAGCGGCAGGAGGCGTTCCGGGCTCGGCTAGCCGACAGCGGGGTGACCACGGCCACGGTGAGCACGCCGGAGGAGTTAGAGCTGGTGGTGTTCCAGGCGTTGACCGGTTTGCTGCGGGCTCGCTCGGGTGGGGTGCCGGTGGGGCGGGTCTGGAACGTACCGGCTCGACACCGCACGTTCACCGGCCGCGAACAACTCATGGCCCAGTTGCGGGGTGCGTTGGGTGCGGGTGGACCGACGGTGGTGCAGGCGGTGCACGGGATGGCCGGGATCGGCAAGACCACCCTGGCCATTGAGTACGCCTACCGGTACCGCGAGGACTATGACGTGGTCTGGTGGGTGCCCGCCGAAGAACCCGCGCTGATCCCGGAACGGTTGGCTGAGCTGGCTCACGCGCTGGATCTGGCTGGGCAGGCTGATCCGGTGAGCGTGGCGGTCTCGCGTCTATTGGGTGCGTTGGGGGATCGGGAGCGGTGGCTGCTGATTTATGACAATGCCCAAACCCCGGATGACCTGTCCTCCTTCCTGCCCGGCGGTGCTGGTCATGTAGTGATCACGTCTCGGTACCCGGACTGGCAGGAGCTGGCCGCGTCGCTGGTGGTGGATGTGTTTACCCGTGATGAGTCGATCAGTCTGGTGCGCCAGCAGCTCCCGGGCGTAACGGAGGGTGATGCTGGTCGGCTCGCCGATGAGCTGGGTCGCTTGCCGCTGGCCCTGGTCCAAGCGGTGGCGTATGTGCGGGATGGTGGGGTGACGATCGAGGCCTATCTGGGGTTGTTGCGGGATCGGGCGAGTGTGATCCTGGCTCAGGGTAGGCCGGTGGGGTATCCGGTGTCGGTGGCCGCCAGCCTGCACCTGGCCATCGAGCAGGTGAGTGCTGAGGACCCGGCCGCGCTGGTGCTGCTACGTCTGGCGGCGGAGTGGGCGATGGAGCCGATTCCGTTCACGCTGGTCACCGCCCACCCGGACCGGCTGCCCTTACCGTTGAAGGAGGTGGTGGGGGATCCGGTGGCCTTTGTCGGGGTGATCGGGTTGGTGCGGCGTCGGGCGCTGGCCAGGGTGGGTCCGGACAGTCTGCAGCTGCACCGGCTGGTGCAAGCCATCCTGCGGGACAACCCTACCCGGAGTGCTCCCCCCACCGAGAAGATGACCACGCTGGCCCGCGGGCTGCTGCGTGCTGCGGTGCCGGCGGATTCCTGGAACAACCCGGCCAGCTGGCCGGTTTGGCGGCAGTTGTTGCCTCACGTCTTGGCCGTCACCGAGTCCACCCACCTCACCGGCCCGGCGGAGGCTCTGGAGGCCGCGTGGCTGCTCAACTGTGCCGCGATCTACTTGCGGGCTCGGGGTGAGCCCCGACCCGCCCGCGCCCTGTTCCACCGCGCACACCAGTTGTACCGGGACACCCTCGGCGAGGACCACCCCCACACCCTGTGCTCGGCTAACAACCTCGCCCTCGACCTGCGTGCGTTGGGTGAGTACGGGCAGGCTCGCGCCCTGGATGAGGACACCCTCACCTGCCGCCAGCGGGTCCTGGGTGAGGACCACCCCGACACCCTGACCTCGGCTAACAACCTCGCCCTCGACCTGCGTGAGCTGGGTGAGTATCGGCAGGCCCGCGCCCTTCATGAGGACACCCTCACCCGTTGTCGTCGGGTTCTGGGTGAGGACCATCCCAGCACCCTGGGCTCGGCTCACAACCTCGCCCGCGACCTGGCTGCGTTGGGTGAGTACGGGCAGGCTCGCGCCCTGGATGAGGACACCCTCACCCGTTGTCGTCGGGTTCTGGGTGAGGACCATCCCAGCACCCTGGGCTCGGCTCACAACCTCGCCCGCGACCTGGCTGCGTTGGGTGAGTACGGGCAGGCTCGCGCCCTGGATGAGGACACCCTC
>JAFAPC010000013.1 GCA_019247305.1 Pseudonocardiales bacterium
AAACGCCCTTGCATCGCCTGGAATTTCTCGTCGCCATCGGTGGTCACAGCGTCGATTATTTACGTGCTCATCGCGTCGATTGAGATGACACGCGGTACGGCAAGAAAATTCACCCGATTGGGTAAGTTATTTCATTACGTTGACGTAGACCTCGGAGGCTTGGCGACAGGCTTCCAGCGAACGCTCATAGGAATGCACGGCACGCTCGGCGTCCATGATCAAGTCGGGGAGAACATTGAGTGCATCAGTGTATTTGTGGGGAGAGATGAGCCAGGCGTCCCACGCCGCTGTGATGCGCTGGGTCAGATCCGGCAGCTCAGGCGGTGCCTCACGGCCAGTCAACGACAGCGAACGATAAGTATACAGTGCGCGTTCGGTGGCAGCCAGTCCCGCATTAACCGGGCCTTCGTGATTTTCGCTCGGTGCCGCGCCGATCAGGGCAGAGGTACGCACTCCCAGAACCTTGGCAAGCTTGCGCAGGACCGGAAGCGAGGGCGTCGTGGTCCCAGCTTCGATCATTTCCAGGCAGCGCACCGTGATGCCGGCATGCGCGGCGAGGGTAACCGTGTTCTTCTTCCGGGCTATGCGGTACACCCTGACGAGCTGGCCGGTTGGCATGTCGAGCACGGCTGAACACCTCCTCAAGCGGGACAGCTTGCCTTGTTTGGAAGGGTACCGAGGAGGTAAAAGCCAGCAAGCGGCGGGGCTGACGTTGCCGCGATGCAGCCGTAAGCCCAGGGAATGCTTCGGGAGGTCAGCCGAGCGGTATACGGTCCCTCATGGTCCCGCCGATGACGCCCCAGAAAGCCGATCGAGCGGCCCGCCGACTCTGGTCGTCGCCTTTCAGTGGCCGTTTCAGCACTTGCTCCACTGAGGCGAGAAGTTCAATATCCACCGGTCGGGGAATGACTGGCTTTGCCGTCACGGGCGCCGTAGCGCGCAACGATCCATCCGACCTCCCGGGACAAAAAAGGAGCCGTCCGAAGACGGCCCCGGCCACTCACCGGAGCGGCTAGCAGATTGCGCATATGAGCGCCTACCTAGTAGGGCAAGGCAGGCTAGATCGCGTCAAACCACAGCGACCGTCACGCGGCACACCCTGCCCGTCACGCCCGCCGAGCCGATGGATCAACCGTGGATGACCCCATTCAGCGCATCGAATCCGGGTGGGCGGATCGAGGGTGAGCGGGCAACTCAGCCAGGACCGCGTCGCTGAAAGGCGGCCAGGTCTGGCGGGCCCACGGGCCGAAGTCGCGGTCGGTGAGCGCGATGCAGGCCGCGCCGACGACCGGATCTACCCACAGGAACGTACCGGACTGCCCGAAATGTCCGAAGGTCGCGGGCGAGTTCCGACTTCCCGTCCAGTGCGGGCTCTTGTGGTCCCGCAGCTCAAAGCCCAGGCCCCAGTCGTTGGGGCGCTGCATGCCGTAGCCGGGCAGGACCCCGTCCAGGCCGGGGTAGGCCACCTGAGTCGCCTGCGCCAACAATTGCGGAGCCAGCAGCGTCGGAGCCAGCAGCTCAGCGGCGAAGCGGGCCAGATCCGCGCAGCTGGACACCGCACCAGCAGCGGCGGAGCCCACCAACTGCGACGCGGCCATACCCAGCGGCGCGAACACCCCGTCGGCCAGGTAGTCGGCGAAGGGGATGCCGGATTCCGCCGTCACCACCTCGGCCAGCGCCGCGAACCCGGTGTTGGAGTAGATCCGCTTGGTGCCGAGCGCCGCCGAGACCTGCTGGGTGTCGAACGCCAGCCCGGAGGCGTGCGCAAGGAGGTGGCGCACCGTGGCGCCGGCGGGCCCGGCCGGGTGGTCCCAGTCCAGCGCACCCTCCTGCACCGCCAGCAGCACCGCGTAGGCGGAGAGCAACTTGGTCACCGAGGCGAGCGGAAACGGCCGGTTCTGCGGGCCTTGGCTGCCGAGCACCGTCCCGGAGGCGTCCACCACCGCGACGGCCACGGTGTCGACCGGCCACTGCCGCACGGCGCGCAGGCTGTCCATCGCGAGCGAGGGTACGACAGCGAGCCCAGGGAGAACAGCGAGCCCAGGCACGACGGGGCGTGGCATGATCCAGCTGTGCACTCTGATCGGCTGTTGCTCGGGCCTGGACCGTCCAATCCCTACCCGGAGGCCATCGAGGCGTTGAGCCGGCCGGTGCTCGGGCACCTGGACCCGGAATTCCTCGCCCTGGTGGCCGAGACCGCGCACCGGCTCCGGACGGTCTTCGGCACTCGTAACCGCCTGACCCTCCCGGTCAGCGGCACCGGGTCGGCGGGGATGGAGGCGTGCCTGGCCAGCCTGCTGGAGCCGGGCGAGCTGGCCATCGTCGGCGTGAACGGCTATTTCGGCGAGCGGCTGTGCGAGGTGGCCCGCCGGGTGGGCGCGCACGTGCAGCCCGTGCCCGCCCCGTGGGGACAGACGTTGGACCCCCAAGCGCTACTCGACGCCCAGCGCCAGACGCCGCAGGCCCGGCTCGTCGCGGTGGTGCACGCCGAGACCTCCACCGGGGTACGCAACGAGATCGCCCCGCTGCGCGCGTTGCAGGACACCGACACCTTGCTGCTTCTGGACACCGTCACCTCGCTGGGCGGGATCCCGGTCGAGGTGGACACCTGGGGCGTCGACGCCTGCTACTCGGCGACCCAGAAGTGCCTGGGTGCACCCTCGGGCATCGCGCCGGTCACTCTCTCCGACCGTGCAGTGGCGCGGATCCGGGACCGGCACGCGCCGGTCTGCTCGTTCTACCAGGATCTGAGCCTGCTTGACGCCTATTATCAGGGTGATCCACCGCGCTACCACCACACGGCGAGCTCCACGCTGATCTCGTCGGTGCACGCGGGGCTGGGGCGGCTGCTGCAGGAGGGGCTGCCGGCGGTGTGGGAGCGGCACGCGCGGGTGGGCGAGCAGCTGCAGGCGGCGCTGCCCGAGCACGGTTTCGTGCTGTTCGCCGAGCCGGGGCACCGGCTGCCGCAGCTCACCGCGGCCCGGCTGCCCGAGGGCGTGGGGGACACCGCGGCCCGCAAGGCGTTGCGGGAAGACTTCGGCATCGAGGTCGGGAGCGGCCTAGGTCCCCTGGCGGGCACCGGCTGGCGGATCGGCCTGATGGGCCACAACGCCCACCCCCGCCCCCTCACCACCTTCCTCGCCGCGCTCCCCGCCATCCTGACCTGACTAGCCCCCCGCTGGCTAGGGAGGCGTCGCCTCGGAAGGTGATGATCGCTGTTTGTGGTGTGCCACGAGCATGCAGGGAGGTTCGGATGTGAAGGTCTGAGTCTTCGTGTGTGGTGCTGTGCTGGTGATGGAGGTGGGCCCTCCGGGACCGCTCTGCAGGGGGAGGTTCCAAACCACCGCATGCTGCT
>JAFAPC010000163.1 GCA_019247305.1 Pseudonocardiales bacterium
GCGGATCCAACGGACACCGGCCCTGGCTCTGGAAACACGAACTCGCACAATTCGCCACCACGACCGGACTGGACATCATCGTTTCCCACTACCCGCCCGGCACCAGCAAATGGAACAAGATCGAGCACCGGCTCTTCTCCAGAATCACCCAGAACTGGCGCGGACGACCCCTCGAGACCTACCAAACCATCGTCAGCCTCATCGCCAACACCACAACCAGCACAGGACTGACCGTCCGCTGCGAGCTCGACCCCAACCTCTAAGCCACAAAAATCAAACTCACCGACCAGCAGAAAGAAGCGATACCCCTCACACGACATGAGTTCCACGGCGACTGGAACTATACCATCACACCAAGGATTGAATAGGTTAATTCATTCCACCTACCTACCGGGATCTCCAGCAGTTCGACGACGCCCTGGACTACTTCCGGCAGGCCTGTGCCACTTATCGCGAGATCGGCGACCGATGGGGCGAAGCGGAAACTCTCCGGAACAGCGGTGATATCCTCCAAACCCTCAACCAGGCGCCGGCGGCAGCCGACTGCTGGCGCCAGGCACTGTCAATCTTTGACGATCTCGGCGACGCCAGGACCGCAGCGAAGGTTCGCGCCAGCTTAGCGACTCTCGGGCCCCCCACTCCGGAGGAGCATTCCTAACCCCGCTCGCCTGCCCTCAGGCGCGGGTAGTGGTCAGGTGGCGGGCTGTGCGGGCCAGGTCGCGGGCGTCGGTGCTGGGTCGGGCGTCCAGGGCGGCGGCGAGAGGGGTGAGGTCTTGGCGGGCTCGCTGCGAGCTGAGCTTGGTCACACCTGTGATCGCTTCGTGCGCTAGCCGGAGCCCGTCGGGTTCGCCGGCCCGGACGTGGATGGTGGCCAGCAGGATGCCGGACCGGGTGCGGGCCCGATTGCTGCGGCTGGTCTCCCAGCGCTGCACCGACGCGGCGGCGAGGGATTCCGCCGCCTCCAGGCGGCCCCGGTCCAGTTCCAGGCGCGCGTGCACTCGGTCCAGGTCACCGCTGCTCGGGTCGGCCGGGGTGGGCTGCCACAGATCCCGCGCCTTCGCCATCTTGACCGCTGCGCCCTTGTGGTCTCCCATGAGTGCCAGAGCGGTCGCGGCGTCCGCCTGCACGCAGGCCTGCTTGGATACCCGGGAACCCGGCATGAGGATCCGTGGGCGTTCGTCGTTCTCGGGGATGTGCTCAGCGATGAGGTAGGCGATTTGCAGCATCGCGAGCCCATCATTGGGGCGACCGTGCTCCACGGTGGCCAGCCCAGCAATACTCATGCCCACTGCCTGCCAGTAGGTGTCGCCAGTCTGGGTGGCTAGTTCCAGCCCACGGATACAGTGATCGATCGTGTGGTCGTGCAGGCCGGCGTCGAACGCTTCCCAGGCAATGCACAGTTGCAGCTCGGTGAGCGCCGCCATGAGGGCGTCTTTGACTCGCTCAGTGCCGGGAAGTTCTAGTAGCTCGGTGGCCCGGTCGACGCTCCCGCTGTGCACCCGCGGGTTGGCGCCGTAGGCCATGCCGGCGTCCCGAATGTCCTGGGTGAGCTTGCGCACCTGCATCACGTGTACTCCCTGGAGTCGGGAGGGCAGCGGGGCGGGTGCCGTTGCTGGGCCGAGTGGCTCGGGTCGTGGCTTGAGGTTTCGTGCGGGTTGGCCTTGGGCCGCGTAGGCGGCGGTGCCCAGTGCCACGATGATTCGTCGACGTCTCGTGGCGATCTCCTCCTCGGTGCGCTCCGGAAGCCCGCCGCTACCAGGGTAGGTGCTGATGCTCTGGGTGGGGCCGAGGTTCATCAGTTCGCGGGGGATGCCTAGTCCGTCGGCGATCCGCATCAGCACCTGGTGCTTGGTCACCTGCCGACCCTTGTTGATGATCTCTGAGACTTCCGACTGGTGCATTTTCGTCGCCCCGGCGATGCCCCGCTGGCTCCACCCGTGGGTGTTAAGCACACGGAACAGCGTGCCGATGTCATGATTGGCTAGCGCGGCGCGCACCTCCGGACGGGCGAGCAGCGCGGGATCCACCGGGGGCGTGTTGCCCGCGAGTTTGCCGATCAGGTTCTCCTCCCCAGATGCCATCGCTGCCTCTCCGTTTCCCCTCGTTGGTGGCCGACTTGCAGCATAACGGCCCACCACCAGGGTCGTGATCAGCTCAGCGCACCAGGGTGGGATGCCCGGCACCGGAGCGGGCTACCTGGGCACCCGGTTGCAGGGGGTTGTCTGCGCGAGGACGTCGATGCGGTCGAGGAGGTAGGTGGCGCGGGCGCGGGTGTCGGTGAACATGTTCAGGGTGATGAGGTCGTCGGTGGTGTACCACGCGAACGGCAGCTCAGCGCCGGATGCGGGCGCGCTCGCGTCGGTGAGAGCGAGGTAGAGGTGGTCGATGTGGATATGCGAGGTGGGTTCGCGTCGTTCGGCGGGCACACGGTGTTCGACGATCCACAATGGCGCGATCACTGAGGCGTCGTCAGCTCCCTGTGGCTTATCGAGTCCTGGACCGGGGAGCAGCCAAGCGGGCAGGCCGGTTTCTTCGGTGACTTCGCGTAGCGCTGCCTCGGCGGGGTTCTCGTGCGGTTCGACGTGCCCGCCGGGCAGCATCCACTTCCCGAACCGGGGATGGCGGATGAGTCCGACGTGCCAGAGATCCTCGCTGCGGGCGAACAGGAAGACGCTGGCGGTGGCGTGTTTGACGGTCACCCGCGCCATGCTGCTCGGATCCGGGCGAATTCCTCGTGAGCGACACACTCCTGGCAGGGCACCGTCAGCATCGATGGGTGAATCATGGTATTATCTTGGTATGAGATCGACCATTGATAAGGCAGGACGCTTGGTGATTCCGAAACCAATTCGGGATCGTTTGGGGTTGCGTCCCGGTCAGGTCGAGGTGATCGCCGATGGAGCAGGCCTGCGCGTCGAGGTGCTCGCCGAGGATGACGTGGGGGAGCGCTCCGGGCGCCTGATCGTCCCAGCCACCGGCGCGCCCCTTGACGACGACGAGGTGCGGGCGCTGCGTGATGGCGACCAGCGCTAGCCCCACGTTGCTGGACACCAGCGCCGCGGTGGCCTTCCTCGTCGCCGATCACCAGCACCACAACGCGACGTTCGAGGCACTGGCGCCGCGTCAGCTGGGCCTGGCTGGTCACGCCGCGTTCGAGACCTTCTCGGTGCTCACCCGGCTCCCGCCCCCCGCCCGGCGCACCCCGGCCGCAGTGTCCCGGCTCTTAGCCGCCAACTTCCCGCACACCCGGTTTCTCAGCGGAGAACGGGCGGCGGAGCTACTCGCCTCGCTGGCTGGCAACGGGCTCGCCGGTGGGGCGGTGTATGACGCGCTCGTCGGCGCGGTGGCCCGCGAACATGGGCTCACGCTGGTCACCCGCGACAAGCGGGCTCTCGACATCTACCGGGCGCTGGACGTCACCGTCGAACTGCTGCACTGAATTCGTCGACTGGTCACTGCGCCGGGCGGGTAGCGGCGGCGAGGTCGGCGAGGTCGAGGTCGACCGGGAACGGTTGGGCTAGACGCAGCGGCTGACCCGATCTCGATGACGCGACCTCGACGTAGTGCCCCTGGTGCAGCCGGTAGGCCACCGCGCTCGGTCCTGGGCCGTTGAGTTCAATCCGCAGGTAGTGTTCGATCCCGGCGGCCGCGTAGAGCTGGGGCTTGATCGCGCGGTCAGCCGCGACACTATTCGGGCTGACGATCTCGACGACCATCGCGACCTCGGGTGGATCCCAGACCGCCAGCTCGAGCCCGGGGTTGGTCACCACGACGAGGTCGGGGATCAGGATCCGCCCCGGCGCCACCCGGACGTTGATGGCTTCCAGCACTTCCAGCCCACTCGGTGCCGCCCGCCCCAGCGCGTGCCAGAGGTGGGATGACAGCCGCTGGTGCCGGCTCCCGGCGGACGGGCTCACCAGCAGCCCCCCGTCGAGGAGCTCGAGGCGGCGGTCCTCGGGCAGCGCGAGATAGTCCTGCTCCGTCCACGGCCCGACGTGCTCGAACAGGTCAGGCTGGGCAGCTTGCGCAGATTGGGCAGCCGATGACGCAGCCGATGACATCGACGACTCACCTCCGGGTGTCGTTGGGGCATCATCATGGTCGCATGGTGCCGGGCGGCACCGACAGTTTTCGTCGAGTCCGCGGGGTCGGCCGCTGGGGTCAGCGCTGGCCCGCGCGATCCGGCGCTGCGAGGAACCGGAGGTCGCGCGGGCCAGCCTTTCGATGCGCGGTCGGTAGACCGGGGCGCGCAGCGATGTTGCGCGCGATCCCCGCACGAGATACCCACCCGTAGGTAGGCCGCGCACCTGATGGGTCACCTTACGGTCACGAGCACCGCCGGCAGGGGGAGACCGCGCGGTGCGCCGCTGAGGTGACCGGTCCAGACGGCCCCGGGGGCGGGGGCCGGCCGGGGTGGAAGCCCAGTGGTCGGGGCCGGGCTCGAACCAGTCCCGCCACCGGGCGTCGCTGCGTTGACACCTGCCTCCCACCCCGGCGGGGTGAGCGGGAAAGCTAGGATGGATGTCCAACTTGTACCCTCCTCGGCAGCATCAACAGTGCTCAGGCTATGAGTTGGAAGTACAAGTTGTAAATACACCGACTGGGTGACGGGTGTTGTGAACTTTCCGTAACTCACGGGAGGATTCGCCCATGACCGCTCCGACCACTGCCATCGGTATTCAGCGCCGCCAGCTCGGCAACGAGCTGCGCAAGCTCCGCGAGGTCGCGGGGTTCACCCAGGACCAGGCCTCCCAGAGCCTCGGCAAGGCACCCAACAAGATCAGTCGAGTGGAGAACGGCAAGATCGGCATCTCCCCGGCCGACCTCGACGAGCTGTTGCGGCTGTACCAGGCCTCGCCGAAGGACGCGCTGTGGTGCCGGGAGCTGGCGGCGGGCGCGCGGCGCCGCCGTACCCGGGCCACCGCGGAGACCACGCTGTACCTGGGGCCGAAGTGGTTCCGGGCGTTCCGCGACTTCGAGCAGAGCGCCTCACAGATCATGCAGGTCGCCTCCGAGATCCTGCCCGGCAACCTGCAGACCGAGAGCTACACCCGGGCTATGTTCCACAGCCGGGGCAGTTACGCCGATCACCGGGCCGTCGAGGACACCGTGCGGGTGCGCCGGGACCGCCAAGCGCTGCTGACCAGGGAGGATGCCGCGCAGTTCAGCTTCGTGCTCAGCGAGTCGGCGCTGCGCCGGGTGCTTGGCGGCCCGAAGGTGATGGCCGAGCAGCTGCGCCACCTGGCCGAGCTGTCCCTGCTGCCCACGGTGGACATCCAGGTGATCCCGTTCGACACGCTGTCCTACGAGCCGCTCAGCCACGCCTTCACCGTGCTGCGCTTTGACCACGACTCGGCCACCGACATCGTCTACATCGAGATGTACGACAACGGGGTCTACCTGGACAAGCCACCGGAGACGGTGCGGCAGTACGTCGAGCTGCAGCGCCGGCTGCAGGCCATCGCCCTGGGACCGGTGGAGTCGCGTAACTTCATGGTGGAACTGGCCGGCCAGTTCGCTGCGAAACCAGACGACGATTAGGGGGCTATCCCCATGCCAACCGCATCACGTCAGGAAGGGGCCTGGTACACGTCCAGCTACAGCACCGGCGGGCAGAACGACTGCGTCGAGGTCAACCACTCGCTTGCGGGTCGCGTAGGGGTACGTGACTCCAAGCTCGGGAGTGCCAGCCCGGTGCTGGCGATCCCGGCGGCCCAGTGGGTCTGCCTCCTCGCCGCAGTCCAGGACGGCACGCTGCCCGCCTGACCATCCCCCATCCCGTAACCCTGGGGTAGCTCGGGTTCCGCTGAGCTACCCCAGGGTTACGACCGGCCCCGCCGCCGCGCATCTGGCATGATGACGCGGGCCGTGACGCTGCGAGCACGGTCAAACACCGGCAACGCTGGGGTGAGCGATGCAACGGGCGGGCGAAGGCGACACCTTCCTGGCGACGGCGCAACACGGCATGTTCGCCATCGACCCGGAAGCGGCTGCCCAGCTGATGAGGTCCATCGAACAGATTCAGGAGAGCCTGCAACAAAGGCTGCTGCAGATCCAGAACCTCAAGAGGCAAAAGATCATGTTGGGGAATCTGCCGGAGGCGCGGGCCATTGCGAAGCTCGACGCTCAGGTGGCCTCCGGGGACCATCAGTCGGCTGACATCGTGCTGTGGCGCTTCGCTGAGGCGCTGGACCACGTATACCAGGCAATCGGCAGCTGTGTGCAGCGGTACGAACACGACGACGAGCAGGCCGCCCAAGACTTCCAGCGGATCAGCGAGCGATGAGCACCCGCGCCGGCGTTGCCGCGCTGGTCCTGCTGCTGGCGGGCTGCTCGGCACCTCAGGTGGGTAGCCCGGCCCGCGCGCCGGGACCCTCAGCGCCGCTGGTGCCCCCAGCGTCCCCGCCGCCGACCGTTACCCCGCCGACCGGCTTGGCCGCGCTCCAGGCGTGTGATCTGCTCACCGCCCAGGAAGCCAGCTCGCTGGGCATGCGTCCTCAGGGACGGGCTGAGGAGATCCTCGGCCTGCGCCGCTGCGACTGGACCACCCCGGGGGGTGGCGGTGTGTCCACCAGCATCAACGAGAAGCTGGGGATTGATGGACTCAACCTCACCGACGCGTCCCGCATCACCGACGTCACGATTGGCCGGCACCGGGCGAAGCGCGCGCTGGACGGCATCGGACCCGGGTACTGCGAGATCGACTTGGCGGTCGGCGACACCGCGAACGTGAGCGTGCTGGCCCTGTATCTCAACGACACAGCCCGAGCCTGTGCGGTCACCGACCGAGCCGCGGTGTTCGTCGAGTCGAAACTGCCCTAGGGGGAGACATGATACCGAGGCGACCGGCAATCGATATCCCCCACACGAACGTGGACAGTTTTGAGCACGCCGAACTCATAGCGATGATCACCGAAGCCAATCCCGCCCAGGTGCACGAGCTGGGCCAGATGTGGGATGCCCTGGGCAAGGAGGTCATGGCCTTCAGCGCCATCCTGGAGCGTACCGCGATCGACAGCGAGTCGATCTGGCGCGGACAAGCCGCCAGCGCGGCCCGCGCCAGGCTGGCGGAGCTGGTCACCTGGTGTCAGAGCACCGGCGAGGGAATGCGGGATATGGGCACCACAGTTCTGCCCGTCCAAGCCGAGGCGGTCCAGACCGCGCAACGGTCGATGCCCGCTCCGGTGCCCTACGATCCGGGGGCCTACCAGAACCGGCTCAACTCTACGAGCAACCCCAGCGAATGGGCGCAGATCCAGCACGACGCCCACGAGCAGGCCGCCCGGCATGAGGCCGCGCGCGCCGAGGCCGTCCGGGTCGTCAACACCTACATTGCGGCGCTGCGCAGCACCAACGGAACGATGCCCGCCTTCACGCCGCCGCCGGAGTTCGGCACCAGGGAGACCGGGCCACGCCCTGGCGTACCAGCGCCGGGCAGCGGTGATAGCACAACGAACAATAACGGCCACAAAGGTATCGGCGGCAAAGCAGACGGTGGTGGCGGAGCGGCAGGAGTCCCGGGAGCGGGGGTCCACGGAGCGGGGGCGACCCACAGATCGCCGCAGACTCCGCCAGGTGTGGCCGCCCTCGGCGGTAGTTCAGTCCCCGTCGGTGGCAGCCCCTCGGGTGGTGGCCATTCGCCGGGCAGCGTGCCCCCGGCGTCCACGCCAGGCCAGCTAGTGTCCTCGCCCGTGCCGGACCTCGGCCACAGTGTCCCAGCCGGCGATGGGGGAACCGGGGTACCGAGCTTCCCACCCGCTGCTGCGGGGATCGGTGGGGACGGCGGCACCAGGCGCCGACCCAGTGTCGCCGGTGGCAGCGGGTTCGGTCCGCGTGGCTCGGGCGCCCTGAACTCCTTGGGCGCACGGAACACCCTGGGACACGGCGCGGCAGCCGTCACTGGGGCTGGGGACGACATCCCGGGCATCGCCCGTCGCGGTCCGGGGGGCAGCCTCGAGGCCGGCGGGATGTTCCCCCCAATGCTCGGTGGCGGACCGGGCCGGGGCTCGGAGCCCACCGAGCACCGGCGCCCCAGCTATCTGATCGAGACCGAGGACATCTGGGGTGATGGCCGCCCCGTCGCACCACCCGTCATCGGGGAGGACCCACCCGAGTCCTCCCCCTGAGGCGCTGGACCCCCGCCTGCAGTCCACAGCCAATGGTGGTGAGTACCTCTACGGTCGCGCCCGCCGGACAGTGCCCGCATAGCTTGTTAAGCAAGCCCTAGGGGCTCGCGGGCGATGCAGAGTCGCCGTGAGGCTGTCTGCTCTTGTGGGCTGCGCCGATCTCGTGCTGATCTTCTGGTGCGCCCTACCGTTTTGTCGTCGAGTTCGACACCAGAGCTGTCCGTTGTGCCCTCGACAGCTCTGGTGTCGAACTCGACGACAAAAGGGCGCTGACGATGCCTTGCTCACCCAGGCAATCGCCCGAAACCATGACGGAGCGCCCCAGAAGGACTTCAAGCGCCGACCGCTAAGCCTCGCCGACCCGTCCTGCATTGCCCCCAGCGACCGTGTTTACGGGCAGCCGCACGGCACCGTACCCGGCAGTGTTCCGCGGAACACCTTATTTCGGTCCCGTCAATCCGCCGGATCGAGCGTGTGAAGCGACCCCCTTGCATGGTCGGTGGCTGCGCGCGTGGATGGTCCACCGCACTAAGAAGGTCGCTGCGACCCGCGCCGACGGGCAGGCCGATGATCGGGGTGATCGGAAGGACAGGGCAGAAAAGAGTAGCGCAGGCTGCAGGCGATCGCCCCGGGGGCCGGTGGAGGCGCGTAACTTCATGGTGGAGCTGGCCGCCAATGGTCGGATTGCCGGTCGCTGCGAAACCAGACCGAGAAGGACAAGCCCCATGTCAGCCGCATCGTTTCAGGCAGGGGCCTGGTTCACGTCCAGCTATCCCAACGGCGGGCCAGACTGCTGCGTCGAGATCAACCACTCGCGACCGGACCACTCAGGCAGCGCGACCGGGGCAGGCGTGCGCGGGCGATCACGTCGCCTCGCCTGGAGCCTGAGTGGATGAGTGCGGTAGCGCAGCGAGCCGGGCAACTCGTGATCATCGGGGGAGCGGAGGAGCAGACCGTCCGGGCGGTGATCCTCCGGCGGTTTCGCGACCTGTGTGGCGGCGAGCATGCCCGGATCGCCGTCCTGGGGACCGCGACGCGGCTGCCCACCGAGGTGGGAGCGGGCTACCTGAAGGCGTTCCGGGCCCTTGGCGTCGCGGAGGTCGTGGTCCTGCCGCTTGCCTCCAGGGCGGAGGCGAACGCGGCCGAGACGATCGAGATCCTCAAGAGCGTCGACGGAGTCTTCTTCACCGGTGGTGCTCAGCGGCGCATCACCGCCATCGTGAGCGGGACGCGGGTGGAGCGCTGGCTGCACCAGGCGTTCGAGCGCAGCGGCCTGGTCATCGCCGGGACCAGCGCGGGGGCGGCGATGATGTCGAGCACCATGATCCTGGGCGACGCCACGGCCAGGCCCGTACCGTCTGCGGTGGCGCTCGGGCCTGGCCTGGGGTTTCTGCCGGGCACGGTCATCGACATGCACCTGAGCGAGCGCCGCAGGCTGCCGCGCCTGCTCGCCGCCGTGGCCCGCTTGCCCCACCACCTCGGGATCGGCATCGACGAGAACACCGCGCTGATCGTGGACGGCACCCGGTTCGAGGTCATCGGAGCCGGCACGGTCACGATCATCGGCGCACTACCGAGTGGATGGTGTCCAGCGCCGTGAACTCGACGAGACCGACGTGGGAGGCAGGCGAAAACGTCGGTCTCGTCGAGTTCACGGACCGGCCCCACCGTGCACCCTCAGGTGGTCGGGGCGTCGGCTTTGACTAGCCAGTAGTGCAGGCCGAACTCGTCGTCGGCCAGCAGGCCGGTGTCGGAGGCGTCGGCGTCGGCGGGGAGGTAGGCGGGGGGATGTTCGGTGATCTTGACCGCCAGGACGGCCTCAGCCAGCTCGCGTTCGTGCTCACGCAGCGCGGCAGCGGTCTCACCGTCGGCGGCCCAGGACAGCACGATCCGGTCGGTGACGGCCAACTTGGCGTCCTTGCGGGCAGTCTGCACCAGGCGGATGATCTCTCGGATCAGCCCGGCTTGGCGCAGCTCAGCGGTGATGGTTGTGTCCAGCGCGACCGTCACGTCGTGCTGGGTGGCCACCGCCCACCCAGTGCGGGGAACATCAGTCAGGGTCACCTCATCCGGAGTGAGGGTGATGTCCTCGCCCTCCAGGCTGATCACCGCCTGGCCGTGGGCCCGGAGACTGCTGACCAGGTCGGTGTGGTCCGCGGCCATGATGGCTGCGGCGACCTGTTGGGTTCGCGAGCCGAACCGCTGGCCGAGCGCGCGGAAGTTGGGCTTCACGACGGTGTCTAGGACCTCGGTGGCGTGGTGCAGCGGGGTGACGTCGCGGACGTTGAGCTCATCGGCGATGTCCGCCAGGAGCTCGGCGCTTAGTTCCCGGCCCGCGGGCAGGCCCACGAGCGCGCGGTGCAGGGGCTGGCGGATGCGAATGTTGGTGGTCTTGCGGACCGCCCGGCCCACCTCGACGAGCCGGCGCGCCAGCTGCATGTCGGCGCGCAGCTCGTCGTTGCAGCGGGCGGGATCCGGGGTGGGCCAGCTGGACAGGTGCACCGACTCAGCGGCGGAGGTGTCGCCGGGCCGGATCGCGTGTTGCCAGACCTTCTCGCTGATAAAGGGAACGAACGGGGCCAGCAGCCGGGTCAGGACGTGCAGGCACTCCCGCAAGGTGGCCAGCGCGGGGGCCTCACCGGCCCAGAAACGGGCCCGGCAGCGCCGCACGTACCAGTTCGACAGATCGTCGATGAAGGCGGCCAGCACCCGGCCCGCACCGGCGGTGTCGAAGGTCTCCAACGCGTCCTCGACGCTGGCCACGACGTGGTCCAGTTCGGCGAGCACCCACCGGTCGAGCATCCCTCGCTCGGCCCTCGGCGTAGCCGCGTCGGGGATCCAGGGGCTGATGGCGGCGTAGAGGGTAAAAAACGCCGCGGTGTTCCAGTACGTCAGCAACACCTTGCGGACGATCTCTTCCAGCGGTGAGTCGCCGACCCGGCGCGCCGACCACGGGGAGCCGGCGCACAGCATGAACCAGCGCAGTGCGTCCGCGCCGTGTTTGTCCATGAACGGGATCGGTTCGATGACGTTGCCCAGATGCTTGCTCATCTTGCGGCCGTCTTCGGCCACGATGTGCCCGAGGCAGACCACGTGCTCGTAGGGGCAGCGGTCGAATACCAGGGTGCCGATGGCCATGAGGGTGTAGAACCAGCCTCGGGTTTGGTCGATGGCTTCGCAGATGAACTGGGCGGGGTAGCTGGTGGTGAACCGCTCCACACTGCCGTCCACATAGGGATAGCCGAGGCTGGCGAAGGGCATGGCGCCGGAGTCGAACCAGGCGTCGATCACCTCACTGACCCGGCTCGCTGGTTCGCCGCAGGTGGGGCAGGCGAAGCTCACCTCGTCGACGTAGGGGCGGTGCGGGTCCAGGGTGGACAGGTCGTGGTTGGCCAAGGTCCCGAGTTCCGCGCGGGAGCCCACGCAGGTGTGGTGACCCTGCCCGCAGCGCCAGATGGGCAGCGGCGTGCCCCAGTAGCGGCTGCGCGACAGGGCCCAGTCGACGTTGTTGGCCAGCCAGTCACCGAAACGGCCGTGTTTGATGTGCTCGGGGTACCAGGTGGTGCGTTCGTTCTCCCGGTGCAGCTCCGCGCGCCGGGCGGTGGTGCGGATGTACCAGGACAACTGGGCGTAGTACATCAACGGGGTGTGGCAGCGCCAGCAATGCGGATACTGGTGCTCGTAGTGTTGCTGGCGAAACAGCAGATCACGGCGATCGAGGTCGGCGATCAGGATGGGGTCGGCGTCCTTGAAGAACACCCCACCCACCAGGTCCACCTCGGGGAGGAAATGCCCGTCCGGGCCGATCGGGTTCACCACCGGCAGGTTGCGTCGGCGGCACACCGCGAGGTCCTCAGCACCGAAAGCGGGTGCCTGGTGCACCAGGCCAGTGCCGTCCTCAGTGGTCACGTAGTCCGCGGTGAGCACCACGTGCGCGTCTGGGATGTCCACCAGGTCGAACGGGGGCCGGTAGCGCACGCCGTCGAGGTCGCGTCCCGGCAGCGACGCCAGCACCTCGGCATCCTCTCCCAGCACCGGGATAAGCAGGGGCTGGGCGACCACGAACGTGCCCTCAGGCGTGCGCGCCACCACGTAGGTGACCTCGGGGTGCACGGCGACGGCGGTGTTGGACACCAACGTCCACGGGGTGGTCGTCCAGACCAGCAGCTCCGCCCCGGTGCGCCCGGCTAGGGCATCGACCATGGGGGCACCGACCACGGGCAGCCGCACATACACCGAGGGGTCGGTGATCAGCTCATAGCCCTGGGCGACCTCGTGATCGGAAAGCCCGGTGCCGCAGCGGGGGCAGTACGGGGCGACCCGGTAATCCTGGATCAGCAGGCCAGCGTCGTTGATCTGTTTCAGTGCCCACCACACGCTGTCGATGTACTCCGGGGCCATCGTCCAGTAGGGGTGAGCCAGATCGACCCAGTAGCCCACCCGCTTGGTCATCGCCTCGAACTCGCCGACGTAGCGTTGCACGGACTCCCGACAGCGGGCGTTGAACTCCGCGATCCCGACCTTCTCGATGTCTGGCTTGCCGGACAGCCCGAGTTCCTTCTCTACCGCGATCTCGACCGGCAACCCGTGGCAGTCCCACCCGGCCCGGCGGGGCACATGCCAGCCTTTCATCGTCTTGAACCGGGGGAAGACGTCCTTGAACACCCGTGCCTCGACGTGATGGGTGCCCGGCTGGCCGTTCGCCGTGGGCGGCCCCTCGAAGAACACCCACTGCGGGCCACCGGCGCTCTGCTGCACACTCCGGGCGAAGATGTCCCCGTCCCGCCAGAACGCCAAAATCTCGTGGTCGACCGCGGGCAGGTCGACTCGAGGGGGCAGCGGGGTGTACGGCGACTGATCAGGCAACGGGACTCCTCCACGCCTAGCCGACAGGCAGTTACGGGCCTGTCCAGGGTATCGACGGGTCCATGAGCGACCCCGACAGATGCCTACCACCCCCGGCAACGAGTCGAGACGGCACGACGAGTGCGGCTCAGCGCCCGCAACTTCAGTGCCGTGAACTCGACCAGACCGACGTCGCAAGTGCCTTGCGACGTCGGTGACGTCGAGTTCACGACAGTGCCGGCTGCGCGCCGGTATCTCAGGCGCGGGTGGTGGTGAGGTGGCGGGCTGCGCGGGCCAGTTGGCGGGCGTCGGTGCTGGGTCGGGCGTCCAGGGCGGTGGCTAGCGGGACGAGGCGTTGGCGGGCCCGCTGCGAGCTGAGCTTGGTGACGCCGGTGATCGCGTTATGGGCCAGTGCTAGCCCGTCGGGTTCGCCGGCTCGGACGTGGATGGTGGCCAGCAGGACGCCGGACAGGGTGCGGGCCCGATTGTTGGCGACGCCCTCCCAGCGCCGTAGCGACGCCGCGGCGAGCGGCTCCGCCGCGTCTAGCCGTCCCTGGCCCAGTTCTAGGCGCGCGGCTACATTGTCCAGGTCACCGGTGGGGTCGGCCGGGGTGGGCTGCCAGAGCTCCCGTGCCCTGGCCATCTTGGCCGCAGCACCCTTGTGGTCCCCCATGAGTGCCAAGGCGGTCGCGGAATCCGCCAGCCCACAGGCCTGCAGGACCGCCCGAGAACCCTGCTTGAGGATCCTTGGGCGCTCGTCGTCCGCGGGGATGTGCTCAGCGATGAGGTGGGCGATCTGCAGCATCGCAAGCCCATCGTTAGGACGACCACGCTCCACCGTGGCCAGCCCAGCAAACTGCAGGGCAAGGGTCTGGAGGTAGGCGTCGCCTGTCTCGACGGCCAATTCCAGTCCACGGATGCAATGATCGATCGCGTGGTCGTACAAGCCGGCGTCGAACGCGGCCCACGCAGCCTGGAGCTGCAGCTCGGCGACCGCCACCTTGAGGGCTTGTTTGACTCGCTCGGTGCCGGGGAGCTCTAGCAGCTCGGTGGCCCAGTCGACCGTCCCGCTGCTCACCCGGGGATTGGAGCCATGGGCGCGGCTGGCGTCCCGAAGATCATGGAAGAGCTTACGCACCTGCACCACCTGAATCCCCTGGATCCGGGAGGGCAGCGGGATCGGTGCCGGTCCTGGACCGAGCAGCTTGGGTCGCGGTTTGAGGTCTGGCACGGGCTTGCCCTGGGCCGCGTAGGCGGTGGTGCCCAGGGCCATGATTACCCGTCGACGTCTCGTGGCGATCTCCTCCTCGGTGCGCTCACCACGGGTGCTCCCCCCAGGGTAGGCACTGACGTTCTGAGTGGGGCCGAGATTCATCAGCTCGCGCGGGATCCCCAGTCCGTCGGCGATCCGCACCAGGACCTGGTGCTTGGTCACGTGTCGGCTTTTGTTGATGATTTCTGAGACTTCCGACTGGTGCATCTTCGTCACCCCAGCGATGCCCCGCTGACTCCACCCGTTGCTGTTCAGCACCCGGAACAGCGTGCCGATATCGTGGTTGGCCAGTGCGGTGCGCACCTCTGGACGCGCCAACAACACCGGATCCACCGGCGGCGTGTTGCCCGCGAGTGTGCCGATCAGGTTCTCCTCCCCAGACCCCATCGCTGCCTCTCCGTTTCCCCTCGTTGGTGGCCACACCGACGGCCTAGTACTACAGGGCTAGATTATTAGTGTTTGAAGGTGGAGGTGACGCCGTACGTGGGCTCGGCGGGCTTGGGCTTGGTGCTGGCGGCGCCAGATGGACCAGCGCAGGCCGTGGGAGATGGCGGTCTCGTCGCGGTGAATGAGGTTGAGGAGCCGGCGGATTTCGGCGAGGGTGAGATCGATGAGATGTCGGTGGATGGGTGGCTGCGCGCCACCCGCAAGGCCATCACCACACAATGGATCGGCTACACGGAGCAACGTGGCACCCCGGACAGTAACGGCAACTGGCTCCAGCTTGTGCACGCACACTGCCAACGGCCATCACCGCCCACGGCACCACCCCAGCACCCCACACAGATCGCCCGCACGCCCTCGAGGCTTGCTTGAGCCGTGTGCGGCGACGAGTCGCATGCACGGTGTGCGCCGTGAGGCGCTTCGCTGTATCCCCGACGCAGTCGGGGTGAACTCGGAGGGAGGTTCTTGGGTCACCTGACTTACCTGGAGGCGAAAGCCCGAGGGAAACAGAGCATGTCAGGGAAGCGGCGGCCGCCTGGAGGCGTC
>JAFAPC010000205.1 GCA_019247305.1 Pseudonocardiales bacterium
GTCCGGAAGCGGTCCCCGCACCTGTTTGCGCACTGGAAACTGCGATACACAACCTGACAACTGAACGGCACGAGCCGGATGAATCGCGAGGTTCACGTCCGGATCTGTGGGGGCGGAGGGGTGAGATTCCCCTCCGCTACCCGGCACTACTGCGCCTCGCGCCAGCGAACATCCGCACTAATCGTGTCCCACGACGCACTCCTGCAGCGCCAGGTGGAGGCAGCGCACTCGAGGCGCCCAATGCGGAGCTGACCGGGGAGACGCCGAACGTGGCTCGCGCACCGATGCACCACAGGGCAACCGTCAACCACCGTGACAATAAACCACCGAGGAACGGAACAGGTCACTGGCATGATCAAGGCAACCTCCAAAGAGGGTCGTACGAAGCAGACCAAGAGCAAAGCGCAGCGAGGTCTGGTGACTCGACGGATTGTGTATGTCAGCCGCCTGCGCCCGAACGCTCGGCACCAAGTGCTGAGGGTGGACGTCCGGAGTGGGACGGTCATGGACATGGACTTCGCGGCGGCGTTAGTCGCCGTCCGCACGCCCTTATCACTCGCTGATATCAAGATCGTCAGAATAGAAGAAGGCTGAGTACCACTGCCACCGCTGCCCGCTTCAACGTCCGTCGTGTTCGGTTGTGCTCGGTACCGAAAAGTGCGTGTTGGGTAAGCCATGTGGTCTGTTGCTGCTCGACCGGGCTGGGCAGTGTTTCTGCCAGGACATGGGAAGGGATGTGCTGTGGCGGGCAGGCACCGTTTCCGTCGTCTTATCATCTTTCGTGAGATCCTGGAATGGAGCCGCCGCGCTCGAAGGCCCGTCGTCCCCGCCCAAGGATGTACGATTGTGTTGGTCGATGGACTAACCGGCATCGCGCACTGCCTCACCGTGAAGGCCTTCGCTGCGGGCCGTCGCGCGGGAGATTGCTATGTCGCCCTCTGTGGTGCGCGGGTGCTGCCCGAGCGCCTTACCGCCCCGGCGCGCTACCACTGCCGGGCGTGTGAACGGGGCGGCTGATGGGGGAGGGCGTGGATCCGTTGCGGATGTGCCAGAGATGGCAATTTTGGGTGAGAAGTTGCCGGGGGTGGCACGTCCGCACGGTGCAACAGGGCGGCGCGGCTCGGGCGCTGGGAATGATCGGGGGGCACGGGTGGTTGTACTGGATGTTCGGGTCGGGTGGGCTTGTGTCCCCGGGTCCACACCACCTGCCGCCGTGGATGATCGTTCGGCTGAAGCCGCGGTGCGCCCTACGCCGAGAGGCGACCAGCACGCTCGGCCCGGACCCTCATCACTGTGTACCAAGAGGATGGCAACCCATGAAGGGTGACCGCACCGAGATCGTCATCGACGCTGGCGGCACCACCCGGACCTATGAGATCGAGGCCACCCGCAATGGTCGGCGGGTGGAAATCACCCACGGCCGCGGCATCGTGGAGGTCACCGAAGTCACCCGGGGTGGCACGCCGGTACGCACCGCCCGGTTCATGGCCTCCCGCGTCCTTGCCCTGGTCGAGCACCCCGCTGCCCGACGAGCAACGCGAGAGGGCAAGTCGGCGGCTCCCGCCGTTCCGCAACCCCGGGCGGGTGGCAGCTCAACCGTCCTGCGGCCCGCCGAGGCGGTGTGACAGTCAGCTGATCAGTATCACCCGGCAGGACAAGCGCGGGGCTTTGCTGAGCGTGACATCCGCGGTCAGTAAGGGCACGTCCAACACCGCAGCCAGCGCGGCGTACAGAGCGTCGTAGAAGGTGATCGTGTTTCGCAGATCCCAGGCGAGTGCTGCCAATCGTCCTGTGTGCGGGTAGCGGTAGTCGATCATTTCTGACAGCGCGTGCAGCGCGGTGCGCGCAGTTCGCTCGCTGATCTCGCCAGCACGTTCGCCACGGCGCAGAACGTGGCCGACTTCGGCGTCGAGGAGGTGCGGAGCATGGCAGATGGCCTCGGCAATCCGCTTGTGCGCCGCGATCCCGACGGCGTCCTTGCGGCCCAGCGCGCTCACGGCAGCGGATGCATCCACGACATACTCACTCATCTCGCAATTCCCGCAACCCGGAGCGGATTGTGTCCTCGCTCAATCCGGATGCCGGGTCCCGCTCCAGCGCCTGCTCAACGGCCGCCATGACCTCGGCCTTGTCGCGGCGGCGAGCCATCGCGATCAACTGCTCGCGCATGTAGGACTGCAGCGACTTACCCGATGCCTGCGCCCGACGTCGGTACGTCTCGGCTACGTCCTCCGGTACATCACGCACTTGAATCGTTGCCATAGCGCTACTATAGTGCATTAATGACGCTGAACTAGCGTGACATCTTCACGCCAAGGCGGTGTAGCACCTCGGCACTAGACGATGCCGGACTGTTGCGTTCTGCTAGCAGCTGATCAGGTCGCTGCTGCGATCGCTACCGTTGACGAGCGTCTCGCCGAGGTGGCCTGCGACTACGGCCTTGCCGTGTGGGGCCGTTGAGCCGGAGGAGAATGACGGACATGCTGCTGTCCCCGCATGAGCAGGAGAAGCTTCTCATCCACCTGGCCGGCCAGCTGGCCATGCAGCGCCGAGCGAGGGGACTGCGGCTGAACTACCCGGAGGCTGTCGCGCTGATTACCTCGTGGGTGCTGGAGCGCGCGCGGGACGGGCGCAGCGTCGCCGATCTGATGGCGGAAGGCCAGCGGGTCCTGAGCCGGGAGGACGTTATGGACGGGGTGCCGGAGATGATCACTTCGGTGCAGGTTGAAGCGACCTTCCCGGATGGCACGAAGCTCGTCACCGTGCACCGGCCAGTCCAGTGACGGGTGTGCCCGGCGAACTCCTGCTCGCCGAGGAGCCTGTGGTGCTGGGGCCGCAGACCGGTCAGGAGCTGATCGTGCGCAATACCGGCGACCGGCCGGTGCAGGTGGGCTCGCACTACCACCTCGCCGCGGCGAACCCGGCGCTGGAGATGGACCGCGCGGCCGCCACCGGAATGCGGCTGGCGGTTCCGGCGGGCACCTCGGTGCGCTTCGAACCCGGCATCGAACGGGTCGTCCGGGTTGTCCCGCTAGCGGGCAGCCGCACCGTACCCGGCCTGCGCCTGGATGCCCCGGATCCCCGGGGAGAGCCCAGCGGGGCGGCTCACGGAGCCGTGAGCACCGGCAGGTGGACGGTCGAGCGCGCCCGCTACGCCACCCTCTACGGTCCCACCGAGGGCGATCGGGTGCGGCTGGCCGATACCGACCTGCTGCTGGAGGTCACCGAGGACCGCTGCCGCGGTCCGCACGGCGGGGACGAGGCGGTCTTCGGCGGCGGCAAGGTGATCCGGGAGTCGATGGGCCAGGCGCGGGCGTCCCGGGCGGACGGCGCGCCGGACCTAGTGATCACCGGCGCGGTCGTGCTGGACCACTGGGGGGTGGTCAAGGCTGACCTCGGGGTACGGGACGGCCGGATCGTCGGCCTGGGTAAGGCCGGAAACCCGGACATCATGGACGGGGTGCATCCCGCGCTGGTCATCGGCCCGGGGACCGAGGTGATCGCCGGCAACGGCATGATCCTGACCGCGGGTGCGGTGGACAGCCACGTGCACCTGATCAGCCCGCAGCAGGTGCCCGAGGCGCTGGGATCCGGCGTCACCACCATGATCGGCGGCGGCACCGGCCCTGCAGAGGGCACCAAGGCGACCACGGTGACCCCGGGTGGCTGGTATCTGGCCCGGATGCTGGAGTCGCTGGATGAGCTCCCGGTGAACGTCGCGCTGCTGGGCAAGGGCAACACCGTGGCCGAGCCAGCGCTGTATGAGCTGATAGCGGCCGGCGCCAGCGGGTTCAAGCTGCACGAGGACTGGGGATGCACACCGGCGGCCATCGACGCCTGCCTGCGGGTGGCCGACGACACCGGTGTGCAGGTGGCGATCCACACCGACACCCTCAACGAGGCGGGCTACGTCGCCGACACGCTGGCCGCGATCGGCGGGCGAACCATCCACGCCTACCACACCGAGGGAGCTGGCGGCGGCCACGCGCCGGACATCATCACCGTCGCCAGCGCCCCGCACGTGCTGCCCAGCTCCACCAACCCGACTCGACCGCACACGGTGAACACCGTGGACGAGCACCTCGACATGCTCATGGTTTGCCATCACCTCAACCCCTCTGTGCCGGAGGACCTCGCGTTCGCGGAAAGCCGGATCCGGCCCTCCACCATCGCGGCTGAGGACCTGCTGCACGACCTCGGGGCCATCTCGATGATCGGGTCAGACTCGCAGGCCATGGGCCGGGTCGGTGAGGTGATCCTGCGGACCTGGCAGAGCGCGCACGTGATGAAGCGCCGGGTCGGGGCGCTGCCCGGGGACCCGCCGACCTCGGACAACCTGCGGGCGCGGCGATATGTGGCCAAGTACACGATCTGCCCGGCGATCGCGCACGGGCTGGACGGTGAGGTCGGCTCGGTGGAGGTGGGCAAGCTCGCGGACCTTGTGCTGTGGCAACCCGCGTTCTTCGGGGTGCGGCCGAGCCTTGTACTCAAAGGCGGCATGATCGCTTGGGCGGCGATGGGGGATGCCAACGCCGCCATCCCGACCCCACAGCCGGTGCTGCCGCGGCCGATGTTCGGGGCTGCCCCAGCGTGTGCTGCCGCCACGTCGGTGCACTTCGTGGCTCCCGCCGCGGTGCAGGGTGGTCTCGCCGACCGGCTGGCGGTGCGACGCCGGCTGGTGGCGGTGCGCGACACCCGAAGCCTGCGCAAGGCCGATATGCCCCTGAATGATGCGCTGCCGCGCATTGAGGTGGACCCTGAGACGTTCACCGTCCGGATCGACGGCGAGGTGGTCGAACCGCATCCCGTGGAGGAGCTCCCAATGACGCAACGCTACTTCCTATTCTGATGACCGGTGTTGTCAGATGACGCTGTTGTCGTCGCTGTTGCTAGCCGACTCGCGGCTGCCCACCGGTGGGCACGCGCATTCCGGTGGGGTGGAGGCGGCCGTCGAGCGCGGGTTGGTGCGTACTGAGGCTGACCTCGCGCTGTTCCTGGCCGGCCGGCTGCGCGGTGCCGGTCCGGTGGTCGCCGCGGTGGCTGCGGCCGGTTGCCTGTTGGCGGCGGGGACCGCGCCGGTGGACTGGGGCCGGTGGGACGGCGCGGTCAGTGCCCGCATCCCCTCGGCCGCCGCCCGTGAGGCGTCCCGGGCGCAGGGCACGGCCCTGCTGCGCACCGCCTGCCGGGTCTGGCCCGCCGCGGCGCTGGAGACGCTGGGTCGCGCCGGACGCCCACACCACCCGCTGGTGCTCGGCGCCGTGGTGACCGCGGCCGGCGACGGTGCTGACGCGGCGGCGGCGCTCGCCCTGCACCACCTGCTCGGTGGGGCGTGCGCCGCCGCAGTACGGCTGCTGGGGCTGGACCCGATCGCCGTCGCCGCGGTGCAGGCATGCGCGAGCCGGCTCGCTGAGCGGGCTGTGCCGGCCGCGGTCCGGGCGGCGCGCGAGGCCGTTGCCCAGCAGGACCCCCGCCTGCTGCCTAGCACCGGCACTCCGCTGCCGGAGCTGCTGGCCGAGCTGCACGCCCGCACGGAGGTGACGCTGTTTGCCTCGTGAGGATCGTGAGGATCGGGCGTTGCGGATCGGCGTCGGCGGGCCGGTCGGCAGCGGCAAGACCGCCCTGGTCGCGGCGCTGTGCCGGGCGCTGCGCGCGGAGCTGTCCCTGGTGGTGGTAACCAACGACATCTACACCACCGAAGACGCCGATTTCCTGCGCACCCACGGGGTGCTGCCCGATGAGCGGATCCGTGCGGTGCGCACCGGCTGCTGCCCGCATACCGCGATCCGCGACGACATCACCGCCAACCTGGACGCGGTGGAGGACCTCACCGCGCGCCACGATCCCGAGCTGGTGCTGGTGGAAAGCGGTGGGGACAACCTCACCGCGACCTTCAGCTACGGCCTGATCGACGCGCAGATCTTCGTTCTCGATGTGGCCGGTGGCGACAAGGTGCCCCGCAAGGGCGGACCCGGGGTCACCCGCTCCGACCTACTGGTGATCAACAAGATCGACCTGGCCCCGCTGGTCGGCGCGGACCTGGAGGTGATGCGCCGGGATGCCCGGGCGCTGCGGGGGGATTGCCCCACCGTGCTGATCTCGCTTCGGCAGCAGCCCGACGCCGGAGCCGTTGTTGACTGGGTCCGCAACCAGCTGCGGTCAGCGGCCCGCCGGTGAGAGCGCACGCCGAGCTGACCGTCGAACCCGGCCCTGATGCTGCCCGCCTACGGTGGCGCTGCGCCCCTCCGGTCGTGTTGCGCCCGACCGGTCCGCACCGGGTGCACCTGGTGCAGGCCGCCGGTGGCCCACTCGGCGGCGACACCCTATCCTTAGACGTTCACCTCGGTGCTGGTTCACATCTGCAGCTGTGCTCAGCAGCGGCCACGGTGGTCCAACCGGGTCGCCCTGCGGCGGCGGTGCAGTGGACCGTGGGTGCGGCACTGGCGACGGGTGCCGTGCTCGGCTGGCGCCCGGAGCCAACCGTCGTGTGCGACGGCGCCGAGCTGCGCAGCAGCATGACCGTCGCTCTGCAGCGTGGGTCTCGGGCCATGCTGCGCGAGGTGGTGGTGCTCGGCCGTGCTGGTCAACGCGGTGGGCGTGTCCACGGTGCGCTGACCGTCGAGTACGACGGTGTCCCGCTCCTGGCGCACACCCTGCTGCTGGATGGCGCCGATCCGGTGCTCGCCGGTCCCGCAGGCACCGGCGGGGCTCGCGTGGTCGGGATGCTGACCGTCGTGGGGGAGGCAGTCGCCGGGCCAGCGCAGGATGCCGGTGAGGAACCCGGACTGCGCTGGGCGTGCTCAGCGCTGGACGGCCCAGGCTGGCTGCTGCTTGCCCTCGCCGACCGGGTCACCGACGTCGCTCGGCTCCTCGACCAGGCCACCCAGGATGTCGGGAAGCAACTGAGGGGCTGAGATCGCCGATACGGGTGAACTACGATGGTGACGCGTTCGAGGGTCTCTATCTTGTTCAACTGACCGATGACCTCGACGATCAAGCACCGCACCGGCCTCTGATGCATGGATCCACCCGGTATAACATCACCAAGTATCACACGCTTGCCTCGATGTTGTTCGCTTACGCCAACAATTCGATACCCTGCGGGCCTACTCCACATGACTGCACCCACCCGACCTTTTCCACAATGTTCTCGGTCTCGAGGGAGCAGCCTGCGTTCAAGGGGTACACCGTGCCGCAGCCGATCAGTAGGGCGGTGCTCTGCGTTCTATTGACCCACGACGATACGGCCCCGGGCGGTTTTCGCTATCTGCATCTCACAGACCGTGAGCCTCGATCGTTCACGGAGGTTGCCGGTCGGCCTGCTGATGTTGTTGTCAAGGTGCGGTCAGGCGTGGGGCCTGGCTGTCGCATCGGGCGGGCGCTGGATTCCAGGGAACCGGATGGTTTCGCGGGTCGAGGACGGGGACTGGTTTGATCAATATCGGGTCGATGGGGGTATGGCGAGGGCGGAATCCGGCCATGCCGTTGGGCGATCAGCACCGCGGTGTCAGCCAGCGCCGCACCCGCGTGGTTGATCACGTCGTAACCAGCGATTTCCGCGGTCAGGAGCACTTTTCTCGGTCAAGATACACCCACATTGAAGATCGCCTGAATACGCAGAGCCAGCGAGGCGCTGCCTCGGACCGCTAAGCAGAGTGACTGAGCTGAGCTCGGGACCCCATGATCACTGTTTCGGTGACAAAACCGACAGAATGTGTCGGTTTTGTCACCGAAACAGTGATCTTCCCAAGCGAAACCACCAACCAGGGCAGCCGAGCTAGGCTTGAAGGTGACCGATCTGATGCTGGCCACGCTCGCCCAAGAACACACAGTCAGGATCGACACACCACCACCCGCTGCGCCGAACTCCACTCACCGTCCTGATCGGCCGTACCGCTCCCCAGTGGCCGGCCAGACACCGAGCCCGCTGATGAGCAACGGGCATGGGTACGCCGCAGAAAAACGTGACGCACACGTCAAAGTTCTGAGGACCTAGTTGATCTAGAGCGTGACGACGGTCAGGCCGGGCACAGTGGTGTAGTCGCGGTCCTGGGTGACCAGCGGCAGCCCGTGCGCGATCGCCGTTGCCGCGATCCAGGAGTCATTGACCGCCAGGCGTCGACCCAGCTCACGTAACCGCGCTCGCAGCTCGGCCCAGGCGATGGCAACTCGGTCATCGACGGGCAGCGGCTCCGATTCGAGTGCCTTGGCTAGGCTTCGTAGCCGGGCCGCCCGGGTTGCCGTGTCGGCGGCACTCAGCACGCCCGATCGCAGCTCACCGACCGTGATCATCGATACGACGAGCGACGTGGGTGGTTCGGCGCGTAGCGGCCGATCATGCTCAAGCGCGATGAACAGCGAGGTGTCGGCTAGCGCGAGTGCCGTTTCCACGGATCCTCGATGTCGTCCGTCGTCTCGTCGCCCAACATCTCACGCAGCTCGGCAAGCAAGCCGGGGTCAGCTTGGTTAGCGCGGATTTCATCCCAGCTCAAAGACGTGCGTCGGCGGGGCAACGGAACGAGCCGGGCGACCGGGCGACCGTTGACGGTGACATCCAGTTCCTCACCGTTTTCGACGCGACGCAGCACCTCACTGGTGTTGTTGCGCAACTCCCGCAACGCGATCTCTGCCACATCTCAAGTGTAGCCGATGAGCTACGATACGACGACGCTGCTACCCCAGCAAGCTGACCGGCCTGACGGGGCAGCTTTACTTGCCGACCATTGATCGGAGGGGGCATTGTGGGATCGCGACCAGCACGGCACCGCTACTGCCGCTGCGGCACACATTTGGCCGCGGACAACACCGAACGCCAGTGTGCCCGCTGCCAGCGCGCCTCTCGGGACAAGCTCATCGCCCCGCCGCACGTGCCTGCCGAGTTCTGGCAGGCCGAGCGGTTCCGGGAGGCTTTCAACGCCCAGCACATGGGCTGGATATCTCGCACCTACCGCACGCACCCCCACCACTACGCGGTCTATGGCCCCAGCGGGATCTCGCAAACCCTGCTCGGCCAGTGGATGGGCCTGCGCCAACCCCAGGTGAGCCGGATTGAGACCGGCAC
>JAFAPC010000057.1 GCA_019247305.1 Pseudonocardiales bacterium
GGTTCCCCGCGCGTAGTCTGCCCACCAGATAGGTGTCCCCCCCACTCAGATGATCATGCCCTAAGCAGCATCATCATCCCAGCTCACAGGGGCACCTATCCCCCTTTCACAACCCGTGTCGCCCACTACTCACGGAATCGGGTCAGAAGAGGGGCCGCAACACATCTAGTGGGGTGAACGGTCGTCGCGCGTGAGGGTCTCCTTGCCGACGTACGGCACGAGTACCGTGGGAACGCGCACAGTGCCATCCGGTTGCAAGCCATGCTCCAGGATCGCCGACCACACGCGGGGAGTAGCTATTGCGGAGCCGTTCAGTGTGTTGACCGGCACCGTGCCACCGTCAGGCCGTCGGTAGCGAATGTTGCCACGACGAGCCTGGAAGTCGGTGAAGTTGCCGACAGACGAGCATTCAAGCCACTTGTCCAGACCCGGGGTGTAGACTTCGAGGTCGTAGATCCGGGCCGAGGAGAAGGTTAGGTCCCCGGTGCACAAATCGACAACGCGGTACGGCAGTTCAAGCAACTGAAGTGCACGCTCGCAGTCTGCAAGAAGTTCGAAGAACTGGTCCTCCACGTCGTCCGGGTGACAGATCTGCACGAGCTCCACCTTGTGAAACTCGTGCAACCGCTGCATCCCGCGGGTGTCTTTGCCGGCGCTACCGGCTTCGCGCCGGAAGCACGACGTATAAGTCATGTAGCGCTTGGGAAGATCACCTGGGCTCAGGATCTCGTCGCGGTGAAGCCCGGTGAGGGGCAGCTCGCCGGTAGGCACCGCCCACAAGTCATCAAGTGTCGTGTTGTACATGTCGTCGGCGAACTTGGGCAGGTGACCGGTAGCCATCGGAGTTTCACGACGTACAAAATGCGGTACAACAAGTTCCAAGTACCGGTCGCGGTGCAAGTCGAGCGCAAACTGGACCAGTGCCCGTAACAGGCGCGAACCATCGCCGTACAACACCGGAAAGCCAGAGCCACTCAGCTTGGCCGCCCGCTTGAGGTCAAGCAGGCCGAGCTCGTCGGCGATCTCCCAGTGTGGTCGCGTGTCCGTCCGCTGCTTTGCCTCGCCTTCGTGCCGAAGTACGACGTTGTCCTCCTCCTCCAGCCCGATGGGGGTCGAAGGATGAGGCAGGTTAGGCAGCTGGTACAGCAACGAGTCGGCCGTCTCGACCGCCTTGCGGAGCTGCTCTTCGAGGTCGGCAATACTGGTCTTAAGCTCAGCAAGCGCCGCGCGTTCCTCGTCGACCTCCGGAGCCTTCCGGGCCATGAGCTGCCCGAAGGACTTGGAGCGTCGGTTCATCTCCGCGCGCTTGCTGTCCAGCTTCTGGTTGATCGCCCGGCGCTCAAGAACAGCGTCACGAGCACTCGTAACGAGGGATCGTTCGACCTTCTTGCCAGCAAGGCGCTCAGCGACCGAATTCGTGTGGTTCAGGAGCAAGTCCAGGTCTATCAAGATCGATCTACTCATCTGGTGCGCCGAACTCTCCGGCACCGGGTTCGACAGGTGCCCGCGGACCATCGAAACCCGGGACTGTGCATCCCTCGCCTTGGCTGACGAAGCATAGCTGGCAAGCCCGTGCCAGGCTTCATGCCTGGATGGATTCAGCCACCTGCCCGCGGCGCGTCGTACCGGGTGTAGGCGATGACGGCGAGCACGCCCGGCGGGAGTAGTTTGTCGACGCGATCATCAAGTACTGCCTCCAGCGCTTCCGGGTCTGGCGCGGGAGTCACCACCGGCAGCGCATTGAACCGCGCCCAGCTAGCCCTGCGCTGCGGCGCTCGGGAGTACGGAAATATCTGGTCGATGGCCTCTCGCACCAGTTCCGCTACCGGCACACCCTGAACTTGCGACACATCGCGCAGGCGCGCCACCTGCTCGGAACGCAACAAGATTTGCAGCCACTCCATCGACATACATACAGCCTACTGATGTCGGCACGGCTAGCCGCCAACCCCTCCGGAGCCGGACGGGTCATCGGCGCGCAGGCGACTAGCAAATGAGTCCTAGCGCAACCGGTGCCGCTGTATCCATCGTTGAAGCCAGAATGCGATTTGACTCACACAGCAGCCTGTCTACGTCAAATCCCGACTGGTCCTTGACTCCCAGTGATTCTGTCACCCTCCGAGTAAAGCGCCTCGATGGCTGTCCTCTCCTCGCCTTGGTAGAGGCACCGCCAGGCAGCAACGTGAACCCGCCCTCAGGGTTTTTCGACGCCGAATCCTAGGAACCCACACCTGCACGCCGAGGTGACCCGCTCCGTCTCCTCCCCGGGAACCTGTGCTCACCAGCACAGCAGCCCCGCTACGATCACGAAACGGGTCCAAGGAGCTGGCCGGCCGGGTAGCCCCGCTGTGCCCCGCAGGTTGACTCCGTGATCGCCCTCCTGGATGTGGAGACCATCGTGGCAGCAGATTCCTCAGGTTCCTCTCCCGCTGAGGGCTGGCCGACGCCGCTCGTGGCGCAGCTGGCGGCGGAGATCAGGCGCTGGCGCAAGGCCGCAGGGTTCAGTGAGCCCCACTTGGCGGGGTTGATCCGGTTCAGCCGCCAGTACGTCTCCCTCGCCGAACGACCCCGACGAGGTCTACCCTCCGCCGCCCTGGTCCAAGCCATCGACGACGCAGTCGGCGCCGGAGGCGAACTGGTAGCCCTACGGCAACGAGCTTACGATGAGTGGAAAGCATCCAAACCAGGCGCCACTAGCGCACCAGCGTCCACCGAAGTAGCCGAGAACGGGCCGAGCGCCTCGGCGGACCCGGAGGAGGTGGAGGCCACGAAACGCCGCGAACTCCCCGCCTCCGCCGCCGCCATCACCTTCGGCGCCACCCTCGACCAACCCATAGCAACGATCAT
Organism: Pseudonocardiales bacterium; assembly: GCA_019247305.1. GTDB lineage: Bacteria > Actinomycetota > Actinomycetes > Mycobacteriales > Pseudonocardiaceae. The sequence goes on from JAFAPC010000057.1 coordinate 2,848, forward strand.
CGCGGCGGCCGAGCAACCCCCACAGGTCCCAACCCGAGTTCGACCGGGAGACGTGTACCACGTGCACAGCACGGCCCGGCTGCTAGAAAACTGGGATATGCAGGCGGGCGGTGAGGTGGTACGTCCCCAGGCGCTCACTGCGCTGCGATGGGCCACCGCCCTGCGCGGGGCGTCCTGCACGCCCGCAATCCGCCTCGACCTGGAAGCCGCGGTCGCCCATCTCGCAGACACCGCCTCCTGGGTGGTATTCGATTGCGGCGATTATCCGGCCGCGCGGGAGCTGTTGCTCCTCGGTCTGCACGCCGCCCGCGAATCCGGCGACCTCAGCCTCCGAGGATATATCACAATGGACCTGGCCTCCCAGGAAATTCAGACCGGTAACTGGTCGGGCGGGTTGGACCTCACCCAACTCGCCTCCACCGCAACCAGCGCGTTCACCCCCAACATGACGGCAGCGCTGCACATGGTGAACGCGCTAGGCTACGCCCGCAAGCACGACGCCGCCCAATGCCATCGGCACATCGAAGCGGCGACCGACACCTACCAGCCCGACTCGCTAGCGAATGACCCGCCCTGGATGCAGTACCTCACCCCCGCCACCCTGGAAGGAGGCCTCACTAAGGCGAGGTACGACTTAGCGCTCGGGGACGCTGAGGTCAGCGACCGCGCCGCCGACCGGCGCGCCGTGATCGAACGCCTGTCCACCGTCTTCACCCAGCTTCCGCCCGAGCGAACCCGCAACAAGGCCATCACCGCGACCAGACTAGCGACCCTGCTCTACCAGGACCGCGAACACGACGCCGCGCAGCACATGGCGGAGGAAGCGATCACCCTCGCTGACCACATCCACTCCACCCGACTAGCAACCGACCTCCAGATCCTCCTCAACACCCTGCCCCCCGCAACCAACCCCGACACCCACGACCTCCGCCACCGCCTGTCCACCACCCTCACCGACATGACCTAAGCCACCACCACGCGCGCCCGTCACCAGCGCACGCGCCGAGGGACGCGGGCAGGAGCGCTGCCGCGCCGCTTCCGCTCCTCGGCGCCCTGGGCGCTTCCGGTGCGGGTCGGCTTGCCACCGATGAATCGTGTCCGGCCTGAAGAGCGAGACCAGCTACATCGTCACGCTGGTGACGCCGGCCGACGATGGGTCCGAGGCGATGCTGGGCGGGCAGCTGCGCGAATACGCGACAGTCGATTACGCGAGGTCACCAGTGCTGGACCCGAAAATGGTTTGCCGCCGTTCATCTACGCATACCAACGATTACCCTTGTAGTCGCGGGGTGTGAGGGTCATTTTGATGTCATCGCGCGCCCACAGCACGAATCTGTCGACCGGTGTGACCACGTGACCTGGCACCGGCTGAAACTCGAAGCGTTTCAGCAGGACCGCGAGCATGAGTTTGATCTCGACCATCGCCAGCGCGGCTCCCTCGCAGCTGCGAGGACCGAACCCGAACGGGATGAACGCGAATTTCGGCCGACCCTCGGCCGCCGCCGCGAGGAACCGATCAGGATCGAAGCGTTCCGGATCGGGCCAGTGCGCCGGGTTCAGATGGATCGCCCAGATCGGGTACATCAGGGTAGTCCCGGCCGGGATCAGGTGATCGCCAAGCGCCAGGTCCTCGGCCAGCTCACGAGCGGCGTACGGGCCGGGCGGATACCGCCGCATCGCCTCCTTCACCACCCGTTCGAGGTAGTCGAGGCACCGCAGCTCGGGGTACGTCGGCGCCGGCCGATCGCCGAGCACGCGATCCAGCTCGTC
>JAFAPC010000089.1 GCA_019247305.1 Pseudonocardiales bacterium
AGCGTTCCAGGAAGGAGCTTCGAACATGGCGGAAAAGGGTGCGCGCAGTCTGGGGCGCGGCGAGCTGGAACCTCTGGCAGACCTCATCGAGCAGCTGGGGCTCTCCAGGCACTTCTGCGGGGATGCCGTCATGCGCGGGAACGATCCGGTCATCCGCTCGCCGCACCGGCTCGGGGAGGCGTCCTGCACCGCGCAGCTGCTCATCGGTGCCGCGGGCGCCGCGATCTGGCAAGCCCGCGGCGGCGCACGCACCGACATCTCTATCGACATCATCCACGCGCTGCACCACCTGCACCCGACCCACTACGTCGGGCAATCCGGCTACCCCAGCAGCGTCGGGGCCGAGTTCGTGCAGGTCAACGGTCTCTTCCCGACCCGCGACGGCCGCTACGTGATGCTCGAGGCCGGGCCGCCGTACCGCAAGCTGCTCAACGGGTACCTCAACTTCTTCGACTGCGGTAACACCAGGCAATCCTTCGTCCGCGAGGTCGCCAAGTGGAACGCGGAGGATCTCGAACAGGCGCTGACCAATGCCGGTCTCCCGGCCTGCCGCGCGTTCACGCGGGAGGAGTGGCTCGCCCATCCCCAGGGCACGGCACTCGCCGGGACACCGCCGATCGAGATCGTCAAGATAGCTGACGGCGATCCGGTTCCCTTCCGGGACCACGCAGAGTGGCCGCTGGACGGCGTCCGCGTGCTCGACTTCACGCACGTGCTCGCCGGGCCCCGCAGCGCCCGCACGCTCGCCGAGTACGGAGCCGAGGTGCTTCACATCAGTTCGCCGTGGTTCGCCGACACCCTCGCCCAGCACCTCGGCGTCGACGTCGGCAAGTACGACGCCTACCTCGACTTGCGGTACGACAAGGACATGGCGACCATGCGGCAACTGGCCGCCACAGCCGACGTGTTCGCATCCACCTACCGCCCGGCAGTGAACGAGCGTTTCGGCCTGCTGCCCGGACAGCTCGCTGCCGCGAGCGAACGCGGCATCGTCTACATGTCAGCCACCGCATACGGACATTCCGGCCCCTGGAAGGACCGGCCCGGCTTCGACCAGAACGGGCAGGTGGCGTCGGGGTTCGCGATGGCCGAAGGCCAGGGCGCCCCGCCGAAGCTCTCCCCGGTCTTCTACCTGGCCGATCTCATCACCGGGCACTTCGCCGCCGCCGGGATGATGGCGGCGCTGCACCGACGTGCCATCGAAGGCGGTTCGTACCAGGTGAAGCTGTCGCTGGCACGCAGCACCATGTGGGTCCAGGAACTCGGCCTGCTCGACGTCGCCGCCCAGCGCGAGGTACCCCAGACCGACTCATACCCGGCGGAGACGGTCTCGATCCACACCGCCTACGGCGCCGTGACCTCGCTGGCGCCGCCGCTCACCTTCACCAACCTGACCCTGCCGGCCACCAACCGCCTCGTGCCCTATGGCGCGGACCCCGCGTCATGGCCATCGCAGACCTCATGAGGGCACCGCAAGGCCCAGACCAGCTGCCAGGCCAGGTACCCTCCTCGGCAGGCCTTTACCTTACGTCCCCCAGATACCACAGGGTCCCCGGCCATGGGATGAACCCCGGCCTGGATCCTGCTCTTCCTAGCCAGCCTGATCGTGGCCATCGCCACCCTGGCCTGGACCAGCTACAACGACCGCGCAAGGACACCCCCGACCCGCCACCTGACTCGATCGCCCGCCAAGTCCGCATCACCCTGCGCGACCAGGACACGGGCCTGCCCCCGCCACCGAGCGCATCACCGAAGTCGTCGCCACCGAGATCACCGCCAGGCCACCCGCCCGGTAGCTAAGCAGATGTGCGCGTTTCGGCGGTCGGTTTCCTGGGCCTACCAGCCGAGCTCGGTGAGCCGGTCGTCATCAATGCCGAAATGGTGGGCGATCTCGTGGATGACGGTCCGGCGGACCTGCCCGGCGGCCTCCTGCTCGGTGCGGCAGACCGCGCAGATCGCCTGGCGGTAAATGGTGATGCGGTCGGGCAGCACCCCCGCGTAGTGGGATGTGCGGCTGGTCAGCGGGATGCCCTGGTACAGCCCGAGCAGGCCGGGCGGCCCGGGGCCGTGCTCGACCGTCACCGCGACGTTACGCATCAGCCGGCCGAGTTCCTCGGGCAGCCCGTCCAGCGCCGTCACCACCATGTCCTCGAAACGGCCGGGCTCGACGTCGACCACCAGACCATTGTCCGGCGCACCGCTCACATCCAAGTCAGCCCGGCGCAGATCGCCGGACAGCTCCTCGCGCTCCACGCGGCAAGAGCGTGTGTGCATGTCAGTGCCAGGTTCGCCGATGTGCGCTATACCGGCAGTGTGTCGAACGCGTTTGTGCAGAGCATGGCCCATAACTTCGAACAGGCGCTGCGGCTGATGGAGGCGGCGCTGACCGACTGCCCCGAGGACCTGTGGCAGACGGACTTGTGGCCGGGCGAGGCGCCTACGGCTCCGGCGCCGCACGGAGGATTGCACGGCTCGGCTCCCTAGTTCCTCGGCTACCACGCTCTGAATACGCTCGACTATGACCTGGCTGGCGAGTTCGAGCCGTGGGCACCGCCGCAACCGTTTGACGACAACACCTACGGTTTCCCCAACCGCAGGTTCACTAAGCCCGAGCTTCTCGGGTACGTCGACTGGTGCCGCGGCCGCGTCCGCCAGACCCTTGACGGCCTCACCGAGGAGATGGCCGCTCGGCCGCTTCCTAGCGCATCGATACCACGGCATGCCGTTCGCGGTGATTGTCGGCAGCAAGCCGCTGCACGTCGTTGAGCACGCCTCCCAGATCCGTCAGTTCCTCACCGGCGCGGGCGTCACAGTGCAACCCATGCCCGGTGACCGTGGGTACACGGGTTAACCGTGATGGTGATCCGGCGGATGCAGGCTGGCGACCCACGCGGCCTAACCCAGCAGGCGGAAGCCGTCGACCCGAGCGGTCATTGGCGCCCGTAGCCATGCCGGTGCGCTATCGGCGGCATAGCGGATACCCGGCGCGCTACCCGTTGAGGATCTGCTCCCTCAAGATGTCTGCGTGCCCGCAATGCTGAGCGAGTTCGCGCAGTACATGAAGGTACACCCAGCGCAGCGGGAGCGGCCCGCGCCGGTTGCCGTGGACCTTGTCGTCCAGCCCCAGGGACGACGTCGCGCGGCGTGATGACTCGCATGCCTCGTGGTGTGCTTGCTGGACGGCGGTGATGGTGTCGTTGTCGTGAAGAATGAACGACTCGTCCGGGGTCGCGGGAATGCCGATCTCGGTACGTGACCGACAAGTGACAGCTTCGTCAAACCAGACCTTCTCGACGAAAGTCGCGTGCTTCACCAGGCCCAGCAATGTGGTCCGGGAAGGCACCAGCG
>JAFAPC010000100.1 GCA_019247305.1 Pseudonocardiales bacterium
CCCTGCATGCTCGTGGCACACCACAAACAGTGATCATCACCTCCCGAACCCACCTCAACCACCCCGCTCGGCGGTCCGAGGCGACACCTCACTAGACCGCCGACTGGGCCGAGCGGTGTTCCGCGGAACACTGCCACCTTGCACCGAAGCCAACCGACCCCGATATCGGCTTGGGGAGTGGAGGAGTTTCCTCGCCAGAGCCGTGCCCGGGGCTATCGACAAGCTCGACAGGTCCGCGATGTCGCGGGCCGTGAGCTGGCAGACTCGGCGGTATCGAAAGAAAGGGAGTATCGCGAGCCTCGAGGAGCAGCTGTGACTGGTCATGACGGCGAGCTTGACCCGTTGGAACCGGGTTTGCTGCCGGCCGACCCGTATTGGCTGGAAATCAGCCACGACGTTCCCTCGGCGCCGGGCGTGCGGCCGTTCGGGTTGACGTGCACCACTCCCGTTCCGGAGGAGCAGATCGTCGTCATTGCTGAGATGCGCTATGACCCGACCCGGCAGATCACCGTGGACGCCGAGGGCGTACCGGCGGTTCAGCCGACCGGACGCCGGGAACCGACACACAGCCGGGACGTCACCAGGGAGGACACCCAGACCTGGACCGACTACCCCGTCGACGACTGATTCATCCGCGAATCGCAGGGGAGTCAGGAGGCGAGCGTGTCTGTGGTAGTTATCACCCGCCGGCAGGACCCGACGGCCGACCTGGTGATCCTGCGCCTTGCCGCGCGGAGCGTACCCGTGGTCCGGTTTGACCTGGGCGAGTTCCCCCAGGCCCTCACCGTCACCGGCCGCCTCGCCGGGGGCACCAGCCGATGGGCCGGGACGATTGTCACCGAGCACCGGAGAATCGAGCTAGCCGACGTGGCCGCGGTCTGGTACCGCAAACCCACGCGGTTCTCGTTCCATCCCGCAATGAGCGCCACCGAACGCGCCTGGGCCGAGCGGGAAGCCAAGGCCGGGCTCGGCGGCCTGCTGGCGGCCCTGCCGGTGAAGTGGGTCAACCATCCCTCCCTGATCAGCGCAGCCGAGCGGAAGCCGGTGAACCTCTCGCTGGCCGCCGCGTGTGGGCTCACCGTCGCCGACACCCTGCTCACCTCAGATGCGCAGGAAGCCCAGGCGTTCTGCGCCGAGCATCCACACGGCGTGGTGTACAAGAGCCTGCGCGGGGGGCCGCGCACCGAGAACGGGCAGCTCGTGGCGCTCTACACCACACCGGTGACCGCAGCTGAGATCACCCAGGATGTATCCCACACCATGCACCTGTTCCAGGAGCGCATCCACCCGAAGGCCTTCGAGGTTCGGCTGACCGTGGTCGGGGAGACCATGTTTGGCTTGCGCATCGACGCCCGGACCGAGGCCGGACGAACCGATTGGCGCGCCGACCACGACGAGCTCGACTACCGCGTCACCGAGGTTCCCGCCGACGTGCGTCAGGGCGTCATGGCGCTGCTGAAACACCTGGGGCTGGTCTATGCTGCCCTCGACCTCATCGTCGATGACCAGGGGCGATGGGTCTTCGCGGGCGACGTCAACCCGAACGGCCAATGGGCGTGGGACCACCCGTTGCGTGACGCGATCGCCGACGCCCTGGCGGAGGAACTGGGAGGAACCGACCGGTGAGCACCGCGCTCGATCCGGCCGCGCCCTGGCGCGCCGAGTTGGTGACCACTCTCGTCAACCGGGGTGTGCTGAGCGATCCCGCCTGGCGCGAGGCGTTCGCCACCGTGCCCCGCGAGGTGTTCGTGCCCCGCTTTACCCGCCGCTTGCGGGGTAAGAACGAGCAGGGTGACCAGCTGGTGCACTATGACCACGCCACCGGCGGCGGGACCGCGGAGTTCCTCGCCGCCGCCTACTCCGACGACTCGCTGGTCACCCGCTTCAACGCCACCGGGACCGCCACCTCCTCCAGCTCTCAGCCCTCGCTGATGGCCATCATGCTCGAGGCGCTCGACATCCAGCCGGGAAACACGGTGCTGGAGATCGGGACCGGGACCGGGTACCAGGCCGCCCTGCTCACCCACCGCCTCGGCGACGATGCGGTGACCACGATCGAGGTCAACCCGGAGATCGCGGCCGACGCCGAGCAGGCCCTGGCCCGCGCGGGCTACCACCCGAGCGTGGTGTGCGGCAACGGCGCCGATGGCGTACCCGTCCGGGCCCCGTTTGACCGGATCATCGCCACCTGCGGGGTGCTCCGCATCCCCCCAGCGTGGATCACCCAGACGAAACCGGGAGGGAAGATCCTGGCCAACGTCAGCTTCGGGCTCATCACGCTCACCGTGACCGCTGAGGGCACCGCCACCGGTCAGTTCGACACCGGATCCATCGGGTTCATGCGGCTGCATGACGGACCCACCGACCCCACCCCACCCCTGCGGGACATCGTCGCGATGGCCCGCGGCGAGGGCGCCACCCGGCGGACCACGACCCGCCTGCAACTGGACTATCCGCTTTTCCATCCGGTCATGGATTTCCTGACCGCCCTGATCCTGCCCGGCGTCCACCGCACCGAGCTGCTCATCGACCCGCCCACCCACGTGCTGGTCGACCCGGCGTCGGGTTCCTGGGCCAGGGCGCACGCCGACGGTGCGGACGTCGTGGTCACCGAACACGGCCCGCGCATTCTGTGGGATGAACTGGCTAACGTCATCACCGAATGGATCAATTTAGGACAACCCGATGTCTCCGACTACTCCCTGACCATCGACGCGACCGGCACCCACCACCTATGCCACCCGGACTCCGGATGGACCCGGGCACTGCCCTGATCAGCAGCGCCGCAGCGGCCAGCGATGCGGGAGCAGCAGACCAGCCGTGCCGGTATCGCGCCACTGCATGGTCCAGTCGCCGACGCGGGGCCGGCCGGTGGTATCCCACTGCTGGACCACGGCGGCGAGCTGGTCGCCGATCTCGGGGTTGCCGGTGGTGGTCATGGTGCCGTCGGTGTGGATCCAGGCGGTGCCGGCGTGGGGGACGTGGCTGGTGGGGAGGTCGCGGACGGGGTCGTGGTGGAACAGCCCGTCGGCACACGACACTCGATGACGCCCTGGTCAGGGAGTTCGAATGCTCCGCGGCGCTGGAGACCGCCCTGGGGCTGTGCACGGGCTACTTCGCCGTCAGCCAGCAGTGACCGCGATGGAAATAACGGGGCCGCCAAGTCCCGATGGGACACGCATGATAGCACTAACTATTTGTCGGTGTCGTCGTCAGTGCCGACGAGATCCTTCACTTTGTCACTGCCCTGCGACCAGTGGTCGAGGGGCCGCTCATACTCATCTCTGGGCTTTTCTTGAGGAGTTTCTTTGGGCATCTCTTTAGTCATCGTAAATCATGATCTCCTTCTTGCGTTCCACTGCTGAGAAGGTCGCCTGGACGTCAGCCAAGTGCGCTCGGACAAGGTGTACCAGGTGCAGCGTGCGCTGCAGCGCGGGTCCCTGGATGGGGGGCTCTGCCTGGGCGGTCCACCGCTCCTCGGCGCCGCAGAGTCGGCACACCTGCTTACCGTCCATAAGAGCGAACTCACGTTGAATCGGATGCACACTGATCGTGGCCACGAGGTACAGCCTAGAGCAACCTGCTTGCAGACGATGTCGCACCTCTCCGACCGGTCACGCGCCTCACGCCCCACACCGAGGCCGACATCGAGCGCATTGCGAGACTCCAAGAACCCCCACCGGCCCCGCCCTGGCGTTCCCCCACGCCCAGTGGCGGGCCTTCCTCAACGGCATCCGGGCCGGCGAGCTCGCCTGAGCCGATCTTGGGTGCTCCCCGTGCGCCGAGTTCGACTGAAGAGCTGATCAGGAGGGCCCTGCCAGCGCTCCTGTCGAACTCGGCGACAGGAGAGTGATCATGAACTGTACCGCGTTTGTACCCACATCGGAGATGATCTTGGTGGAGACCGTGGGGGTGCGTAACCTCGCCAACCGGGCCTCAGCCGTGCTCGACGAGCTGGAACACCGCGGGCGACCCATCATCGTCACCCGTCGCGGACACCCGGTCGCCGTGCTAGCCCCGATCGATGCCGACGCGTGCTACGACGACGTCCTCGCCCACGCTCCCGAGTTCGTGGCGGGCCGCAAGGCCGCCGAAGAGCGGCACGCACGGAGACTTCGGCGAGGGCTGGAGGAGGTGCTCGCCGAGCTGGACGAGGGCGATCACGGCGGGGCGAGTGACTGAGCTACCGGCGTCCACCGCCTGCGCCACCCGCAATCCGGGTGGACCCGGGCATTGTCACATCACGCGAACTCGTGACTCACCAGAGGACCCTCAGTGATTCCAGGCCGCGGAAGAAGTAGCTAGCGATGTAGGTGGGTTGGTAATCGGGGACCAATCTCAGCCCAGGTAACCGCTGGAGCAGTGTTTCCAGGGCGATTCTGATCTCGGTGCGGGCCAGTGGTGCGCCGGAGCATGCGTGCAAGCCCCGGCCGAAGGCGAGGTGCGCTCGGACGTTCGGTCGGTCCAGGTCGACACTATCGGGGTTCGGGAACGTCGTCTCGTCCCGGTTCCCAGAACCGAACAGCAGCAGGAGCAACGCGCCCTTGGGCACCAGCGCGCCTCCTAGCTCGGTGTCGCGGGTGGTGATCCGGAAGAGCCCGCGGTGGGGGGCGTCGCGGCGCAGCGCCTCTTCGGTGACCTTCGGGATGATCCGCGCTGGGTCCGCCTGAATCCGGGAGCGCACATCGGGATTGGTCAGCATCAGCAACACCGTGGCGGTGATGGCGTCCCGAGTGGTGTCGAAGCCAGCGATCCGCACGCCACGGATGATGTTGTGGATGCGGTCGTCACTGAGACCGGGCAAGCCGTTCGCACCGTGCACCACATCGGAGATCAGATCGTCCCGGGGATGGGTCCGGTGGTCGTCGATCAGCGCCTGGATATACCTGGTGTAGTCAGCCATCCGGCGCGCTGCCGGTACCTTCCCGTCAACGGGCGCGAGGGGGTTCAACAACAGCGTGAAGTCTTGCGTCCACACCTGGATCTGCTCGGCGTCCTCGGCCGGGAAGCCAATTGCGGTGTTGATGACGGTCTGCGCAAACGGGACGGCGTACTCAGCGACCAGGTCGGTGCAGGGGGCGGTGAAGCCGTCAATGAGCTCATGGGCGCGTTGACGCATCAGGGGCACCAGCGCCCGCACCCGGGCTCCGGTGAATCCCGCGTCAAACACCTGGCGCGTGGGCCGGTGCAGCGGCTCGTCGTCGTTGACGATCATCCTGGTTTCCACGACGTGACCGGCCGTCAACTCAGCGACCACCTCGGGTGGATTGTCGTAGATCAACGGCAAAGCAGCCGTGGACGAGAAGGTGTCGGGGTCGTCCAGGACGGTCTTGAGATCAGCGTATCGGGCCACCAGGTAGGCGCCGATCGATGGGCTGAACGCCACCGGCCGGGCTCGCGCCGCCCGGTAGAACAGGTGGGGATCCTCCCGGTCCGGAGAAATCATCGGATTAAAGTCGAAGACGACGTTCTCAGCGGTGACGTCTGGGATCATCATATCGGCCGCTCCCGCACGCTCAGCTCGTGCTCGCTCGCCACCAGGGCGCCATCAGGTCCTCTGGTGTCGAGAGTAACGACGATCCCGCTCTCCCGGGTCGAGCTACAGCAGAGCTACAGCAGCTGCGGCGGCTGGGGCACGCCAAGCAGGTGCTTGGCGTACCGGGTCCTGGCTTCTGCGCTGAGGAAGGTGTGGGTGTCGAAGGTGTGCAGGTCGCGGAAGCAGCGTTGCACGGGTTGGTCGGCGTAGACCGCGCCCGCTCCGGCGAGGCGGAACACGGCGTCCACCGCGCTGAGGGCTGCCTGCATGGTGTGCTGGGTAGACCAGGGACAGCTGGGCACGCTGCTCTGGGCGCAGTGGATCGCCGGCGCACGCGGCGTCCCACAGGCGGCCGATCACGTCGAAGGCGAATGCTCGCGCGGACGGTAGGGTGCCTTCAGCGGCTGCGAGCTGCACCTGAACGTGCGGGTCGTCGGCAAGCCGCAGTCGTTGAGCCAGCCCGCGAGTCTTGGTGCGGGCGAGTTCGGCGAACTCGTCGAGTGCCCGGCGGGCGACCCCGAGGGGGAAGCCCAGCAAGATCACGTTGAGGTAGGCGCACAGTGGGAACCGCCACAGGGGGCCGTCGTGGCGTGGTTGGCGCTCCAGGGGGTTGACGAACAGCTCGGCGGGCACCGGCAGCCCCGCAAGGAGCAGGTCGTGGCTGCCGGTGCCGCGCAGGCCGGCGCTGTCCCAGGTGTCCAGGACTTGGGCGCGGGCGGTCGGGAAGAACGCCAGCCGCCACTGAGGGACTCCGTCCTCGCCGGTGCGGGGTGTCCCGTGCTCGTCCAGGACGAATGTCGGTTACGCCCAACCCTCCCCTGCCCGCACCGCTATCACCCAACCATCATGCCGGAGGCGGTGAGGTGGAAACCCATCATCCCCGCTACCCGGCCTCGATCTTTCCTCGCGCGGTTTGTCCCGGTCTCCGTTACCGTGAAGGCGAACTCGTGGACCGCTGGCTGCGCTCGTGGGAGTGGAAATGAGCAACGACCCCCGCAACAACCACCGCGAAGCACGATGCCTCCCGCTGCGAGTTGACTCCGGGGTGGGACCGCCCGCTGATGCCCAAGGCGCAGGAACTTTGCGGGCAAGCGCCGGTGCAAGACACTGCAGGGCGCCGAGAAACACAGGCAAGGAGTAATCTGCTATGCCTTTCATCGTCCGTGAACGCGTCCACATCATTCCGGGATTAGTCTGGTTGAACTTCACCAAAAACGGCTGGACCTCAACGTCGGTTCATCTCGGTTTGTGGACATGGAACAGTAAACTCGGGTTAACCACCCACGTCGGACACGGCGTGTCGTACCGGAGATCCCGGCGCGCCGCGAAGTACCCGCACCGGAGATGATAAACGTGATCCGTACTGGATTGGGGGTCGCGGAGGTCGCTGTTACCAGGCCCTGCCCGCCATCCATCAACGCAACAATGCCCTCACAGATTGCCGATGAGGCCCCGGATGACTGTGGCCACCGCGGTGTGCCGGTCCGGGTGCAGCTGCCCGACCAGCTCCAGCAGATGGCCGCGTGCGACCCATGTCAGCCGGTCCAGATGGGCCGTGCCGACGTCGACAATAGGCTCGCGATAATCACCCTGGTAGACGGCGGCCGAATCAACCTCAACGGCGATGACGCGCCGGTCGCCGTAGAAGTCGTTGTAGTCATCCGAGGACACCACCACATAGCGCATGGTGCCAATCGTTTCCGGGTTGGACTACCAGACCTGCCCGAATCGAACCAATGACGGGGCGGTCACCGAGCTTCGCCGGCGTGAAGGTCGGTGAACGCTTGCCGGGCGCGTGCGACACGGCTAGCTAGCAGCGCGTCTTCCTGCTCGGGGGTGTATAGCGGGCACCGGGCGTCCTCCTGCGCGCGAGCCCGCCGCGCGGTCTCGCGCGCGATGTGGTGACGGATCGCGTCGCGGACCCAGTCGGACAAGGTGGCGCCGACGGTGAATGCCTCGGCGCGGGCGCGCGCGCCCAGTTCGTCGTCGAGCCGGATGGCGATCTGTTCAGGCACGACCGGTAGCATCCCACATCGCACCCCAGCTTGCACACCGACCCGCCCGGCACGGCGTCAGGGACTCTGTTCCGGACCTGGAGAGAGCGAAACTTTTTGGGGTTGCGACATGAGGTCGCAACCACGGTTTGTCCCGCTCTCCGGCCTGGCGGCGCCACCCGAAGGGACACGTCAATCCCGGTACTCTCGGCACGCTGTCAGGACAACTGGGAAGGTCCGGTCGAATTCGCTGCTGGGGATGGGGCAGGCCTTAACGGCATTCCCGGGCCTTCATAGGTAGACGATCTGCTCGGGCGTGAGCCACGACTCATCCGTCACGGGTCTCAGCGCCCAACAGTTCTGCCATCGCACGCAGGGTGCTCGCGTGTTGAGGGTACGTGGCGGCGAGTCTGCGCAACCTGATCACGCCAGCGCGTCGCTGGATCGGCGAAGCCTGTTCAGCCGCCTGGGCGAGCGCGGCGATCGCGTCCGTGTCGGTGCTACCGGTGAGGGCCGACCAGATGGCCGCGACGTAGCCTCCGGTGAACGGAAGCAGTTCTAGATCGGGGGCCGCCGCCGCGAGATCGGCAATAGCCTCGACGTCGCCCTGTTCCAGCATGGTGACGGCCATATCGGCGGCCGACCCCGGATCGGTGATCGCGTCGAAGACCTGCCCCAGTGGTAATGAACGACACAACGCGACGATCCCCGCGTACTGGGCGAACGCCGGTTCCTCGGCGTTGGCACGCAGCAATTCCAGGGTTCTCGGATCGGAGAGGAGTTCCGGGTGCTGACGCACGAAGGCCAGCGACTCCCGCCATGTTCGAGTGCTCATCCACTGGGCGATGCTCGTGTGGTGTTCGTAGGCTGCGCGGTGCTGGTCCAGGACTGTGCTGCCATGAGCCGCCAGTTCGTTCAGCAGGGCGTTCAGCTCGGCGAGGCCGTCAAGTTGGGGAAACAGGAACATCGCCAGGTCCAGGTGCTCGCCAACGTCGGTAAGGCGGTCCTGGTGGCCCCGGATCGCCGCTTCCCGGTGCGGCCAGGACTCTGCCGCCAGCCACGCGTCGAGAACAGCGACCACGTCCTCGGGCAGCGCATCGGTGGCCCAACCGGGCAAGTCGACACCGGTGAGGAGATTGGCGTCCACAATGGGTTCGCTCGCCGCGAACTCCCGCACCGCCCGCCGGGATCGGCTTGCCCAGGTCGCATCGGACTCGATTTGGGCAAGTCCCGCCGCCCGTACCAGGTCTCGCCGTGCGTCATCTGTCCTGTGGTGACCGAGATGCCAGGCTGCTCGTTGCAACATCAATTCAGCGGCTGCCCCATCCCGGAGTCCATCAAGACTTTGTTCGTAGGACCGTGATGCCACTTCCCAGTGGGCGTCGGACAGCACCTGCTCAGCCAGGTTTGCAAGGGTGTCGGCGAGGTCGGGCAGGAACGCGGCTGGGTTAGCGCGGGTGAGGTTGCCCCGGATGGTGATCGCTTCGGTGATCGTCTCCAGCGCCTCCGCATGGTTCCCGGACCTGCTTTGGTAGACGGCGAAGTTGTCGAGGGAGGTGGCGAGTTTGGGCAGCAACGCTGGGTTGGCGTCGGCGAGTGCGCGGTGGTACCCAACGACCTTCGTGATCGTCTCCAATGCGCCCCGGAGGTCCCCGTTATCGCTTTGGTGGACGGCGAGGTTGTTTAGTGACGTGGCGAAGTCAGGCAGGAATGCCGGGTTGGTGTCCGTGAGGGCGGAGTAGTAGCCGACGGCTTCGGTGATCGACTCCAATGCTCCAGCCCGGTCCCCGTTCTCCCTTTGCCTGCTGGCGAGGGTGGTAAGGAAGTCTGTGAGGTCGGGCAGGAACGCGGCGGAATTGGTGCGGGCAAGGGCTCGCTGAATGGTGACCGCTTCAGTGATCGTCTCCAGCGCCCTAGATTGGTCTCCGTTCTCGCTTTGCCGGATGGCAAGGTTGTTGAGGGAGGCCGCGAAATTGGGTAGGAATGTCGGGTTGGTGTCCGTGAGGGCGCGATAGTAGCCGACGGCTTCGGTGACCGACTCCAATGCACCTGGGAGGTCCCCGAACTTGCTTTGGTAGACGGCAAGGTTGGTAAGGGAGTCCGCGAGGTCGGGCAGGAACGCGGCGGAATTGGTGCGGACAAGGGCGCGCCGGGCGGCGACCGCTTCGGTCATCGTCTCCAGCGCTCCAGATTGGTCTCCGTTCTCACTTTGCCGGATGGCAAGGTTGTTGAGGGAGGCCGCAAGATTGGGCAGGAACGCTGGACTGATGTCGGCGAGGCCACGGTAATGGCCAGCAGCCTCAGTGATGGACTCCAATGCTCCCGCGCGGTTCCCGGACTGGCTTTGGTGGACGGCGAGGTTGTTCAGTGACCTGGCGAGGTCGGGGAGAAACGCGGCGGGCTCGGTGCGGGTGAGGGTGCGGTAGTGACTAACGGCTTCGACGATAGTTTTCAATGCTCCCGGGTGGTCTCCATTCTCGCTTTGCCAGCCGGCGAGGTTGGTGAGGGAGGCCGCGAAATTGGGCAGAAACGCAGGGTTGGCGTCCGCGAGGGCGCGATAGTAGCCGGCGGATTCGGTGATCGTCTCCAATGCGCCCGAGAGATCCCCAGATCTGCCCTGATAGACGGCGCGGTTGGTGAGGGAGGCCGCGAGATCAGGAAGGAACGCAGGGTTGGCGTCCGCGAGAGTGCGATAGTAGCGAGCGGCCTTAGTGATCGTGTCCAATGCTCCCGCGCGGTTCCCGTTCTCGCTTTGGTGGACGGCGAGGTTGTTCAGTGACCTGGCGAGGTCGGGGAGGAACGCGGCGGAGTCGGTGTCGACGAGGGCACGGTAGTGACCGACGGCCTCAGTGATCGTCTCTAAGCCCCCCTCGCGGTCCCCATTCTCACTCTGGTGGACAGCAAGGTTGTTGAGAGAGTCCGCGAGGTTGGGTAGGAACATAGCGGACTCGGTGCGAGCGAGGGCACGGTAGTGACCGACGGCCTCAGTGATCGTCTCCAAGCCCGCCTCGCGGTCCCCATTCTCACTCTGGTGGACGGCGAGGTTGTTGAGGGAGGCCGCGAGGTCAGGGAGAAACACTGGATTGGCGTCGGCGAGGGCACGGTAGTGACCGACGGCCTCAGTGATCGTCTCTAAGCCCCCCTCGCGGTCCCCATTCTCACTCTGGTGGATGGCAAGGTTGGTGAGGGCGGCGGCGAGATCGGGCTCGAATGCGTCGGCGTCGGCCTCAGCGAGGGCACGGTAGTGACCGACGGCCTCAGTGATCGTCTCTAAGCCCCCCTCGCGGTCCCCATTCTCACTCTGCCGTCCGGCGAGGTTGTTGAGCGAATCCGCGAGGTCAGGGAGGAACGCGGGATCGGTGCCGGTCAGGGCACGTCGGATGGTGACCGCTTCAGTGATCGTCTTCAGCGCCCCCGCCCAGTCCCCGGACTCGCTCTGCCGGACGGCCAGGGTGTGCAGCGCGGCGGCCCGCTCCGCCAGCGCCTGGTCTGTTTCTGGTGGTGATGTCGGGAGCATTCGTTGAGCTGCGGTCAGCGCCAAGGCGCGCAACGAGCCGTGGCCGGTCGGTATGTGCGCACTGATTTCGTCCCACGGGAGTCGGCTGTCCTCGGTGTTCGCCAGCTTGGTCAGTGCGGTGACGAATGGGCCGCCGACTGCGCCCGCTACCGCCAGGGCCGGGCTCCAGAGGTCCGGGCAGTGGCGCAGGGAGTCGGCGGCTAGGTCGTCAGCCTGGGATCGGTTCACTTCTGCGGCGCGGGTCAGGGCGATTGTGGCGTTGGACCGCTCGCCAGGGGTGGCTCGGTCGAGCAGGTGGTGCAGCAGGGCACGCGGGCCGTCTTTGGGGTCTTGGGGCTTGATCAGTTCGGCGAGAAGCAGATGATCGGCGACCGGGTCGGGGCGCAGCGTCACGGTTCCGTCGCCGGGGTCGGCGGGCAACAGGTCGTTCATCAGCTCGACCAGGTTGTCGCGGAGCGCAGGGTTGTCCTCGAGGGTGTCAACGGCGCTGAGGACGGCACCCAGCCTCACGGCGTTGGGGGCCAGCAACGACACGCTCGCCCCCGCCGCACGGAGCACATGAGCCGTGAGGGGGAGCATGTCGCGGGATGTGGCGGTGTCCCGCCAATAGCGGAACTCATGCTCAAGGACCACCTGGTAGAGGTCACCCTGGGTCTTGGGCAGCTTGGTGATGCCGTGGGCGCCCAGCCAAGCCTGCATGATCAAATCCAGGGTGGTCCACCGGCCCTCGGGCGGGTCGGTGAGGTCCGGGTCCAGGTCAGGGTTAAACGCGCGCATGGCCCTGCGGAACACCGCCGTCGAGTAAGGGTGGCGGTCGGGTAGGTCCAGCTCCAGCAGCGTGAACTGGATGTTCTCCCGATTTAGGGCGGCGGCGAGGTCGGTGGTCCACCAGTCGTTGATGGCCCGCGCGGTGAGCAGCACACAGCTGGGTTGGCTGCGGTGGCGCAGTTCGGCCATCAGATTACGGACCTCGGCCTGCTCAGCGGTCTCGACGTAGTCGACCACTATCAGCACCGGAGAGACGATTCTGGCCAGCCAGCGCAGCTCTGCCTGGTCCGGCTCGCGTTTGAGGAAACCGGTGTACCAGCCGTGCTGGCGGAACCAATCCGCCACTTTGGCGGTCAAGTGTGTCTTCCCGGCCCCGCCGACACCATGGATGATCCCGATGCGGGGCCGGGGCAGCACATCGGGGGCCTCACACCAGTCGCGCAGAACCTCAAGCTCCTCGCGGCCCAGAAATGGGACGACGCCGCGGCGGGCTTGGACCTGGGTCAGCGGACCCGCCGTTGGGTCGGGGTCCAGGTAGGGCGAGACCAGCACGTCGCGGGTGGGCCACCACGGCAGTGGGTGGGCCGTCAGGTCGTCGTAGCGCAAGCCGATGTCGGCGGCGGTGGACCACTGCCACCGCTCGTCGCCGCCAGTGATCATCGCGGCGCCGTCGCGGATCGCCGACGGCCAGTCACCGCCACCGGTGCATGCCGTGATGTCGACGGCGAGGTAGGCACCGGGGTCGTCCTCGGCGTGACGCAGATCATCGGTCAGGGCGCGCGGTGGGGTGGCCCAGTCGCCGTCGGCGCCGGGATAGCCCCGTGCGGGGCCGGACCTCCAGTCGCCGGCCAGCCAGAGGATCACCACGGCGTGGCCCGCTTCGCCGGGTCGGGTTGGGTCCAGCAGGGCGATGATCGGGTGCAGGCCGGCGTCCAGGCACATGCCCGCGTAGATCACAGCCAGGTCGACGCAGGTGCCCTCGCCGGGGCGGGCCAGCACCTGGTCCGGTGGGCGAATCTGCTGTTTCCCCACCGGGCTTATCGAGGGCTCGTGTACGTAGTGGATGCCCCGCTCGGCCAGCACCTCGAATAGGGCGCGGGCGCGCTCGAGCCGGGAGCCCGCGCCCGGACCACGTAGGCGCCGATTCAGATCATCGGGCAAAAGCGCAGGGGCGACGCCGGTCTGCACGTAAGCCGCCAGGGACTCCGCGTCCCCCACTCGCCACGACGGCCAACTCGTCATGCCTGGACCACGCCGATTAAATCTTCGCAGCGCACTTGGTCGACTCCGGGGACGGCCACGGCGTCCACCCGCACATCGTAGGTTCCCGGCCCGAGCCCTGTCACGCTCGCCGTCCATGCGTCACCACGTCGCTCAGCCCGCACGCGGTGCCAGTCGGACGGCTCGTCGACGGCCCGCACTCGCACCCAGACGGCGGTCGCGTCGCACGGCTCGGCGCCGAACAGTTGGGCCGACAGCTCCACCGTCTGACCCGCCGGGTAAGTCTCCTCCAGATCCAGGCCCAGCCACGGGCGCGCCGGGCTGTCCCCGCGCATCGCGTGGGTGTCCGCACCCGCCAGGTTGCGCAGGATGTCCAGAGTGGCGGGCGCGGCGGCCATGGGCAGGTGCCGCTGCGGCACCGCTAGCCACGACTGCCGGTTCGCCAGGTCGTTGGGGATCGCCGAGTCGGCCGGGACGGTTCCGTCCCCCGCCCACGTGGGGTTCGGCAGCCACTCGGCCGGCTCGTTGGTCACCGACAACACTCCATCGAGGCCCAGGCTCGCGCGCAGCAATGTTTTGTGGCCCCGGGAGAACACTGCCGTTATCTGCGGGTGCTCGGCCAGCGCTCCCCATGCTGTGTCGATGTCGACGTGGGTTCGATGCGCCCGGCGGGCCCGGGGGTCGGACATCACCGCCAGCTCGTACGGGTATTTTTTGGTGTCATCAGCCGCCGCGATCGCCGGGTAACGGGGTAGCAGGTCGTACACCGAGTTCCACTCCCTAGCCAGCGCGGTCAGACCGCGGAACACCTTCGGGCCCAGCCGGACACCGTTGACCAGCAGGTTCAGCGCCTTCGGGGCGCCAGCGTGAGGCGTCCCGAGGGTGATCAACGCCGCACAGTCGGGTGCACCGCCGCCCGGCCCGAGCCAGTGCCGTGCCACCAGGCCGCCCATCGAGTGCGCGACCACGATCAGCCGCCGCCGCCGCGCCGACGCTTGCAGCGGACCCAGCCGCTTCTCCACCTGGTCACGTACGTACTCCGCAGCCAACTCGACACCCACCCGGAAGTCGTAGGGAACCTCCAGCACGTTCGCCGCTGCGACCGGGGCACGGTCCGGGTGCGCGGTGTCGACCACCACATTGGCGAAGCAGTTGCGCAGCATCCGCACCAGACCGTCGTAGCCCGGCATCCGCACCACCGGCGGTACGACCTCGATCGTCGGAAGCAGCCCGGTGGGGACCAGCCTCGGGTTCTCCGCCAGGCTCAGCGCGGCCAGCCGCACCAACCTCCGGCCCACCTGCCACAGCCCCGACCCCCACAACGTGCGTCCGGCCGGATCCTCCAGCACACTGCCGAGAATCCCCGGCACAATCACCACAAGATGACGAAGCCGCTCCACCGGTCTCCCATGGTCGTTTTCGGTATTTTTACGCAGCTTTGGGGTATCCATTTAAGCGGAGAAGGGGTCTGTTGCGTTGTGGGATGGCGGGGCAGGCGGGATCGTTGATCCCGGTTGGTCAGATCCGCCAGGGCCAGCTCGTCGAAGGCCGCCGCCACCCGCAGCGTCGTGGGTTCGTCGGCCCTGAGTTCGTTGTGGCTGCGGCGGATGTTCTGCACACACACGTGCCCCGGCGCCGACGACCCGCGCTGAGGGCAGACGTGTGAGTCCGCGCATCGGTCATAGCCGGGATGTCAGACGGCCGTGATCGGCTTCGATGGGGTTGCTCGCGTCCAGCTCCATGACGTGGTGGGCGGCGGGCAGCAGCTCCTCGAGCACTCGCGGGTAGGCGGGTGCGCGGTCGGTGCTCACCTCGGTCGGGCGTGGGCCCTGTTCGAGGGCGCGGGTGACGAACCGGGGGGTCGCCGCCATGTCCCGCTTCTGGGCCACCAGCACGTCGATGACCTGCCCGAACTGGTCGATCGCCCGGTACAGATCAACCCACCTGCCGGCGATCTTCAAATACGTCTCGTCCACGAACCAGCGATCGCCGGGGGCGTGCCGGCAGGGACGTGCCGCCTCGATCAGCAGCGGAGGGAACCGCTGCACCCACCGATCGATCGTCACGTGATCGACCTCGATGCCCCGTTCGGCCAGCAGCTCCTCCACGTCGCGGTAGGACAGCCCGTAGCGCAGAGACCAGCGCACCGTCACCATGATCACATCCGGTGGGAAGCGGAACCCCGCGAAGCCGGACCCGGGCGCGGGCGCGGGCACACAAGCAGAGCGACGACGCATCGGCCCACCCTGCCCGAACCCGTCATCCATCAATGCAACCCGGTAGGAGCCCTGCCTCCGTCGTACTTGAAACTTCTCTAGACCTTGTTTTGAGCTCAGACATACCCATCATCACCAGCGCAAACCCACTCGCCTGCGCCTGGTGACAGCGACCTCCACGACGCCCCCCGGGTTGTACGGTGAGCGGTGCGGCGTCGGAGCCGCTATTGGGGCCGTTATTCGGAGCCGACGAGCGGCTCAGGCGCTGGTGCGGAACATTTGGCGGCGGTCTCCAGCAGGTCCTGGAGCGCGGCGCGGGCCACGTGCGACCCGAACCGCTCGATGATCGCGCTGGCGCCGGCCGCGGACAACGTGCACCACAGCTCGTCGTCGTCGAGCAACGCCACCACCTGGTCGGCGAACTCAGGGGCGTCGGCGGCCACCAGCACGTGCTGCCCGTCCACCAACCCCATCCCCTCGACGGCCACCGGCGTGCCCACCGTGGGCAGGCCAGCCGCCAGGCTCTCGCCCACCTTGCCCTTCACCCCGGCCCCGAACCGCAGCGGCGCCACCGACAGCCGGCACCGCCGGTGCAGCGGTGCCAGATCAGCCACCCAGCCGTGCACCGTGACGGTCTCCGACGCCAGCGCCAGCACGTCGGGCGGGGGGTTGCTGCCCACCACGTGCAGCACCGCATCGCCGCGGCGACGGTGCACCAGCGGCAGCACCTCGTGGGCCATCCACCGCGCCGCATCCCGGTTGGGCAGGTGGTCGAAGCTGCCGACGAACAGCAGCCCCGCGCGCCCACCCGGCCCGGGCACCTCCTCGGTCGGGTGGTGCACGTTGGACAGTATCCGCACATCGGCCTGCGGCACCAGGCTGCGCAGCAGACTCTGCTCGTGCTCGGAAACCACCAGCGTCACCTCGGTGGCCCGCACCAGCCCCAGCTCCAGTTCCCGCGACGCGGCCGCCATGCCCGCCAGAGCGCTCGCGCTGTGCTCGTCACCGGTGGCCGCGGCTACCTCGGCTTGCCGGTGCAGGCGCAGGAAGTGCAGGTCCACCGTGTCATAGCCGACGAGGCACTGCGGCGCGGCGCGGCGCAGTTTCTCCAGCAGCGGCCAGGCCACCTGCGGGCGGGACAGCACCGCCAGGTGCAGCGCCGCACCTGCCTCGCGCAGAAACACCTCCTGCCCCGCCGGGTCGGGCAGCACGGTGATCCCGTGACGCTGCAGCTCTGCGGCATACGGCTGCGCCAGCGCGCCGTTGGCGGGAAAGAACACTACCCGCTGGCCAAGCTCAACGAGCGTCAGCAACAACCGGTGCATACGTAACGACCCCGAGTCCCGGTCGGGGGTGGGTATGTGGTGGTCGGCGACGAGCACCAGCCCACCCCGGTGGCCGGCCGGACCGCGCTGGCGGGCCAACCAGACGTTGCGTTCACTGGCGGCCGGCAGCTGCTCAGCCAGGGTCGAGGCCCACTTGTCGACGAACTGCGCGCGGTTGATCGTCTGGTACCGCTTGATCCCGGTGGTGGGCCCGGTAGTGGGCTCCGTGCCGTGCGAGACACCCTCGTGGTGCATCACCACCGCGCGCGGTTCGACGATGCTGCGGTACCCGCTGGCCCGGATGGCGAAGGCCAGGTCGGTGTCTTCGTAGTAGGCCGGCGCGTAGCGCTGGTCAAACCCACCGACGTGCTCGAACACCTCCCGGCGCACCAGGATCGCCGCTCCGGAGCAGTAGTCGACATCGCGGCGCACCTGGAACTCCGGCGCACCGGGGTCCCGGCCGCGCCCGTAGTTCCAACCGGACCCGTCGGCCCAGATGATGCCGCCGCTTTCTTGCAGCCGCCCGTCGGGATACACCAGCATCGCGCCGACCAGGCCGATCTCGGGGTCCTCCTCGGCCGCGTCGATGAGCGCGTCTAGGGCGCCGGGCCGCACCTCGGTGTCGTTGTTGAGGAACAGCAGGTAGGCCCCGCGGGCGTGGCTGGCCCCGAGGTTGCAGGCGTGCACGAACCCGACGTTGCGCTCGGTGCGCACCAGGCGCACGCCTGGGCTGGCTGCGACCAGCTCCGCGGTGCGATCCGGGGAGCCGTCGTCGATGACCAGCACCTCGAACGGCACCGCGGGGCGGTGCGCCGCGATGCTGAGCAGGCACGCCCGGGTGTAGTCCCACTTGCCGTGCACCGGCACGAGGATGCTGAGCAGCGGCGAGGTGCTGGTGCGCAGCTCCACCGGCCCAGGGAGCTGGATGCCCTCAGGCCCGGCGCTGCGCCCGCGCCCCAGGGCACGCTCGTAGAGATCACGGCGTAGTGTTCCGCGGGGCGCCGCCCACTCCACGGTGCCCCGGTAACGGGAAATCAGCCGGGTGGCGGTGGCTGAGGCCTCCGCGCGCAATGCCTGAACCTGCCCGTCCAGCTCAGCGGCTCGGCGTTCGGCCGCTGCGGCGATCTCCTGATGCCAGCCCACCCGTGACTCCAGCCGCTGGACCTCACGACGAACGGCGGCCAGCTCGCCGCGCAGCTGCCGCACCTCATTCTGCGCGTGGTCCCGTTGGTGGGTGGCGGTGGTGGTCTGCTGCTGTGCCTCGATCAGTCCCGTGCGCAGCTCGGCGGCCCGATGCCGTTCCTGCGCCACCGCACGGTGCGCCTCGCGCACCAGGGTCAGGTCGGGATCCACCAGCACGCTGAGCTCGGGCAGTTCCGGCAGCGGCGCATTGGAGGCAATGCCAAGCAGGTAGGTGTGCGGCGAGTCGAGCCCCACTTGCCAAGCGCCCTCCGGCGCCCGGCGCAGGGACTGGACCACCCCCGTGCCCGGCGCTGCCCCGCCGGTGATGAGCGATCCGACGGCGACGTTCTGCCGCAGGATGGCGACGTGGCGCCAGCAGCTGCCCAGCAGCGCCTGGAACTGCGGCTCGGTGAGCTCCCGGACGTGGAAGGGGTTGTCGTTGCCGTGCTGGTGGCGGTACACCGCCACGTCGGGTGTGCTGGTCAGGAACACTCCTCCACTCACCAGCAGCCGGGCCACCACCGCGAGCAGCACGTCCTGCTCCTCGACGTGTTCCAGCGCCTCGAAGCAGGTGATGACCTCGAAGGGCTCCGCCCCAGCGAGCAGCTGCGGATCGATCATCGACCCGAGGGTGAAGTGCAGGTTGTCCCGGCGGTAGTGGGCACTGGCGTGCGCCACCGTCGGGGGATCGATGTCGACGCCCACCACCTCGCGGGCGTGCGCGGCCAGCAGCGCGGGACCAAAGCCCTCCCCGCAGCCGAGGTCGAGCACCCGCGCGCCGGTGGCCAGGCGGGCAGCCAGCGCATACCGGTGGTAGTGCTCGTAGACCACCTGCAGGTCCTCAGCCCACGGCACGCACCGTTCACCGGTCCATTCGATGCGGCGGTGGTCCATGCGCGGTCTTCCCCTCGTCGGTGGGTCAGCCGGTGCAGGATAGGCGAGCGCAGCACGGTTACGGTGCCCGCCATGTCGGTGCGCGACCCCGCTCCCCTCGACGCTCCGCTCGCCGTCCACCAGGCGTGGCTGCCCGGGCAGTACCCGATGCCCCAGCACCCGATGCCCCAGGCCCGTCTCGGCCTTCGCCAACTCGCCACGCTCATCGGCGCGGGGTTGTTCTTCCTCAGCCCGACCATCGCGCACGGCCTCGGGGTCCACCCCGCCCGGTTCGAGAACCGGACGCTGGCCAGTTTCGGTGACCCGCGCGAGGGGTGGGCGTGGCTCACCGGGCTGCCCGCTTGGGCGGCGGATCACCTGCCGCTGCGAGACCGCGCGGTCCAGGTAAGTGAGGCGCTCAGCCGAGGTGTCTTCGGCGAGCCGGCTGCGCTGTCCGCTGCGCGGCCAGGATCGCCCGCGGACCCGCTCCTCACCCCGGCCTCGCAGCCCCCGATCAGCGCGTTCCCGTCGGTGATTGAGGGCCGCGAGGGCTGGCTGTACCTCGGTGCGGATGTCAGCGGCGCGTGCCTGCCCTCCCGCTCCCTGAGTGACACGCTGGCCTCGTTGCGCCGGCTGCGCGCCGTGGTGGAGGCCTCCGGCCGGCGGTTCGTGCTGGTCGTGGCTCCAGACAAGACAACCATGGTGCCCGAGCATCTGCCCCTCGACTACCTGGGGCGAGAGTGCGCCTCGTGGGCCAGGGCGCAGTTCTGGCGTCGGGTGGTCCCCGAAGCCGGCGCGATCGACCTGCGCCCGGCGCTCGCTGAGATCGCCCGGCGCCAGGGCTCCCCGCTGTACTACCCGGCCGACACCCACTGGAGCCAGGACGGTGGCGTGGCGATGACCTACGCACTGGCCGAACGGATCCAACCCGGAATCACCCGAACCTGGCAGCTGGCCCCGACCGGCTCGATTTCCTGGCCTGATGACATCAGCCCACTGATCGGCCGTCGCGACACGCACCCGATCCCGACATACTCGCTGGCCCCGGGCGGGCAGACCGACCGCACCCGCTCGATCGCCAGTGACTTCCGGGTGCCGCTGCGGCTGACCTCCGCACCCGCCGCGGGCACCATCAGCCGACCCGTTCGCATGATTGCCGACTCGTTCACCCAGTTTGCCAGCCGCTACCTAGCCGCGGCCTTCACCGACCTCACCGTCGTGCATCCCGAGACCGTCGGCGCGGCTCCCCGCCCGTCCGGGGACCTGCTGGCCGGTGGGGAGGTCGTGGTGCTGGAGGTGGCCGAGCGCAACCTCCTCAGCGGCACCTCACCAATCCTGCGCCCACCCGTGATTACCGACATTGCCCGCCAGCTATCTGCACACCCGGCACGCTGACTATGTAGTATTTTACTCTACTGACCGCGTCGCTGACAGCTCCGCCCGTCGACATACCGTAATTATGCGGTAATTATACGGTAATTTACAACTTCCTGACATTCTGGTTGGACACCTGCGGGGCGGGACCGGAACTGAAGAAAAAGCCCACAAAGCTCGCTCGGAAGCGACGTAAGCGCTACCCATGAATGACCACAAAGTGGTAGGCTTGGCTTGTGCTTGCGGAGGCCCTTCCCGGCCGTCGATGGAGCGGCTCGAGGGTAACACTCATGCCATAGAAGGGGACATCATGTCGCAGAAGGAATCCGCTCTCGCACCGGTACCTGATGAGGTCGGTCACCATTATGATCGTTTCGCTGTGATCGCCGCGACGAAGCCGGGTGACAACCTGCACGTCGGCTACTGGGATAGCCCCGACAGTGAGGTTCCCGCCGAGGAAGCGGCCGACCGGCTGACCGATATGATGGCCGAGAAGTTGACGATCGGGGCCGGCAGTCGCGTCCTTGATCTCGGGTGTGGGGTCGGCGGACCTGGTGTGCGGATAGCCCGGCTCACCGGTGCCCAAGTGACCGGTATCTCGGTAAGCCAGGAACAGGTCAAACTCGCCAACTCCCTCGCGGAATCGGCAGGACTCGCGGACCGGGTGGTGTTCCAGCAGGCAAACGCGATGGAACTGCCGTTCCCGGCGCAGTCCTTCGACGCCGTCATCGCGCTTGAGTCAATCCCGCACATGCCGGACCGTGGACAGGTGCTCGCGCAGATCTGTCGGGTACTCCGGCCGGGAGGCCGGCTAGTCCTGACCGACTTGTTCGAACGTGCACCGATCCCCGCCGCCAAGCAACCCACGGTGGACCGGTTTCACAACGCCTTCATGTCAACCATGGTGCAGGCCGAGGACTATCCACCCATGCTCCGGCGCGCGGGACTATGGTTCGAGGAGATTCTGGACATCAGCGAGCAGACCCTCCGCAAGAGCTTCCTCTGGTTTTCGGCACGCATGAACCAAGCGCAACCGGGCCTCGAGACTACGTTTGGTGACACGATGGCTGACCGATTCGACACAGCGGACATGGCCGATATCCCAGAATACGGCTACCTCATGGTCGTAGCCAAGCGCCCAGAGGAATAAATCCCGGCGCGGGCGGTCTCGGCGCACGTCCACCGCCGGTTCGGCAGCGGAGATGGGTATGGCAGATAACAGCGGTAGTGACGAGGTCGGGCAGAACGCGACGCGGTTGCGCGGTGTCGGGGTCACTGCGGTGGGAATGGCCTGGGCGCGGGCGGCGGAAAGTCAGCGGCCGGATCGGCTGTTCGACGACCCCATCGCGGTGGCGATCGTTGAGCGGGGCCGGCCGGAGCTGGCGACGTTGTTGTCCCAGGCGGAGTTGCCTCATGCGGAGGAGGTCGGCGTTGAACGAGCGCCCTTCGACGAGCAGACGGCGACCGCGTTTGTGGAGTACGCCGCCGTACGTACCCGTTATTTCGACGATTGCCTGTCCGAGGCGTGCGCCGCCGGCTGCCGGCAAGTGGTGATCCTGGCCGCGGGCATGGATGCGCGCGCGTTCCGGTTGCCCTGGCCGGCGGAGACCCGTCTGTACGAGCTGGACCAGCCCGACGTCCTCGCGTACAAGGAGGCCATGGTCACCACCATGGGTGTCCTACCGCGCTGCGAACGCCGTACCGTCGCCGCCGACCTCACCGCCGACTGGGCCGCCGCGTTGCGTGCGAGCGGCTTCCAGGAGGGCCAGCACACCGCCTGGCTGGCCGAGGGGCTGCTGAGCTACCTCATCACCAAGGACAACAATGCGCTGGTGAGCACCGCGAGGAGACTTTCCGGGCCCGGCAGCATGTTGGCGCTGGAGGTCATCAGCGCCTCGGCTATCCGCAACGGGCCTCTGGCCGCGACCGCTGAGCGGATAGCCAGCTTCGGTGCCCCGTGGCGGTCCGGAGTCGACGACCCGGCCGGGTGGCTAGCTGGGCATGGTTGGCGGGCGCGCGTCGATGACCCCTTCGACGTCGCCGTGGGATACGGCCGGCAGCTAACCGGGTGGCCAGGCGCGGGCCCCACCGATGAGCCCACCAGGTGGCTCGTCACCGCGACAAGAGACAGCGAGCTCCGTCCCTCGCCATAAGCCACATCAGCGCCGGTCCTCACATGAGCAAAACAGCGCTCCGCTACACACGACTATCAGGGTCGAACCCAGCCTCTGTCAAATATCCGCCGACATCCGACAGAGGTTTGGAACAGCTCAAACGTACTTTTCTGACTTCAACGCTCACCAGCCTCCAACCCGTCGTCAAAAATGTGGACAGTATTCCTCCATTCCGCTAGGATAATTGGTGTCAGCAACGTCTAGCAAGCTGGGAATCCGTCATGGCCGAAGTCGCCACCTCGCAGGCACCCTCATTCCCAATGGACAGGGCGTGTCCGATGCGCCCGCCGGCCGAATATGCGTCGTTGCGCTCGCGGTGCCCCATTTCTCGCATCACAATGCCCGACGGTCAGCAGGCATGGCTGATCACTAAATACCAGCACGCGCGTGCCCTGCTGGTCGATCGGCGAGTCAGCTCCGACCGCACGCATCCGGCGTACCCGCTGGTGGCCAACGCGGACCGCAAACTGCTGCAGAACCAGACCTACCTGTCCCGCCTGTCGCTGATCGGCATGGATCCGCCGATACACACCGCTCAGCGCCAAATGGTGATCACCGAGTTTTCTGTGCGTAGCGTGCAGGCAATGCGGCCGCAGATTAAGCAGATCGTTGATAAGTGCGTGGATGACATGCTTGCCTGCGGCGGGCCGGTCGATTTGGTACAGAAACTGTCGTTGGCGGTGGCGTCGCAGGTCATCTGCGAACTACTCGGGGTACCTTACGCTGATCGTGAAGTTTTCCAGGAGCGGACCAAGGTGCTGAACCGCAGGACCAGCACCCTGCAGCAGGGCATGGCCGCGGCCAACGAGCTCTACGCCTATCTGGACGACTTGGTCACCGCAAAGGAGGCCGCGCCGGGCGATGACCTGCTGGGCCGGCTGATCGTCAAGAACCGGAAGACCGGCACGCTCGACCACGGCGCGGTGGTCGGGATGGCGACACTATTGCTGCAGGCCGGGCACGAGACCACCACCAACATGATCTCGTTGGGAACCGTCGCCCTGCTGGAGCACCCCACACAGTTGGCCGAGCTACGGGCGAATCCGAAGCTGATACCGCAGGCGGTTGAGGAACTACTGCGCTACCTCAGCGTCTCGGACGTGGGCACGAGCAGGGTGGCCACCGAGGATATTGAGATCAACGGCGAGACAATCCGGGCTGGT
Organism: Pseudonocardiales bacterium; assembly: GCA_019247305.1. Lineage (GTDB taxonomy): Bacteria > Actinomycetota > Actinomycetes > Mycobacteriales > Pseudonocardiaceae. The sequence goes on from JAFAPC010000100.1 coordinate 23,344, forward strand.
GAGGGTATTGTGGTGGCCGGGATGGCGGCCAACTGGGACGACGAGGTGTTCGCTGAACCCGAACGGTTGGATATCCACCGGTCGGCCCGTCACCACCTGGCCTTCGGTTTCGGGGTGCACCAGTGTCTGGGGCAGAACCTGGCCCGGTTAGAGTTGGAGATCGTGTTTGAGACCTTGTTCCGGCAGATCCCCGACCTGCGGTTAGCCGTGCCGGCAGCGGAACTACCGTATAAGGACGATGCCTTCATCTACGGTCTCTATGAGGTACCAGTCACGTGGTCCGACCGCAAAACTAGCTAATTCTTCTTTGGTTCCTTTTACACATTGCAATTACAGGAGAGTCGCATGACTGAGACGGTCCACCACGCTATCGTACTAGCAGACACCGACCCGCTTCGCAGATTACAACTCACGACAACTTTCGAAAGGTGGTACGGAAAGCAGTTTACCGTGATTACTGCCACTGATGCAAGGGATGCCGAACAAGCACGGCAGGGCCTCGTTGCGAAGGGGGTGCAGGTCGTGCTGGTCGCCGTCGTGGAGCCAGACCAACCCGACGCGCCCGATACGCCAATGCCCTCTGAGTGGACCGAGGAAGGTTCCCTTGCTGGGCGCCTGCGGTTGGTGCCTGACGTCGAGAGCGAGGTCGAATCCCGTCAGGATGACACTGTGCCCGTGCCCTTCACCTCCGCTTTTCTCTCGGATCTCAACGTCCAGCAGCAAATCGGTCAGCAGCAAATCGGTACCATACAAAATGTCGACAACGCGATCTACAAATGGTGGAACGGTGCCCGCCAGGAAGAGCGGGGATCGTTAGTTGTTTCCGCGGAGATCACCGCACATTTTCGTAGCAAGCGAGCGTTTGAGATCCGGATTTTTCTCGCTGGCAGCGGGGTGAACTGCACATGGAACGAAGCTCCAGAAGGTGATCACATTATTGTTACAGTGACTAACGACAACACTATTATTTTGGTTGATCCATCCCTGGCCAATTTGGCTGCTGCCTGCGGCCTGGTGGACCCACCAACAACAGACTGGTACGACGTTGTGGTGGTTGGCGGGGGTCCTGCGGGACTAGCCGCCGCGCTGTATGCCGGGTACGAATACTTGAAAACGCTCATTATTGAAGCCGACGTCCCAGGCGGTCAGATCAGCACCAATCCCTATATGGCTAACTATCTCGGTCTCCCTGATGGCATTACGGGCTACCAGTTCGCTCAGAACGCTTTAACTCAGATCCGGAGATCCAAAAATGTTCAGTGGGAGTCGGCACGTAAAGCCACAAAAATCATACTCGGTAGTAACGCCCAAAGTCCGCACCAAGTAGAGGTCGCCGAAGTAGATGAGACATCCCTGGCCGCTGGGGCTGGGGCACCTACGATATACAAGGCGGGAGCTGTCATAATCGCCAGTGGCGCGACATGGAATATTCTTAAGGACGTCACAGGGATAGAACGGGTTACCGGGCGCGGGGTCTACTACCTCCTTCTTCCCGGCGACATACCACATACCAAAGGAGCCGAAGTCGTCATAGTCGGCGGTGGTGATACTGCAACTGGGGCGGCGTGGACCCTTTTAAATAGTAAGGACGGTCCACAACATATTACAATGGTCGTCCGTGGGGATAAAATAGAATCATACATTGACGAAATTATAGAATACATTGAACAAAAAGAGAAAGAGGGTAGAATCACCATATTGAAGAAAAGTACAGTTAAGGAATGCAAAGCTGATAATAAAAAGGAGCTTAGCTCCGTGGTGGTCAGTACAAGGGTGGCCAGTACAGATGGCAGCCCCGAAACTACAATTGAAACTACAATTTCAGCCACTTGGATGTACTGTCTGATCGGCTACAGCCCGAACTCCGCCTGGATCGATAAGAAGATTGATCGAGTCACCACGGGTGCTATCGTGACCGGGTGCGGCACTTCTTCTACTCAGACTAACGTGCTTGGCATCTATGCTATCGGAGACGTGGCGTACGAGTCCCTAGCGCGCGTCGGCGCCGCTGCAGGCAAGGGGGCAGTTGCCATCGCCGAGCTCGTAGCCTACAAAAGCAGCAATCCCGCGCCGTTCCCAAAGCCCAAACTGTAGACTATCTCGGGGTCAAGGAACGGGTATGAGCTGGATACGGCGACAGCCTAGTACTCCAGCCGTAGATCGTGATTATCTGAGCTGAGTTTGTTGTCGGCAGTAGTGGCTGGCGCGGGCGTGGCGTTGATGGTGGCGTCTCCAGTGTGACCAGGCCAGCGGGTTGGTGGGCCGGCGGGTGGGTTCAGTGATCAGCTTGGTGAACAGGGCGCGGATCTCATTGCAGGCCAAGGGGATTAGGCCGCGCGGTGGTGGGCGCTCGGCGCGTTCGGTGGCGGCGATGACGGCGAGCAGCGCATGGGCGAGCAGAGTCCAGCGCCGCCACTCGACCTCGGTGAGTACCCCGGCAGCCGCGCAGCGGTCCGGGTCGCTGGTCCACGACCGTGGCAGGTACAGCTCACGATCGATCATCGGACTCAGTATCCCGACAAGACCCTTTGGGATGGAAGCCCGCGTGTAGAAGACATAACGCGGCGAGACGAGCGTTTCGCTCCGTTGAGCCGCTGCTACGGCAGTGTGTGCCGTCCCTGCCGAGCAGTAGCAACGCGAACCGGGTATGGAGTGGTTGTACCGGTGGCGCAGGACTTCCCGTACGCGGGACCCGTGTCCCTTTTCAGCGATATCTGGCCTAGGTTACTAGTAAAGCAGGGCAAAGATTGCTAAAATGAGAACAAGGCCAGGGAGGCAATGGGAAATAGAGATAGGCACCTGCCAGGGCGTTCAAGAGACGCCAGAGACAGGCCGTGATCGCGGCTAGGTGTGCTGGCCAGGCTGCGAAATCATGAGAGGTGATTAAAATGGTAACAATGCACAAGCGCATCCCGCGATCAACGGCCCAGCGACGGGCGGCCGCGCTCGACATGCTCCAGAACCGGGATCGGCTTTGGCTGTCCACCGGGAACAGCTCCGGCCCGCATCTCATCCCGGTCGGCTTCCTCTGGGACGGCAAACACATCACGATGGCGACCCGCGAGCACAGCGTGACCACCTCGAACATCCGTATGAACGGCGCTGCCCGGGTCGCGATCGGTGAACCAGACGATCTCATCATTGTCGATGGCACCGTCTCGATCGTCAGCATCGACGACATTGAACCTGAGGTCGCGAACGCGATCGCCGGCCTGAGGCACAGCGACACAGTCCTTCCCGAGCGCGTCTGCCTCCGTCTGCTCCCCACGCGAATCCTTGTCTGGAACGGGTTCCACGAGTATTCCAACCGAACTGTCATGCGCAATGGTCGCTGGCTGGAATGAACCCGAACATCAGTTGCTGATGTGTTCCTGGCGGATGCCTAGTCCGATGAAACGACCCATGGCGTGGCGCAGTGGAGGAAGCAGCCTGAACGCAGTGAAGATCGGTGGCGTATGACGGGCCGTATCGTCGTGCAGATCCTTCGGGTAGAGGTCACGCAGCACCGCGACTTGGAACTTCTGGGTGATCCTCGTAGGAAGCTCTCGGCGCGCCTGAACCCGCGACAAGTCGCTGTCGTTCAGTGTGTTCACGCGTAGCTTGGGTCCGAGGATGTTCGCGGTGGCCACTGCGTCTTGAACGGCTAGGTTGATCCCGACACCCCCGGCCGGGGACATGGCGTGTGCGGCGTCACCGATGCACAGCAAACCTGGTCGGTGCCAGGTCTTGAGTCGGTCCACGCGGACGGTGAGCTGGTGTACCTGGTCCCACGAATCGATTTCATGCATGCGGTCGCCTAGCGCGGGTGCCAGTGCGGCAACTCTGGTGTGGAACTCAGCCAGCCCAGCCGCGCGCACTTCGGCGAAGGCACGAGAAGGAATGACGTAGGCCACCTGCCAGTAGTTTCCGCGGTTGATCACAACCAGAACACCTTTTCCGCTCTGGAAGAATGCGACTTTATCGTTGTCTTTTCGCGACACGCGGAACCATAGTACATCGATGAACGGGGCGTTAGAAATCGTTTCCATTCCGCTTTGGGCACGGCAGATGGAGTCGCGGCCGTCCGCGGCGATAACCAAGTCCGCGCGCACCTCGAGGGGGCCGTCCACAGCGGTGGCACGTACCCCGACCACACGGCCTTCCTCGACGAGGAGCTCGCGCACCTCAGTGCTCTGCAAGAGCCGGAAACTCGGAAACGTCTTGCCCTTGGTGACCAAGAAGTCTAGGAAGTCCCATTGCGGCATGAACGCGATGTACGGGCAGTGCACCTTCAGCTTCCGAAAATCCGCGAACGTCACAAGGTTCCCGGCCATAGAGACGGTGACCTGCTCCATTTTCGAATGGGGGATCTGCTGAAAGTCATCAAGCCAGCCGAGTTCATACATCAGTTCCTGGGTTGACGGGTGGATAGTGTCTCCCCGGAAGTCCCGCAGGAAGTCGGCATGCTTTTCCAGCACGAGCACCTCGACGCCCTGACGAGCCAGCAGGACGCCCACCATGAGCCCTGCTGGGCCCCCACCAACCACGCAGCACTGAACGGTTTCCTGGCGCACGAACGGTACTCCTCACAGGTTCAGCCTTCGACGACGTACTCCACCAGCGACATTATGGGGTAGTCCGCCAGCACATACGTCGCGGTATGCCGCAAGCCTGCGGTCGCGCCGAGCTTGCGGAACTCCTCTGTACTGCGTTCCCGGCCACCGTTGAGCATCAGCATGCCCAAGTCCACGCCGCTGATGAAGATCTGGTCGGCCTTGTCCGCCTCATCAGTGACGACGCGGTCAGCCACCAGGACTCGACCGTCCAGGCCAGCGGCGTCCGTACATCGCCGCAGGATCTTCGCGGCATCCTCGTCGTTCCAGTCGTGGATGGCATTGGCCAGGAGGTACACGTCGCCACCGGGGGGCAGCGGGTCGAAGAAGCTCTGCGGTGCCACCGTACACCGGCCGAGCACGTTGGCCTCCGCAAGGACAGCGGCCGCACTGGCAACCGGCCCTGGCAGGTCGACCAGGGTCCCCCGCAGGTGCGGATGGGCACCCAGGATGGTCGCCAGGCACCGGCCCGTACCCCCGCCCACGTCGACGACGTGCTGGACGGTCGACCAGTCGTAGCCTCGGGCGATCGCCGGGCTGCACCTGGCCGAATGGCCGGCCATCTGAGCGTTAAAGCCGCTGCCGAACCCGGGGTCGGCGCTCATCTCCTCCCAGAACGACCGTCCGTGCAACTTTTCCCAGACCGCACCACCGGTGCGCACCGCTTCCAGCAGGCCGTAGGAGCTCCGGTCCACCTTTCGCACATAATGATCATTTTGGTCGAACATACTCCGTAACTTCATCGGGTGGTCATCCCGCAGGAGCTCGCCGAGCTCGGCGAGCTCCCATCGGCCATCTGCGGTGGTGCGAAACAGCCCTAACAGCGTCAGGTGTCGCATGAGCCGGCCCAGCGCATCCGGGTCGGTGCCCGACCGGGCTGCCAACTCGCTGGTAGTATCGGCGCCTTCGGCCACTAGGTCGGGCAGCCGCAGGGTGGCAGCGGCCCGCACCGTCCATGGATCGAGTCGCGACGATATCCGCATGAGTTCCAGCACGGCTGTCGGACTGACAACGGACGACTCAGTCATACTTACCTCCCAGGTACATGCCTGCGCGCGCGGGTGGACGGGTGAGCTTAGCGAAAGCCGCCGATCAAGACGCTGCCACACTCACTGGCGAGCCAGGCCCAGGCGTGGCTTCGTCACGACGTAAAGCCCGCGAATATCCCGGCGCATCATCGCAGAGTGGAAAAACTGCATTCTAGCCTGCACGAGCTCGTTATCTTCATGCGGCGCCGAATCAAGGCCTTCTTTGGTGCGAAACTCCTTAGCGGCTGCCTGGCCCGCAGCGGCCAGGGCGAGGTCGAGTGTCGCCTGCGAGTCGCGCAGGTCCTCGATACCGGAGACAACATTCACGAACGCCTGTTTCAGGTCATCGGCGCTGCAGTCATGGAGCGTGAGGCGCTGCGCCTGCCAGAAGTAGGAGTTCTGACCGTCATACCGCCGATACAAACTCGCCACGATCAACAATAGGCGGAGGTATGACTGTCGGTAGGTCTGTTCATAGACTTCGCCGGCTTCTTTTTCATCGACTTCGCCGCGAAGGATGCTGGACAGGCTGGCCGCCGCCAAGAGCGCACTATAGGTGGCAAGGTGCACCCCGGTCGAAAGCAAGGGATCCAAGAAGCACGCAGCATCGCCGGCGAGGAAGTAACCCGGACCGACAAACCGTTCCGAGGTGTACGAGTAGTCCTGCTCCACGCGCAGCGGCGTGGCCAGCTCGGCGGGCGCCAACAGGTCGGTGAGGACCGGACACTCCCGGATTGCCTCGTGGTAGAGCTGCTCCGTGCTCGCCCCCGCTTTCCGCTTCGCGTTGAAGGTGTCCCTGTGGTTGATGAGCCCAACGCTGTAACTGCCGTTATGCAGCGGAATTCCCCAGAACCAGCCGTCCGGCACGGAGCAGACTAAGATCCCCCCTTCCGGACCGACCGTAAGTTTTTTCGCGCCCTGCCAGTATCCCCATGCGGCGATGTTCTTAAATGACTGGTGGTGGTGGCGCGCGTGCAGGTAGCGCGTTGTCATGAGACCGGCTCGACCCGACGCGTCGATCAAGAAGTCGAAGCTGATTTCTTGCTCCTGGGTTTGGCCATTGTGGGCATTCTGGCCAGCCGGTGACCAGACCGCACTCCGCGGCCGATCGCCATCGAATATCAGCCGTTTGACCTCTACTCCTTCTCGAACCTTGACCCCTTGGCTCTTAGCGTGCTCCAGGAGAAGCTGATCAAAATCCGCCCGCACGACTTGAAAGCCGTAATCATACTCCGCAAGCCCGTCACCAAAGGTGCGCTCCTGGAACTTGTTACCGAACGCGAGATCCCACTCCTCGTTCCCCCAGTAGAAATACCCTCCCCTCTTCACTTGGAACCCGTATGCCTCGACTTTTTCTCGTACACCGATCAGCTCCATGATGGGCACACATGATGCTAAGAGTGATTCGCCAATGTGGTAGCGCGGAAAAACTTCCTTCTCCATGAGGGTCACGTCGAACCCTTCGCGGGCCAGGAGCGTAGCGGCGGTAGAACCGGCTGGGCCGCCACCGACCACCAGAACCTGCGTAGACTGGTCCATCATTTTTCCTCTCCGAGGGATCCGTGTTCAGCATAATCCGTGTCCGGCAGCTAAGACATCACTGAACAGGAGTAAATCTGGCTTTGTTTGATTCCGATTTCCACTAAATGCGATCATGATGGACCGCCGGTACCCGCACTGGCGGCCACCATGTCCTCCGCCAGCGACGTAGTGTGCTTTCCGTCGCGAAACAGTGGGTGCGCGAGCACCTCACGCAGAAAAGAGATGGTCGTGCGCACCCCGGAACCAGCGATTCGGAACTCCGTCAGCGCTCGAGCCATTCGGGCGAGAGCCTGCCCACGGTCGGGCGCCCACACGGTGACCTTGGCCAACAAGGGGTCATAGTGCGAGCTCACCCGCATCCCGGCGTACGCGTGCGTATCGACCCGGGTAAAGGGACCGCCCGCCGGCACGAACTCTTCCAGCAGTCCCGGCGTCGGCGCGAAACGTCGCGTCGGGTCCTCCGCGTTGATCCGGCATTCCATGGCCACACCGCGGGGTGATACGTCTGCCTGCCGCCAATCGAGCGGATACCCAGCCGCGACCCGGAGCTGCTCACGAACTAATTCCAGCCCGGTCACCATCTCGGTGACCGGATGCTCGACCTGAAGCCGACAGTTGATCTCCATGAAGTAGAAACTGCCATCCGCATCGAGCAAAAACTCGAACGTGCCGACCCCGACATAGCCCACGGCAAGAGCCGCCTGGATCGAGGCTTCCCCCATCCGCTGACGCAGGTGAGCAGGCAGCCCCGGCGATGGGGTCTCCTCCACAAGTTTCTGGTGCCGCCACTGCACAGAACAATCGCGCTCACCCAGGTACACACCATTGCGGTGCCCGTCGCAGAGCACCTGCACCTCGACATGCCGAGCGGCTTCGAGGAAACGCTCGACGTACACCCGGCCATCGCCGAACACCGCCCGGGCCGCCGCCTGGGTCGACTCATAGGCACGCTGCAGGTCAGCCTGGTCGCGGACGACGGTCATGCCACGCCCACCACCACCGGCCGCTGCCTTGATGATCAGCGGAAAACCCAGCCGCCGCGCGACGTCGGCACACTCGGCGGCGCTGTCCACGGTGCGCTCACTGCCGGGTAGCACCGGCAACCCCGCCTCTGCCATGACCCGCTTGGCCTGCGCCTTGTCACTGAGCCTGGCCAGCATGGCCGCGGGTGGGCCGATAAACTGGATTCCCTCTTCGGCACAGATGTCGGCGAAATCGGCGTCCTCGGACAAGAAACCGTAGCCGGGATGGATGGCGTCCGCCCCGGTCTTCCGGGCGGCTTCGATGAGCGCCGCTGCGTTCAGGTAACTGCGTTTAGCGGGAGCCGGACCAATGCACACGGTCTCGTCGGCGAGTCGTAAGGCGGCTGAGTCGCTGTCAGCCGTGGAATAGACGGCGATCGTGCGGATGTCGAGCTCCCGGCAGGTCCGGATGATACGCAACGCGATTTCACCTCGATTGGCGACGAGCACACCGTCGAACATAGGTTTTCTCCTCTACGCTGAGTCTATACCGACGGGCTATGCCGACGGAACGATCGCGATGAGGGGTTGCCCGTATTCGACGGCGGCCCCGTCAGGCAACACGAACTCCATAACCCGGCCGGACCGGTCAGCTTCGACAGGGTTCATGAGTTTCATGGCTTCGACAATGGCCACCTGAGCGCCGGGCTCCACGTAGTCGCCGACCTCGACGAAAGGCTTGCCGCCCGGCTGCGCAGCCCGGTAGAACGTACCGACCAGAGGTGCACAGATGTACTCACGATTGTCCTCGGGTCCGCTCACCGAGGACTGTTCGCTGTGCGGAGAATCCGCCTGCGCCGATTCGGAGGGCGGGGAAATGCGCAGCTGCGGATCGACGAGGGGCCACTCGATCTCAATTGCTGTCTGCGCCCACCTGACGCTGAGGTGCCGCAGCGGCCCGCCCGCGGTGCGAATCAGCTCCGCGGTGTACCGGCACGCGGTCGCCAGATCGTTCTCCGCACCAGAGCCGGCATCGGGAGCCGCGACCAGCTTGGTCGTCTTCTCCATGTACCCTATTCCCCCGTTCCTGTGATCCCTCACGAACCAGCACGAATCAGCACGAGTCAGTCCCGCTGAGCGGCGCGCGGCAGACCAAAACGGCGAAATCGCGCGCGCCGCTGCGAAACAAGTTGGTCGGGCTCGCGGCGCAGTAACTCCACGAATGCGGCCATGACGGCCGTGCGCAACCGGGCCGCCGCCGCCACGTGGTTTCCCTCGGCACCGCCCGGCGGCTCGGGTATCACCGCGTCGATCACACCAAGGTCCAACAGTCGCTCAGCGTCCAACCCGAGCGCGGCGGCGGCCCAGGGAGCCGCCGTCTGGGTCCCCCACAAGATCGCCGCACAGCCTTCTGGGCTGATGACCGAATAGATGGCATTAGCGCAGGCGAAGACCTTGTCCGCCACGCCGAGCGCGACCGCGCCGCCGCTGCCGCCTTCTCCGGTCACGACCGCGACGATCGGCACGGGCAGGCCGGCCATGAGGCGTTGGCTCTCCGCGATGGCCACCGCCTGGCCGTGGTTATCGGCTTCGGGCCCGGCGGCGGCGCCGGGCGTGTCGATGAGGGTCAGCACCGGGATGCGCCACTTCGCCGCCAGCCGCATCACCCGGGCCGCTTTGCGGTACCCCTGCGGCGAGCTCATGCCGAAGTTACGCTGGATCAACTCCCCAGTGGTGTGACCCTTCTGATGACCGACCACCACCAGCGGCAAGCCATTGAGCCGTCCCACTCCGGCCACCATCGCGGGGCAGTCCCCGCAGGTCCGGTCACCGTGCAGTTCCTGGAAGCCCTCCAGCAGGTAGCTGATGTAGTCCAGCGTGGTGGGGCGGCCGGTGTGGCGGGCCAGCGTCACCGCCTGCCAGGCGTCCCGCTCCGGCGCTGGCCGGACCGACGGGTTCTCGGCCGGCTCAGTGCCGGGGTACGCCTGCGGCAGCGGTCCCTGGACCGCGAGCAACCGGAGCAGCACGTCCCGGAGCTCCGACCGGGGCACCACGCGGTCGATCAGTCCATGCCGCAGAAAGGATTCCGCGGTCTGGAAGTCCTCCGGCAGCTGCTGGCACACCGTCTGCTCGATGACTCTGCGTCCGGCAAAGCCAATCCGGGCCCGCGGCTCCGCCAGGATTACGTCGGTCAGCGTCGCGAACGACGCGGTCACCCCGCCGTAGGTGGGATCGGTAAGCACCGAGACCGTCAGCACGCCCGCCTCATCGAGTTGGGCGAGCGCCTGGCAGGTCTTGGGCATCTGCATCAGCGACAGCGGACCCTCCTGCATGCGAATCCCGCCCGAGGCGGTGACGAGAATCAGCGGGATCCGGTCCTTGAGCGCTTTCTCGGCGGCCTGGGTTACCCGCTCGCCGGCTCTGACACCCAGGCTTCCGCCCATGAAGCGGAAGTCCATAACGGCCAGCACCACCGGATGCCCGCCGATGGTTCCCACCGCGCAGAGCACGGCTGCGTCCAGTCCCGTCTTGGCTTGTGCCGCGCTCAACCGTTCCGGGTAGGGGAGCTGGTCGATGAATCCGAGCGGATCGGTGACGGTCTGCCCGACCTGCGCGACCACTGCGGCGCTGCCGGGATCGAGAAGAGTGTCGATGCGCTGTTCTGCGGTGAGCCGTCGGTGCCATCCGCACTCGGGGCACACCTGCAAGCACCGCACGAAACGCTTCCGGTACAGGAGGGTGGCGCAGGATTCGCAACGGATCCAGCCACTGTCGGTCTCCGGCTCGGCCTCGGCGAGCAGCCCACTCACACCCATCGGGGCACCGTCCTTTCCGCGCCGGGGCCGTGCTGATCCACTGTGCCGTGCTGGTCCGCTGCGATCGCGACCGCGCGGCACCACGCGGCCCCGGCGTCCATGAGCGCGATAGGAAACGCCACGAACATGAACCGGCTCGCGGGAATTGACCGCAGGTTGGCCAATCCTTCAATCTGGACGAATTCGCGTTCCCTACCGTGCAGATGAGTCGGCCACCAGGCTTGACGATCCCGGGTCTGGTAGAAGGTCTCCACCATGCGCCGGGCCGGGCCGTCGAAGCTCCAGCAGTCGGTCCCCATGACCTTGACGCCCCGCCGTAAGAGCTCATCGACCGCGCTCGGCGTGATGGCTGTGGATTGGGTGAAGTACTCGGGCGTGCCCACCCGCAGGTCAGAGTCCGAGCGGAACAGCACGATGGAACCCGGCGACGGCTCGACGCCAGCGGCACCGATGGCCGCTTTGACTGTCTCGTCGGTCACCGTCCCATTGCTAGCCCGCACATCAAGCACCACACCCGGCCCCATGAACCACTCCAGGGGCATGTCGAGAACCTTTTTCGCGGGCTTGCCTTCACACAGCGGGCCGTAGTGGAACGGGGCGTCGATGTGCGTCCCTTGATGCACCGACATTCGGTAGAACTCGTTGGACAGGAACATGCCCTCCGGCAGGTCCGCGGCGGAGAGCCTGCGCTGCCCGGTGAGCCAATGCCAATAGTTGACGACCCGCTGCCACCGGCTGTCACCGGGCAGGTTGCGGATACGCCGCGACAGGTGACGAATGCCATCGCGGTGCAGCCACTGCTCGAAGTCGACCCCGGGCGCTTGCTTTCTGATGGGAAGACTCAGGTCGATGTACACCGGTTTCCCCTCTCGGCTCGGCGCGCGCTGAGGAGTGCCCGCAGGTGGGTGGGGGACGGCAACCACCGAGGCGTCCGGCGGGCGTAGCCGGCGTACTCATCGCCGAAGGCCGCCAGCAGGCTGGGTTCTTCCACCTTCAGCGCCGCCGTGCAGGACACCGCGAACACCACGGCCGCCCAGGTGAGCACCGGGACCGAGCAAAGCATGAGCGCCTCGCCCACGAGCAGCACGGTCATGCCGGCGGCCATCGGGTTGCGGATGACGCGGTACCACCCGACGCGGACCAGGTATTCGGGGGGTTTGTCGCCCAGTGGCGTTTGTTGCCGCAGGTACACGCGGCTCACGGCGTCCGCGACCATCCAGCTCCCCAGCGCCGCCAGTGGGACACCGACCAGGTACCGCGCCGGAACACCCATCGGCATTTCCGGTCTGCGCAGCAGGATCCGCAACGCCGCCGGAATCAGGACCGCCGTGGTGATCGGGATGGTGAGGGGTCCCCAGCGAATCGGAGTCGGGGAAGCGTCTGCGTTCACGGTGCCTCAAATCGCGCCGGACTCGATTTTGTCACGGATGGAGCTCTGGTTTTCTTTGGTGTGCGCCACCATGCGCTCGAGCACGGTCGGCAAGGGAACGTCGAACTTGTCGTCCAGTTCAAAGTCCTGCACCCAGGTCATCCGGGTACCGCCGGGCACCGGCTCGTAGGTCCACTTCAGGTGCATGTACTCGAAGGGGTAGCGGGGATCCCGCCGCTCGGCGATCGCGGTCAGTTCCCGATGGTCCAGCAGGCGCCAGGACCGCCAGGACGAACCTTCCGGGTTCGTCAGCTCGAAGACGATCTCAGTGTAGCGGCCATCACGTTCCTGCGAGATCACTTTGGCGGCATTGTACTCGTTGAACACCTTTGGCCACATGGCAATGTCATTCGTGACCTCGAAGACCCGGTGCACGTCCGCGCTGATCTCAATGCTGTTCTCGATCCTCGGCATGGTCTCATCCCTTCATTGCGACGTTGGTGGCCAGCAGGTCACTGACCTGGGAGACCAGGTCGCCCACGCTGGTGAGGGTGCCCTGGACCTCGGAGTCGATACTGATAGAGAAGCGTTTCTCCAAAGCCACGATGATCTCGACCAGCTCAGTGGAGTCAATCCCCAGGTCCTGCATGGTCGCCCCGTCCGTTAACTCACCGAGCTGAAATCCCAAGCCGGACATGACCATCACCACTTGGTCACGGATACTCATCGGCCTTTCCTCCTGTGCTTCTCCGTTTGTTTACCGGCGACCGAACCCGTGCTCAACGCCGAAGCATCAGGCATGCGTTGACGCCCCCCAGGCCGCGGGAGATAACGAGGCTGTGCTCCCAGCGTCCGATGCTTCGGGACTGTCCCTGAACAAAATCGAGGTCCAGCCCCGGCGCCGGCCGATCCAAGTTCACGGTGGCCGGCACCCGGCCCAACCGCATCGCCCACAGCGCCAACGCGACGTCAACGGGGGCCGCCGCCCCCAGCAGATGCCCGAAACCGGCTTTGGGCGCGGTCACGGGAATGTGGTCCGCCCCGTCGCCGAACACGTCCCGAATCGCGTATCCCTCGGTCACGTCCTCGACCGGAATGCCCGATCCGTGCGCGAATATCGCGCCGACCTCGGCGGGCGTGATCCCGCTTCGGGCGGCCGCGACGCGCATGGCGCGCGCGAGAACGCGACCGGTCGGCTCCACCGTGTAGTAGGGCATGTAGCCGTCGGTGGTCAGTCCCCACCCGGCGATCTCACCGTAGATCTCGGCTCCGCGCCGCCGAGCGCTCTCGGACCGTTCGAGAACCAGAAAGAGACTGCCCTCACCGAAGACTGTGCCGCCGTGCCCTGCGTCGAATGGCCGGTACAGTGCCTGTGGTGGCTGATCCGCCCGGGCTTTGGCCATCAGGCCGCTGGTCTCCAAACACAACCAGCCATAGGGCGACAGCGGAGCCTCCACACCGCCCGCCAGCATGACATCCACTTGCCCACGCTGGAGCGCCTCCGCACCCCGGACTATTGCGTAGGCCCCACTTGCGCGGTCCGCGATGAACGTGCGCGCCGGCCCCTTGATGCCCAAATCGATGCAGATGTTGCCCTGCGGTGCCGCCGGGAACCACGCCGTCGCCTGGTACGGGCTGACCCCGCGTACCCCTTCGACCCACAGGTTGCGCAGCTCGCGCTCGGCGAACTCCCACCCGCCGAGGATGTTGCCGACCATTACACCGGCGCGGTCGGGGTCGACGTCTGCTCCGAGGGCGATCCCGGCATCGGCCAGTGCCTGGCGTGCGGTGAACAACGCCAGGTGGGTGAATCGGTCGGTGCGCTTGATGAAGCGGGGCGGCAAGTGATCCTCGGCGGTGAAATCCACCTGCCCCGCCACGGGACAGATGTAGCTTGAGGCATCGAACCGGTCGATGGTCATGATGCACGGCTTCGTGGCATCGACGCTCGCCCACAGGACGTCCAGGCCAATCCCCGCCGGGGTGGCAGCGCCGATACCGGTGACGACTACCTGGTCCATGACGCACCTCCATTCGGTGCGGCCTGCATGACCATGGCGGCGTGCAGGGCAGCGAACCCGCTGGCCTCTTTGAGAATGGTGGTCCCATTCCAGGGGCGCTGTGTGTCTGGCACGTAGTCGAGATCGCACTGCGGGTCGCGGTGTTCGTAGTTCGCGGTGGGATGCACCGCGGATCGCTCGCAGGCCAGCGCGCACAGCACGATCTCAATCGCGCTGGCGGCCGACAGAGCGTGCCCGAGCATGGACTTCGCCGAGTTGACCGGGATCGTGTAGGCGTGCTCACCCAAGGCCAGCTTCAGCGCGCTCGTCTCACAGGAGTCATTCTGCGGCGTCGAGCTTCCATGGGAACACACGTGGTCGACATCGGTCGGTGCCAGCCCGGCCCAGTCGATGGCCTGAACCATTGCCCGGGTCAAGTCTGCGCCATCGGTCAACAGGTCGGTCATGTGCACGGCGTTGGCGGTGTGCGAAAAGCTGCAGATTTCCATATACGGCGTCACACCGCGCCCCAGCGCATAGTCGAGCTCCTCCAAGACCACGACGCCAGCGCCCTCGGCCAGGACGAACCCATCGCGCTGCGCATCATATGGTCGCGAGGCAGCGTCGGGCCGATCTTTGTGCTTTCTGGAGAGGCAGTTGATAATCTCGAACGACGCCACCGTGATCGGCGTGACGGGCGCTTCGCTGGCACCTGCGATCATCACGTCCGCGTCGCCGTATGCGATCGCTTCATAGGCGTTGCCGATGGCGTCGATTCCGCCAATGCAGCCGGTCGACAGCGTCACACACGGGCCCTGCGCGCCCAGCAGCGGGGCCAAAATGATACCTGGCGTGTTCGACATCGAGGCCAGGTACAGGTCGCGGCCGGCTTTCTTCGGATCGATGGGCTCCATTCCGTGGTTCGTGACCTGAAGGAACTCCTCCTCCATCTTCGGGGTTCCACAGATTGCTGTGGACAGCGAGATGCCGAAGCGCTCGGGGTCGACCTGGCCCGGCGCCAACCCCGCGTCGGCCATCGCGTCCAGCGCACAGGCGACCGCGAACTGCACGAAGCGGTCCAGTCGCTGCACTTCCTGGGGCAGGCCCCGGGCCCGCTCGTCGAAACCGGGAACCTCGGCTATCGAATCTGATGCGAAGTCAAACGGCCCGAACAGCGCAGAGCTCGTCACGCTGGACAGTGACTTCGTCATGCTCTTCGCGGCGGACACCGTGTCCCACAACACTTCTTTTCCTACGCCAGCTGGACTCACCACGCCCAGCCCCGTGACGACAACCCTTCTCATACGCCCCCAGCACCTTTCACACCGGTGAGAACGGACACCAGCCCCCTTGTCGTCTCTGCTCCGGCCGTCTCTGTTCGGGCCGTCTCTGTTGTGGGACGCAGCCCAGCGTCCGCCAGGTAGGCCAGATATTCGGACCGTTCCACGAGCCGTCCCTGCCGCGTGTTGACGAGGAGACTCAGATCGAGCATCGCCCGAGGCGGCGCGGGTTTTCCCGACGAGTTCTTCAGCACGTCGGCGATCACAATCTGCCCGCCGGGACGGAGCATGCGGGCACATTCACCCACCAGGTGCCCGATCGCCTTTCCGCCGATGAACCGACCTGCCTGGGCGAAGATGACCAGGTCGAAGTGGGCGTCGGGAAAAGGCGGGGCGGCAAAGTTCGCCGACACGAAGGAGAACCGGTCCGCGAGTCCGAACTCCTCGACTCGCGCGCGGGTGAGGTTCAGCAGCGCGGGATCGTCATGAGCGGTGACCGTGATGTCCGAATGGTGCAGGGCCAGGGCTATTCCCCACTCCCCGGCCCCGGACGTGAGGTCCAGCACCCGGCCCCCGGCTGGCACCGGCACCCGGTCGAGCGCCTGATACGCCAGCCGGATGGCAAACGGAAAGTTCTCGGCGAACAGTCCCGGGTGCGCGCCCCTGGCCCCCAGATTTCCCAGATCGTCCTGTGAGGATCGTTGTGAGGATCCCGAACGTACGACGTCAGCCAAGGATTCCCAACGCTCCCACTGCCGCATTACCTCGATGAAGTGCTGGCCGAGATCTCCCGCGCCGCCCCGCACGAGGTAGGTTTCCGACGCTGGCGTCACCGCGTAGTGACCGGCTGCGGTTGTCGCCAGCAGCCCGAGTTCCACCAGCGCGGCCAGGAGCCGTTCGGTGCCGTCGGGACTACAGCCCAGCGCCTCCGCTGCCTCGGCGGCGTTGCGTGGCTTACCAGCGAGCAGTGTGAAGACGCCCAGCTCGAGCGCCGTATCGAGCACCCTGGCCTTGGCGAAGCCAAAATTCAACGCCAGGAGATCCGCTGGGTCCGGACTGTCGAGGTAACGTCGGATGGCCTCGGCCTCGGCGAGAACTCCAGTGTGCTGTGACGTCATCGCTTGGATCCTTCGGCTATTTGTACGCTATGAGCAGACCGGACAACAGCGACACAGGGCGGGTCTCCACGTCATGGAAGCCGGCCTGGCGCACCCATCCCATGATGTCGTCCACATCGCGGACTTCCCCTTCTTCCGTGTTCCCCAGCAAGATCAGACCGAACAGGTAGGGGAACACACCGGTCGCCAGCGACGGCATATGCGAGTGCACCAGTAGCTTTCCGCCGGTAGGGAGTGCGCGGTAAATCTTCTCGATGAGGTGGGCCGCCCGCTGGGGGCCATAACCGTCGAGGACGTGTGACAACATGATCGCGTCGCAGTCGGGCCACGGGTCCCGCAGGATGTCGTTCGGCCGCACGTCAACGATGTCACCGACACCGGCGTCGGCAACATTCCTACTGGCTAGCTCGCAGACCGCCGGATAGTCCATCGCGATGATCCGGATCTCGGGATTCTTCTGGGCGATAGCCACCGAGTAGTCCCCTGACCCGCAGCCGAGGTCGAGCAGCCGGCCCACACCCGACAGCGGCGCCGTGGCAGCGAGGCTGTCGGCTTGGAGTCGCGAACTGACCCGCGCCGCCTGGATAAATCGGCTCGTACCCGCACGGCTCTCGCTCGCGGCGGCGCCTTGGTTGCTGTACCCATCCTTGAGCACGCGCTTGGTGAGCGAGGTGTTCTCCCGCATCGCGTCCATCAGCTTCGCGAAGTTGCCGAAATGTTGATCCTGATGTTCAGCGAAGCTGCCCATGTACTCGGGTTTTCCGGTCACCAGGAAACGGCTAGCCTCCTCGGTGTTCTGATACTTCACCCCGTCCCGGGATACCAGCTGAAGACCGTGCAGGGCGAACAACAGGGCTCGAGTCGGACGCTTGTCGATACCCAGGTCAGCAGCGAGCTCATCAACCGTGCGGCCGCCCTTGTCGAGAGTGTCGAACAGGCCCAGCTCCACGGCCACGAAAACGGCCTTTGACTGCAAGTACGCGGTCATGATTCCGTGGATTCTCGCCGACCCCTCCAGCTGCGGCTCCAGGGTGGACTGAGACGAAGTCACTTGCCCTCCCGCGCGTTCACATATTCGGGCATCTGCGTGTACTCGTAGGGGTCATCGGACAGGAAGAAGTTACGAACCGGCGGCCGTTCGCAGGGCGCCACAATAAGGAAACGACACCGTTGGCCCGGCCCGGTAACGAACCCGTGCGGCTCGTCACGGGGAATGAAAATGGCGTCTCCGGGCTCAACTTTCTCAGACCGGCCCTCGTCCGGAAGCACGAGATCCATCGTGCCTTCCAGGACGTAGATTTCATGCTCCCAATCGTGGTGATGAGGCGGAGTCGACCCGTTGGGGGCAATATCGAACTCAGTCAGCACGAAACGGTCCGCGCCATCGGGAGTGTCGATGAGTTTCCGGTGAATTGCCTCCTTCGCCCCAGGCTCTCGAACAATCTCGGCCTTCACCTTCGTTCGGTGTACGCGCTTCACCAGCTATTCCCTCCTCACACGGCGGCTCGCTCGAAATCGTCCGCCGTCCCTGGAGAAGGCTATGACAGCCACCCGACGATTGCTATGGACAAGGATCATGATCAGAGCGGGATTTTCGACCCGATAGGCGCGGGATACCTGCCCATCCCGTCGGGACACCTGTCTCGCTTCGGATGGTGGTGTGCGGCCCCAGCGGAATCACGGCCGGGACGGTCAACAGTGCGACCGTCAACCAGACGGAAGGTGCCGGCCACGATGGCACGCGGCGGTGACGGCCAGGGACCAACGGGGACTGTCCGCGACCGGCGGGGACTGCCAGCGACCGGCGGAACGATTGTCCGCGACCGACCGGTACCGCCGCAAAGGCCTGCTGGTGTCCACCCCAGAGGTATCCCGGCCGCGCCGCTGCGGCGATCGGTGCCTCAGGGTCGCCTACCGCACGCTGATGTAGACCACCAGGCCCCAGGCCAAGGCCAGCAGGGTGAGAACCTGCAGGGACACTCGAATTGTTTGCAGTGTGGTGAAGCGGTTGAGTATAGCGGTGAGTTGTTCTATGTCGCCAGCTGCGTTCCGTTGTCTAAAATTGGTGGGAGCTGCCCAGCTGGTGGCTACTGAGTGGGCCAGACTGAGGGCGATTATTGTCCACAACACGGCCGCGATCCCTCCGCCGGGTTGGTGGAGGAGTCCCACGACCGCAGCCATGATGGCGATCAGTGCGCCACCGACTCCGAGCACGCCGTAGAAAATTACGCCATTGTGTAGGTCAGCGGCTTTGCTGTAGTTGGAATACGCTACTACCCCGATCCGGTGCCGCGCCGGGAGCTGCTTGATTGTCTGGTCCATACTCGCCCCGACCAGCAGGCCGTTGACCAACAATGCGGCCACCAGCAACCACATCTCCACCGTCACGCGTCCGCATCCCTCCGGGTTTGGCCGCGAATCCCACCCACCTGACCCAAGACAACCGACACCAGCGTCAAACAGCTGCTCGGGACGCCCGGACGACCGCTGCTGAGTGATCGACCAGTCAACCTGGGATGCAGCCTAGCAGGCTAAGGTTGCCCCCAAGCCATGGGTTCATCCCAGCCAGATGCCATCACGCATGATGACCCGGTCGGCGTGCTCGCGAAAATCCTTCCAGACAAGAATTCGCGTGGGAACCAGCCGGAGGACGACGTGCTCAGGCAAGTCTTTAAAGCGGTGATTCAAGCGGACAAAAGCGTCCACGACCTCGGGTTCAAGGTCATCAACACCGAGGACTGAGGCGGTGCTATCGATGATGACGACATCGTCTGGTTCACCGATTGCGACCCGGGCAGTGCCACTGCTGCGAATGTTCGCGACGGTCACGCTCTGCTCGCGAGTCGCTATCATGATATGCTCGCCATCCCAGACAAAGCCGACCGGGATAAGATGCGCACCCGAACTGCTCCCGGTGCACAGCCAGAGCCGATCCCGGCTCTGCAGCATGTCGAGCGCAGCCGCTCGCCGCTGAGCTATTGATCGTGGCTGAGTCGTTGATCGTGTGGCGCGATCGTACTCCGCTTCCGGCGCCTCTTGGACGTTCTGATAGGTCTCCATCACTCGTACGCTCCCCCCAGGCCATGCCCCCATCGTGGCGTCCTCACTTTACCAGTAACCCCGCCCAGATTTCATTGAAAAAACAACTGTGGACCCTCCGTTCCGGCTCGACTCGGGAACCAGGTGACCCGCGCCCGCACATCATCAGACTCCGGCCCTAGACCGCATCCGGAGATCGTCACGGTTCTCCCGTGAGGGTGGAAAGTTGCAGGTCACACGCGGCAGTGAGATAGACCGGAACCACCCCGGGCCGTAGCAGGCTCCGCCCGATCAGCCAAGCGACGAAGGTGACGAATCACATGATTCCCACACGTACCTCGAATAGGGTCCTCCTGGTGGGCAGCGTCCCCCTGGACAGCGCCGAAGAGGTGTTTCGCACGGTCACCGCGGTCCTCGGCGATCACCTGCGCCGGATCCCCGACGGCGAAACCGGAGATCGACGCCTCTGGGTTGCCTGGCAGCAACCCGTGTTCGCCCACCACCCCGATTTCGAGCCAGCTCCAGCGGCGGCATTCCTGAGCGGACCACAGCCGTCGACCATCATCCAATTTCGGGTCCGCGACCACGTGGATCCGAGTAACGTCCGGTTCGGTCGGCTCGGCTACGCCGACGTCGCCACCGCTTCCTACGCGATATTCGCCCGACTCAAAGCCGACAGTGTCATCCCCGGCCAAGGTGCGGTTTCAGGTGAGCCTCCCGACGCCGATCAACCCCTTGCTGCGGTTCGTCACCGCATCCCAGCGACTGAGCTTGGTTGCTCCGTACGAGTCCGCACTGCTCCGCGAGCTCGATCAGATCCTGACCGCGATACCCGGTGATCAGCTGGCGATCCAGTGGGATGCACCGTTTGAAGTACGGAGTTGGGCCGGGGTCTGGGCCGGTGACGTCGGCGACCGAGTCCCCACCGACCACGCTCATCAGATGCTGGCGCGCCTCGTCCGCCTGGGCGAGCGCGTTCCCCGGTCGGTGGAGCTGGGCTACCACCTGTGTTACGGCGACTATGCGCATATGCCTCCGGCTGTGCGTACTCGCCCCGATGTGCAGCCCCCTGTCGACGCGCGTGGGGCCACTGAACTCGCCTCGACTCTCTGTGCTGAGATTTCCAGGTCGGTGGAGTTCATTCACATCCCGGTGCCCCGGGACAGCGGTGCCCCTTACCTGGCGCCGCTCGCCGCCCTGCGTCTTCCCGCAGCTACCGAACTGTACCTGGGTGTCGTTCACCTCACCCATGGGCTCGCCGGTACTCAGCGGCGCATCGACGCGGCGCGGCAGGTCATCGCCGAGTTCGGAGTAGCCACCGAATGCGGCTGGGGCCGCCGTCCGCCCGACACCATTCCCGAACTGCTGCAGCTGCACAGGAAAATTTTGAGCCTGCTGGAAGCCCACCGGCACGACCACCGGGTAGGTGCGTCCAGCCCAGGACTATGAGGTCTGGTCAGGCGTTCCGTGAAGAAACGTTGATCTCGACGTGGCTTCGTCGGGCGCTCGGGCCGAGTTGCTCTCGCCTGCGGTGGCGGACGGGACCGATTCGCGCGCGACCGCACCCTCTGTGACTGCGCCGTCTTTAACTGTGACTGCGCCGTCTTTAACTGGGCCGCCATCGGCGGATGCCGACGGTGGCGCTGCCATCGCAGGCGGAGCGGGAGTGGCTGGTGCGGGGGCTGGTCCAGACCGCAGCAGCAGCGCCACTGCCGCACCCAGGACGCTGAGCACAGCACAGATCAGGAACAGGTCATCGATCGCACCGGCGAACGCCCGCAGCGAGGTCTGGTTGTAGACGGCCCACACGTTCAGCCAGTCGGGGGGGGTCCCTAGTGGACTGGCGGGCGGGGCGCCTAGTAGACCGCCGCCGACGGGCGGGGTCCCCGGTGGGCCGAGGTGCGGGACGGGGGTGTTCGCGGGCACCAACGCGGCGCGTCCGGCCGTTTGCTGAGCCCGCTGGGTGACTTGGATCGCGGTGAGCACCGCAACCCCAAATGCACCGGCGACATTGCGCGCGACGTTGTTGAACGCGCTGGCGACATTGCTTTGGGCCAGCGGTATGCCCGCGATACCCCCGGTCAGGATCGGCGCCATGGCCAGCCCCACGCCGACGGCTTGGACCGCCAGCAGCCACATGACGCGCTCACGGGGGGTATCGATGGTGATGGTATGGAGCAGATAAGTACCACCAGCTGTGATCAGCAAGCCGATGGTCGCGGGCCAGCGAACCCCAATGCGGTCATAGATCCGTCCGGCGATGGGCATCAATGCCCCCATGACCAACGCCTGGGGTAACAGGGTAAGCCCAGACTCGAGCGCCTTCCAGTTCTGCACCACCTGGAGGAACTGCGGGATGTAGAACACCACGCCGAACAGCACCATCGTCAGCACTGAGATCAAGATCAACGAGTTGGTGAACGTCCCGTAGCGGAATATCCGGATATCGAGCAGCGGGTCGGCGATCGCGAGTTCAATTACTACGAACAGCGCCAGGCTAAACGCGCTGGCGGTGAACAGGCCCAGGATCGGGTAGGAGTACCACCCCCAGGACTCGCCCTCTGACACCGCTAGCAACAGGGAGAACAACCCACCCGCGATGGTGAGGAAACCCAGCACATCGAACCGCCGCCTGGCCAGCCTCGGGAATCGGGGCAACACCAGCACCGCGGCCACCACGCCCAGGATCCCGATCGGCACGTTGATGTAAAAGATCAGCCGCCAGTTCACGTACTCGACCAGGTACCCGCCCAGGGTGGGGCCGATCGCCGGGGCGAACACGACCCCCAGACCGTAGAGGCCCATCGCGGCGCCGAGCCGCTCCCGCGGCACGATCTGGTACAGCATCGACAGCGTGATCACCGGGAGGATTCCACCCGGGATCGCCTGCACGATCCGGAAGGCCACCAGACTGTTCAGGTTCCAGGCCAGCCCACACAGCGCCGATCCGGCCGCGAACCCCAGCAGCGACACGTTGTACACCCGGCCAAGCCCGAATCGATCACCCAACCACGCGGTGGTCGGCACTACCACACCCAACGTCAGCGTGTAGGCGGTGATGATCCACTGCACGTCGTCGGTGGTCCCGCCGAACTGGTTCTGAATAGTGGGGATGGCCACATTGACGATGCTGGTATCCAGGACCGACATGAACATGCCGATGACCAGCACCACCAGCGGTAGTACCCACCCGCTGGTGGAGGTCACCGTCGAGCCCCCGCCGGGACCGGGTCCCACGTCCACCGGCCGGGCGGCCCCGTCGCGGTTCGCCTCCGTCACTGTCCCTGCTGCACGAGTCATAACACCACTGTTCCATCGAAACGCCATGTCATCCACTCAGATAGATTTGCTGCTCCACCATGAGTGACACCAGGTACCCCGCTAAGGCACAAGAAGCGTGAACGTTGAACAACTCCAGCCCAGTTGGTTGAGGCAAGGACCACCGCGCTCACCCGCATCCCCGCAGCTGCCTCCAGGCCCGTACCACCAAACGCCCACCTGGCACAGGTGCGACGGGCGCCGTGAGCCCGTCTGTCACTCAGCTTCCTGCCCGCTCGCGGACCGCGCGAAAGAACCTCTCGCATACAAGACCGTCTGCAGTCGATTTTCGGTTCCCAGCTTCGCATAAATACGACTGAAATAGTTACGAACCGTCTTCGGGCTCAGGCTCAGGGACGTTGCGATGTAGTTTGTATCATGCCCGTACGCCATCATGAAAATGATCTCCCTCTCCTTTTCACTCAAGCTGGAGAGTGGGTCACCGTCGACGACTGGACGTCCGCCGATCATTCGGAGAACATGGCTCGCCATATCATGCGGCAGCACCGCTCCCTCCCGATAAACCGCTCGAAGGGACGCTCTGAGCTCACCTTGGTCGATATTTTTAGATAAATAACCGTGGGCGCCCGCGAGGAACGCCTCGCGCATATGAAACGGTTGCGGACTGGAGGCTAATATGACGACCTTGACGTGCGCGTGGTGTTGGCGGATAATCCGCGTTGTCTCGATGCCATCCGTGCCGGTGATGTGCGGCTCAAGTCCCACCAGAACGATATGCGGTCGGTGCAGGCGCATCTGCTGCAGTACGGACTCCCTATCGCGGGCAGTTGCTACCACGGAGAACTCGGGATAACCACACAGAATCAGGCGCAGACCCTCGCGAACAAGTCGCTCGCCATTGACCAGCAGTATCCTTATCGTCGAAATAGACGATCCCCTCGTGGTCGGGGGTTTTCCTAGCGTCTGGACCGCATACTGCGATTCCGTCGAACCTTCCACGCCGCCCCCCTTAGGCACATCAAGCCTTAGCGATTAAATGAACCAGGTGTCAACTTCCTCAATCGAGAAAGCGCTGGTTGCCCTCCGCGCCCACAGCACTGTGGGCCAGGAGCCGACCAGCGGCGCCGTCGCGCTCAACGGCCCGTATCATGGGTGTCAGGCTACCCGTCGGACGCGTCCTTCGGCGAACCTCAACGTAAGCTAGCTGTAAGCAGCTGGTCATTTCGGGTGCTGACTCGGGGTAGCAGCTACTCGAATCCGCCAGTCGGCTCGGCTGGTTTCGATCAGGCTTGTAACGGAAAAGTGATGCATAGTCGTGGCGAAGGCCCGGCGGATTTGGCCGTGGTAGGGAACCGCAGGCCACGGGGCTCAAGTGACCCGCTGCTGGACTGTGAGCTCGTTGATCGTGGACTGGTGGTGACCGTCCCCGCCGCTCAGTTTGGTGATCCACACCAGTAGGTATCGGGTGGGCGGCCCAGCATGCAGCGGAATCTGGGTGCTGCCTGCCCGGAGGGTAGCGGCGCCGACCACCGTGGTGTTCTCCAGCCGCGGATTCGCCGACGTCGCGGTGCGTATCTCCAGCACAGTGCCCAAACTCGGCGATACCACGGTCACCGACGCCGCCGAGACGGGTACGGAGAAGCTCAGCATCACGCCGAGCCCCTTTTTGTAGAGGGGGAACTGCTGGAAGTAGGAATCGGTGGACCAGCCCGTGTTCGGATTGCCATCCAGCAGATTGCCCAGGTCCTTCTGGTGATCCGGGCTGCCCAGCCCGGAGGGGTCATAGACCGCCAGGCGCTTGACCGGCACCGGCGAGGACAGCACCGGCGGCGCGGGCGCCTTACCGGTGGGGGCGGCAGCGGCAACGACCAGCGGCGCGCCCCCGTTGTCGGTGAACACCGAGATCACCTGCCGGCCGGCGTAGCCGAGGATCAGCAGGGTGGCGGCGCCGAGCACCGTCATCGACACGCCAAACTTGATCCGGCGGTGGCGCTGCTCCCGGCGCGGATCCACCGGGCGGACCCGCTCGCCGCGGGGGCCCGCCGAAAACAGGTCGTCGTCCATCGTGGCGGCGTTGAGCTCCAGCATCTGGCGCACGGCAGCCCCGGTGTACACACCCCCACCGGTGCCAGCACCGGCGATGCTGCGCAACGCCAGGGTGGACAGCTCCACCGGCACCTCGGGCCGCAGCGTCGTGGGGCTGACCGGCGCGCCGCCCGGACCGATCGGCGCGGACGGCAGGCCCGCGGGCCCGTCGGGCAACGGCCAGCACCCGGTGAGCAGCAGGTACAGCATCGCGCCCAGGCCACGGATGTCATCCTGGGCCCCGGTGGTGGGAGGCGGGCCGGGGAAGGCGAGCCGAGCCTGTCGATCAGGGGTCACCCGGATCCGGTCCAGGTGGTCGCAGCCCAGGATCAGACCCGCGTTGTGCGCGGCATCGACCGCACCCGCCAAGGGGGCCAGCACGCGGGCCGCCACCGCTGAAGGAACCGGCCCACCATCGAGCAGCTCGACCAGGGCGGTACCCGGCGTCCACTCGGCGACGATCACCGCGGCGGTCGGGCCGTCGGTCTGCTCTGGCTCCAGCACATCCAGCATCCGCGCGGCACCGGCGGTGTCCAGCTGAGCGGAGCGCAACGCGCGCGCGACGGCCGAGCGGATCAGCGCGGGGGCTCCTGGATCCTGCGGCGCGGCGAGAAACACGGTGAGCGCAACGTCACGGTCCAGCACGAGGTCATGGCCCCGCCACAGGCGCACAGCGCACCGGTCGTCGCGGCCGACCTCGGACAGCAAGCGATAACGACCCCGGCTCAGCACACACCCGGGGCTCGGCCACGGGGGCCGGGACCGGTGTGACTGCGATCCCCCCGACTCGATCACCCTGATGCCACCCTTCCTGGGTCTCGCGCGGACACCTGGATCCTTCCCCGACACCCTGGGTGCTCCGAACAATTCTGCAACCTCGGCCCGCTGAGAGCTAGTCAATGAGATCGCCGGACGCGTTTGGCGGCACCCCAGGTTCACCCGGCTTTGCGGGTTCGGCGTACTCGGCGCACGATGCCGCGGACCACCAGCAGAATCAGCGCGGTGCCGGCACCCGCGGTGAGCGCGACAGTCACCGTGCCAAACGCGGTGGAGCGCAGCTGCAGGGTGCTCGGCTCGCCGAGCGGGGTGCCGCCCGGGGTACTCAGCCAGGCGTCAACGCTGAACTGACCGCCCCGGCTCACCTTCGCCGGGATGACCAGCTGCCGGGTGCTGCGCGCCGGTACGAGCTGCAGCCCCATCCTACCGGTGCGTAGCCCGGCGGCCTCGGACAGCCTCAGCGCGACCTGCATCCCAACCGGCAGCCCGTTGCTCACGGTGATCACTAGCGGGGAGTCTGACGCCGCCAGGGTATAGGGGCCGGGTGGCTGCACGATCCGCACGGAGTGGCGGAGCTCATCCAGCCGGCCGCTCTCCTGGGCGGTCACCCACATGGCTGCCGTGGGTTCCCCCCGCCAGGCCGTGGACACCGCACGAAGCAGTCCAAGCCGCAGCGGGTCGAGCAGCGCGGCCGGTCGCAGACCTGCGGCCGGATCCAGGACGGTGGCCACCTGCAGGTCGCGCAGGACGTCCCGGTCCCG
Source organism: Pseudonocardiales bacterium (assembly GCA_019247305.1). Taxonomy (GTDB): domain Bacteria; phylum Actinomycetota; class Actinomycetes; order Mycobacteriales; family Pseudonocardiaceae. The sequence goes on from JAFAPC010000100.1 coordinate 49,992, forward strand.
CTGCACCTCCCCGGTGACCTGTAGGGGGATCTCCGCCGCGGCGGCCTGCGGCGGGTATCTCAACGCCACGCCGGTGCCCTCGGGTTGGATGGCGGCCAGCGCCGAGAGCTCGCGAGGGGTGACGAAACCGGCATCCAGCAGCTGTTGGGCCGTGGTCAACAGGGTGGTGGCCTCCGTACCGGAGGCCAGCCAGCGGCGCGGCGGAACCAGCAGGATGGGCCGGCCACTGGCCGCGCGGTACACCAGTGCGCCGAGCCCGTCCTGCGCGGACAGCGGACCGGAGCCGTGAGCCAGCGCGTCGGTCACCAATGGGTCGACGAGGAGACCGACCGGGGCAGGGGCGCCCGCAACCAGGCTCACGACATCGCGGGCGACGCTGCCGGCAGGCGGTCGGGGGGCTGGTGGGGGGGTGATGCCGTGGGGGTCCAACAGCACCGCGTGGGTCTGCAGCGTGGTGAGGTCAGCTAGCGTGCGCTCGTCGAGGAGCTCGCTGGCCGGCCAGCTCACCCCGATCAGCGGCTGCACTCCCAGCAGCTCGCGCACCAGGTCCGCGCCGGTGCTGGTGGCCAGGGCCTCCAGGTCGGTGAGCCCAGCCCGGGACAGCGCCACCACATCGGCATCGGCGTAGGGCAGCGGCAGCACGCAGCGACCTCGAACCGCGCCGCGCAGCCGATCAAGCCAACTCCGCGCGTTCCGCGCGCCGGTGCCCTCGCTGATCCGACCCGCCTGCGCCACCCGGTAGCCGTGGCTCATCGCGTCGAGGGTCTCCAGCAGCAGCGGGTCCACCGCCACGCACACCGCCGCGCCCAGCGGTGACCCTGGCGGCACCACCTGCTCCAGCGCGCCGAGCAAGCCGTCCAGCCGCCCCCCGGGAGCGATGTCGGCGGCCAGGGCATCGGTTCCGGGGCGGTCACTGGGCACCAGGATCGGCTCACCGGGACCGCTCGGGAGCCGCTCAGGCGCCGCCGCCAGGGGCCACAGGACGGTCAGCGGCGCGGGCTGCGGGGGACGGCGCAGCACCGGCCCGAACGGGCCGCCAGAGCTGGCGGGGGGGATCCCGAGCACCGGCACCAGCAGCGGGATGGACGCCAGCCGGGTGCGGCCCCGGGCGCCGCCACCGACGTCGGAGGTACCGGTGAGGCTGATCAGCACCGGGTACACGCCCGGTTCGGTGATCTGCAATGCCGTCGCCGCTGCTCCGCGCAGCGGCACGTCCAGCTGAAATGCCCTGCTCTGACCAGCGGCGAGCTCACCCGGCAGGGGCTGGGAGCCCGTGGCGTGCACCGCTTCGGTGAGCTCCTCCGAAGTCCGCGCTAGGGCCCGTGCCGCGGCCGCCTCGGAGCTCACCGGCTCGTCGCGGGACAACCGGATCCCAAGGTTGGTGATCGGCCGCTCACCGAGGTTGACAACCCGGCCGCTCACCCGGAGCACCGCCGCGCTGGTGAGGGTGACCACGCGGGGGGACAGAGCCGACAGCTCAAACCGGGCCAGCACCGTCGGCACCCGTGCGGGCGCCCGGGGTGGTGTCCCAGCGTACGTCTGGGGCTGCGCCAGCGGCAGCAGCACCCCCAGCGCCGCCGCCAGAACGGTGACGGCGCCCCGGTGCAGCCAGCGCCTCATGTTGGGGGGCCTCATGTGGGGGGCCTCATGTGGGAGGCCTCATGTGGGAGGCCTCACGCGGAGTCCGCGAGCATCGTGGCGGCGCGCCGAACCAGGCGGCGCTCATCGGCGTAGGCCAATCGCGCCGGCAGATCGGTCAGCGGTACCCAGGCCACCTCGGTGACCTCGACGTCCGCGTCGGACAGCTCCCCACCCACCGCGCGCAGCAGGAAGTGGTGCACCGTCTTGTGCACTCGGCGGTCCTCGGCGACAAACCAGTAGTCGATACTGCCCAGCGCGGCCATCACCGCGCTGTTGATCCCCGTCTCCTCGGCCACCTCCCGCACGGCCGCCTGCTCCACGGTCTCGCCTTGCTCGACGTGACCCTTGGGTAGCGACCACAGCAGCCGGCCGCGCCGATCCAGCCGACCGATCACGGCGGCCCGCCCGGTCTCAGTGTCCACCACCAACCCACCCGCTGAGGTCTCCGCCACCGTGCGCATCTGGCCTCCCCGATCGTTGCCGCTGCCCTGGCTCGGTGTCTTGCGCGTCTTCTTGCCACGGCCGGACCTGCTGGAGCGCGGAGGCATGCAGCCGATGGTATCGGCGCGGGCTGAGCGGGGAACGGTTACGCTCGCCCGCTGTGTCCTCTTCGCCCTCCGCACTGGGAAACCGCCCACCGGCGCCGCGTCCCGCGCAGCACACTGCCATCGCGCAGCCCACTGCCATCGCGCAGCAGAATGCCCCTGCGCAGCAGAATGCCCCTGTGGAGCGCAATGCCGCCGTGGAGCTGCTCCGAATCGCGCCGCTGGTCGACGAGCTGGCCGATCGGTTCACCGCGGCCGGTTATGCGCTGTACCTAGTGGGCGGCAGTGTGCGCGATGCGCTGCTCGGCAGGCTGGGCAACGACCTGGACTTCACCACCGACGCGCGCCCGGAGGCCATCACGGCCATTCTGACGGGCTGGGCGGAGGCGGTGTGGGACACCGGGATCGCCTTCGGCACCATCGGCGCAAGGCGGGCCGGCATGCAGTGCGAGATCACCACCTACCGGGCTGACCGCTACGACCGGGCCTCCCGCAACCCTGAGGTCACCTTCGGCGATACCGTCCAGGGCGATTTGGCCCGGCGGGATTTCACCGTGAACGCGATGGCCGTCCCCCTGCCGCTGCGAGACCTGCTTGCAGGGTCGAGCCATCAGCCCCTCGACCACAGCCGGCTCATTGATCCGTACGGCGGGATGGCCGCGCTGGCCCGCCGTGAGCTGGACACTCCCGCGACACCGGAGGAATCCTTTGCTGACGACCCGCTGCGGATGCTGCGCGCGGCCCGGTTCGTCTCCCAGCTCGGCTTTACCCTCGCCCCCCGAGTCCGGGTCGCGCTAGGCGCGATGGCGGGCGAGATCAACCGGATCACTGCCGAGCGGGTGGCTGCGGAGCTGTCCAAGCTGTTGCTTGGGAGCAACCCGCGGGCCGGCATTGAGCTGATGGTGGACACCGGGCTGGCGCAGCACGTGCTGCCCGAAGTGCCGGCGATGCGCCTGGAAATCGACGAGCACCACCAGCACAAGGACGTCTACACGCATTCGTTGACGGTGCTTGAGCAGGTGATCGCGCTGGAGGACGGCGAGCCCGACCTGGTGCTGCGGCTGGCGGCGCTGCTGCACGACATCGGCAAGCCGGCCACCCGCCGGCACGAGCCTGCTGGGGGGGTGAGCTTTCACCATCACGAGGTCGTCGGCGCCAAGCTGGTCCGCAAGCGGTTGCGCGCGCTGCGCTACCCCGCGCGCGTCGTCGAGAACGTCGCCGCGCTGGTATTTCTGCACCTGCGGTTCCACGGGTACGGCAGTGGCGAGTGGACTGATTCGGCGGTGCGCCGCTACGTCACCGACGCGGGCGAGCTGTTGCCGCGGCTGCACAAACTCGTCCGAGCTGACTGCACCACCCGCAACCGCCGCAAGGCGATAGCGCTCCAGCGCACTTATGACGATCTTGAGCAGCGGATTGAGCGGATCCGCGCTGCGGAGGACTTGGCCGCGGTGCGCCCGGACCTGGACGGCAACGCCATCATGGAGCTGCTCGGCCTGCCGCCCGGCCCGGACGTCGGCCGCGCCTGGCGCTATCTCAAAGAGCTGCGCCTGGACCGCGGCCCCCTGTCCCGCGAGGAAGCCGAAGCCGAGCTGCGCCGCTGGGCTCAGGAGAACCTTCCTGAGTAACCCAGTGAGGCGTGGCCTCGGACCGCCCAGTGGGATGGCTGAGTTGGGCTCGGGGCGCCGCAGCCGCACGTGCCGGACCCCGGGGGCCATGATCGCTGTTTCGGTGCCAAAAACGACAGATTCTGTCGTTTTTGGCACCGAAACAGCGATCTTCCCAGGCGGGAGGCGCCAACCAGGGCAGCCGAGCGGGGCGTGGAGGTGACCAACCCGATGGTGGTCACGCTCCCGCAGGGACCTGCGGTCAGGATGCGTCGAAGTCTCGCCAGACCTAGTTGATCTAGGACGCTGTGGCCTCAGCAGGTCGTGCCGCCGCGCACCCTGCCTGGTTCCCACCCAGGCAGCAGTGTCCAACGCCGCAGTGCCGCTAGTGGTGGCGGAGTGGTGGCGCGGCGCTATCCCGGCTTATGTTGGTTGTATGCAGCAAACAAAATTCTTTCCGGGTCAGGGATCCGGGCCGATGACCACGACACCGACACCGGTCGCGGCGGGCCAAGCGCCGCGGCGGCCGGCCCGGACCGCGGTAGACACCACTAGTCCGCGCTACAAGTGGATCGCGTTGTCGAATACCACACTGGGGGTGTTGGTAGCCACGATCAACTCCTCAATCCTGTTGATCGCGCTGCCGAACATTTTCACCGGGGTGCGGATCAACCCGCTGGCGCCGCAGAACACCAGCCTGCTGCTGTGGTTGATCATGGGTTACCTGGTGGTCACCGCGGTGCTGGTGGTCAGCTTCGGCCGGCTGGGCGACATGTTCGGGCGGGTCCGGATGT
>JAFAPC010000021.1 GCA_019247305.1 Pseudonocardiales bacterium
ATCGCGTTCGTTCAACCGGGGTAACAAATCCGCCAAACGCCCTTGCATCGCCTGGAATTTCTCGTCGCCATCGGTGGTCACAGCGTCGATTATTTACGTGCTCATCGCGTCGATTGAGATGACACGCGGTACGGCAAGAAAATTCACCCGATTGGGTAAGTTATTTCATTACGTTGACCACAGTTGACATCTTCACAGGTCACAGGCTCGATAAATATCTCCAAGTGAAGAAATAATTATTAAAGTGGAGAAATAATTATTATTTCATTCCGACTACGTCGCTCCCAAAATCTTTGGGAAATTCTGAGCTACACCAGCACCGTTTGACAATATTGGTCGCGGTTGGCCGCTTGCGGACTTCTTGTGACTTCTAGAGAAACAGGGATATGACCCATTTCGCGCCGGCTATGACCACTGGTCCAACAGTGCAGAGACCCGACAAAACCGTAAAACAGAAAGTGACACGACCCTTCATGCCTTCTTTAATTTCAACAGTTATCACTTGCCTCGTATCACCCTGCGTCCCGAGCGTGACGCCTCCATTTTTTCTCCTGTAACCATTGGAAGTAGACCGTGGATCGCCCTGTTCGTGTTTTCCTAATCTAGCGAGGGCTTTCATCGAATAGTGATACTGCTTGCACCCGAATATGACTCCGCGGGCCGGATTTCGACAGGGATAGCCTTTCCGTGTGACCACACGACATCGAGTTGGCATTAACAGTGCGAGATAACAAGTCGGAAAGAAAAGAACGATAGGCATACTAATGAGCACAACAGTCCAGCTATAATGTGTAACAATAAATAATGGCGCAGCAACAATGACGGCCCACAAAATAATCTCGCGAGATTGCGCACTAAGTCGCCCAGCCACTGTTATCCCCGATCTGCCAAGCACTCAATCGGCGATCTCCCGTTCGCCGTTGCTGCTCAGCATATAAGTCTCACACAGTGCGTCGTTCAGGGGGCATCACATGCCCAATATAAGCCAATCCACGGAAATTGTCTTATTTGAGACAGCTGAGTCAGTAGTGACCGTAGGGATAGACAAGCTGGAACACACATGGTGTGACGGCTAGTAGCTGCTAGTTAGGCACGCGCGCAATGCGAGGTCATCGCCTCGCGCGGTGGAACACCTCGGCCATGATTCGCCCGCCGACTGCGCTGATTTTGTCACCATAGCGCCGTCTCGTGGCCCAGCGCGGGGCCGCACCCGCTACGGTACTGATCGGCCAAGCACTGTTGGTGAGGGCAGAGGATCGAATGCGCGCTAGACGTCCCGAACTCGGCAGCAGAGCTGTCCGCGAGTTGATCATGACCGTCAGATCCGGTGGCAAGGGTGCGCGGCGTAGCCTGTCAGCTGTTCGCCGAGGTGCCCGCGATCTCGGGGTCGCTTCCCGGGGGATTCGGTGAGGAAGGGTTGTCGTGGACGTTGACGACGAGATGCGCACGATCGGCCGGCGGGTCCGGCGGGTCCGCTACTCCCGGGGCAAGTCGCTGCGGGTGATCGGCGGGCTGGCCGGGATGAGCAAGTCGACGTTGTCCGCGATCGAGCGCGGCGCGCAGGCCCCCAGTCTGAAGCAGATCGTGGCCCTGGCCAGCGCGCTGCAGATCGCCCCGAGTGACCTGACGCAGCTGCCGGTGCCCGCAGCGGCCAACGGGCACACCGATACCACCATCGAGGCGGTGCGGCTGGCGCTGGACGCGGTCGAGATCGGCCGCCCGGGTGGGTTGGTGCTGCCTGTTGCGGTGCTGCGGGATCAGGTGGCCCGGATCCACGCCCAGCGGCGGGCCTGCCAGTTCGCCGAGGTGGCCACCGACCTCCCCGCGCTGATCCGCAACCTGCACACCACACTGGCCACCGGCACCGACCACGCCGAACTGCTCGAGCTGGCCGTCTACCTGCATGTGCACGTCACCCGCATGTGGCTGGCGCAGGTGGCAGGACCCGACGATCTGCTCCGCCGGGCCGTGTTCCTGGCCCGACACCTAGCCCAAGAACGTGATCAGATCACCACGCTCGCTCTGGCCGGGTTCGGCGTGGTCAACGCACTGCTAGAGGGCGGAGCGTTCAATCTGGGGCAGGCCGTGCTCGACTCGCTGACCGTGCCACCGACGACTGCCGACACCGCCGGTCTGGTATGCCACCTCACCATGAGCCACGCCCACACCGCCGTCCTGGACGGCCGTCCGGGCGATGTGGCCGCGCCCATGCAGGCCGCCGCAGAACTGGCCGAGCGGTTCGGGGCAGCCGGTAATACCGACTCGCTGGGGTTTATCCACACACCGTCCGAGGTTGAGCTTAGCCGGATGTATCTGGCGCTCGAAGCGGACGAGCCCGACCAGGCGGTCAGCATCGCGCCAGACGTTCATCCCGAACGTCATCCCTTCCAGAAAGCCCGGGCCGACTACTGGAGGTGCTACGGCCGTGCGCTGGCCCAGATGCGGGGGCGCCGTGACGACGCGGTGCGCGCGTTGCGCACGGCGGAGGACCTCTTGCCCATCCAGGCGCGCCGGGATCCGCGGGTCCGCGACGTCCTCGCCACGCTGCTCCCGGGCTCGCGCAGCGACGCCATCGGCCGGGAGCTCCGCGCCATGGCCCAACGGGCTGGTCTGCCGGTGTAGCCCGGTCGGGGGCGGTCCTGTTTGACCGGACGCTGCAGGGCGTGATCGGATTCACTCTCCTCAACCGTGATCGACCTACCATCTGAGATACCGCACCAGCAGACCGTTCCGGCGCGCGGCAGCACCTCTGGCGCCATCACTATCCCCTGCTCGCAGCACGGCTCGGCCGGGTTCACGCACCTGACGGTGAGCCAGCGCGACGGCGCCATCGTGCTGAACTCGCACGGGGCCTACTCCTGCGTCATCACCCTGGACGAGACGGCCGCGACGGCCCTGTTCGATCTGCTCGGGGAATGGCTCGGATGAACCAGCCGCCCCCGGAGCAGGCCGGGCACCAGCCCACCACATCACCCGCAACCGACGGTACCGGCCTTCCCTACCTGCGCGACGCCGACGGCACCCCCATTCCCTTCGCTTCTCGAGTGGAACTAGTCACGGTGGATGAAGAACACTGGCTACTGCATTTCCGGCTGCACCAGCAAGGCCAGGCCATTGGCCGGGACACCCACCTGCTATTCGTCCGCTTCCCCGACGTCACCATCGCCCTGCGACCCGACCTCGTGCGCGTCCTCACCTCATGAATGGAGGTCATCCCGGGAGCAAAGGCCGACGCCGAGTCGAGCAACCTCATCCCGCTGGAAGCAGCGCGCCAGTAACGTCGCCTAACGACGACACGGGAATTCAACGTAGAGAGCGGCCGATGACGCAACCGTCGAATAGTGAGTCGCTACCGCGTCGGACGTTAGGTTCGTGCGACATTAAGGTGCCCGCGCTGGGCGTGGGTTGCTGGGCGATCGGTGGACCGGACACCAACCTGGGCCTGCCGATGGGTTGGGGGCCATTGACGATGGCCAGGCGCTCGCTGGACTTGAGCGGGCCTATGGCCTGGGGGCACGCCTGTTCGACACCGCTGACGTCTACGGGCACGGCCGGTCTGAGCGGTTGCTCGGTCGGCTGGTCGAGCAGGTAAGCCGGGACTCGCTCGTGCTCTCGTCGAAGGTGGGCTACTTCGGTGGTACCGCGCTGCACGGCTACCACCCCGTGCACATGCGGCATCAACTCGAGCAGACCCTGGACAACCTGCGCACCGACTACCTCGACGTCTACTTTTTCCACCACGCCGAGTTCGGTGAGAACGACCAGTGGCTGGATACGGCGATCGACACGATGAGGCAGTTCCGCGCTAACGGATTGGTGCGGGCAATCGGGATGCGCGGCCCACATCGCTTCGCCCTGGACCGCCTAAACGGCAACCGGGCACGCACGGACAAAGTGGCCCGGTTCCAGACGCTGTTCCAGCGCATTGCGCCCGACGTCCTGGCCGTTCGGGACAATCTACTCACTCCGCAGGACCGCTTAGAGAGCATCTTCGCCTTCGCCGCCCGGCACCGCTGCGGCGTGTTGATCAACAAGCCGTTGGCGCAGGGACTACTCACCGGCAGCCACCACCCCACTACTCCTAGAACATTCGGCGAGGGTGACCATCGACGCCGGAAGCGGTGATTTACGCCAGCGGCCCTCACGATCCTCACCGAAGGACTGGAAGAACTTCAGGGGCACGTCGGCCGCACCACCCAGGAGCTGGTGCGGATTGCGCTGTGGTCATGTCTTGATCGCTACAAGCATGCCGCTGTCCTGGTCGGCTTCAGCACTCCTGAACAGATCGAGATGAACCTGACCTGCCTCGGCCAACCACCGGCTGGCGAGGAGCTGGCGGTTGCCCGCGAGATTATGGGTCGGGTGCAAGCCCAGCTCGACGCTAGTGGTGAGGTGTTCGTTGACGAGCACCGCACGCAGCGCACGCCATGACCGAGACTGAGTCTGTGATCCAGCATGGGTTGATCGACCAGGTTCGGGTGCTGACCTGGAACGTCCAGCACGCCGCCGCGTCACGGACTCACCAGCAGGCCGGGTGGCTGGCCGCCGCCGATCCGCACGAGGTGCTGGTCCTTACCGAGGTCGCAGCCGGAGAGTCCGGGGTGTTGCTGGCGCAGTTATTACGCGGGTTCGGCTACACGGTTCACCTGCCTGACGCCGGGGACGACAAGTATCGGGTGCTGATGGCCTGCCGCACCGGGGTCCTCGACGTCGTGTCCGACACCGGGGTGGACTTCCTGCCGCACCGCTGTGTGGCTGCCCGCATTCAACTTCCGCAGGCCGAGATAGGCGTGCTCGGACTCTACGTGCCCTCTCGCGGTCCCCAACACCAGCGCAACGTTGCTAAGCGCGCCTTTCAGGAGGCTGTCACCGCCGCGCTACCCGGCGTGAGCGACCGACTGACGGTGACCGGCCCGGTGGTGATCACCGGGGACCTTAATGTCGTTGAGCCCGGCCATGACCCGCAGTACGCGGTCTTCGGAGGGTGGGAATACGACTTCTACCGCTCCTTTATCGCAGCCGGATTCACCGATGCCTTCCGCGTCTGTCACCCGGAAGGCATGGACTACTCCTGGTTCGGCCGCACCTGCGGCAACGGCCGCCGCAACGGCTACCGCTTCGACCACACCTTCATCACCGCCACCCACGCCTCGACCGTGCGGGAGTGCCACTACCTGCACGGCATCCGCGAGAATGGGCTCAGCGACCACGCGGCGATGACTCTCACCGCTGACCTGTAGCACCCCGGACCACCCATGCCAGCCTGCGCCGTGCTGAGCGCGATCTCACCGGCTCAGGTCATCGTTACCGGCACGCTCGACCGGCGGCTCCTGCTCCTCCAGAACACCGGTGGTGACCGATGGATGGCCGCTGACCTCTCCGGCCAGCCCCACCAGACCCGCACCTGGCCAGCGTGGGCCAGTCCCGCGATTCACCTGAACGCTCCCGAGAGCTGGTTAAGCACCGCGACCTTCAGCCCCGAAGCTCTAGGTCAATTAAGTCCTCGAAACTTCGGCGTGTGAGTCCAGTTTTCCCAGGTCCTGCCGTGCGCATGCCCGCTCCAGGTCTGCGGATTCGGTGTCTGGCCAGCCACTGGGGAGTGGACTCGGGCGCGGCGGGTGGCGGCGGTGTGTCGATCCTGAACGCAGGTCCCTGTGAGAGTGTGGCCACCATCGAGTCGGTCACCCCCAAGCCCAGCCCGGCTGCCCTGGTTGGCGTCTTCCGCCTGGAAAGATCGCTGTTTGTGTGCCAAAAACGACAGATTCTGTCGTTTTTGTCAGGTGAGTCGCCGGGGGGAGTTGCGCCCCCCGGCGCTCGTTGAACCGTGCGTGACGCTCTCGCGTCACACGGCTCCCGTCGCCCAGCCGATGGGGTAGGCGCCGGCTTTCCAGTGGGCGAACAG
>JAFAPC010000063.1 GCA_019247305.1 Pseudonocardiales bacterium
CCCAGCTCATCCATGCCCCTACTACCCCCTGCTACGTGACCATCACCGACAGACACGCACCCAACGAAACCCTCACCCCCTCGTCAACCCGCCACGCCGAGCTCACCCCCACTTGATCACCAAACCCACTCAAAACAGCGAGGAACCTGGACACGTTGCTACCCAGCTATCCCTGGATTCTTGCTGGACCACAGGATCACTTTCCCCGCACCAGACGATCTATCGAGCGATCATCGTCCCATCGCCGTAGGTTCACCGTCACCCCCCACTAGAGTGGTGTCGGTGGACGCGAAAAGATCCGGGTAGGCGGACAGTTCGGTCCGGTTGGGTGGACATGAAATCTCCGGGTCTGTGGACGTGAGGTCTCCGGGACACGCCGGACACCCTGGGGTCGAGCGGCACACCGTGGAGAGCGTCGTAGCGCTGATCATTGGCGTCCGGGGAGCCCATCCGGACAGTCAGCCAAGATCCGCCGACAGAATGGGGCATGAGGGCGTTTGACCTGGGACGTTCTGCACGCGTTGGGTGCCTAGGGATCCTTGGTCGCGAGAAGTTCGACACGTAAGCCGAGCTCTGGGCGCATCTCCAGGGAGGATGTCCTCGCTCTCGTTCCGGACCGCGCTCTGCCGATCATCTCCTGCGTCGATCACGTCCTGCGCAGCCCGGTGCCGTGAACTCGACAGGACCGACATTTCCGGTGCGGAATAATGTCGGTCCTGTCGAGTTCACGACAGGCAGCCGCAACGTGATACCTCGACCACCATCTCGGCGGTCCGAGGCGCAGCCTCACTGGGTCGGCGCACGGACATCTGGCGCCTGGTAGGCCGGCGAGGGCACGGCGTAGCCTTTGGGTCACCTCCACACCGAGGTTTCCGCTGCGGGGCGACGGCCCCGGGGCATTGGTTGGGAGGCTCGGTGCGGAGGGGGATTGTCGTGGATGCTGGGGAATCGTCGGTGATGGGTGCGCGTGCCAGGATGATTCGGCGTCGCCGCGGGTTGAGTTTGGCAGTGGTGGCCGGGTTGGTGGGCATCACCAAGCAGTATTTGTCCCAGCTGGAACTAGGCCAGCGCGGGTTCAGCCGGCGCGGCTTAATCGAGGATCTGGCTACCGCGCTGGGCTGTTCGGTGGCGGATCTGACGGGGCAACCCTACCTGCCCCCGGACCGGGCGAGCGCTGAGGCCTCAGCCACCCTGCTGGACATCGGCATAGTGCTGAGCGACGTCACCCTCGATGACGTGCCCGATGTGCCGGCTCGCCCAATCGGGCAGCTCGCCCGGCTGATCGACGCGGCGAACGACCACCGTGACCAGGCGCAGTACGCGGTGGCGGGCCGAGAATTGGCGACCTTGCTGACGGAGCTCCACGTCCACGTCGTGACTGGCGACGCGGAGACTCGCCAGAAGGCGCTGGCGACGCTGGTGGAAGGCTGCTGCGTTGCATCCGGCATCGCGAAGAACCTTGGGCAGCCCACCATCGCGGTGCTCGCTGGGCGACGCGGATACGACGCGGCCCAGCGGCTTGGTGATCCTGCTCTGATCGGGTTTTCTGCTTTTGGTCGCTCTCTCGCGCTGATGAGGCAGGGTAGGCACGACCGGGCGACACGGTTGCTCACCGCCAGTATTGACGCGCTGGCCGGACAGGCGGACCCCACCGCGCCGGATCCGTCGGCTGCGGAGGCCTACGGTAGGTTGCATCTGGGTGCGGCAGTGAATGCCGCGCGGGCGCATCGCGCTGCGGATGCCCGGGATCACCTGCGTGAGGCGGACGCGATCGCTCGGCGGACCGGTGAGCGCAACACGCTTCGGCTGCATTTTGGGCCCACCAACGTGGCAATTTGGTCAGTCACCGTCGCGGCAGACCTGGAGGAAGGACCGGTGGCCTATGACCGGGTCACCGCGCACACGATCAATGTTGACGCCCTGGGGAGCGTGAACCGGGTAGCAACCTTGCACATCGACCTCGCCCGAGCGCTCGGGCAAGCCCAGGGCACTCGGGACGCCGACGCGATCCGCCATCTGGACCGCGCGGACCGCATCGCCCCAGTGTTGACCCGCAATGACCCGTGGGCTCGGGAGCTGGTGGTCGTGTTGAGCCGCCGGGCTCGGCGTCGGGTGTGGGAGTTGGACAGCCTGTGCAACCGCTTTGGCATCGGGCGGCCAGGGTCAGCCCGCGGCTGACACCGAGCGTGATCGAGACACCAGTCTTTGCCGGGTGAACTCAGAGCAGTCATCCGAGACAGACAAGCAGCCCCCGGCGTGGGCAGGTGTGCCAGCGCGGTGTTGCCCGGTGAGCGGGCAATACCGGTCGGTCCTGGTCGATGTCCTGACTCTGGCGCAGCAGGCGCCCGGGTTGAGCAACGAGCAGGTGCGGACTCAGCGGGTGACATGGGGTGCTCGGGACTCGCGCCAGCTGCGTGGTGAGACCCGGTGAGCCCCGCAATGCGGTGGGTGTGCTCTCCGCTGGATTATCAGGTGCACTTACTGGTGCCGTTGAGTGATCTTCCGTGGGGTGTGCTCAAGGCTCGGTGTGGTGAGGTGCTGCCGCCGGGGCGGTTCATTGCGAAATGAGGTCAACTATGGCTGATAACGCGACTGCAAGTGTGTCGTGTGAGACCAGCAGGACGATCCCAGACACCTGCGTGCCGCACGGGGGCTCGCGCGGGTCCGCCACCCTGATGGTGGAACAACGTGGTGAGGAGATTGTGCTCGACGTGCCGGTCAGTGGCGGATGCGTGATCATCTTTGAGGAGGCTGGCGCGGCGGCGTTGTTCGACGTCCTCGGGACGTGGCTCGCGGGGGTGGAGATCGGATGAGCGGACCCACAGCGGCGGCTGACAGTGGAGCAGATCGCGGTGGATCCCGAGGGTGGGGCGATGTCCTTTCAGGCGCACCTGCTCCGCGTGCTCGACCCGGGGGAGTCGTGATGAGGACGACCGCGAGGCGGGCGGGCTGGCGGGAGTTGCGGGAGGCCGCAATCAGCGCGACCCGGTGGGGTTGGCCGGTGGTCCCGGGTACGTTCCTGGGTCCTGATCAGCGCTGGTATGGGCGGGAGGGCGCTCGTAGGCTCGGCCCGATCCAGGACAGCTGGCGGGAGAACCCGGTCACCGACTCCGCTGAGGCCTACGAGGTCTGGAGTGAGCACCCCTATGGGGTGCTGCTGGTGTGTGGGTGTGGGGTGGATGTGCTGGAGCTGCCGGCGCGGCTGCGCGGGCTGCTGGCGTTCCCCGAGGTGCCGTGGATACCCCTCGCGATGACGGCGCCACCGGTGCGGTGGTTGCTGTTCACCGTCACCGGTTCCGGTGCCCTGTCCGGTGAGCTGTCCCAGGTGGGGATGCGGTTGCATGGAGCGGGAGCGTGGGTGGCGCTGCCCCCCACGGCCGTGGAGTTTCTCTCTCCGCAGCGATGGCTCGAACCACCTGCGCGCGGTGTCACTGGGCAGTTGCGCACTGTGGATGAGATACAGCATGGTCTGCTCACCGTGCTACTGCGCTCCGGGCTCGGCATCGGGTCAGGTGACGATGATGAGAAGCAGCCCCTGCGCTGCTAAGGCCCTGTGCTGCGGGTTCTGAGGCTGGGATCGGCCCAGCTCCCTGCGGCACGGTCACCGGACCGATCTCACGGCCTCCCCAACCCACAACCGGGGTTCGGTCTGAGTGGGAGAAAACCAGGAGGCCCCATCCGCCACGGGGGCTGCCGGTGTGGGGTCAGTGATCTTGGTCTGGCCCGGTGTGGAGTGTCTCGAAGGTGACGGAGCTGTGCATTCCGATGCTGGAATAACGTTTGCGTAGATTGTGCCAGTAGTGCGATCGTGAAGTCCTGCAGCATCAGGGAGGCTCCACGATGTCCCTCCGCGATCGACTCTCCGTGGGCGGCGCGACCTGGCAGGTCGACCCTGACTGGGATCAGGAACAGCGCAGACGCGCCCGCAAAGAGGCCCGGAAGGACGCGCGCAAGAGGATCCCGGGCAATCCGGAGCACCCGGAGGTACCGCCTTTCGTCCAGGGGCGGATACGCGAGTGCGTCAAGCGGGTCGCCGAGGCGCTGGAGAAGCACATTTCGGAGGCAGAGCCGCACTGGACCGTGATGGCCGCCAGCACCGAGCAGATCGCCGATGCCGACGCGAAGATCCAGAAGCTGGAACAGCTGCTCGCCGAGGCGCCTCGACCCACGTCGTCGCACAGCGCCAAGGACGCGTTCCGGCTTGAGCAGGAGCAGGACAGGCTCGCGAGAGCCCCCCGCCTCGAACTCGAAAAGACCCAGGAAGCCCGCAAGGCGGCAAGGGCGGCCCTCTGCGACGCCACTGAGGCGGTAAACGCTTCCTTCCGCGCCTACTTGGCCCTCCGCGTGGGCGAGGAGGCGCATGCCCGAGCGGTGCTCTGGGAGGACTACGTGGCCGAACTGCTGCGCTGCCATCGCGGCAGGGAGGCGCTGGAGAAGTCCCTGAAACCCGCTATCGAAGCCGCCTTCGCTGAGGCGCTGCGCAAACTCGACGAAGAGGAAAAACTCATCCTCAACGGCCCACAGCCCTTCGGCCCGTGACCCCGAGGAGTAACACTGATGGCCTTCTCACGGCGACACAACAGCTCCTCCCCCGTCGACGACGTTCCCACGGTGGTCGTCGACAAGCCCATCCCGGACAGGCCTATTCCGGATGTCTGGGCCGAGTACGCGAAACGGCGCCGGGAGCGGGTCCAGAACGCGGAGCAGAAGTTCTCCGAGATGATCGGCACCCGGCCCTACGACCCCGACGACAAAGACGCGTTTGACGGCCAGATCGACGCCGAGGCAGCCGACTGGACCACCGAGGACGTCGCGACACACCGCAAGTGGTGCAGCGAGATCAGCGAACGCCTCGCCGAGGCCGAGAACGAAGTCACCCGGACAGAGACGAAGCTGGCTGCGGCGGAGCAGGAGCTGCGTGAGGCCGAGCAGAAGATGCTAGACGCCCCGCCGCTGCAGTCGGGCGGACGTCCTACACCGGCGCCGACGACGGACGCGGCCGATGTCGCTGAGCCTGCTGCGACACAGGCCGGTGCGCAGTCGATGGGGCGGTGGCGCGACCCCGTGGCGATGCACCGCATGCACAACCCATGGTGGATCCCGTGGCTGCTCCTCGGGGCCTTTGGGGGCGACATCGCGGTATTCTACGTCGTGCTGGAGCGGCTGCTCCGGTCGTCCCTGGTTACCGTGATAATAGTTGCGCTTGCGTTCGCTCTCCTCGCGCTGGGGCTCAGTCGTGTGATCGGCCGGTCGTTGCGGCGCCGAAAAGCCCACGATCCCGATCGCAACGACATCTGGCTCTGGGTGCCGCTGGGCGCCTGGATCTTGCTCGGGCTAGCGGCCGCGAGCGGGCGGCTGTTCTTTGGCAACCTATCGGCTCCGGTTTTAGTCTTCGGCGCGCCAGAAGCATCAAGTGCGCGCGGTGACGACCTGGCCGTCCTCCCCGCCGTGATCTTCTTCGTTCTGTACCTCGGCAGCGGAATCGTCGCGATGTACGCCTCCTACGAGGCCTACAACCCGGCCGCGAAGACTTACGAGCTCGCCGTATCCCTGCGCGACAAGGCGCAGCGGGAGGTGGAGCGCTGTGCCGGCATGTGTTCAGTGGCGCAGGCTCGGAAGGCGCGCATCGAGGAGGAGGCCGTGGACGCTGACAAGCGTCTGGAGCGCGCCGAGCTGGTGACTCACAACGAAGTCGTCGGGCTCAAGCACTTCGTGCGCCACCGGATGGCCGGGAACACCGACAGTCCGCGCGGGCTCGCCCTGTTCATGGAGGACGCGCCGGAGTCAGTGGAGATCCCAGCCGAGGACGACCTGTGACGACGCCCCGATCCCGGATCACCGCCGTGTTCCTGGCGGCGCTTGTCGGCTCAGCACTGCTCGGCGGCTATGCCCCGGCAGTAGCCGAGCGACTAACCCTACAATGCCCAGCAGTGGTCTCGGATGCGCCCCTGGCGCTGGCGGTCTCCCGGCGGGCCAACAGCTCCGAGGCTCTCTCACCTGTCATCGAGCAGGTTGTGGCCCAGTTCGTGTCCGGTCTCCCCGCGTCGGACCACGGTGGTCCGGTCGTGTCCGTCGTCAACGTCGACGGTCGCCCCGAGGTGCTGCGGGACGGCGCAGTCTCCTTCGTCTCGGACGCGAAGAACTCCGCGGCGCTCGACGATGACCGGAAGAAATTCGTCGCCGCGGTGAGTGGGATCGTCGGACGGGTTCGCGCAGCCCATCCCGAGGTCGACGTCATCGCCGCTCTTGAGCAGGCAGCTGTCGCGGCCGGTCGCGACAACGGGCGCGGCACCCTGGTGTTCTCCGACTCAGGCTTGTCCACCACGGGGGCGCTGAACTTCACCCAGCCCGGGCTACTCGAGGCGCCGCCGGCAGAGGTCATCGCGTTCCTCGAGCGGGAGCACGCACTGCCCAACCTGAAAGGGCTCAGCGTCTTCCTTGTCCTTGAGCCCGTCGAGCCCCCACAAGCCGACCTCGGCCACTACCGAGCCAACGTCAAAGATCTGCTGCAGATGATCGCAGAGAAAGGTGGTGCTGCCTGTGTGGAGGTGATAGAGGAGCCGGCGACGGCCAGCGGACCACATCTCGATCATCTGCCGCCGGTGTCGCTGGTGCCGGTGCCGCAGGCTGCAGTCTTCTCAGCTCCCTGCTCCGGCGTGCTCTACGACACTGGCGACGTCGGCTTCAACCCCGGGCTTGCGACGTTCATCGAGCCCGCCAAGGCCCATGCCGTGCTCGAGCCGGTGGGGCGGGCGCTGCACGATCGAACGTGCAACCGGATCGTTCTCACCGGGACAACGGCGCGCGATGGCTCCCTGGCGTATCAGCGCAACCTTGCCCGGCAACGCGCCGAGGCGGTGAAGAAGGTACTCGTCACCGAGGACGGCGCGGACCCCGCATCGATCGAGACCGTCGGCCTAGGCAGCTACTTCACCGAGTACCAGCCCGACAACGATCCACACGGCGGACTGTGGCCCGGACCGGCGCAACTCAACCGCACCGTGCGCATCGACCCGTGCACCCCCACCTGCCCCTCGCACGAGCTGAAGTGACCATGCCGGACCACCGATCAGGACCACAACGGGACATCGCCGGAGGCGTGCTGACCAGGTGCTCCAGGTCGCACCGTCGTGGCGCTGGTGGTGCTGCAACCTGGCGAACAACGCGGCCGTGGTCGAACCGGCGCTGGCGCGAGGGCAGCTAGCGAAGGATCGCTACAGCTTCTCGATAAGTACGCGCGTATGCTGCGTGGTATGACGGGAATTACCGTCACGATGGACGACCGGCTGGCCGAGGCGGTCCGGGCTACCGCTGGTGACGACGTCTCCGGCTGGCTCGCCAAGCTGGTCCGCGCCGAGCTGCTGCGTCGGGCCGTGGCTGCGGAGATTGCTTGCGATCGGCAACACCCCGGCTACCTGGCCTGGCGCGCCGAGCGACTGGAGGAGACTGACGGGGCGTAAGCTTGAGGCGCGGTGAGATGTGGCGCTACCACGCCATCTCGCGATCCCGACCGGTGCTGGTGGTCAGTGGCAACGAACTCGGGCGACGCCGATCAGCCGATTGTGGTCGACGTCACGCCCTTCAGTCTGCAAGGGTCGGCTGCGCTGCTCACTGTGCGTCTGGGTGAGGAGCTGGGCGGCTATGCGCGATGCCGCACCATGAGCGTCGCCGATGCCCAACGCTTCGCTGAGCTGCTCGGCACCGTCCCAGAGTTGACCATGGAACAGGTCGATATGGCCCTACGCGCCGCGCTGAGCATGTGAAAGTCCGTACTTCGGTGGTGTCCACCGAAGTAGAGCTGATGCGCCAGCGTTCGGCCCAACCCCCGCGGCGGACGGCTGTCGGTTCGCGGCGCCAGGACAGTACAGGAGCGATTAAGGGCACTCCTCGGCTGCCGGCCAACGTGAAACGTCTACGGTCACCTCTGGCCAGACTCCGATGACCGGTCCCGGGACGCTATCCAGCGAGCGCTCGGCCCGCAGATCGACGATTCTGCGGGCTGGAAACGGACCGTCATGACGGACGCGCAGGTGAGAAGGGGTGAACGGTGGTCATTCTGCGATGCACCCACTATCGGTGAAGGGGATCGTGCTGGCCGGTGGCAGTGGCACTCGGCTGTACCCGATCACCCAGGCCGTCTGCAAGCAGCTGCTGCCGGTGTACGACAAGCCGATGGTGTACTACCCGCTCTCGGTGCTCATGTTGGCCGGGATCCGGCAGATTCTGATCATCTCCACCCCCTGGGATCTGCCGTTGTTCCGCCGTCTGCTCGGGGACGGCGCCGCGTTGGGGCTGAGCTTGAGCTACGCCGAGCAGGCCGAACCTCACGGCTTGGCCGAAGCGTTCGTGATCGGCGCGGACTTCATCGCCGATGATCCGGTCGCGCTGGTGCTGGGCGACAACATTTTCTACGGTCCCGGTTTCTCCGGCCGGCTTCAGCAGTGTGTGGCCAGCGTGGACGGTTGCGTGTTGTTCGGGTACCCGGTCAAGGACCCGCGGCGCTACGGGGTCGGCGAGGTCGACGCCGCCGGACGGTTGATCTCCATCGAGGAGAAGCCGGCAGTTCCCCGCTCGAACAAGGCGATCACCGGCCTGTACTTCTATGACAACGACGTGGTGAAGGTCGCTCGCTCGCTCACCCCCTCGGCTCGCGGCGAGTTGGAGATCACCGACGTGAACGTGCACTATCTGCGGCAGGGCCGGGCGACACTGATCGACCTGGGTCGGGGCTTCGCGTGGTTAGACACCGGAACCCACGAGTCGCTGCTAGAGGCCGGCCAGTTCGTCCAGGTGCTCGAGCACCGGCAGGGGGTGCGGATCGCCTGTCTGGAGGAGATCGCGCTGCGGATGGGTTTCATCGACGCGGACGCCTGCTACGCGCTCGGCCAGGCACTGGCGCAGTCCAGCTACGGCCAGTACGTCATGGATATCGCCCGCTCCCCGCTGATCTAGCGGCAGGGCGCCAGGGACAACGCATCAGGGCAGCTGGCGTCGAGCCATCTCCTCCAGGCGCTGCACCCGGTCGGCGATGGGGGGGTGGGTGGAGAACAACCGCGCAGCGGTATCACCTGTCCGGAACGGGTTGGCGATCATAAGGTGGGACTGCGCGGCGACCGCGGGCTCGGGGCGAAGTGGCGCCGCCTGGGTGCCGTATTCCAGCTTGCGCAACGCGCTGGCCAACGCCAGCGGGTCCCCGGTGAGCTCAGCGCCGGAGGCGTCGGCCTGGTACTCCCGCGACCGGCTCACCGCCATCTGCACGATACCGGCCGCAATCGGGCCGAGCAGAGCGATCAGCAGCATCGCGATCGGGTTCGGGCGGTCCTCATCGGCACCGCCGAAAAGTCCCGCGAACATCGCGAAGTTCGACAGGGCCGTCACGATGCCGGCCAGCGCCCCGGCGACGGAGGAGATGAGAATGTCCCGGTTGTAGACGTGCGACAGCTCGTGGCCGAGCACCCCGCGCAGCTCGCGTTCATTCAACAGCTCAAGGATCCCGACGGTGCAGCACACTGCGGCGTGGCGCGGATTGCGCCCGGTGGCGAAGGCGTTGGGTGCCTGGGTTGGGCTCACGTACAGCCGCGGCATCGGTTGGCGCGCGTCGGTGGCGAGTTTCCGGACGATCCGGTACATCATGGGCTGCTCGGGCTCGGAGACTGGCTGCGCATGCATCGCCCGCAACGCGATCTTGTCAGAGTTGAAGTAGGCGTAGGCGTTCATCCCCAGCGCAAAGACCAGCGCGATAAACGTCCCACTGCGGCCGAAGAACGAGCCGACCAGCACGACCAGCGCTGACAGCCCGCCGAGTAGCAGTGCGGTTTTCAGCCCGTTGACGTGGTTGTGCACAGGTCGTCACCCTCCCGGTGGGTGTGCTGTTCGGGCTCCTCATCAGGGGAACGCGCCGGCCGGGTGCGAGGTTCCGCGGCTTGCCAGGGCGAAAACGGGATCTCAGGCGCGCAGCTCCAGGGTGCAGCATTTGGGGCCGCCACCGGCCCGACGCAGTTCGGAGACGTCGACGAACACGGGCTCGAAGCCCCGGACGGCCAGGGCGCGGCCCAGCTCCACCGCCTCCCGCGGGAGCACCACCGAGCGGCCGTCGGAGACACCGTTGAGTCCCAGGCACGCCGCGTCCGTCCGGCCGGCGATCACCGCGTCGGGGAACAACCGGGCCAGCACGCGCCGCGAGCCCGGCGAGAACGCCGCCGGGTAGTAGGCGATCAGCCCGTCGTGGGGCGAGTCGTCGAGCACCAGCAGACAGGTGTCCAGGTGGTAGTAGTAGGGGTCAACCAGCTGTAGCGAGATCACCGGAACGCCGAAGAGTTCCTGCGCCTCGGCGTGCGCCGCGGCCTCGGTGCGGAACCCGGTACCGGCCAGCAGCAGTGATCCGGTCCAGACCAGGTCGCCCGCGCCCTCGTTGACCGCGCTGGGCATCACCATGCCGGGCGCGCCGTGCGCGCGGAACCACCGCTGGTAATGCGCTGCCTCCGCGGCCCGCTCCGCGTGGCGAAACCGGGCGCCCAGGACGACGCCATCGATCACGGTACCGGCGTTGGCCGCGAACACCATGTCCGGCAGGCCCGGCTCGGGATCCATCACCTCCACGGTGTGCCCGAGCGCCCGGTAGGTGCCCACCAGCACCGTCCACTGCGCCATCGCCTGGGCAACGTCCACCGGCTGGGTGGGATCCATCCAGGGGTTGATCATGTAGCTCACCGTGAAGTACCGCGGCGGGCACATCAGGTACCGGCGCGCGGTACCGACCCGCAGTGGCCTCGCTGAGCGCAGAGCAGCCGACATGGGTCATGCATAGCGCGTGAGTGGCGGTGCGAGCTATAGCCCTGTAGACACTCACGGGTATGCCCATCCTTGTAGAGCGCCGCGGCGGTGTGGCCGTGCTGACCGTGTCCGACCCGGCCCGCCGCAACGCGCTGAGTCTGGAGCTGGCCGACCAGCTGGCCCAGGCCGTCACGGCGTGCGAGAGCGACGAGTCGGTGCACGCCATGGTGATCACCGGTGCTCCGCCCGCGTTCTGCGCCGGTGCTGATCTCGGTGTGCTCGCCGCGGCGAGTGCGTCAGGCTCGGCCGCTGACCTGCGCCGCATCTATGCCAGCTTCCTCGCGCTCGCCGAGGCCGCGCTGCCCACCATCGCCGCCGTCACCGGGCCCGCAGTGGGCGCTGGGCTGAACCTGGCGCTGGCCTGCGACCTGCGCCTGGTCGGCCCGGGCGCGGTGTTCGACCCGCGCTTTTTGCAGCTGGGCATCCATCCCGGCGGCGGGATGACGTGGCTGGTGCAGCGCGCCGTCGGTCCCCAGACCGCTGCGGCGATGGCCCTGTTCGGCGCGGCGCTGGACGCCCAGGAAGCGGTGCGGACCGGGCTGGCCTACCAGCTGATCGAGGTGGACGGCGACCCGCGCTCGCCCGATGCGCACGAGGCGGTAGTGGCCGCCGCAGTGGATCTCGCGGGCCGCGCCGCAACGGCTCCCCGCGACCTCGTGATCGCCACCAAGGCTGCCCTGCGGGCCACTGCCGTCATGCCCCAGCACGCCGACGCGGTGGCCTACGAGACCGCCCCGCAGCTGGCCTCACTCCGTTCCGAGGCGTTCACCCGGTTGATCAGTGCAACCCGATCCGAGCGCCGGGCCCAGGGCCCCACCGGGTGAGGCTGATTACCGGGAGTATCACCAGCACCAAAGACCAGATCGAACACCAGCTGCGGCGCACCGGCCATCCGTACCAGATCACCGTTTATCCCGGGGTAGACCACGCGTTTCATAACCGATCGACTCTCCTGCCGCCGAGTTCGACACGAGAGTTCTCGGGGGCTAGCCGAGCAGCCCTACCGTCGAACTCGGCGCACGGAGAGCACCATCAGCGACCGTCCGAGGTGGCGAGGACGCGCACGAAGTGCCCTGGCAGGGCGGCCACGTGGTTTCCGAGATCGAAGCGCACGAGCACCAGGTGGAAGTCCCGGCCGATGACCTGACCTTCTCACTGACCTACCCGGATGAGGGCCTGTCCCGACAGGAACTCGCCAAGCTAGTCAACGCCTATGTCTGGAAGCACCACAAGACCATGACGTCCGTCGATGCCAACCACATCGGCAAGATCGAACGCGGAGGCGTCCGCTGGCCGAGTAAACTGTGCCGGGAAGCCTTCCGGGCGATCCTGGGGGTTCCCACCGACACCGCGCTGGGATTCACCAACCCCTGTCGTGCGGTCGTGAAGCTGGGCAGAGTGAAACGACAACAGTTCGTGAGCACCACCACCATCCTGGGCGTGGGCACCCTCACCCTGGAACCCATCGCGACGCTGCTCGCGGGCAGCGAACCCGCGCCAATCCCGCGTCGGATCGGCGCGACGGATATCCGACAGATCCGCACCGCCACCCGGGCGCTCCGATCGTGGAACCGCTCCGCGGGCGGCGGATTGGCCTGGGAGGCCGCGCGGGCTCCGTTGCGCTGGTCGGTGGGCCTGCTGGGCGCCATCTGCCCAGAGCGGCTCCGCCCCGAGCTGTACTCCGCGGTCGCCGATCTCGCTGGTGAGGCGGGGGATATGGCCGTCGACGCCGACGCCCCCGAGGAGGCCCGCTGGGTGTGGGGCTTCGCGCTGGGTTGCGCCGAGGAGGCCGAGGACTGGTACCTCCGCGCCGAAGTTCTGGCATCCCTGGCGATGCAGGCGGTCCGGAGCGGGCGACCCGACGAGGGGCTCACGCTCGTCGAGCACGCTCTGGTCCGCGCCGATGATCGGCTCACCGCGACCACGCGGGCGGTCCTGCACACCGACCGGTCCCGCATCCTGGCCACGATGCGCCGGGTTCCGGAGACGCTGCGGGCCATCGGCACCGCTGATGACTACTTCGCCCACGCCAGGCCAGCTGAGGACCCCCCTTCCTTGGCCAGGTACAACGCCGCCTTCCACGCCGGGAACACCGGCAAGGCCCTGGCCGACCTGGCGGTGCTTGGCCGGAACCCCACGGAGGCCACCGAGCGGCTCACTGCCGCCATCGCCGGCCAGACCGCGAGTTCCGCCCGCTCCCGGGCGCTGTGTCAGGCCAAGCTCGCCAGCCTGACCATGGCCCCACCGGCGACCCGCTACACGCCCTCACCCTCGGGCAGCAGGCCCTGGCCGCCGCCGGCGCCCTGCGCTCCCGCTTCACTCTGGAGGCCCTCCGGGAACTCAACCGACACGCCGCTATCCACCAGGACCTCAGCGACGTCGCCCACCTCCGGCGCCAGATCGGCACCCTGGTCCTCTCCTCGTGACTGCCCCCCATCACCGGGGTACCCGCGCGGAACGCCTGGGATCACTCTGGACGGCTGCGTTGCGCTGGCGGTCCCGGCGAGCGGGCGGCAAACCGAGCGACATCCATCACCGAGCAGCGTGGGCCTGACGCCTGCGCAAGTCTGCGGTCGGCGGTCACCAGGCTGGTATCAAGCGACTCCGCAAGGGCGACATACCAGCCGTCGTACACGGTGAGGTTGTCGCGCAGCTCCCACACGCGGTCGAGAAACGGCTCGAAGGGGTACTGCACAGTCCGCATGGTCTTGATTTTCGAGACCGCGCCGCGGGCCTGCCCGGTGCTCACCTCTCCACGGGCCTGCATCGCACGAATCGCCGAAGTCGCCTCGGCTGCGAAAATCGATGGGACATGCAGCAATGAGCGGTCGCGCAGCACCTCGCGGGCGTCGTTCCCGGCCGGCCCGGCCACTACCAGCGCGTCGACCAGCACAGAGGCGTCGAAGACGGTCAATGCGCCCCCCGGTCCGCCCAGAGCAACGCGGCCGAGGAGCGGGTGGCAAACCCCTCGCTGCCCTCCACGGCCAGTCGCTGCTCGGTCTCGGCCACCAGCTCAGCGGGGGTTCGGGTCCGTGCGTTGCGGGTCAGCTCGGCGCGCAGATACTCCTGCAAGCTCATCCCCGCCAGTGCGGCCCGCTGCTGGTAGATGCGGTGCACATCGTCTGGCACGTCACGGACCTGGATCGTCGGCATGCATCGACTCTAGCGCATGTCGCGCGACTATGAATGTACACTGACCGCGGGTCGATCGTAGAGCAGCCAAACAACCCCTTTGTGAAAGTATTAGCTGTAATGAGTGAAATGATGTATCTATTTGACTACCTATAGTAAAAATTGAGTCGGACTTATGTGGTTTCTTCACTCAGAAGAGTCGGCACGAACGGGTTGGGCAGTTCGACGGCTTCCTCTTGTCTCCCCGCTATCCACAGCGAGCCAGCACCTGTACACACCATGTGCATGCCGGCGCCGCAGAGCTACCCCTACGGTGCCACTCGTGAGCCAGACCCCGATCTATGATCAGCTTCGTGGCGAGCGAATCAACGCCGACGTCCCCGCCACCGGGGACGAGCCCCAGCGGGCCAGTCACCCTGGGAAACCCAGTCACCCCACGACAGTCAGTCGCCTGGAGACACACGGCCTGCCTGCCGACGCCGCGAATGTGGTGGTGGCGTTCGACCCGATACCAGCAGCTGAACCTGACCCGAGCCAGCCCGCAGCGACGTGGGGACCGCGGGCACCGCTTCCCCCAACGACCCACGCGCGGTCTACGCGGGCAAACCCGCAACGACGCCCAGCTCCGCCGACCCGGCCCCAGCTCACCTCCTGATGGTGTTGTCCGTGAACTCGACAGGACCGACGTGGGGAGGCCCTTGAAACGTCGGTCCTGTCGAGTTCACGGCGGCGGACCTTCCCCGCACATAGGGTGATAATCCCGATGTGCGGTATCGATACTGGCTTGCGGTGGCGGCGCTCCTGGGCTCGTGTGGGGCTCCGCTGCGCGGACCGGCCGCAGACCCCGTCCCGGTGCTCAGCGGCGCTCACCCCTGCGTCCAGGCTGCTCCCGGTGCCCCCGCGCCCGGTTCCGGGGCCGGCAGTTCCAACGGCCTCAGGTTCAGCTGCGCGACGCTGACCGTGCCGCTGGACCATGCCGGATTGCATCCCGGTCCGCGGACCGGCGCTCAGGTGTCGCTGCAGGTCGCGATGGCCGACAACGCGGACGCCCCGCGTGGCGTGTTGGTCTTTCTCACCGGAGGCCCTGGGCAGCCAGGGGTGCCCTTTGCAGCCAGGGTCGCTCACCAGCTCCTCGAGCCGGCGGTCGTCCACGACTACCGGCTAGTCCTGCTCGACCAGCGCGGCACCGGCGCCGGGGCTCTGCACTGCCCGCAACTACAGCAGGTGATGGGCACCTCCGATCTGACCGTGCCACCCGTCAGCGCGGTCCAGGCGTGCGCCCACGCTATCGGCCCGGTCCGACAGTTTTTTAGCACCGCCGACACCGTCGCCGACCTCGAGGCGCTCCGCCAAGCGCTGGGCGTGGACAAGCTCAGCCTGGACGGCGTCTCCTACGGCACCTTCGTCGCCGAACGCTACGCGATCACCCACCCCGATCGGGTATCCCGCCTGGTGCTGGACTCGGTCGTGCCCCACGACAACGTGGACCCACTGCAGTTAGCCACCATCGCCCGCACCGCGGACGTGCTCCGGAGGGTCTGCCAGGAAAACGGGTGTACCACCGATCCAGCCCAGGAGCTGTCCGAGGTGGTTCGGGCCCGCCAGGACGGCCCGGAGCTGCTGGACACCCTCACCGGACTGACCGTCGGCAAGCCACGGCTGACCGACGTCCCTGCCGCGCTGCATGACGCCGTGCGGGGTGATGCCACCAAGCTCGACGCGATCATCGCCACCGAGCACCAGAATCAGGCCGCGCCGGCTGAGGAGCTCAGCCAGGGCCTGCACGCGAGCACGCTGTGCGAGGACCTGCACGGGCCGTGGGGAGACGCCGCCACCCCGATGGCCGACCGGGCCGCGGCGACCCGCAAGGCCCTCGCCGCGCTGTCGGACGCGGCAGTCTTCCCCTACGACCGGGCCACCGCGGCGGGCAACGGAATCGCGGTGACCTGCCAGGAGTGGCCCGCCACGCCGGTGGTGGCGTTCCCGGCCGGCCGTGACCTGCCGGCCGTGCCGGTGCTGCTGCTCGCCGGCGACCACGACCTGTCCACCCCGCTGCCCTGGGCCCAGCAGGAGGCTGCCCGCGCTCCCCAGGGCCACCTCGTCGTCATCCCCGGCTCCGGCCACTCCACCCAGTCCAGCGGCAACCCTGCGCTGGGCCGCGCCGCCGTCACGGCATTCCTGACCGGCCCGTGAGGACGACGAAACGATGCGGACAAGCCGGGACGGTTGGTGGTTACTGATCACCGTGCTGCTGGCGGTGGCGCTCTTCGGCGCGGTCACCACCCTACTGCTCGTGCTGGATCCGGCGACCTCAAAGTCTGAGGCTATTCGCACCGGGGGACTGGTCTCGGCGGCGATCGTCGCCCTATACGCCCTGTGGCTGAACGACTGCCGGCGGCGGGTGGAGGAATCTCGTCACGAGCTGGAGCGGCGGAGCAACGAGCAGGATCGGGAGCGGGTGGCTGATGAGCGGTTCGCCCGTGCGGTGGAGCTCTTGGGGCACGAGGCCGACCAGGTCCGAGTCGGTGCCCTGCACGCGTTGGCTGGTCTGGCCCGCAGCCGGCCCTCCTACCGCCAGACAGTGCTCGACGTGGTCTGCTCCTACCTGCGCCGCCCCTTTGACCACCCGGACTACGGGCAAGCCCGGACCGGTGAACCTCGGCGGTGGGAACCCGCTGAGACGCGGGAGGCCGACCGGGAGAAGCAGGTGCGGCTGACCGCGCAGCGGGTGATCAGTGAGCTGGTGCCCGACCGCCGCCAGGACCACAGCACGCCCCCCGATCTGGACCTCACCGGCGCGCTGCTGGACTACATCGACCTGTCCGGCAAGGTCATCGGCCAGCTCGTGCTGCGGGATGCGCAGCTGTATGGCACCACCCGGTTGGGTGCGACGGAGATCAGCGGCGACGCGTGGTTCACCCGTGCCGTGTGCTACGGCAGGGCGGACGGTGACCATGTAGTGATTCGCGGCCGGAGCAGCTTTGCCCACCTGATCGCGCACGAGCGGGTGTCGTTCGAGGGTGCCCACTTCCAGCAGGGTGCGGTGTTCTTGTCCGCGGAGTTCCGTGGGTCGGTGAGCTTGGCGGACAGCATGTTCGCTAAGTCCGTGGATTTACGCCGCGCGGTATTTCTCAGCGACCTTGACTTCCGCTGCCAGCTGCCGTACCCGGTTCGCCCCGGTACCGGTGGGATGACCGTGAACACTGGTGCTGAGGTCCGCCTTCCCGACGGCTGGCGAGTGCACCCCGACGGACGGATCGGGCGAATCGACGCCCCGGAATAGTGCACCAGAATAGTGCCTCAGAATAGGTTCGCTGGGAACATCAGCACATCCGCACGGGACAGCGTCGTTCCCAGTCACCACAGCCACTCCGTCAACATATCGCGCAGGATAATGGCGCTGTCCTCCTCGAGGGAGATGACGCAGCCGTCGGTGATCTGGGGATCGAGCACAATCTCCCCACCCTGCTTGCTCACCACCAGTTTGGTGATACTCACCGGACCCCGGTGTAACTGATACGTTGCATGGATCTCCTTGCGGCTGCTGCTTGGCCCTGTCATGAATTCGTACTACCTTTCTCGGTCCCGATGTCACGGGTAACGTGTAGTCACTGCCGCTTGACGTCATCCATATTCGGCACGTGAACAGGACGGGAGCACCGCAGTGCGGGACATCTCCAGACGTCCGGGGTACGCTCAGACGTCCTTACTCGTCCCACCCGGGGGTGTCATGCCGAACGAGCGGCTACGCGATGCGCTAGGTCGCCATGGGTTAGACCTTGCGCAAGTCGCGAGCGCAACCGGCGTCGATCCCAAGACCGTGGAACGCTGGATCTCCAAGGGACGCCTGCCCTACCCGAAGCACCGCCGCGCCATCGCCGCCCTGGTGCGTGAGACGGAGAATTACCTCTGGCCGGACGCGATCACGCCCGAGCGGAAAGCCGAGATCGGCGGTTCTGAGGTCGTGCACGTTTACCCGCATCGTCACTCAGTGCCCAACGAGCTGTGGACCCGCTTGCTGAGCCAGGCCACAGCGCACGTGGAGATTTTGGCGTACTCGGGCATGTTCCTGACCGATGACCCGACCCTGATCAAGTGGCTGCGCACGAAAGCCGAAAGCGGAACAAAGATCCGCTTGCTGTTAGGTGATCCAGCCAGCCCCGAAGTAGCCCGTCGAAGTCTGGAAGAGGGCATCGGTAAGGGAACAATTGCCGCCAAGGTACGCAACGCGCTCGCCTTCTACCGACCGCTTGACGGCATCCCGGGCATCGAGATTCGGTGCCACGGCACTACCCTCTACAATAGCATTTATCGCTTCGACGAGGAGATGCTCGTCAATACGCACGTGTACGGCCTCATGGCTGCTCACGCACCGCTGCTGCACCTGCGTCAACTCTCCGGCGGCGACCTGTTCGAGACCTACTCCGAGAGCTTCGAGAACGTCTGGAACACCGCCCTGCCGCCCAGATGGTAAAATAAAATCATGCCAGGTCGCATCGACTACTACCACGATCCGGACGCACCCCCAGCGAACAGCATCGTGGTCGCTGTCACCGCCTTTATTCTGGACGAGTCCGGTCACCTGCTCATGATCCGACGCACTGACAATGACCTCTACGCTATTCCCGGAGGCGCGCAAGAAGTCGGCGAGACCATTTCCCAGACCGTCGTCCGCGAGGTCAGCGAAGAAACCGGGATCCTGGTCGAGGTCACCGGATTTATCGGCGTGTACTCAGATCCTCAGCACGTCATCGCGTTCGCCGACGGTGAGGTACGGCAAGAGTTCTCCCTCTGTTTTCGCGCCCGCCCCGTCCGGGGCGAATTACGCACGAGCAGCGAGAGCAAAGAAGTCCTGTGGGTGGAGCCGGCCAGGCTCGATGACCTGACCATCCACCCGTCCATCAGGTTACGAATCCACCATGGATTCGAGCATCGCGCCACGCCGTTCTATGCCTGAACGATACCCACCACGTCGAGCCGACGCTCCGTACGCTCTGCCGCCGCACTGAGATCCCGCCACGCCCGCCGAATGGAACGCGACACAAGATCGTCCGGGCCATAGCGACTCTGGATCTCCATCACCCGGTCGGCCACCGTCGTCTCGGCACCGTCAGGCGTTGTGGTCAGGTCAGTCCACCACAACGCGTCCCGAACCGGAGTCTTCTCATCCGCAAACTCGGCCAGCTCTCCAGACAGCCCCCGCAGCTTCGCTTCCACCTTCGCACACGAATGATGCGCAACCAGATTCACCAACCGATCAGGACCGCCAACTCCCCGCAGATACCGGGCACCATCAAGCGCGTGACACCCAGTACGGGCCAGATCAGGCGCATACCCAATATCGTGCAGCAACGCTGCCCCTATCAGCAGTTCACCGTCATCAACCGAAAACAGCGGCGCCGCCACCCACGCCCCCCGACCCACCCCCTGCACATGAGCCCACCGACGCGGCAACACCCCCGCCAACTTCCCACTCGCCAGTCTGGCCGCCCACGCTACGAGATCACCCATACATCCATAGTAGTAGCAATCAAGTGATGATTTTGTTCCGGGAGGTGATGATCTCCTCGTCGGCCGGATCGAGTATGACTGGGTGGAGGTCGACGCCGCACCATTTACACTTGAGGGCGCGGACTGACACACTTTCTTTGCAGTGGGTACAGTGCCGGGTGCCTCGGGTGCCTCCTCCGCCAGTGAAGTTACCGAGGCCGGCTTTACCCAGCAGCTTCACAAGCATGAACAAGACGGAGGCAAGCAGGAGGAAGTTGAGAAGTTCGGTGAGGAACGAGCCGTAGCGGACGGGGCCGATGGCAAGGTTTCTGAAATCCGGTTTGCCGAAGACCGCGGCGATGCCCTGCATGATGACATCGCCAGCAAGGCTGTCCACTAGTTTGGAGAATGCTGTACCAACGATGAATCCGAGCGCAAGGTCAAACATGTTCCCGCTGAGGGCGAATGACTTAAATTCCAGCCAGATCGCCCTCAGTGCGGTGAGCAGCTCTTCGGATATGGATGTTTTGTGGTTGCCCACTGCACACTCCTCGCGCTATCAGCGGATCTGCGGGATCACAATATCGTGGATTGTTCCGAACGCATCAGGCGAGATACTAAATTCGCCGAGAAAAGGATGATCCAAACTAGCGGTCAAAAACAGCATCAAGCTGAGGAAAATGGCGAAAATCCCGGAGAGTACCAGATGGGCTGCCAATTTTTTCACGCCGAGCATGGCAATGAGGGCGAGGTTGATAACTGCACCGACGATGAGCACGAACCAGAGTGTGCGAGGAAGACTCGAGGTCATCTTATTCAGCCGCTGGTTTCGGTCGTCGATAAAATTAGCGAACTGATGAAAAGTTTCGTTGTCCAGCGCCGCCCCGGCGAAGCTGGTGGGCGCGAACGAAGCGATCTCGTTCTGTATTTTCGTGGCGACCGGCGTAGCGAAGGCTAGTAATTTTCCGTGGTGGGCCGACGGGAACTCTTGGTTGATCACTACCTCGATGTAGTGGGAGATATCCGCCCGTAGCTCGGACCGCTGTGGCTCCGGAAAGTTCGAGACGTCCCGATACAGCACACCTGCCGCATTGGCTTCGCGAGACACTGCGTCATCAGCATTAGAATAGTTGGTATAGGCGCCCACGGCGATCAGGCCTAGCAGCAGGCCGTAGAACAGGCCAGTGCCAGCGACTAAGATATCAATGATACCGTTGCGGCTTTCATGATCATCCTTGAACCACCGCTCCATCAGGGGTCTGAGCAGCCGTATCAAACCCCAACAGATGCCGAGTGCAACTCCAGTAAACAGGAGCAGTGTTTGCCAATTAGGCAAACTATAAATCCACTTGGGCATGCGATCAAATCTTTCTTTGCAGTCGAGGATTGAGTGTTTCGGAGCTCAGTGGTCTCGGTGCGTGGCCAGCCGGGCGAGCGCACCCAGCTCCTGGGCGGCTTGCGCGGTCGGGCTGGCCGAGGCCAAATCACGCATCGCCTGGGTCAGCAGGTCGTCGACCTGGGTCTGGCTCCAGGCGCGCCCGCCCGCGACGTCGATCAGCTCCGCAGCACGGACCACGTCGCTACCGGATAGCGACTGATCACGGTGGTAAAGCGCGGCCAGTTCTCGTCCAGCCGGAGTATCTGAAGTCAAGGCGGCCACCACCGGGAGGGACTTCTTCCGGCTGTGCAGGTCCGAATAAACCGGCTTACCGGTCAGCGCCGGGTCTCCCCAAATACCCAGCAGGTCATCCACATGCTGAAACGCCAAGCCCACGTGCGCGCCGAAGTCGTGAAAATGCGCAACGTGGTCCGGGCTGCCACCTCCGAAGCAGGCGCCTACCGCGCAGGCGCATCCCATCAGAGCACCCGTCTTTCCTTGGGCCATCCGCAGGCATTCGGCCAACTCGACCTGGGCGCGCTGCTCGAAGGCCAAATCCGCGCTCTGGCCCTCCACCAAATCCTGCACCGCCGCGCTGAGCATCCGGATTCCCTCCGTCGCGGCCGGGTTCCCGCTAGCGGCGAGCACGTCCAAAGCCAACGTCAGCAACGCATCCCCGGCCAGGATCGCCGCATTGACCCCGAACACGCTCCACGCCGTGGGCCGGTGGCGGCGGGTGAGGTCAGCGTCCATCACGTCGTCGTGCAGCAGCGAAAAGTTGTGCACCAGCTCTACTGCGACCGCCGCCGACACCGCTGCGGCCGGCGCACCGCTCACGGCCTGGGCGCTCAGCAGGACCAGCGCGGGTCGGATCGCTTTGCCCCCCTTTGCGGTACCGTTCGGGGCCGATTCCGGCTGGCTCTGTTCATCCCACCAACCGAAGTGGTAGCCGGCGATGCGCCGCATCGCCGACGGCAGCGTGTCGACCGCCGCGCGTAGGGCGGGCTCGAGGATGGTGCGGCTCCACGCGAGCACCTCGAGCGCCGACCGGCCCTCAATCCTCACATCGATGGCGGTCATAGCCCTGATTCCTCCCCTAACGGCCGATTTCGACGTTGTCCAGGATGCCGAGCGCATTGGGCACCAGGACTGCCGCCGAGTAGTAAGTGCTGACCAAATACTCAAGGATTCCTTTGTCGTTGATGCCCATGAAGCGGGCGCTGAGCCCCGGCTGGACTTCGTCAGGGATGCCGGTCTGGCGCAGGCCAATCACACCGTCGTCGTCCATACCGGTGCGGGCCACGAGGATCGAGCTGGTGCGGGTTGCGGTAATGGGAATCTTGTCGCAGGGCAAAATTGGTACGCCGCGCCAGCCGGGTATCGCGGCGCCGTCGACGTCGACGTGCTGCGGGTAGACGCCCCGGCGGTTACATTCTCGACCAAACGCGGCGATCGTGCGGGGATGGGCCAGGAAGAACCTGGACTTCCGCCGGCGGCACAGCAGTTCGTCGAGGTCATCGGGAGTGGGGGGGCCGGTTCGAGTATTGATGCGTTGTTTGCGGTCGACGTTGTGCAACAGCCCGAAATCCCGGTTGTTAATCAGCTCGTGTTCTTGGCGTTCCCGCAGCGCCTCGATGGTCAACCGCAACTGCTGTTCGACCTGGTTCATCGGATTGTTGTACAGATCCGCTACCCGAGTATGCACTCGCAGCACAGTCTGCGCCAGGCTGAGCTCATACTCCCGGGGGGTGGCCGCGTAATCGACAAATGTCCCCGCCAACTCCGAGTCCTGCTCATGGCCCGCGCTCAGGTCGATAGCGGCTTCACCGTGTTTGTTCTGCGGTTGGCCGGCCTGGGCCCGGAACGCCTCGACGTGCGCCTGCAACGCCTCGGACCTTCCAAGGATCTCCTTCAGCGCCTGCCGGGGGGCTGCCAGCACGGTGCACGGGGTCACCGCCGTGACGCTGAAGCCCCAGCTATCGTGGGACTCCACCAACTCCCGGTCACCGAAATAGTCCCCGTCGGCCAGCACAGCCAGCACGGTCGGCTCGCCATACTTCCCTGGACCGATCTTGTTAAGTTTGCCATGCGCAATAAGAAAGACGCGATCAGCTGGTTGTCCTGTCTCCACCAGCGTGGTACCGGACTCCACGTCCCGCTGCTCGAACCGATCGGCCAGCGCGCGCAGGACCTCAGGGTCATCGAAATCTCGCAGCATCGGCAACTCGCACAGTTCGTCGGGAATGACCCGCACCGCAGGACCCGTTGTGTCGAACGTCATCCGTCCGTCACCCACCGCATAACTCAGCCGACGGTTCACCCGGAAAACCCCACCGGAGACCTCGACCCACGGCAAGACCCGCAGCAGCCATCGTGGCGTAATCGCCTGCATCTGCGGCACGGACTTCGTCGTCGCCGACAACGTACGCGCAGCTTCCGTAGCCAAACTCAGCTGCGACGCCGCACCATTCTGCGGCCCTTGACCATTCACGCTCGGCTCCAACCGTACCAACTCAGTCACACCACGCACCACCCATCACTTATGTACAGAAGGTCGGCAGACATTTACGCTGAAGCCCGTACGCCGCTCAGCAAGGTGAGAACAGTAGCCGACGTGCCCAGCCCAGTGGGGCCACCGGCCCACTGCAGTGGTTTCCGGTAGCGCCGCCGCAATGCCGATTCGCTATACCGACCGGACAACATATGCCAGTCAAGGATGCCGGCCATCCAGTCCTGCAGTCCGACGACGTAGGAGTCCAGGGCTTGGCGGACATCCGCATCCAGGCCGAACTCGTCTGCGATGAGAGGCAGCTCGGTGTCGATGATGTGCTCAAACTGCTGCAGCCGCGAGGTCATCAGGTTGTTGACGACCCGCACCGCGTGGTGACGATCGATGTCGAGGAACTTCTGAACGACTAGCACGCAGTTGTGCACCTCGCCTTCGAACTCGACCTCCTTCTGGTAGGAGAAAACGTCATTCGTGAAGCAGGCGTAGTCGGCAGCCGAGTTCTCCAGCGCACGCAGCGCCCGGGTCTGGAAGACCTCGGCCGGGATCTCGCCGCTGCGCGTGATGCGGGCCAGGCTCATCGTGAGATCTGAGCCGAATGTCTTGCGTCGCATCTCGACATAGTCAACCGGGTCGGGGATCCGATGCTGGATGTGGTTCGCCAGCTCCCACAACCAGCTGGCCGTCATGACCTCAACGCCCTGGCGGAACTGGCGCCGCTGGTCGATGCTCATCGGGGACGCCGTGCGGATCCACAGGTCAGCAAGGCCCGTTTCACACGGATTGACCGGCGACGGTGTAGCGGAGCAATCCAACGGCATGAACAGCGACAGCCTGGAGTTGAACGCCTTGGCTGCCGCCATGTCTCGGGTACTCCCGAAAAGCGCCGGAAAAAGATCGTCTCCGTAGGTCCCCCAGGTCAGCCAGGCCGAGGAGAGATCGAGCTCAGGCCCGGAGGCGTCCGGATGAATCCGTGCGGCGCAGACCGCGAAATCGAACAACGCGAGATTGTCCTCATCCCAGATGCCAGGACCTGGAATACCAGGGACCGACTCCAGCATTCCCATCTGGCGGGCCCAGTCGATGCAATGCTGACGCGACCGACCCAAGTTGGCGTTGATCCGCGCGGTATACGGCAGGTAGAACGTGGGCAAAGTGGTCGGCCCGACCGTCTCGTACGGCATGTGCAGATAGCTTCTCGACCGTTGTAGACCCAGGGCACCTGACGACAGCGTGATCCGCGCTGCCGAAGTACCCACACCGGTGGGCCCGCCCAGCAGTCGTTCCACCACCGACGGTTCACGAGTCGCCGTCTTGTTCATGTAACGGCTCGACCGCAGGTGCCACTCATGGCCGCCAGACTGCCAATCCTGTAAGCCCTTGACGTAGAGCAGAACATTGTCGCGTTCCAGCAGGGTCAGGCCGTACTCCTCGAACAGAGACGGTAGCTCGGTGAGGGCAGTGTTCTCGAACTGCTGCAGGCGGGAGGTCAGGACGTCGTTGGTCAGGTCCGCGGCACGCTGCGGGCTGATCTCCAGAAACCGCTCCAGCACCAGGACGCAGTTGTTGATTTCACCTTCATTTTCGGTTTCCCGCTGGTAGGAGAACAGGTCGTTGCGCAGATGCACGCCGTCGGAGAAGGTGTCTTTGAGGACACGCATCGGCCGAGCCTCCGCGATCCTGGCCGGGACCTCGACGAACGCGGCGTGCTCCACGAGATCGGCCGACCAGGGCGCGCCGCCGACCTTACGGCGCATCTCGATGTACTCAATCGGGTTCGCGACTCGGCGCCCGCTGATGTTGGCGAGTTCCCAGGTCGACTCGTAGAGGAGGTTCTTGGTGCTCTCGAAGAACCGTGATCGCCATTCCGGTGACCGGTTCGGGACCGTCCGCGCCCACAGATCGATCAACCCGAGCTCGACCGGATTGGTTGGCTCCGGCGCAACGTCGGCCGGACTTAACGGGTCGGCCGGGCTTAACGGCATGAACGCGGGCAGCCCGTCCAGGTACTTCTTCGCGCCGGCCTGGTCCTGGTTGCGCTTGTACACCTCCAAAAAGTGATCATCAAAATAGAACACCCAGACATACCAGTCCGTCACCAGGTCAAGCTCGCGGCTCGGCGCGTCGGGATGGGTATACGCGCACAGCAAAGCGAAGTCCATGGAATCGAACGTGGCCTCGTCCCAGATAGTCGCGCCAGGCTCGTTCGGTGGTGCGTCCAACATCCCCATCTCGCGGGCCCACGCCTTAGTGTGGGCCCGCGCCGTGTCCAGATGGGGGTTCAGACGAGCGGGATGCGGCATGTAGAAGTCCGGCAGCTCATAGGGCTGCATGGTCTGCTCTCAACCTTTCCGATGTCCTCCGGCTCGCTTCCCTACCCGATCTCGACGTTTTCCAGGATGCCGAGCGCGTCGGGCACCAGGACCGCCACCGAGTAGTAAGCGCTGACCAGGTAGGAGGTGACGGCCTTCTCGTTGATGCCCATGAAGCGGACATTGAGCCCAGGCTGGACCTCATCGGGGATACCGGTCTGGCGCAAGCCGATCACGCCTTGCTTCTCCAAACCAGTGCGGAGCAGCACAACCGAGCTGGTGTGACCGTCAGTGATAGGAATCTTGTTGCAGGGCAGGACGGGTATGCCGCGCCAAGCCGGCATCATGTGGCCGTTGATCTCGACGCTCTGCGGGTAGATGCCCTGACGGTTACATTCCCGACCGAACGCCGCGATGGCGCGGGGATGGGCCAGGAACACCGCCGGGTCCTTCCACACAGTCGCCAGCAGTTCGTCAAAGTCATCAGGCGTGGGGGGGCCGCTCCGGGTGTGAATACGCTGGGAGAAATCGGCGTTGTGCAAGAGCCCGAAGTCCCGGTTGTTCATCAGCTCGTGTTCTTGGCGTTCCCGCAGTTCTTCGATGGTCAACCGGAGCTGCTCTTCGAGCTGGTTCATCGGGTTGTTGTACAGATCCGCCACCCGGGTATGCACCCGCAGCACGGTCTGGGCCACGCTGAGCTCATACTCCCGCGGTGCGATCTCGTAGTCAACAAACGTACCCGCCAACTCGTGCTCGCCCTCATGACCCGCAGCGAGCTCGACGTGAGCCTCACCGTGTGCGTTCTGGGGTTGCTGAGCATGGGTCCGGAACCGCTCCAGGTGGGCCCGCAACGCCTCAGACCGGCCGACCATCTCCTCTAGGACCGATCGAGGCACCACCAGCACTGTACACGCGGTCACCGCCTTAACCGTGAAATCCCAGGTTTCCTGCGACTCCACCCACGCCTGGTCACCGAAATACTCGCCGTCGGCCAACACATCCAATACCGTCGGCTCACCATACTTTCCCGGACCAATCTGGTTGACCTTGCCGTGAGCGATGAGGACCAGCTCGTCAGCCGGCTGACCCCTCTCGACAAGCGTGTTGCCCGCGGCGTACTCCCGCTGCACGAACCGGCCCGCCAACGCAGCCAACACCTCGGCGTCCTCAAAACCGCGCAGCACCGGCAGCTCACACAGCTCAGCAGGGATGACCCGTACCTCGGCACCATTCGGGATGAAGGTCACCCGGCCGTCCCCCATCGCATAACTCAGCCGACGGTTCACCCGGAACACCCCACCCGAGGCCTCCACCCACGGCAACACCCGCAACAACCACCGTGACGTGATCCCCTGCATCTGTGGCTGGCTCTTAGTCGTCGTCGCCAAATTACGAGCCGCCGCCGTCGCCAAACTCAACTGCGACCGCGCACCATTCACACTCAACTCCGCCTGCACTGCCTCAGTCACACCACACACCGCCAATCTCTATCCGTACCGACAGGGAAAACACGTGGAGAGGAAAACAGAAAGACAAGACGATGTCCCACGTTCAAGAGCCGTGTCCACCGATGAAAGAATAGCTATTCACATCGTCGGCTACTCACGCCACCGCGATGGAGGTACCTGTTCCGTTAGGAGGCCGCCTCAGCAGATAGCCTGGGCCACGAGCAGCGAGCCGGACTGACCAACCGGCACCGCGAAGCAACTCCTTAATATCCGCAGCGCGCAAGGTGATTGCGGTGGGCAACGGTACGCACAACTACCGTACCCAGACCCAGCGACAGTGGCCCATTATACTCACTGACAGATGTTCAATAACAAAATCCGAATGCGCGAACCAGCTCCCCCGGTCTAGCCGGTAGTGCACCCATCTGTCTGACCTCAACCCCCGCTCGAAGTATCTCGTCTAGCGGTCACGGAGGGTAGCGAGAGACAACGCGCACTGTCAACTTGCTGGCCGCCCGCGCCCGGCATCACGTCCGCTCGGGATGCGCGGCAACGCCTCCACCAGGCCCAGCCGCACCGTCGCCACCGTCTCGGGCACGTCCCCAGCGGCCAGTCGGAAGCACCGCACTGACTCGTCCCCGCGCCCAGCCCCCACCCGCCAGGACTCCAACTCCCGGATCCCGTTATGGCGCGTGCGCCACCGCACGTAGGACGGTGGCGGTGAATTCCTTTGGCGCGTCGAGATAACCGAAGTGTCCCGCCCCCGCAATACGGTCACTTCGGATGTTCGGCGCCACCTGTACCGCCCTGGCGTGCAGCCTACGGAACCACTCGCTGCGCGTTTCTGTGCCGAGCAACCAGGTAATGGGTACCCGGACCGCAGCCAGCTTCGTCGTCGACATGTGTTCCATCACCGGCCCGAACGGGTGCCCGTCCAGTTCGGCGAGGACAGCCCGGCCGTTGGCGAGCAGCACATCCCGCTCAGCGCGGGGGAGGGCGTCAAATCCGTTGCGACCGTCCCGCAGGCCTGACACCCAGCGGAAAAATATCGCCGCAGCCTCGCGAGGATGCCCCCGAAGCTGGGCGAGCTTGAGCCGAGCCCAGGTGCCGAGGAAATCACCGGTGGCATACCGCAGGCCGTGCCACGGCGGCTCGAGGACCACCACACCACGACACAGCTCCGGCCGCTCGCTGGCCAGCGCCAGCGCGGTAGTCCCCCCGGAGCTCCAGCCAAGAACGTGCGCCGGCGCACCGACCTGCTCGAGGACCGCCGCCAAGTCGGCCACATGCATCCGATAATCCCGCACCGGAGGGTGAACCGAGCGACCGTAGCCGCGCCGGTCGTAGGCGATAACCCGGTACCCGCCGGCCGCGAGGTCGCCGAGGGCACCACCCCAGGATGACGCCTGCCCCCCCGTCCCGTGCACGAGCACCAACGGCTCGCCCGCGCCCTGCTCGTCATAGACCAGCTCGGCGCCCGGCACCAGTACCCGTCCCACAGTCACCCCTCCCGACATCTGAGACCCGAGAGTATCGCTGGGCGACGGGTCAGCTCCTACGCGATCTTACTCAGAATAGCTAACGGCCCGGGGACCGCGCGGGGCGGCGCACTTGTCATTGCTACTGCGCGCTTCGGAGACGGATACTACGCCATTCAGGTCACATCTGCTGCTACGGGAACCGAAAAACATTACTTTCAGTAGACCGTGCTGATGGACTTCGCCTTATTGACAACTTTGCGGGTCCGGGCCCACGAGCTTGGGAACGCGCGCCGAGGCCTCATCGGTGTCGTCGGGCTGTCCCGCGTCGCGCCGGGATGGCCCCGTCGGGCTCCGTCACGACACGGCATTTCTGGTCAGCTGTCGTTCTTTGAGCTTCCCCAGCAGCACGGACACCCGATCTGAGGTGGCTTCGGCCACCGGGAAGGATGTCGCCGTGCCGCCTCCGCGCTCTGCTGAGTTCCGTCGTCGTGCCGTTGAGTGGACCCGTGAGCGGACCCAACCGATCGCTAAGTTGGCGAAGGACCTTGGTGTCATAGAGTTGAGTGCACTAGCGGGACCGCTGAGCAGGCGACGACTCCCGCAGGGCCAGCGACACCGCCGCGCCCAGGATTAATCAAGTTAGTCTAACTCCTGAGACGGAGGAGACATCTGTGATTGTTGTGGCGATAGACACGGTGGCTGAGCCGGGAAATGGTTTGGATCAATCCGCCGTGGGAAGCTCCTGCGCATGAGCAGGATTGTGATCGTCGGTGCGGGGATCGTGGGTGCTGCCCTAGCCGATCAGCTGGCTGCTCGACGAGACGGCGACGTGGTTCTCATCGACCGGTCGCAGCCGGGCTGGGGGACTAGTCGCACCAGCTTTGGATGGCTCAACGCCAACGAGAAGCAGCCGCGTGCCTATTTCGACCTGTCGGTTGAGGCGATGCGGGACTGGAGGCGCCTGGCCCGCGAGTTCGGCACGCCGTCCTGGTACCAACCGGTCGGGAACCTTGCCTGGGTGAGATCGCCGCAGGCGCGCGAGGAACTCGCCAAACGGGTGGACCGGCTTCAAGCGTGGGGATACGGGGCTGAGCTCGTCACAGCCTCCCGGGCCCGGGGACTTGAGCCGAATGTGACGATTCCCTCGGACGCCGAGATTGCATTCTTCCCTGATGAGGGATACGCCTCTGGATGCCAGGCAGTGCAGGCGCTTGTTCAGCGAGCGATGTCCTTCGGGGCACGACTCATCACGGGTGTGGACGTCAGCGAGCTTGTCGTGAGCAGGAGCCGGGTCACCGGCGTGCGCCTGGCCAATGAGGAACGAATTGCTGCCGAAATGGTCGTGTGCTGCGCTGGTTGGCGAAGCCCTGAGCTCCTCGCACCGTTGGGCATCGACCTGCCCCTCATCCCAGCGTCCACCCGGGGATCGCCGGCACCGTGCCTCACGGTCACGATCGAGGGCGTCACCCCGCGGCCTGATCGGGTCATCCACGCCCCTGAGCTCGATCTGCGCCCGACAGGCAAGAACCGGCTCCTTCTGGAAGCCAATGACGTTGACGTCCACGTTGATATCACTAGCGGGGATAACCACCTGGATGACCGTGCCCAGAAGCTACTCACGCGAGCGGGAATGGTTGTCCCAGCAGCCATATCGGCCACGATCGTGGAAGCGTCGCTGTGCGTGCGACCCCTGCCACTCGACGGCTATCCGCTCGTCGGACCGGTCTCCGATCACCATGGCCTCTACATTGCGGTAACCCACAGCGGGATCACCCTCGCACCCATTCTTGCTCGCCATATCACCCTCGAACTCCTCGGCACCGAGAGTCCGATACTTCGGCAGTATCGCCCCGATCGCGCTTTACCTGGGATCCCTGTATAGTGCCAAAACTCGATGTACTGCGATGATCTGGGGTTTCCCTGACTGCACGTGACGATGACATGATCGCGAGTCGTGCTGTTCCGACTGCTGTATCTGATCTCTGTCGCGGTCTTCGGCTGGCTTAGGATGAATGTGAGAAAACGTTAGTCATCGAGCCACCTCTCCTCGCGGAGATTGCCTCCCGGTAGTTACCAGCGAAAAACAACGGAAATGCAGGTCAGCGGCCTGTTAGCCTTCTGCCCAGAGGCCGGCCTCTCAAGGCTGCGACCAGGTAATCCGTTGTTTTTCGCTGGGAACTACCGGGAGGCTCACCAGGCCAACCGAACACCCCAGCCCTCGTCAACCTGACGATGTACCGGCTGGTGTCCATGGTCTCCCTGCCTGGTCACTGTCTGGGGTGGTTTAGGTGGAGCGGCCCGTGGCGAGATAAGCGCCGCCGGGTGCGGCGTAGTTGAGGCTGATCCCGGTCGCGCCGTCGGGTGCGCCGAAGGACACGGTGGGTTGGTGATCCCAGATCGCCGCCCCACCGCCGGCGGCGGTGAACACGGGTGCGGCGGGGACCAGACCGTTCGGAGTGATCCAGGACGCGAGAGCCAGATACCCTCGGATACCATCTGTGGTGCGCCCGCCCCACTCCTGGACCCCGAACTCGCCAGCGCATTCTCCTTCCCAGCCACCAGCCACATCGAAACCGACGTCGTAGTTGCGTTGCGGCCAGGTTTTCGGGTCACTGTTGGGATCGGCGGGGGGTTCGGTAGCGGGTAACTGGTCCATGTCATGACGCTTTCTGTGAGAATCTACTGGGATGATTTGTGGGCTGGGATATTGGCCGAAGTCGATCTGCAACGCCTCATTAACATCGCAGTCCACACCGCCGACGGTGACCGT
This sequence comes from Pseudonocardiales bacterium, assembly GCA_019247305.1. Taxonomy (GTDB): domain Bacteria; phylum Actinomycetota; class Actinomycetes; order Mycobacteriales; family Pseudonocardiaceae. Next base: position 31,351 of record JAFAPC010000063.1, read on the forward strand.
GTCGCCGCGTTGGTAGAGATGGGCACGTGAGTCAGTTAAGCCACCCGACCATGCCGCGGTCTGCCACGCCCAGCGAGCGCTCTCGTTGTCCAGACACCGTTGCACCACATAGTAGGAGCCATACACACCGGTCCGCTCAGCACCGATGACATCAGCAACACCCGCGAGATACTCATCGATCACAGCCTGATCAGACGCGGCCGCATCGAAATCACACGCAAAATAGATAGGCCGATCAGCAGGATGACCCACCGCCTGGGCGGTCTCCTCAGCAAGACCAGCATCATCACTGCCCGCAGTATACCCATCCAGCATTCGATCCGAGGTGGTCTCCCACGTCACCACGACCGCAACCTGATGGGCTTGCAGATCAGCATACTCCCCAGCCGTGAGCAACTTACCCGGCAGGTCTGAACCACCATCAGAGAGGTACCGGCACACAAACCCATACCCCCCAGCAGCGATCGCAGCCCCACCAGGCAACCCACCGGCATAATCAAGACCCAGCAACGGCACCGTCATGATCCCTATAACCCCCCCACACCCCTCCCAGTTACGCCACTACCCCCACCCCAGAGCGGAACAAAGAAGGGAGGCAGCGCTCTCCCCGGATGAAGCGCTGCCTCCCCGAGTGTCGAGGGAGGCCTACGGTCACAGTGGTGCGACGACGTCGGGAACGTGCTTGAAGCGGACCCGCTCAGTGTTCGCAGTATGCGCTGGACTGGACGGCACGGACCCGGTGGGCATCGGCACGCTGCACTCGTCCGGATCGTCGAATAGGTCCAGCTGTGCGTCCGGCTTGGTTACTACGCGGTACTGGAGCGGCTGCGCGGGTTCCCGGTCTCGCACCGCCCGCCACCGATGCGTGTCGATGTTGCTTAGGCTTAGAAGTGGGCGGGTTAACCTTGAGGATCTTCAGGACCTCGACTTTCTCCGTCTCGATGATGTGCGCGGCGTCGATACGGACCCGTGCCCTCCTCGACCAGTCACGCTCGGCGATCTGCTCAGCAGCGCCCGGGTGCGGCGAGATGCTGCGGTCCTGCTCGGCGTCGTAGTGGCCGAACGGCCTCGGTCCAGGACTCACCGCTCTGGGCCATCCTGGCGCGAATCGCTCGGGGCCGAGCACGGTGGGGTGTGCGCTGGTGGTCCGTGATCGCCGGGGTATTCGGCAGCGTCGCGGACTGGACACGCCATGTAGTAGTCATGTGACGCCGCGTGATGGACCAGCGCGGCGAGTGGCAGGCCCTGCCGCGCGACCAGGCCTCGTCGCGCGGACGGCGCCTGAGCCGGGGGCCTAGCGGATTTTGCCGCGTATGTGACGCAAGCAACCGGTTTCGGCCGAAGCCAGCCGGACACAGCCGGAGCAGACATAGACCGACCCCTGACCATGTTCGTACTCGACACCGACGTCGCGTCACTCAGCCTCACCGGCAAGCTCCCCCCGGAGGTACTACGCTCGCTCCGCGGCCGGGTTCCCCTGATCACGTTCGTCACCCTCGCTGAACTCACGCGGTGGATAGCACAGCGTCAGTGGGGAATGCACCGACGTGAGCGACTAGCCCACTAGCTGGTCGGCAAGCATGTCCTCCACAGCGACGACGACGTGGCCCGCACCTGGGGTGCCATCACGACATGGACGGATCGGATATCCGAAGCGATCAGCCCCCACGGCGCGACACGCCGGGTGATCCCATCACTGGCAACCAGGTGGTCCCATGATCGTGGCGAGCGACACCATCCCGGACAGCTGGCCCCGAGATCAAGGCTCGGGTATGCGAGCTGCGCCGAACCCATCCCCGCTGGGGTCCCCGCGGGCTGGTGCATGAACCCCAACGGCTCTCTCATCGGTTCCGGGGCGGCTCTGCTCCGCCTGGGCCAACGCGGCGCTTTCGACGAGCAGCCCTTGCCTTTCATAGCGCTTGCGGCTGCGGCTGAAGCGGACCACGACTGCGGACAGTTCGCTAGTGCGGTGGGCACGACGGGTAAGTCCGGCGTCCCCGGAGGGCAGGAAAACCAGGTGGTCCAAGGCCGCGCAACGCAGGCACACTGGGCCGGCGTCCTGCATGATCAACAGGTCTCCAGTTCCGGAGCAGGTCGTGCACGTCCAGTCCTTCAGCGGCGAGATGACGACGAGGTCGGGTGGGCGGCCCTGGCGCTCGGCGAGTCGTTCGCGCTTGGCTACAGACAGCTCCGGCGAGACCCAGTGCGTGCGATACGCGCGCTCAATCTCGCTCGCTCCACTGACGCTGAAGCGCAGCGGCCTGCGGTCGCGAGTCCGGGCGACGTAGCCGGTCTCGCTGGGCACCAGGCCACGCCGCCCCGCCCAGCGGCGGAAGGCTCGCATGGCAGTCGACAGCTTGGGCAGGCTGGCCTGCACCACCCGTTCCAGGCACGGGACCCGGCCCTGCCGCCACTCGTCGAGGTGTGTCGGGGCCAGCCAGCCCAGGCCCACCAACACGTCAACTGCGCTGACATACCGCTGCTTCGCGAGAGCTGCCTCAGCTGCCCGCTCGACACGCTGCTCCAGCGCCGCGCCGCCCATGCTTCCCCTCCCGCGTGTCGCGCCGTGCCAATCTGCCGATCCTGATAGGCCTCGAGTGTGGCCACTGACATGATGCTCGACGATGATGTGCGTCGTTGTCGCGCGGCGACATCGACCGCAACGGGTGTCGGTCTGCGGCTACCTCGTCGACGTGTACTGCCTCGGTGCGAAGAACGCACTCGGGCCACAGATCATGAACGAGCCCGACCTGCCTGCCTTCCTGCGCCGCATCTTCACCCCGTTCGCGCCAACGCAACAGTGCCGCCGGTCTGGCATGTCAGCCGAGGGCGCGGTCGAGGTTGAATGCGGCGCTGATGAGTGCGAGGTGGGTGAAGGCTTGGGGGAAGTTGCCTTGTTGTTCGCCGGTGTGGCTGATTTCTTCGGCGTACAGGCCCAGATGGTTGGCATAGGTGAGCATTTTTTCGAAGGCCAGGCGGGCCTCGTCCAGGCGCCCTGCGCGGGTGAGCGCCTCGACATACCAAAACGAGCACAGGGAGAAGGTGCCTTCTTCTCCGCGCAGACCGTCCGGGCTGGCTTTGGTGTCGTAGCGGTAGACCAGCGAATCGGACACCAGCTCCGCAGTGAGCGCATCGAGGGTGGCTAGCCATTGGGGGTCGGTAGGGGAGATGAACTTGGCCAGCGGCATCATCAACACCGCTGCATCGAGGACGTCGTCGTCTTCGTGCTGGACAAACGCCTGCCGCGTCGGCGACCAGCCGCGTCGCATGATCTGGTAGTAGATCGCATCGCGGACCTCCCCCCAACGCGAGAGCTCGGCGGGTAGACCCCGGCGGCGGGCCATGCGCATGGCCCGTTCGATGGCTACCCAGCACATCAACCGCGAGTAGAGGAAGTTTTTGCGCCCGCCGCGAGTTTCCCAGATGCCTTCGTCGGGCTGGTCCCAGTGATCGCAGACCCAATCCACCAGGGCACAGACCCGGTCCCATAACTGGCTGGAGATGGGTTGGCCCCACTTGTCGTAGAGGTAGATCGAGTCGATGAGCGCGCCATAGATGTCCAGTTGCAGCTGGTTGACCGCGGCGTTGCCAACCCGCACGGGGGCCGAGCCCTGGTATCCCTCCCAATGGTCGAGCGTGCGTTCGGACAGGTCGGTGCGCCCGTCGATGCCGTACATGATCTGCAGTGGACCCGTGGGTCCGTCGTCGCGCAGGCACAGCGTGGTCAAAAAGGTCATGAAGGCTTTGGCCTCGCCGGTAAATCCCAGCCGCAGCAGCGCGTAGATGCAAAAGGCAGCATCACGCAGCCACAGGTAGCGGTAGTCCCAGTTGCGCTCACCGCCGAGCCGCTCGGGCAGGCTGGTCGTCGGAGCGGCCACGATCGCGCCGGTCGGTGCGTAGGTCAACAGCTTGAGCGTCAACGCCGCACGGTGCACCATCTCGCGCCACCGGCCGCGGTAGCGAGACGCGGACAGCCAACGCCGCCAAAACGCCACCGTGGCGGCGAACTGCTGCTCCGCCTCGGCGTGCGGGCACTCGCGCGGTGCCACGTCGCCGTCGATGCGGTCCAGCGCGAACACCGCGGACTCACCCTCGGCAAGGGTGAACTGCGTCCACGCATCCACGGCGTCGCAGTCGAGGGGCACCGTGGCGGTCAGCGCTAGCGACAACTCCGCGGACTCGAACAGGACCAGGTCGTCGTGGCGGCACGCGGTGTGCGGTGCCAGCCCGTAGCCGAACCGAGGGGCCGCCCGCATCCGGAAGGGGATCGATCCACGTACGCACACCACGCGGCGGATCAGCCGATGCCGATCGGTCTCGCCGGCATCACCCAGCGGCATGAAGTCTTGGACCTCGCCTACCCCGTCCTCGGTGAAAAACCGGGTGATCAGCACGTTGGTGTCGGGAAAGTAGAACTGCTTGGTCCGTGCCGGCAGATCAGCTGCCAGCGCGAATGATCCTCCCCGGTCCGCATCAAGGATGGCGCCGAACACGCTCGGGGCGTCAAACGACGGGCAGCAATACCAGTCGATGGTGCCGTTGCTGCCCACCAGCGCCACGGTACGCAGATCTCCGATCACACCGTGCTCTGAGATCGGTAAATAACCGAACGACTCTGCCGCGTCAGAGCTATTAGGCGCCTCATCCATTACTGCCTCTTCCTCCCGGGGACCTGTGCCCCCATGGCTCGATCTTCCTGCGCACTGGTAAGGCGCTGGCGCAGTCAGTCACCGAGGTCGGTGCTGTTGGCCGGCACGCCTACGCGGACCGCGGTGGGTCCGCACTGGTTCTTGACCTCCCACTACGTACAAAGCTATAGTAGCGGTATCTATTATCAATAGCTTTACCTCAACAGTAATAACGGGGCTGGGAAGGGTCACGGATTGGATTAGCTCGGGTGTGCCTATCGGCCAACCAGAGCCCGCTGCGAGGTCAAGAACCAGTACTGGCCTATGAGCTTCTTGCCGCACGCAGGCTTACAGCGGCGGGGTCGACCAATGTTCATGTCGCGTGCCCAGGAGACTGTAGGCGGCCAGGTAGGTCGTCCGTGGTCGTCCCCGGCGTGCATCCAAAGAGGCTTCGCCTCGGGACCGCCAAGCGGGGTGGCTGAGCTGGGCTCGGAACGCGGGACCGCCAACCAGGACAGCGGAGCTGGGCTTGTGGTGGCCGACCTGATGGTGGTCAGGCTCACGCAGGGACCCGCGATCATGATCGACAGACCACCGCCGCCCGCTGCGCCGAAGTCCGATCACCCTGGATGACCGGCCGTGCCACCCCACAGTGGCTGGTCAGACACCGAGTCTGCGGATGCGGAGCGGGCACGCCCCCGGTACGCCGGGGGAAAACTTGACTCAAGCATCACAGTTCCGGAGATCTAGTTGATCTAGGTGACACATCAACTCTTGATGTGTCACCCGCGGGCGCCTCATCCCGAGCCCCGAAATACGCCATCTCCACGATCGCGTCCCCGGCCCGACTCACCGCCGCCACAAACGACCCTGAACCACCCGCAGGCAAGCGCCCCAATTCCGAGGTGTGACTCACAAACACCCGCCGCGGGGGCACCGCCGACGAGGGCATAACCGACAGTATCCCACCCCGCCACTACCCCCGACCAGCGCCGACCCTCCGCACCACCGCAGCAATGCCGACCGGCACGCTAGCCACCCTCCGAACCCCCAGTGCCTCCGGCGGGCCTCCACTCTGGGATGATGCCCAAGACCGGACACTAGTAGAACAGGTAGCGCTGCGTCATGCCGGGAATTCGTCACTGGCCAGCGCCGCCCACAAGCGCACCGGCCGTGTCATCGCCATCAGCCGCCTTGCCCACCCGGCGGTGACATCTTAAGGTCGCTCTCTTCTAGATCCGACGACTCGACCGGCAACGAGACGACTGGCGTCGTCTCGACCTTTTCGAACTCACGTAGGCGTGTCTGGTAGTCGGCGGTCAACAAAGCTTCCGCTTGGTCCTCGTTGACCTCGGTTGGTGCCTCGTCGGTTGAAGACCCGGTATCGAGTTCGGCATCCTCATGGGTGCTTTCTGGACTAGTCATCACCAAAGTCCTTCATCTGTAGTTCTGAAGATCCCCAATGCATTGCATTCCTAACCCCTATACCCCCTACGGAAGATCAGGAAACATGAGGCCTTGCGGAAGTTCGGGCTGTCGAGCGCAGCCTCCCAAGCTAGGGTCTGCATGTGACTCATCGTCAGCGCACCTCGAACGATCATGCCGGTACTTTGCACAACCGGTACAAATCGGGTACAGATCACGTCACCCAACACTGGCCAATGGCGACCAACATCACCCAGAGTTTCCGCGGCTCACCGGCCATCCTGACGGTCGAAGCCCTGGTCGGTGTTGTCTCAGCGGCGCTTCATGATCTATCGCACTATGTCAGGAACTCTGGGCCTTGGTCTGACGGGGTTGCTCGACCGCTCCCACCGGCCCGACTCGTGCCCGCACCAAGCAGGTGCTGAGGCACCGAAGTTCGGCAGTGAGGGTGACGACCGTCACAACACCGCAGACCACCATAAAAGCTAGGGAAACTCCTGATGCTTAGCTCCCCGCCCCGTCTACCCTGACGAGAAAGGCGTACTTGCCAAGCTTTGCATGTTTCCTTTTGCGAGTGACACGCAGAGAAGAATAACCGTCTCCGTCAGCGTCACCCGCTACTCGACCGGCACAGCAGGTGCTGGCAAATTCGGCCAGGTTGACATGTGGCTTACCGAGCTTTTCGGCGATCGCACCTTTGACCTGGGTGATACTCCCCCACTAATAGACTCGAATCCGTTTTCCAAGAAGGCGGCTGCGACTATGGTGTTGCACGGCCGGGGAGACGCCACGTCCAGTTCTCGGTGCAAGACCAAGGCGACGTATTATTTGGAATAGGAGGAGCAGCAGGAATGGCGACGAACCCTAGCTGTTAGGCGACGCACCGCGTATCGGCGCAGAGGCCGTCGGGCTCTTCCGATCAGCCACCGTCAAGGCCACCATGCCGGCGCCTGCCAGCGCGAGCAGCACCGTGACCCCGTACACGGCCCAGCCCAGGACTGGCCTGCGGTTCCTCCGCTGTCCGGGTGCGGACATCCCGGGAGTTGCGCCTGGATGCGTTTCAGGATGCTGTCGATCTAGAAGTCCGGCGTTCTCCAGCCCACAGTCGGGTCGAGGCGCTCGACGGCTGGGGTCCGCTCGGCGTTGAACCGGACGACTCGGAGTGTCGGTAAGAACGGTGTCATGAGCTGCCAACGCGGCTGTTGCCGCCGATCATGATATTGATCGTTTTCCGCACTGGGCACTGTCTGGAGTACCAACGTGCTGGGGCTGCGGTGCGTTGACCAGTTGATATACCATCGATTGCGCTTCCTGACAGCATCCTTACTGGCGCCCCGCGACGCTGGAATCACCAGTCACTCGCACACCGTGAAAGGCTCATCATGAAGGTCGTTGTCATCGGCGGCACCGGGCTCATCGGCTCAAAAGTCGTCACCAAGCTCACCGCGCTCGGACACCAGGCGATCCCCGCCTCACCCCGCACGGGTGTCGAACTCGCCATCGTTCGACGACGAACCCGTGCTGCATTTCTTCACCACCTCGACGAGGAATCTCCTGGCGACAGAACAGGCGGCCGGCGTGGGGCACCACGTCGCGCTCTCCGTCGTGGGCGCCGACGGTGTGCCCGACAGCGGCTACCTCCGAGCCAAAGCCGACGTCGCCACCGCCGTTACCCGCGCTGCAATCGGTCGCCCGATTAACGGGACCACCGAGATCGCCGGACCCGAGACGTTCGGAATGGACGACTTCATCCGCACCGGCCTCGCTGCGCGCGAAGACCCACGCCAGGTGGTGACCGACCCTGCCGCACCCTGTTACGGAGCGGTGATCGACGACCACAGCATCGTCCCCGGCCGCGGTGCAACCATCTTCGAAACCCGTTTCACCGACTGGCTGGTCTCTAGCGCGTCGGCCGCTCGGTCTTAGCTGGTGACGCGCGTCGGTTCCCAATGCCTCGCGCAGTTCAGAAAACGTTCTCTACACGACTGTCTATGTCGACGTGAAGTGCTGACTATCTGAACGAGGACGAAGTGCCCAGCCCTCAGGCGCTCGTCGCGGTTCTGCTGCACTCTGCACCTCACGCCGTGGATTTAAACAACAACCGCTTCTTCACATTGCACACCGATGACGGCGGCGCGGCCATCTGATTCTCAACCGAAAGAGGAATACTGATGTCGAAAAATACTGACGCCACATGGAAGACGGCCCTGACGGTCGCGCAGGAAGTGCGGCCGCCGTTCATCCCCGAGCACGCCGAAGTGATGACCGTTGTCATCGAATACCCGCCGGGCGACCCGGGCGCTCCCCCGCATCGGCACCCGAGCGGTCGAAGGCGAACCGCCACGGATCATCCGTGCCGGAGAGGCGTTCTGGGAACCGGCGGCGACGTCATACACTACCGACAGGCGAGGCACCGCAGCCATAGGTGTTCGAGTGCGCACGGCTGAGAAACTGCACCATTTCTTGAGACAAACGCGAAGCGAATCGCAATGAGACACCTAGGAAATGCGCGGTTCGGAACAGATCGGGAAGCGCTCGAAAGCGGCAGGCGGGCGCACACATACCCAGTAATACACATACCCAGTAATACTGTCCTGTCCATCCAGAAGTAGGCGGCGTCCAAAATGTTCGATCTAGAAGAAGCCATTAATCAACGCCACTCGACGCGTCTGTTCCTACGCGACAGACCGGTGCCTCGACCGCTCGTTGAAGAAGCCCTCAAGCTAGCGGTGCGGGCCCCGTCGAACTCCAATGTCCAACCGTGGCATGTGGTCTTCGTCTCCGGCCCGGCACGCAACCGGCTGGTCAAAGCGTTGCTCGAGGAGGCGGAGTCGAAACCGCCGCGGGTACCACCCTTGCCGGAGTCATTCGCCCGCATGCGCCACGACCTCGGCGCCCTGGTCTACGGATCGATGGGCATAGCACGTCACGATACCGAAGCCAGGCGCATCGCGGTACTTCGCAACTGGGAATTCTTCCGGGCCCCGCTCGGCGGCATCGTATGCATGCACCGCGATCTCGATTACGTCGACAGCCTAGGCGTGGGTATGTTCCTGCAGACCTTGATACTCGCGCTCACCG
>JAFAPC010000064.1 GCA_019247305.1 Pseudonocardiales bacterium
TATATCGTCACTGTGGCAAGGAGACTTATGCAAAACTCAGAGATGAGCTCTGTGATCATGTCGCTGACCTGCGAGTACGTCAATTCTTGATTATGCTTTCAAGGGGTTTTGCATGAGCCTCCATGTCGTAGTTTAACTGCGGCCTGAATATGTTAAATTGTAGTGAGATGATCAAAATAGTGCACTCGGCTGTTCGTGTGGTCGACCGGCCGTTCTAGCGAATGCCCCTATAGCTCTCCGTGTAATCCGAAGAGTGGAAACGCGACTCTTTTGGGTGGATCGTTAGACACTTTCCCTAGCATGATCACTCTGCAAGCGATCATCTTTCAGTCTGGATGACGTGGAGGATGGCGTGGGTTGGCTCTGGCCGTCGTGCGCGACCTGCGCGAGCACCTCGGCACTCGCCCGCGAGCAGGAGCCGTCTCCGCACTTGCGCTCGGAGGGGAACACCGGGGCGTCCGGGGCGGGTGTGGTCGGTGTCGGGCCTCACCGGTGGGGAGGGATTCCGAGGATCGTGCAGGCCTGGTCCCAGCACGGCTGGCAGGTGGGCCAGAGCCACTCGGTGTCGCCGGCCGTGCGTCGGGGGTGAGCGCTCCCGCAGAGGGTGCGCATGGGGCTGCCCAAGGGCACGGCGCGGTCCTGCCGATCAATAGCGTGGCGCTGCCCGGCCAGCGGATACCACACGAAGGGCCATTCCGAGTACGGCAGTGCCGGGTAGAACTCGAACGACACCCGAGGCACCCCTGTGATCAGGCCGCTGATGAGGGAACCGCCGGGAGCGCAGGGTCGGCGGTCACCGGCTGCACCGGCGGTCGGTCGGGGCTCGCACCGCTGGCCCCGTGGCCTGGCAGATCGGGGAGCCAGGCGGAGTCGAGCAGACCGGTAGAAGTACCGGCCGTCCAGCTCGGTCACCGCGCCCTCAGGATCGCCCACCCGGCGCAACGCCCCGAGCGTGTCGAGCTCCGCATCGGTCAGTGGCTGCTGGGACATGGGAGGAATTGTGGTGCCTGAGGGGGTGATGGTGTGTGCCTCGGGCGCACCCAGGCCTCAGGCCACCCGGTTGAGGTGATTCCTAGGCGCCTGGCCAGGCCGCGGAGCTCGCTGGCCCCGGCGTCATACCGGGACTGGCGCAGCAGATGAGCGACGGCTTCGCGGACGAAGAAATCGTGGCGGATGCGGTGCGGGGCGAGTTGTTCGGCGCGCCGCAGCAGGCGGATGCCCTGCTCGCGGGTTGCTGCCTCGACGGCCAGGGTGCAGCCAACGTCAGCCCAGAACACGGCTTGGCGGTTGGGGGCAACGCTTCAGGGTGCACGGTCTGAGCCAGCCGCAGCGCCTGGTCGGGCTCGTCGAGCTCCAGGGCGATGCTGGTGGTCCAGACGCCGCACATGACCGTGACCAGCCGCTCCAGATCCTCGGCGATCTGCGGCCAGTCCCGCACCGGCAGCTCCGGGTCGGTACCGAGCTCGTAGCGTTCTAGGGCGGTCTCGATCCCCCTCAGCGCGGTCGGCGTGCCGCCGTTAGCTGGGTTCTGGATGGTCCAGGGTTGTCCGGTCAGCTCAGCCGGGTGCACCCGCAGGGCACCGGCCATCGCCTCCAGGGTTTTGCGGCTGGTGACCGGTTTCTCGCCGCGTTCGATCTGGCCCCAGAAGCCAAAGGACCTCCCCGCCCACCCAGAGGCCTCCCGCAGCGTCAGCCCCCGCCACTCACGTACCTCCCGGACCCGCAACCCGAACACCCTCGCGTTCTCCACCCGACCCCTCCTTCATGCTGGCCCGCACCACACCACCCCGGGAACCTCACCACGATCACGATAGGAAGAAATCGAAGCTAGTCGGTACCCGGGCCGCCCGACAGAGGAGCTCGAAGACTTACTACCGGTAGGCCGATGGCGGTGGCGGCCATGGGCGTCAGCATCGCTGGCTGGCTCGGCGTGGGCGGCTGAGCTCCCCGGAGAGATGGGCTCCCCGCAGAGATGGGCTCTCCGCAGAGATGGGCTCCTCGGAAGGTGAACTCTCCGTAAATGTGAGCTTCTGGAAATGTGAGCTACCCAACCTCAACCTGCGATCTCCTCTCAGCTGCGGGAGACTGGAGCAAAGTGACAGATCTGTAGGAGGTCAAGTACGGTGCGCGACCGCCGGGGCAAGGAAGATGCCGTCGAAGCGCTGATGCGCTCCGCACAAGCCTTCTTCCCCGGTGAACAGTCTCCCGATCGGCGGATGCTGCTGCGCGAAGGGGGCCGGCAGGCGGAGGAGTTCTACCGCGAACGCTGGCGGCACGACCGCGAAATCCGCTCCACGCATGGGGTGAACTGCACGGGCTCCTGCTCATGGAAGATCTTCGTCAAGGACGGGATCATCACCTGGGAGACGCAGGCGACCGATTACCCCTCGGTGGGGCCGGATTCGCCGGAGTACGAGCCGCGCGGCTGTCCCCGGGGCGCGTCGTTCTCCTGGTACACCTACTCTCCCACCCGGATCCGCTACCCCTACGTCCGCTGGCCGCTGCTGGAGCGCTGGCGGGCGGCCCGGGCCCGCCACGCCGACCCGGTGCACGCGTGGGCGTCCATCGTGGAGGACCAGGACTACGCAGCAGGGTACAAGCGGGCCCGCGGCAAGGGCGGGTTCGTGCGCTCCTCCTGGCCCGAAGTCATCGAGTTGATCGCGGCCGCCTATGTGTACACCGCCAAACGGTTCGGCCCCGACCGGATCGTGGGTTTCTCCCCGATCCCCGCGATGTCGATGACGTCCTACGCGGTCGGCACCCGGTTCCTGTCCATGATCGGTGGCACCATCTCCTCGTTCTACGACTGGTACGCCGACCTGCCGCTGGCCTCACCGCAGGTCTTCGGCGACCAGACCGACGTGCCGGAATCCGGGGACTGGTGGAACACCGGCTATCTGATCGTGTGGGGCACGAACCTGCCGATCACCCGGACCCCGGACGCGCATTTCATGACCGAGGCCCGCTACCGCGGCCAGAAAGTCGTGGTGGTGTCCCCGGATTTTTCCGATCACACCAAGTTCGCGGATGACTGGCTGGCCGCCACGCCGGGCACCGACGGGGCGCTGGCGATGGCCATGGGACACGTGATCCTGACCGAGTTCTATCGCGACCGGGTGGTGCCGCGCTTCACCAACTACGTCCGCACCTACACGGACCTGCCGTTTCTGGTCACGCTGACCGAGCGGGCGGACGCCTGGGTACCGGGCAAGTTCCTGACCGCGGCAGATCTGCGCCAGAACGATCTGGGCTACACCGTTGAGCACGCCGAGTTCAAGACCGTCTGGTGGGATGAGGTCAGCGATCAGCCCGTGGTGCCGGAGGGCTCGGTGGGTTTCCGCTGGGGCAGCCAACCGGGCCGGTGGAATCTGCGGCGCGGCGACGTCGAACCGCTGCTGTCCCTGCACGGGCATGCCCGTGCGGAGGCGGTGCTGCTGGACCTGCCGCGCTTTGACCTGGGCCCGGGTGACGGCGGCCCGGGTGAAGGCGGCGGCGTGCTACGCCGGGGCGTGCCCGCGATCCGCCTCGGCGAGCACCTGGTGACCACGGTGTTCGACCTGGTGATGGCCCAGTACGGGGTGGCCCGCGAGGGGCTGCCGGGTGACTGGCCAACCGGCTACGACGACGCGTCCGCCCCCTACACACCGGCCTGGCAGGAGGCGATCACCACGGTGGCGGCGAAGGCGGCGACGCGGGTGGCGCGGGAGTTCGCCCGCAACGCTGAGCGCACCGGCGGTCGGTCGATGATCGCGATGGGGGCGGGCACCAACCACTGGTTCCATTCCGACCAGATCTACCGCACCTTCCTGTCCCTGGTCCAGCTGTGTGGTTGCCAGGGCGTCAACGGCGGTGGGTGGGCGCACTATGTGGGCCAGGAGAAGGTCCGGCCGCTGACCGGCTGGTTCCACCTGGCGTTCGGGTTCGACTGGCAGCGCCCCACCCGGCACATGGTGGGGACCCCGCTGTGGTGGCTGGCCACCGACCAGTGGCGCTACGAGGCGTTCGGCGCCGACACCCTGGCCAGCCCGCTGGGCGCGGGGTCCTTGACCGGGCGCACCCTGCCGGACTGCAACGCGCTGGCCGCCCGGCTGGGGTGGATGCCCTCGCACCCGACGTTCAACCGCAACCCGCTGGATCTGTGCGACGAGGCACAGCGCGCCGGCATGGACGTGTCGGACTATGTGGTCGAGCAGCTGAAGGCAGGCACGCTGCGCTTCGCTGCTGAGGACCCCGACGACCCGGCGAACTTCCCCCGGGTGCTGACGGTGTGGCGGGCCAACCTGTTCGCCTCCTCGATGAAAGGTCATGAGTACCTGCTGCGGCACCTGCTGGGCACCGACGACGCGGTCAGCGCGACCGAAACCCCACCGCAGCTGCGACCCACCGAGGTGAGCTGGCGGGATCCGGCGCCGGTCGGCAAGCTGGACCTGTCGGTGGCGGTGGACTTCCGGATGACCAGCACCTGCCTGTTCTCCGACATTGTGTTGCCCGCGGCCACCTGGTATGAGAAACACGACCTGTCCTCCACGGACATGCACCCGTTCGTGCACGCGTTCAACCCGGCGATCGCCCCACCCTGGGAGGCGCGGACCGACTTCGACATCTTCCACACCCTCGCCGCCGAGTTCTCCCGGCTGGCCGCCACCCACCTGGGCACCCGCCGCGACGTGATCGCCACCCCACTGTCTCACGACACCCCCGACGAGCTGGCCCAACCGCGCGGGCGGGTAGCCGACTGGAAAGCCGGGGACTGCGAGCCGATCCCGGGCAAAACCATGCCGAAGCTGATCGTCGTGGAACGCGACTACGCCGCGGTGGCCGAGAAGATGGCCGCCCTCGGCCCGCTGCTGGACACGCTGGGCACCAGCACCAAGGGCCTGACGTGGATCCCGACGGCGGAGATCGAGGGCCTGCGCCGCAGCAACGGGACCGTGCGGACTGGCGTCGCCGCCGGCCGGCCCGCTCTCGCCCGGGACGACCAGTTCTGCGAGGCGATTCTCGCGCTGTCCGGCACCACCAACGGGCGGGTGGCCGTGGCGGCGTTCCGGGTGCTGGAGGGCCAGACCGGGGTGGAGCTGGCTGATCTGGCCGAGGAGCGCAGTGGCGACCGGATCACCTTCACCGACACCCAGGTCCAGCCCCGTGCGGTGATCACCTCCCCGGAGTGGTCCGGCGCGGAGACCGGTGGGCGCCGGTATTCGGCGTTCACCATCAACGTCGAGCGGCTCAAGCCCTGGCACACCCTGACTGGGCGGCAGCACTTCTTCCTCGACCACGACTGGATGGCGGAGTTCGGTGAGCAGCTGCCGACCTACCGGCCGCCGTTGCCCATGCTCGCCCAGTTCGGTGACCCCAGGCGCCTCGACGGCCGGCCCGAGGTGGTGGTGCGCTACCTGACGCCGCACTCGAAGTGGTCCATTCACTCCGAGTATCAGGAGAACCTACGCATGCTCACGCTGTTCCGCGGCGGCCCGGTGATCTGGATGAGCCCACCGGACGCGGCGAAGATCGGCGTGGCCGACAACGACTGGATCGAGGCGTACAACCGCAACGGCGTAGTGGCCTGCCGCGCGGTGGTCAGCCACCGCATGCCGGAGGGCACCGTGTTCATGTACCACACCCTGGACCGGCATCTGAACGTGCCTCGCACCGAGATCACCGGTCTGCACGGTGGCGCGGACAACTCGCTCACCCGGTTGCTGATCAAGCCGACCCACCTCATCGGCGGGTACGCGCAGTTCAGCTACGGCTTCAACTATATCGGCCCGGCCGGCAGCCAGCGCGATGAGATCACTGTGATCCGGCGGCGGAGCCAGGAGGTGCAGTTCTGATGCGGGTGATGGCGCAAGTCGCAATGGTCATGAACCTCGACAAGTGCATCGGCTGCCACACCTGCTCGGTGACGTGCAAGCAGACCTGGACCAGCCGACCGGGTAGCGACTACATGTGGTTCAACAACGTCGAGACCAAACCCGGGGTCGGTTACCCGCGCCGCTACGAGGACCAGCAGCAGTGGAAGGGTGGCTGGACGCTGACCCGGCGGGGCAAGCTGAAACTGAAAGCCGGTGGCCGGCTGCGGAAACTGCTCACCATTTTCTATAACCCCGACCTACCCTCGCTGGAGGACTTCTACGAGCCCTGGACCTACGACTACGAGCACCTCACCACCGCGCCGCTGTCCGACTCCTTTCCCAGCGCCCACCCGAAGTCCCAGCTGACCGGCCGGGACATGGTGCTGACCCGAGGGCCGAACTGGGACGACGACCTGGCCGGCGCGCCCGAGCACGCGATGGCCGACCCGAACCTGCACGACCTGGCCGAGCAGGTGCGGATGGAGTTCGAGCAGGCGTTCATGTTCTACCTGCCCCGCATCTGCGAGCACTGTCTCAACCCCAGTTGCGTGGCCTCCTGCCCGTCCGGGGCGATGTACAAGCGGGCTGAGGACGGCATCGTGCTGGTCGACCAGGACCGGTGCCGGGGATGGCGGTTCTGCGTGTCCGGCTGCCCGTACAAGAAGGTGTACTTCAACCACCGCACCGGAAAAGCCGAGAAGTGCACGTTCTGCTATCCCCGCATCGAAAGCGGCCAGCCCACCATCTGCTCGGAGACCTGCGTGGGCCGGCTGCGCCACCTCGGCGTCATGCTCTACGACGCTGACGCCGTCCTGGCCGCGGCGTCCACCCCCGACGAGAAGGACCTGTACGAGGCGCAGCTGTCGGTGTTCCTCGACCCCGATGACCCTGCGGTGCAGGCGGAGGCCGACCGCGCCGGGATCGCGCGGGACTGGATCCAAGCCGCCCAGCGGTCCCCGGTCTACGCGCTGATCAAGCGGCACCGGGTCGCGCTGCCGCTGCACCCGGAATACCGCACCCTGCCGATGGTCTGGTACATCCCCCCGCTGTCCCCGGTGACCGATGCCGTGCACGCCATCGGCTATCACGACGACGACCCGGACCGGGTGTTCGCCGCGATCGAGTCCCTGCGCATTCCGCTGGGCTACCTCGCCAACCTGTTCACCGCCGGAGACACCGGAGTCATCGAGCGCGTGCTGCGCAAGCTCACCGTGCTGCGCACCCACATGCGCGGCCAGCAGCTGGGGGACCCCGTCGATGCGGACCTGTTGACCTCGGTGGGCATGACCGCCGAGGACGTCGAGGATCTCTACCGGACCCTGGCGATCGCCAAGTACGACGAGCGCTACGTCATACCCCGGGTGCACGCCGAGGGCACCGGCCGGCTGCAGGCGCAGCATTGCGCCGTCGGCTACCCCGGCGGTGCCGCCGATGGCGCCGAGCACACCCACGACACCCTGGTGGACGCCATCTCGCGTGTCCCCGCCACCGACGGTGGCAGCCAGTTCCGGGACACCGATGGGCGCCGGCGCTTTAACCTCTTGGGCTGGAACGGGTCGGCTCCCGCCCCCAACCTGTTCGGCGAGGAGCAGCGCCGATGAGCCGGCGCCGGGCCACCAGCCCAGCTCTGCTATACAAGATCGCCTCGATTCTGCTGCAGTATCCGGATGAGCCGCTGCTCGCTCGCCTGGGCGACGTGGCCGCCGCCCTGCCGGCGCTCACCCCTCCCGGGGTGCGGGCGGACGTGGGGACGGTCGTGGACTGGTTGGGGACGGTGCCGGCCACTGAGGCCGCCCAGCACTACGTGAGCACCTTCGACCACACCCGTCGCCGCAGTCTGTATCTGACCTACTACCGCCACGGCGACACCCGGGGGCGCGGCATGGCGCTGCTCGCGCTCAACCATACCTACCGCGCCGCCGGATACCCGCCACCCGAGCGGGAGCTGCCGGACTTCCTGCCGCTGATCCTGGAGTTCGCCGCGCTGGCGCCCGAACCCGGTACCCGCATTCTCATCCAGTGCCAGGCGGGTCTGGAACTGTTGCGGCGGGCGCTGCACGAGGCGGCCAGCCCCTACGGCCACCTCCTCGACGCGCTGTGCGCACAGCTCCCCGCGCTGGCGCCCAGACACCTCGCCGAGCTGACCCGGCTGGCCGCCGAGGGGCCGCCCACCGAAGCAGTCGGCCTGGAACCGTTCGCCCCGCCGGAGTACGTCACAGGAGAACGCCGATGAGTACCTGGGATCGGTGGTGGTGGGTGATCCTGCCCTACATCGCGCTGGCCGTCTTCGTCGTCGGTCACGTGTGGCGGTGGCGCTACGACCAGTTCGGCTGGACCAGCCGCTCCACCGAGCTGCAGGAACGCAAGCTGCTGAAATGGGGCAGCCCGATGTTCCACTACGCCGCCTTCGCGGCGATCGGCGGGCACGTCGTAGGCATCCTCATCCCGGAGCGGTTCACGAACTGGCTGGGCCTTCCCGATGCCGACTACCGGTGGTTCTCCGCCATCGCCGGGGCGATCGCGACCCTCGGCCTGATCATCGGTGCGGTCATCCTCGCCTACCGGCGACTGCGCATTCCCCGGGTGCGAGCCACCACCAGCGCGGTCGACTGGGTCGCGATCGTGCTCCTGACGATTGTGATCATACTCGGCATCATTCCCACCGTGGGAGTCAACCTGCTCGGCGGTGGCTACGACTACCGGATGAGCGTGGCGCTGTGGTTCCGTGGCCTGTTCGTCGGTGATCCCGATGTCGGCGCCATCGCGCACGCGCCCCTGATCTACCAGATCCATGCCACCGCCGCCTGGATGATCCTCGCCGCGTGGCCGTTCACCCGGCTGGTGCACGCTTGGAGCTATCCGCTGTGGTATCTGTGGCGACCGTTCATCATCTACCGCAGCCGGGTTCCCGCCCACCCCACCGAACCGGGTACTAGCGGACGGCGCTGGCGCCGCATCGGCGCCCGCTACTGACTGTTACTGAACCGCCAGTCCTCTGGGTCGCTAAGCACCCTCTAGGGTCACTGTCGTCTCGGTGCCCCGAGGAGGAGAATCACTGTCTATGACCGAAGCGCCCCAAACCCGACGTCGATCCCTCACCGTACTCAGCGGGACTTGCGCCCTCGCTCTCGTGCTGGTGGGGTGCAGCTCACACACCGCCAGCTCCCCGCCGATTTCGTCGTCTGCGGACTGCCCGCAGGTGCAAACCGCGTCATTTGACAAGACCAAATTCGCCCTGCACTCCGGGCTGGGTTTGGGCGCGTTCCACCACTTCATCTACCGGCCGTTCCAGTCCGGCGGATTCTCCTCGGGCACCCCCGGTCGGGTACGCCGGCTGGCTGAAGCGGGCCTAGCCACCGCATTCACCGTGCACGAGCTCCGGTTGGCCAGGGAGGACGCCGCGGCCAACCCGACGCTGTGCAAGGTCGTGGCCGCCCCTCTGGGCGCCGCCGCGGCGAGCCTGCAACGCCTGCGCGGCTCCGTCAGCTCCGGCCGGGTCAGCAGCGGTGACCTCGATGGGGTCAACAGCGACCTCGACCAGGCCCAGCGCGGCTCAGCCCAGTCCGGAAACCCGGTCACCGAGCAGGTTCCCACCCCTGAGCAACTCGCCCACCCCACGTGAGCCCGGCACCACCAGAATGATCACCAAACGTCGCATCTTTGGCAGAGCTCGAGGGTGCACAAGTCAGCCATGAGACCCCGCGCGGGTAGGTCATGAGGTGCGCAAGCATCTATCAGTCCCCACGGGTGTTCGGACGGGTTCGTCTCCTTAGTGATCTCCACAGGAGTAACGTCATGCTGATCACGTAGGGGGAGGTGTCGTTGCCGACTGTTCAGCTGGTGGCCAGTGGTGACGGGCTGCCCGCAAGACAGCTGTCTGGTGGGGAGAGTGGTGATCGCCGGTGGAGTCGATTGACCCCGCGTTTTTCGACGACGAGACGGTGCGGGCGGCGTTGGCCGCTCGGGATGTGGGCACGGTGTATCGGCTGTTGCAGCGCATCGGGGTGACGCAGCGGCGGATCGCGGCGTTGACGGGGCAGTCGCAGTCGGAGGTGAATGAGATCCTCCGCCAGGGTCGTCAGGTGCTCAACGTGCTGGTGTTGGAGCGGATCGCTGATGGGCTCGGAGTGCCCCGGGGGTGGCTGGGTGTGGGTTACGGTGAAGGGGCGCCGGAGGCCTCGCCGGGTGAGGAGGCGGAGGAGATCGTGAAACGCCGTGCCCTGATCACGACCGTCATGGTGTGGTCCTTAGATGAGCAGGGCACACCGTATCCCGACCAGCCGAGCGTACAGCTAACCTTGCCCACTGACGATCCGCTGCCGTCGCGGCTGGGCATGTCCGACGTCCAGGAATTGCGCTCGTTCACCCGAGGGCTGGTGAACCGGGCACGCTACTACGGTGGGCACGCTGGTGCGTTCGGTGACGCGGTGCGCCGCCACACCCGCTGGCTGGCCGTGCCCGCCGCCGAGGATGTCAAGACAGCGCTGGCTCTCGCGTTGGCAGAGTTGCACACTGAGGCGGGCTGGGCCTGCCACGACGCCGGTCTGGACGGCCGGGGTCACTTCATGCGCGCTCTCGGCTTGGCCGGCAAGGCCGGGGACACTTACGGAGTCGCCAACGTCGCCTGGCACGCCGGATGGACGCTGGTGCGCAGTGGGCATCCTAACGACGCGTTGAAGCTGTTTCAGCTTGGACAATTCCGACTGCGTCTGTTCCCACCCCGCCTGTCCCCCTCAGCGACCGTGCCCGCGGATGACTCCTCGCTACCGATCCTCACCGCGCGGCTGACCAGAGGGTGCGCGACCGCCTACGCCGTCATGAAAGGCCCCAATCAGGCTGACCGCTGCCTCGTTGAGGCGCGCGACGGGTGGGAGCCCCCCGATGCGTTCGAGCACGGGGAGGGCGATCTTGAGGCTGCGGGCATTGCGCTGGACCTGGGTCGGCTGGATGCCGCCGAGGAATTCGCTACCAGCGCGCTGCGCAGCTACGGCGAGACCCACCGCGTAGGCCGCACCATGACCCAACTCCTGCTCGCTGAGGTACACGTGCGGGACGGGGAACCCCAGGGGTTGACGTTGGCCCATCACGCCATCGAGGAGATGCGCACCCTGCGCTCCGCCGCCGCCCGCCGGGAACGGCTGATCCCGCTAGCCACCGCGCTGGACGCCCGACCGGGCAGTGACCGGCGGGAGCTGGCCCGGATGGCCCGACAGGTCGCCACTACCCGGGTCTAACTGCAGCTTGCGCCCGCGGCGCTTGTGAGTGGCGATGCGAGCTATGACTCGCATCGCCACTCACAAGCGCGCAGCGCGTCGAGGGACCAGCGCCGGCCGGCGTAACCCACAAGGCTATTTATTGGTGAGGGTCCGGTGGCTGGGGCAGGAAGGGGCTGCGGTGGTCGACCGCCAACCCAGAGACAGCCCGAAGAAGCCCAGTAAGAAGACAGCCCCCATCAGAAAGACTGAGAGGCCATAGCTGTATTGGACCATCCCATGAGTGCCACCACGGGCCAGGGGACCTTATGAGGTCCAGTGTCTGGAATCTGGGAGGCGCGCCACGCCAGGCCGCCCTCCAGGCTGCGGCCGGCGAAGAACGCGCCAATCATAAGGTGGTAGGCGGGTTCCTCGCTGTTTTGAGTGGGTTTGGTGATCAAGTGGGGGTGAGCTCGGCGTGGCGGGTTGACGAGGGGGTGAGGGTTTCGTTGGGTGCGTGTCTGTCGGTGATGGTCACGTAGCAGGGGGTAGTAGGGGCATGGATGAGCTGGG
>JAFAPC010000185.1 GCA_019247305.1 Pseudonocardiales bacterium
CGCCTACCCCATCGGCTGGGCGACGGGAGCCGTGTGACGCGAGAGCGTCACGCACGGTTCAACGAGCGCCGGGGGGCGCAACTCCCCCCGGCGACTCACCTGCCAAAACCGACACATTCTGTCGGTTTTGGCACACAAACAGTGATCTTTCCAGGCGGGAGGCGCCCAGTAGGGCAGCCGAGCTGGGCTTGGGCATGATCGACAGACCGCCGCACGCCGCGTTGGACTCCACGCACCATCGTGATCGGCCGTGTCATTCCTCAGTGGCTGGTCATCAGACACCGGGTCCGCCGATGCGCAGCGGGCCTGCTCACGGCAAGCCGTGAGAAAACCAGACTCAAACCTCGAAGTTTCGCCAGACATAGTTGATCTAGTGGTGGTCGGCGAGGGCTCGGTGACCGTCAGGTCGCCCTGCGGGGAGAGGAGCGTGTGGTGGCGGTTCAGAGAGTGGTGCGACGATCCGCGGGTCCGGATATCGGCACAGTCTCGCGCATGGTTTACTTCCGGGTCGCAAGCCAGCGTGCCTCGGCGCGCGGGTCAGCCCACCTGCTGCCGCGCTGGCTTGGTCGGCGTTGCTGTGCGTGACATTGGTCTGACGCACGGCGAACACTACTGAAGGAGATCACCATGCCCCAGGACCACGCGTCCCCCACCAGCAGCCCTCGCCTCGATGATCTACTCGCGATGATGGGGATCACGCGCGAGCAGCTGGTGGGGATGACCGCCGATGACCTCTTCGCTGCCGCGACACGATGGCAGAACGCGACCGCTATCGCCAAGGCTGCGCGTTGCCTGTCCCCCCTCGATCGCCTCATCGACAGCCTGCCGGTGCCATCGGCGAGTTTAGCTATGCTGAACTGATCGCCGACTGCTCGCCAAGATGGGCGGCTTACGCCAGTTAGCGGAGCTCCTCACCAATGCGTGAGTGGCGGTCTATGGGTGGTTCATCGAGGAGCCACCGCGCGCGGAGTTGGAGCGGTTGCTCGTGCCGCGCAGGACGGCGCGGGTCTGCCGGGCGATTTCGGTGTCCTCGCGAGCCGTGATCACCAGGGTGCGCACCGGCGCCTCAGGGCTGCTGATGTCTGTGTCCGTGGTGGCGGTGGTGTTGGCGGATTCGTCCACGCCGACGCCGAGGAAACCCAGACCGGCGGTGGTCGCCGCCCGCACGATGGACTGGTGCTCGCCGACGCCCCCGGTGAAGACCAAGGCATCCAGCCCATCCATGGCTGCGGTCATCGCGGCGATCTCGCGGCGTAGCCGGTGCACGTAGACCTCGAACGCCCGGAGGGCCTCCGAGTGGCCGGCGGCGGCGTCCCGACACACCTGGCGCATGTCGCCGGAGCCGCCAGCCAGTCCCGCCAACCCGGATTTGTGCTCCAGGGTGTCGGAGAGCTGTGCGATGCTCACCCCGGTGTGCTGCAGCAGCCACAGCAGCAAACCGGGATCAATGTTTCCTGGACGGGTGGCCATGACCAATCCCTCCAACGGGGTGAACCCCATGGTGGTGTCGACCGAGTGTCCGCTAGCGACCGCGGCCAGTGAGGCGCCGGCCCCCAGGTGGCAGCTCACGATCCGCAGCCCGACCACATCGCGCCCGAGGAGCTCGGCTGCCCGACGGCAGGCATAGGCGTGGGACAGGCCGTGGAAGCCGTAGCGCCGCAGGCCCCATTGCTCGATCCAGGTGCGGGGCAGGGCGTAGGTCGCCGCCGCCTCGGGCAGCCCGTGATGGAAGGCGGTGTCGAAACAGGCGACGGCCGCGACGTCGGGCAGTGCCTGGGCGATGGCATCGATGCCGGCCACACCACGGGGTTGGTGCAGCGGGGCGAGTTCGCCCAGCGCCGCGATCCGGTCGCGCACGTCGGCATCGATCACCGTCGGGCCGTGGAAGGCGCTGCCGCCGTGGACGATGCGGTGGCCGACCGCGTCCACCCGGTCCAGACCGGCCACGAAGCGTTCGATCTCCTCGGTCTCGTGGCGCCCAGCCCACTGGCCGAGGTCCAGGGCTGTGACGACGCGGTCGGCCGGGTTAAGCAGGCGCATTTTCAAGCTGGAGGACCCGGCGTTGGCGACGAGCACATACACCGCAGCGTCCCCTAGCTAGAATGACCAGGCCCAGTCGCGGACCTCGGGCAGATCCTCCCCGTGGGCGCGGGTCCACTGATGGTGGCGGGTCCGTAGGTCCTGCATCCGCTGGCGCAGCAGCGCGGTCCGTGACCCGAAACCGGGGACCCGGTCGAGCACGTCGGTGACCAGTCGGAAGCGGTCCATGTCGTTCATCACGAGCATGTCGAACGGAGTGGTCGTGGTGCCTTCCTCCTTGTAGCCGCGCACGTGGATGTTGTAGTGGTTGGTGCGGCGGTAGGTCAGGCGGTGAATTAACCATGGGTAGCCGTGATAGGCAAAGATCACCGGTCGGTCTGTAGTAAACAGCGCGTCGAACTCGCGGTCGTTCATCCCGTGTGGGTGTTCGGTGTCCGGTTGCAGTCGCATCAGGTCCACCACGTTGACCACCCGCAGCCGAAGCGTGGGGAGGTGTTCGCGCAGGAGTGCCGTGGCGGCCATGACCTCCAGGGTGGGCGCGTCACCGGCGCAGGCCAGCACCACGTCAGGGTCGTCGTTCTCGTCGGTGCTGGCCCAGTCCCAGATCCCGGCACCCCGGGCGCAGTGCAGGACCGCTTCGGACATCGGCAGCCAGTCCGGGGTCGGGTTCTTCCCCGCGACGATGACATTGACGTAATCGCGGCTGCGCAGGCAGTGGTCGGCTACGGACAGCAGGGTGTTGGTGTCCGGCGGCAGGTACACCCGGATCACTTCGGCTTTCTTGTTCATCACGTGGTCGATGAAGCCGGGGTCCTGATGGGAGAAACCGTTGTGGTCCTGGCGCCACACGTGCGAGGTCAGCAGGTAGTTCAGCGAGGCGATCGGGCGTCGCCACGTCAGCTGTTTGCTGGTCTTCAACCACTTGGCGTGCTGGTTGAACATTGAATCGATGATGTGAATGAATGCTTCATAGCAGGAGAACATTCCGTGCCGCCCGGTCAGCAGGTAGCCCTCCAACCAGCCCTGACACAGGTGCTCGGACAGCACCTCCACCACTCGGCCACTGCGCGCCAGATGCTCGTCGACCGGCAGTAGCCTGGCCTGCCATTGCTTATCGGTGGCCGCATAGACGGCATCCAGCCGGTTAGAGGCGGTCTCATCCGGCCCGAACAGTCGAAAGTTACGGGCCTGTTCGTTACGGCGCACCACCTCCTGCAGGAACCGGCCCAGCACCCGGGTCGGCTCCGAGCTGGATCCGCCATGGTTGGTCACCTGGACGCCAAACTCCTGGAAGTCGGGCAGCTCCAGGGGGCGCAGCAACAGCCCCCCGTTGGCGTGCGGACTGGCGCCCATCCTGCGCTGACCGCGGGGAATCGAGCCGAGGAGGTCGGGAATCGGACAACCAGCCTCGTCGAATAATTCCTCCGGGCGGTAGGAACGCAGCCAGTTCTCCAGCATCGCCAGGTGCGCGGGGTTCTCCCGGACCGTGGCCAGGGGCACCTGATGGGCCCGCCAGGTGTCTTCCACCGGCACACCGTCCACCACCGCAGGACCTGTCCAGCCTTTGGGGGAGCGCAACACGATCATCGGCCACCGGGGCCGCTGCCCGTTGGCACCGCAGCGGGCGCGCTGCTGAATGCGGGAGATCTCGTCGACCACCTCATCCAGCGTGGTGGCCATCGCCTGATGCATCTGCGCGGGATCCGAGCCCACCACGTACCGGGGCGCGTACCCGTAGCCGTGCAGCAATGCATCCAACTCCTCATCAGGGATGCGCGCCAACACCGCCGGGTTGGCGATCTTGTAGCCGTTGAGGTGCAGGATCGGCAGCACCGCACCGTCATGCACCGGATCGAGGAACTTGTTCGCATGCCAACTGGTCGCCAGCGGACCAGTCTCGGCTTCTCCATCGCCCACCACGCAGGCCACCAGCAACTCTGGGTTGTCGAAGGCCGCACCATAGGCGTGTGCCAGCGAGTACCCCAACTCACCACCCTCGTGGATCGAGCCTGGCACCTCCGGCGCCACATGACTAGGCACTCCGCCGGGGAAGGAAAACTGGCGAAACAACACCCTCATGCCCCGCTCATCGCGCGGTACCTCCGGGTAGGTCTCCGAGTAGCTGCCCTCCAACCAGGTGTTGGCCAGCAACCCGGGACCGCCGTGCCCGGGCCCGATGACATACATCAGATTCAGATCCCGCTCCCGGATCACCCGATTGAGGTGGGCGTAGATAAAGTTCAACCCCGGCGTGGTGCCCCAGTGTCCCAGCAATCGCGGCTTAATGTGCTCCGGCCGCAGCGGCTCACGCAGCAGCGGGTTATCCAACAGATAGATCTGGCCCACCGAGAGGTAGTTCGCCGCCCGCCAGCAGGCATCGACCCACCGTAGTTGTCTCTGCTCCACCACCGTGCCTGCCGCCTCGGACATCAATGTCTCCCCAGTGCGTTCCAACCAGCCAGCTTCCCGACCCACTATCGGACACCTACGCAGGCGAGCGCCACACCTCAACCCGGCCCGTGGTAACAATCACTGGGTGGCCCTGCGCGCGATCACCGGGCACCATCAACGTATGGGCCAGGACGAGGAAGGCGCCGTGCGGGTGTTCCTGCTCGACGATCATGAGGTGGTCCGGCGCGGGTTGCGCGATGTGCTGGAGCAGGACGGCGGTATCGCGGTGGTGGGGGAGGCGGGGCGGGCTGATGAGGCCCTGCGCCGGATTCCCGCCGTGCGGCCCGATGTGGCGGTGCTTGATGTGCGGCTACCTGATGGCAGCGGCATCGAGGTCTGTCGGGAGATCCGGTCTTCGTTGCCCTCGGTCGCGTGCCTGATCTTGACGTCCTACGATGATGACGAGTCGTTGTTTGCTGCGATCATGGCTGGGGCCGCAGGATATGTGCTCAAGCAGATCCGCGGCACCGACCTGGTTGAGGCGGTGCGCCGGGTGGCGCGGGGCCAGTCACTGCTGGATCCGACGGTCACCGCTACCGTGCTCGCCCGATTGCGCGAGGGGCCGCCTGCCCCCGACCCGCGGTGGGAAGCGTTGTCGGACCGGGAGCGTGCGGTGCTGGCGCTGATTGCTGAGGGGTTGTCCAACCGGGAGATCGGTGCGCGGCTGTATCTGGCGGAAAAGACCGTGAAAAACCATGTGTCGCGGCTGCTGGCCAAGCTGCAGATGGAGCGGCGCACGCAGATTGCGGTGTTCGGCGCGACCCTACGCGATCAGGGCACGCTGCGCCCACAGCACCCGGAGAGCTGAATTCCGGTGCAAGCTCGCCGCACTTGAAGCACGGATTCTCCCGTCGGGTCACCGCGCTGATCCGTGCGCGATGTTCGGGCGGGCTACCAGCAGCGGGCACGGCGCGTGGTGGATCAGCGCCTGGCTGGTCGAGCCCAGCAGCATGCCGGTAAACCCGCCGCGCCCGCGGCTGCCCACCACCAGCAGTTGCGCGCCAGAGCTCTGCTCGAGGAGGTGTCGCACCGGTCGGTCCCGGGCCAGGACGCGGCGCACTGTGACGTCCGGATACTTCTCCTGCCAGCCCGCCAGCCGCTCGGCCAGCATCTCCGCCTGCTCGTTCTCCATCCAGCTCCAGTCCACAATGAGCAGGCTCGCCCGAGCGTAGGCGATATCCGAGGAATAGTCAGTCCAGGTATGCGCTGCCACCAGATCAACACGGCGCAGCGAGGCTTCCTCAAAGGCTAGCGCAACCGCCGCTTCGCTGGCCGGTGAGCCATCCACGCCCACTACCACCGGCCCGTCGGTCGGTGGCGCCTCCTCAGGCTGGCGGCCCCGGATCACCGCCACCGGGCAGTGGCCGTGCGCGACCAGGGCCACCGCGGTGGAGCCGACCAGCATGCCACTGTTGCCACCCAGTCCGCGGGAACCCAGCACGACCAGCCGGGCTGTGGCGGACTGCTCGATCAGCGCCCATGGTGGATTGGCATGCTGGAGGTCCGCCGTGACCTCCAGGTCCGGATGTGCCCGGCGCACCGCGGCTTCGGCCGCAGCCAGATACCGGCGGCCATCGAGATCCAACTCTGCGAAGAAGCTCTCCGGAGGGGTGTACCCGGCGGTGTAGGCAAAAGCGGACACCTTGATGGCGTGCACCAAACGCACGGGCACGTGACGTCGGGCGCCCTCGTCTGCAGCCCACACGGCCGCGTGCAACGCCGGTAGCGAGCCGTCTATCCCCACCACAATGGGTTGGCCGAGACGATTGTTGGTCATCAGAGACTCCTATGTTCTGCTCGCGTCGTTTTTGAGGCCGGTGACGATGCCGACCACACGGACACCCTCAGGTCACGGGCTCGCATCCGCACTAGCACCTCCTTTCGATCCCCCTCGACGCTAGCAGTGCGCGGGGCGGATGCTGTGGCCATTGGTCATCGCTGGCCGGGACCTCCGACACCATTGCCTGCATCTCCGTTTCGCCCGTCATGTTCACCACAGCAGCGAACCTAAGCCGCGGACGTTTTCTGGCCCCATGTCGATGGCGCCGCAGGGACATTCGGCGACGCAAATGCCACAGCCGCCGATCACTTCCCGGATACCCAGTCATCATGGTGGCATCGACTGTGACCATGCCGTCGCGCTGTTCGACGCCGGGCATTTCGGTTAGCAGTGACAGGTCGGCTTCCTGGCCGATCGCAAGGGGGCAGGGGCGGTTGGCCCCCGTACTGCGGTGAGTTCTCGTCCAACTTCACCATCGCGGCCAGTTCGGTGGTCGGCGGACGTCCCGGAAAGGAGGGTCTTACGCCCCTGTTCGGGACAATGGGACACGGAAAGCCTTGGCGTATGACAGCGAGACACGTCGACGGCGCGCTTGCCGCAGTCGTCGAGGAGGTTCGCGGCCTACAGGACGCCCTGGTCGCCGCGAAGAGGATCGACAATGCCGCTCACAGCACTGTCCTCACCCGGTGAGGACGAGCGTTGGCGGCCCGTCCAGGAACGCATACGCCAGCTCGGCCACCGACCGGACGCCCTGATTGAGGTGCTGCACGTGGCGCAGGAGGCTTTCGGCTACCTCGGCCCCGACGCGTTGGCCTTCATTGGCGCGTCTCTGGGCGTGCCGATGAGCAAGGTCTACGGGGTGGCCACCTTCTACTCGCACTTCACCTTCCGGCCGCACGGCGAGCACACCTGTGTGGTGTGCACTGGGACGGCCTGCCACATCAGCGGCGGCGCGCACATCGTGTCCGCCGTGCAGGTCCGGCTGGGCGTGGCGCCTGGCGAGACAACCGCCGACGGGAAGCTGTCCGTGCTCACCACCCGCTGCCCGGGCACGTGCAGCCTGGCGCCGATGATCCTGCTGGACGGCGCGCCCATCGGACCGGTCTCAACCGAGGACGTCCTTGCGCGACTGGAGGTGCTGTGACCGACGTCCTTCGGGCCACCGCCCTGGTCTGCCAGGCCGCGAGTTGCCTGGCGGTCGGTTCCGAACAGGTGCTTGAGGCGCTCGCCGGGCGAATCGCCCAGTCCGGGCTGGTCGACGTGGCCGTCAAGCGGGTTGGCTGTTTGGGCTTGTGCGCCGCCGGCCCGCTGGTCCGCATCGACCCGACCGGTGCGCTGTGTGAGCGGGTGCGCCCTGAGAGCACCGACGGCCTGGTCGCCGCGTTGCGCGACGCCGGGCCTACCGCCGCGCCGGTGTCGTCATCTGCGCTGTTCTTCGCGCGTCAGGTGCGCGTGGTGACCGAGAACTGCGGCCGTATCGATCCGGAAGATTTGGATGACTACGTGGCCAGTGGCGGGTACAGGTCGCTGCGCACCGCGCTCACCTCGATGACCCCGGCCGAGGTCATCGAGCAGGTGCGCCGGAGCGGTCTGCGGGGCCGGGGCGGCGCCGGCTACCCCACCGGCCTGAAGTGGCTCACGGTCGCGAAGTCGTCCGGCGAGGGCAAGTATGTGATCTGCAACGCTGACGAGGGCGATCCCGGTGCGTTCATGGACCGGTGCGTTCTGGAAAGTGATCCGCACCGGGTCCTGGAGGGCATGGCGATCGCCGGTTACGCGGTCGGAGCAAGCAAGGGGTACGTCTACTGCCGGGCCGAGTACCCGCTGGCCATTGCTCGGCTGCGTACCGCGATCAGCCAGGCCCGGCAGGCCGGGCTGCTCGGCGTCCACTTGGCCGAAACGCCCTACGGGTTCGACATCGAGGTCCGCCTCGGTGCCGGAGCGTTCGTCTGCGGGGAGGAGACCGCGCTGATCGCCTCGGTGGAGGGCAAGCGGGGGACACCCCGGCCGCGACCGCCCTACCCCGCCGCTGCCGGCCTGTGGGGTCGGCCCACGCTGATCAACAATGTGGAGACGTTCGCCAACGTGCCCGCCATCATTCGCCGCGGCGGGGAGTGGCTCGCGCGCATCGGCACCGAGAAGAGCAAGGGCACGAAGGTCTTTGCGTTGGCCGGCCGGGTGGTCAACGTCGGGATCGTGGAGGTCCCCATGGGAACTTCGCTGCGCGAGATCGTTGACGACATCGGCGGCGGGGTGGTCGATCGCCGGCCGCTCAAGGCGGTCCAGACCGGCGGCGCATCCGGAGGCTGCATCCCCGCCGACTACCTCGACCTGCCGGTCGAGTATGAGTCGCTCACCGCGATCGGCTCGATGATGGGTTCCGGTGGCATGATCGTGATGGACGACACGGTCTGCATGGTCGACGTGGCCCGGTACTTCATGGACTTCTGCCGCAACGAGTCATGCGGCAAGTGCATCCCATGTCGAGTCGGGACCACGCAGCTGCACATGCTGCTCACCCGGATCGCCAACGGCGCGGCTACCCTGACCGAGCTGGCCCAGCTCGAACGGCTCTGCGGCACAGTGGCGCGCACCAGCCTGTGCGGCCTCGGCCAAGCCGCGCCCAACCCGGTACTCAGCACGCTGCGCTACTTTCGCGAGGAGTACCTGGCGCATATCCGGGACCGGACGTGCCCCGCCGGGGTCTGCCCGGTCGCCCAGCGGAAGGTCGTGCCGTGACTACGGTGCACACCCTCACCATCGACGGCACCGAGGTGGCCGCCGCCGACGGCCAGACCGTGCTTGAGGTCGCCAGGGAACATGGCATCGACATCCCAACGCTGTGTCACCTTGAGGGGCTCAGCGATATTGGCGCCTGCCGGCTGTGCTGCGTGGAGGTGAGGGGCTCCGGCAAGCTGCTGCCGGCCTGCGTGACTCGCGCCGAGGAGGGCATGCAGGTCAGCGCCCATTCCGAGCTGCTCGCCGAGTACCGGCGCACGATCGTCGAGATGCTCTTTGTGGAGCGCAACCACATCTGCTCGATCTGTGTGGCCAACAACCATTGCGAGCTGCAGGACCTCGCGCAGGACTTGGGCGTCGACCACCTCGACCTGCCCGCGGTCCACCCGGACGTCGGGGTAGACGCCAGCCACGCGCTGTTCGCCATCGACCACAACCGCTGCGTTATGTGCACTCGCTGCGTGCGGGTCTGCGACGAGATCGAGGGCGCCCACACCTGGGACGTGCGGGGCCGCGGCCTGGCAGCCCGGGTGGTCACCGACCTTGGCACACCCTGGGGCACGTCACCGACCTGCACCAGCTGCGGCAAGTGCGTCCAGGTCTGTCCCACCGGCGCACTGTTCGAAAAGGGCCGCTCGGTGGCCGAAGGCGCCAAGCACCCCCGACCCTTCCTGCCCTACCGCAAGCTCATCTACGAGCAGGGCCCACGGTCATGAACAGGCCGAGACTCGCCACGGTCTGGCTCAACGGATGCTCCGGCTGCCACATGTCCTTCCTGGACCTCGACGAGCGGCTGATCGAGATCGATGAGCGAGCCGTCCTGGTGTACAGCCCGCTCATCGACGCCAAGGAGTACCCCGACGGGGTCGATGTGTGCCTGGTCGAGGGTGCCGTAGCCACCGAGGAGGACCTGGCCAAGATCCGCATGATCCGCGAGCGCACTCGGGTACTGGTGTCCTTCGGTGATTGCGCGGTCACCTCCAACGTCCCCGGCATGCGCAACCCGATCGGCGCCCGGCCCCTGCTGGAGCGTGCCTACCTGGAGAATGCCACCCTCAATCAGCAGGTGCCTTGCGAGGCTGTGCCTACGTTGCTGTCCAAGGCCATGCCGGTCCACGCGGTCGTCGAGGTCGACGTGTTCCTGCCCGGCTGTCCCCCCTCAGCCGACCTGATCTATGTCGCGCTCGACGACCTGTTGGCCGGCCGGCGGCCGAACCTATCCCAGCGGGCCCGCTTCGGCAGGTAGGCAGGGAGAGGAGGGAACGTGGCCAGCGACATCATCATCGACCCGGTGACCCGGATCGAGGGCCACGCCAAGATCACCATTCGGCTCAACGACGCCGGGCAGGTCACCGACGCACGGTTTCACGTCACCCAGTTCCGTGGGTTCGAGCGGATCGTGCAGGGCCGCCCCGTGCACGAAATGCCGTCGATCATGGCGCGGATCTGCGGCATCTGTCCGGTCAGCCACTTAGTCGCCTCGGCCAAGGCATGCGATCAGATCCTCGCCGTCCAGCCGCCTCCGACCGGCGCGGACCTGCGCCGAGTGATGAACCTCGCGCAGGTCGTGCAGTCTCATGCGCTCAGCTTCTTTCACCTGTCCGCCCCGGACCTGCTCTTTGGCTTCGACGCTGACCCGGCCAGCCGACACCTGTTCGCCATGCTCACGGCCAACCCGGCGCTCGCTCGCGACGGAATCGGCCTACGCCGCTTCGGACAACAGGTCATCGAGCAGCTCGGTGGTAAACGGATCCATCCCGCCTGGATAGTGCCCGGTGGGGTCGAGGCGCCACTCACCGCCGAGACCCGCGACACGATCCTGGCCGCGGTGCCCCAGGCACTCGATGCCACCCGGCGCGCACTCGACTGGTACACCGGCGAACTTGAGCGCTGGGCGGAGGAGGCCGCTGTCTTCGGCAACTTCCCCTCGGCGTTTATGGCCCTCGTCGGTCCGGAGGGCGAAGTCGAGCACTATGACGGCCGGCTGCGCGTCATCGACGCCGACGGCAACCGGCTCGCCGATGACGTAGACCCGCGCCCCTACTGGAACTACATTGGTGAGGCAGTCGAGCCCTGGTCGTACCTGAAGTCAGCCTACTGGACGGGCCTGGGTTACCCGGGTGGGGTATACCGGGTCGGCCCGCTGGCCCGGGTCAACGTGGCCGACCGGATGGGGACGCCGCTGGCCGACGAGGCGCTAGCCGCGTTCCGGGTCCGCCTGGGTCGCATCCCCACGAGTTCCTTCCATTACCATCAGGCGCGGCTGATCGACACCCTGCACTGCCTCGAAAAGCTTAACGAGTTGCTCCGCAAGCCCGACATCCTCTCCTCTCGGGTGCGCGCACACGCCGGGATCAACGCATGCGAGGGCGTCGGTGTCGCGGAGGCGCCGCGTGGCACGCTCATCCACCACTATCGGGTGGACGACGACGGGCTGGTGCAGTGGGCCAACCTGCTTATCGCCACCGGGCACAACACCATGGCGATGAACAGGGCAGTCCTGGAGGTGGCCCGGCACTACGTCAAGGGTGACCGGCTCGCCGAGCCCATGCTCAACCGCGTCGAGGCGGTCATCCGCTGCTATGACCCGTGCTTGTCCTGCGCAACTCACGCCCTCGGACACCTGCCGCTGCACGTCCAGCTCGTCGGCCCAACCGGCGCGGTCATCGACGAGCTACGCCGGTGAACGGCGTGCCGGTTGGCCCCGACGGCCGGCTTCTGGTCATCGGCTACGGCAACTCGCTGCGCGGCGACGACGGCGCCGGCTGGCACGTGGCCACCCTCCTCGCCTGCGACCCGCGACTGGCGGACGCTAGCGTGCTCGCCCGCCATCAGCTCACCCCCGAACTCGCCGAGGACATCGCTCACGCGCGACTTGCCGTCCTCGTCGACGCCTGCGACGGCAGCGCACCGCCTGGCACGGTCTCGGTGCGGCGGGTCGATCCAGCTTATCCGCTGATATCCACCTGGTCGCACCACCTGCACCCCGCTGACCTCGTCGGCTTGGCCAAGACCCTCTACGGCGCCTCGCCGCCAGTGTTTCTCATCACCGTCACCGGGGCCTTCTTCGGTTACCATGATCGACTTTCGCCGCCGGTGCGCCGAGCGCTACCAAAGATCGCTGACACCGTCGACTTCCTCCGGGCACAGCATGCTCAAAGCCTGACGTGTCGCCAGTCACCGAGCGACGTCATGCCCTGAAACAACGCCGCTCTGGGTACGCCGAGTTCGACAAGCTGTCGGGGGCTTAGTGCAGAGCTCTGAGGTCGAACTCGGCGCACTCAGAGCGACCGAGCGACGCCGGATGGCATTGTGTTTTCGGAGCTGGGCTCACAGATACGCACCGGGCTCGAAGGCTGGGGGCAGCTCCCCTGGCACGATCCGACGACCGCTCATTCCATGCGGGATGAGGCGTATCCAGTGCCCGCGCTCACCGGGTGCCCACGGCTGCACGCCACTGGCCTTGGTTCGTTCGATTAACTCGGTCCGGTGCGCGCTGGTCACTTCCTCGGCGAGGCCGCGTACGAGCACGCTCCAGCCACTCCGAGTCCGCTGATCGATGTTGTCCACCTCGAAGGTGACGTTCGCATGGTTCGCTGCGGCGAGCTTCGTGCCAGCATTTGTGCGTATCACGATCACGCCGTGATCAAGCACGTAGTTCACCGGGAAGATGAGGGGATAGTGCTCGGCGTTGACACCCAGACGCCCTATTTGCTGTGTGGCCAGCAGTCCATAGCAGTCCTCGACGCTGAGAACCTGTAGCTCAGGGCCGCGTTCACCTGCGTTCATCAACAGCCTTCCCTTGGCTCAGTTTCGGGAAACTGCTCAGGACGTCATCGATCGGTCGGCGTGGGGTGGGTGGGAGCGGATCGCCCTCCGCTGGTGCCCACCCGATCCGCAGGACCATTTGGGGGAAGGCGGTGCCCTCGAGGACACGGTCGCGGAGCGAGGCCCTGGTGGTACCGATCTCCAGGGGTTGGCTGAGCGGGCAGGTGGCGAGGTGGAACTCGGTGGCTGCCAGCAGTACCGCACTCACTGCTTCGCCGGCGCGTAGTTGGGATATCCCGTCGTCGGAGGAGGTGCCCAGCACCAGGAGCTCGCCAGCGTCCTGGCCGGAGTCCTCTGGGGCCGGGGCGAGCGCACCGTGGGGGAAGGCGCGCATCGTGGTGTCGCCGTGCTGGGCTGGTGCGCAGAGTGTGTTCGCGGCGGGCACGCCGTCGGTCGCTACGAAGCTGCGGCCAGCCCAGATAGCCAGTTCGCTGGCGTAGTCTGGGTTCGCCATGTGCTGGCGTGCCGCCTCGGTGATCGCCGAGGTGAGGGCGAACCGGTCGTGTGGATCAGTGATCGGGACCAGGATCGCGCCCTGGTGAGCGGCACGCGCAGCCAAGGTGTCCAGCAGCTCCACCGGCACGGGCCAGGAACTGAACCGCCGACGATCAGTGCGGCGGTGCGGGATAGCGGCCGCCAGCGCGATGTCCTTGGCTGTTGCCGCTCGGGGGAAGTATTCCACCGCAGCCAGGTGGGTCGCTTCGGCCGGGTTGGGCAACCGGTGCACCCTGGTGGCCCAGCCCACGGCGGCAAAAGCGACTCGCGCGTGATGCAATGCCGCGCCACAGCTCACCATCAGGTCGCGACCATCGGGGTCGGTGACGGGGAGCTGACGGGTGGAGTCAGCGAACAGGTGCACCGAGCCCTCACCGGTGACCCACCGCCAGGGTTGTGAGTTGTGGATCGACGGAGCACGAAGGGCCAGCGCGATCACCGAGCGGACGGTCTCGTGGTCGGGCACAGTGTGCGGCATTCCGATCACCTCCTGGGGATCAGCATCGACCGCATCGCGGACTGGAGCAGCAGCCGGCGCTCAGCGGAGCCAATCACCGATCGGGCAGCCGGCACCGCGTCAGGGTTGACCGAGATCGACGTGATTCCCTGGCGCACCAGGTGTTCGGCGAACTCCGGATGGTTGGAGGGAGCCTGTCCGCACAGTGAGGACGTGATCCCCGACTCGGCGCAGGCCCGGATGATTCGCGCAATGGTGTCGAGTACCGCGGGATCGGATTCATCGAACAGCTCCGCGCACACCTCGGAATCCCGATCGACCCCAAGCACCAGCTGGGTGAGGTCGTTGCTCCCGATCGATACCCCGTCGATGCCCAACTTGGCGTACTCCGGGATCCAGTACACCACCGAGGGCACCTCCGCCATCACCCAACGGTGCACGCCACGGTGCCGGCCCAGCGGGCTGGTATCGACCTTTTCCAGGCAGGCCTCCAGCTCCCAGCGGGTGCGCACGAACGGGATCATCAGGTGCAGGTTCGGTGTCTGCTCGCGAACTCTGGCTAGCACGTCCAGTTCGAGACCGAACAGCAGGGGGTCACGGACGTAGCGGTAGCAGCCGCGGTAGCCGATCATCGGATTGTCTTCCTGC
Organism: Pseudonocardiales bacterium; assembly: GCA_019247305.1. Taxonomy (GTDB): domain Bacteria; phylum Actinomycetota; class Actinomycetes; order Mycobacteriales; family Pseudonocardiaceae. The sequence goes on from JAFAPC010000185.1 coordinate 14,439, forward strand.
GGCTCGAACCCGGCTCCGCCGGTGAGATTGCGGAACTCGTTGGTCCGGAAGTCGATCGCGCGGTACATGACCGGCCGTGGGAAGAACGCCCTCGTGATCCGCAGCAGCGCGGTCGCCATCGCGGAGATGAACCTCTCCTTGCTGCCGCTGGCCAGCAGGTACTGGGGGTGGGTGCCTTTCAACGCCTCGGTGAGCATGAACTCCGCTCGTAGCAGACCGACACCATCCACCGGGAGCGCCGCCGTCTCCTCGGCGTGCTCGGGCATCGCGAGGTTGACATACAGCCGCGTCCCCAGCGACTCGATAGCTCCCACCTCTGAGGTCAGCGGCTGCTGGCACGGTTCGGTTCGCCTCGCGTCAACCCGACCAGCCCGCACCCGGCCCTCGGTGCCGTCCACGGTGACCAGCTCGCCATCGCGCAGCATCTGGGTCGCCGCGCGGGTGCCGACCACGCAGGGCACCCGCAGCTCCCTGGCCACGATCGCCGCGTGAGCGGTCATGCCGCCACTGTCGGTCACCAGCGCGGCCGCCCGCCGCATCGTGGGCACCCAATCCGGGTTGGTCATCCTCGCCACCAGGACCTCGCCGTCGACGAACCGTTCGCCCTCGGACGGAGTGGAGAGCACCCGCACTCGGCCAGTCGCCCTGCCGGGTGAGGCAGGCAGCCCACTGATGAGGACCGTGTCCGCAGGCCCGCCACGGGAGTCCTCCAGCGTGGTGATCGGACGGGACTGCACCAGCCACGTGCGCCCCTCGGCGATCGCCCACTCCAGGTCCTGGGCAGCGCCGTAGTGCTGCTCAACGTGCAGCGCGAGACGGGCCAGCCCGATCACCTCATCGTCGGTGAGTACGCGCTCGGCCCCGGTCTGCGGATCCAACTCCACCCGCACATCCGCGCCGTGGGGACCACAGACGATCTTGTGTGACTGATGCCCGACCCGAGCTTCCAGCAGCCGGGGACCCGCCTTGGCCAGCACGTAGGTATCCGGTTCGACCGCGCCGCTGACCACAACTTCACCAAGCCCGAACGCGGCCTCGATGACGATCCGCTCGCGGTTGCCGGTCGAGGGATCGGCGGTAAACGCCACTCCCGATCGCTCAGAATTGACCATGCGTTGGATCACCACCGCGATCGCCGGCTCTTCGTGGATCTGCCTGCTGGCCCGGTAGGCGACCACGCGCGGACCGAACAGTGAGGCCCAGCAGTCCCGCAGACGCTTCATCACATCGTCATCAGCGACGTTGGTGAACGTCGCGTTCATCCCCGCAAACGACGTGCCTGCAGTGTCTTCCGACGTCGCCGAGGACCGGACCGCCACCCGGACGTCTGGACCGAGTGAATGGTAGGCATCCAACACGGCGTCACGGATCTCGTCGGGGATACCAGCCTTACGCACCAGCTCCTGAAGCCGATCACACGCGTTAGTCAGCTCGGCCGGACGGTCAAGGGCCACCACCAGGGCCGCGTCGAGGGCGGCGCGCAGATCCTCGCGAACGCCGCCCTGTTCCATCGCGGCCAGGTATGCCTCAGCGGTGACCACGAAGCCGGATGGCACCGGCAGACCCGCGCGGGTGAGTTCACCCAGATTCGCCCCCTTACCCCCAGCAACCGCGGTGTCATCTCTACCCAAGGCGTCAAAGCCGACCACATAACGGGCCATGTCAGAAATTCCTCTCGAGCTTTCTTGCTCCCACCGTCGCACCAACCCAAGGGAATGCAGAGAGCCGAAAGACCCCTCAGACGCCGCCAAAGTCACACTTCTCAGCGTCGGCATCACCACAACCACCGCACCAGAAATTAAAGGACCGCGCCGAGAGTCCCGGACGGGGACGGTGATCGAAAACGGGGATTTCTGGCTGCGGCTGACCCCCGAGCACGGCTACCGGTTTACCCGCCTCTCGCAGGCGACAGTGGTCTACCGCCGGGTTCCGCCGGCCGGCGGCATGATCGGCGCGGTCGCTCAGGACGCGGTGGCGATGGGCAGCTCGATGCAGTCGGACTGGCAGCCCTCCCCGGCCGTGGGGAGCTGGGCTGGTACCGGCCGGTGTAGCACCGCCCGGGTGGGGGCGACGGCAAGTTCGTCGTCGTGCAGTGACCCGACGCCATCGACGATCACTGAGTAGTCGCTGGGATCCGTGGGTGGCCACACCAGCGTGACTGCGTGGTGAGCTGTGATGTGGGCTTGCGTCTTTCGACCCAAGCCCCTGACCAGGAGTGTGTCATTGACTAGCGCGGGGTGCACGGGCACAATGTGCGTCCGTGCGCCGTCCTCGATGGTCACCAGATAGGCGAAGCGGTAGCGCGTGAGGGTTTCCTTCAGCTGCGGCTGCATTCCCTTGATGCTCATCACCGCACCGTACCGCAGGAAAGCCATCAGGCTTCGCGCCAAATTCGACCGGCCCGTTTGTTGCGATTATGCGGCGGCGGTGCGCCCGGCGTGACTACGTCAGTCCTGTAGCAGGACCGAGCGGAGGTCGCGCCGGGGGGTGAGGGGGAGTTCGGCGGCTGCGGTGGCAGGCCAGCCGATCCGGAGGATGAGTTGGGGGTGCTCGGGGATGTGTAGCACCTCCTGCTGGAGCATCTGCCGGGTCGTGTTCAGCTCGAGGGCTTGGCTTAGTGGTGTGGTGGCTAGTCCGAGTCGGGTCGCGACGAGCAGGACCGCGCTGGAGGCCTCCCCGGCGCGAAGCCGATCGAGCTCGTCATCACCGGGCGTGGCAATGACTAACAGCTCTGCGGCGTCATCGGCTGGACCATGCCCGGGCAGGTGGCGGGGTTGGCGAAGCTGGCCGGGCGGGAAGTGGCGCAGCAGGGACGAACCGACGAGACCGACCGGGGGCGGAGGCACATTGCTGGCGGGGATGCCATCGCGGCCCCCGGCGTGGCGGCGGGTCCACAGCTGCAGCTCGGCCCCGTAGCCCGGGGTATGCGCCTGGGTGCGCGCGGCTTCGGTAAGGGCAGCGGCGAGCCGGTGGCGCATGGCCGGGCTAGTCACCGGCAGGAGAACCGCCCCGGCACGGGATGCCTGCTCCTCGAGAGTGCTGAGGTGGCGTGCGGGCACCGGGCGGTGGCTCATCCGGCGCCGCTCGGTGCGCCGAGGGTCGATACCCGGGAATAAGGCGGCGTCGGCAGCGTCACCGGTGCCCGGCCGGATGGTGATGGTGGCGAGGTGGCCACAATCCTCAGGATCGGGCAGCCGTTCCACGTGCCCCGCCAGTCCACGATCAGCGAGGGCGACCTGCAAGTGGTGCAGGGCAGCACCGCAGCTCAGGACGAGGTCACGGCGGTCGGGATCGGTGGCGACCAGGTGCCGGGTCCAGTCGGCGTGCAGCTCGACGGCTCCGGGACGGATACGCCACAGCCAGGGCTGGGTGTTGTGCACCGACGGAGCACGCAACGCACGCTCGACCACCTCAGCAAGATCAGTGAGCTGGCTCATGATGCGCCTCCGAGTGTCCGAGCCCCGCAACGACCTGAGTGTCACGCTCCGGCAACGCAATCGGGAGGGACTTTGGACCCGGCGGCCGTGGCCATGAGGCTGTGGTGGCGGAACGCCGGTCCAGACACGATGAACGCAACGGTGATTCCCGGTGCACAAGGAGAAGCGCAGTGAGCGGATCGCAGAACGAGGGACGCGTGGTCGTGGGCGTCGATGGATCAGCGGGCAGCCTGCTAGCACTGGATTTCGCTTTCGATGAGGCCAAGCGTCGGGCTATCGGGCTGCTGGTGGTGACCGCCTTCGAGCTCCCAGACATGTGGTCGATTACCTATGGGCTGCCGGTAAGCGCCTCGGTGGAGGAAGTACGGGACAACGTGCTGCGGAACACCCGTCATTTGGTCACCGAGGCCCTCGGTGACCAAATGACGGCCGACGGTGCCCCGGCGGTTGAGGTCATGGCCCAGGGCGGTGACGCAGCGCACGTGCTGGTGTCTGCCGCAGCCGGCAACCCGTTGCTCGTGGTGGGGAGCCGGGGACTGGGCGGTTTCCGCCGGATGCTGCTCGGCTCGGTAAGTCTGCAGTGCGTGCAGCACGCGCCCTGTCCGGTCACCGTGGTCCGCTTGGCGGCCGACCACGACCGCTCAGAGACCCCCGAGCTGGCCGGCGCTCCCGCCGCCATCCTGTGACACCGATGCCCCTTGGAGCGGATGATGACCACCTGGCCGGATCTACCACGTGACATCACCGCGGTCGCAGTCAGCGCGGTGATGTCACGTGACGTGCTCGTCGTCGGCCCCCAGGACCCGGTGGTCGAGGTGTGGCAGCGCATGCAGAACCTGCGCGCCTCGGTGGCCGTGGTCTGCGACGCCACCCGGGTTGTCGCGGTCGTGTCCGAACGCACCCTGGCCGTGTGGTGGCCTTCCGGCGGGCCGGGCGAGATACGCCGGCGCCAGGTGCGGGACATCATCGACTCAGGCACGCCCACCGTGCACGCCGACACCACAGTGCACCAGGCCGCCGACCTCATGATTCATTTCCAGCTTGACGGGGTTCCGGTGGTGACAGCCAGCGGGGAACTGCTCGGCCTTGTCACACACACCGACCTAGTCCGTTTGCTCGCCCTAGGCAACACCGGGTTAGGAAATCTAGACAATACCGTGCGTGTTACTCAGCGCTGCTGATGCCGCAGTCGGAGGCACGACTATTCTCGCTGGCGCATTCCCGATCAATCGACACCCGGTTTAGATGGAAATCCATACTGTCGGCATGCCGCGGTAACGGCGGCGCGGACGGATTGGTTGGTGGCGATAGGTGCGGCCTGTGGCCACGGGTCGGCGTGAGTGGCAAGGGCACGGCTGATCGTCTCGTCGGCATCGGAGATGGACCCGGTGCGTTCCCGTAGTCGCTGGGTGATCACCTCGGGTGGTGCCGTGCATTCCAGTGCGATGAGGTCGACGTGCGCGTTGCGGGCCAGTTCGGCTGCTGCTGCGCGGTGTGTGGCGTGGGTCCAGGAGGCGTCGAGCACGACTGATTCTCCCTGAGCCAGGCAGTGCCCGGCGCGGGCGAGCAGTTCGGTGTAGGTACGTTCGGTGACTGCTGGGGAGTACAGGCCCTGCTGGTAGGGCGCTGCAGCGGACTGGTGTGGCGCTAGGCCATGCAGCTCCTTGCGCACCCGGTCGCTGGAGAGCACCACCATGCCCAGCTGTTCGGCCAGTGCGTCGCTCAGGGTGGACTTGCCGGTGCCGGGCAGGCCCCCGACGAGGATCAGCCGGACCTCGGCGGCGTGCAGGTGGCGCGCGGCGATGTCGGCGTAGTGGTGGGCCTGCTCGCGGGATTCGTCATGGACTGAGGCGTCGCCCTACTCGCTGCGCAGGCAGGCTACCTTCGCGCGGACCACCGCGCGGTAGGCGATGTAGTGGTGGCGCAGCGCCGCTGGGGCCGGGTCGCCAGCGAACTCGGCATACCAGTCCAGGAAGCGTGCACCCAGCTGTGCGGCGCCGTGGTACTCCAGGTCCATGGCCAGGAATGCGGCGTCATCGAGCCCGTCGAGGTAGCGCAGCTGGTCGTCGAACTCTAGGCAGTCCAGTACCCGGGGGCCGTCCTCAAGGCAGAAGATGTCATCGGTGAGCAGGTCGCCATGGCCATCGATGATGCGCCCGGTGAGCTGCCGGGCAGCCAGCAGCAGCTCTCGCCCGTCGAGGAAACGTAATGCCCGACGCTGCAGCTTGGCGACGAGGGCGTCGTCCAGGACGGTTCCGCGGAACCGCCGCAGCTCCGCGAAATTATCGGTTCACCGGGCACGCAGGGCATCCCGGCCCGCCCTGGGCGGTGATCTGCGGGTCGCGTCGGGCGGTGGCGTGGAAGGCGGCCAGCCTCTTGACCACCTGCCGCACCGGATTATCCAGCGGCGCTCCGGTGGCCAGCCGCCGCTCCTCGGGCATCCGGCCATCACCACCAGGGGCTCACAGGGCAGGCCCTCGACACCGGTGACCTCAGCCACGCCGAGATACACATCCGGGGACAGCCGCCGGTTGAGCTCGACCTCCCGCTGGCAGGCCGCCAGTCGCCGCTGCCGGGTGCTGAAATCCAAAAACGCGGTACGGACGGGCTTTTTGAGCTTGTAGGCCAACTCCCCAACCAGGAACACCACCCCAATATGTGTCTCCCGCACCACGGCGACAGGACCAGCTACGGGGGAGTCAGTGCTCATGGTCGTGACGTTAGACAGCGGCCCCGGACGCCGCCCAGGTGCTTACAGCCCACCCGGCAGGAGACGCCTGGACCGCCGAGTGGTGACCAACGACCCTGCCGCCGGAGCTGCCATTACGCGCATCATGACTGGTAACAGAGTGACCCGGGAGGCAAACATGAGCACCGTCTGTGCTCCCGGGTTACTGACACGGCTGGCCCGGCGGCACGGGCTGGTGCGCTCATCGCTGCGCCGCACCACCGACCGCATCGAGGCCGCAGTGACCGCAGTGCTAGCGATCCTGGCACTGCTGGTCGTACCGCTGGCCACCATCATCGCGATGAGGAGCTACCACCACGAGCTGAGCGAGACGGGGGCCAGGGATGCGCAACACACGACGGTGACCGCGGTCCTGCTCACCGACCCGGAGCTGCAGCACGCAACCTCCTCCGAGCAGGGCCTCAGCGCCGAGATAACCGCCCAGGCACGCTGGCCGCTGCCTGACGGGCAGCAGCACAGCGCGCCCCTACGGGTTGGCGCTGACCGCCACGCCGGGGACCGGGTGCGGATCTGGATAGACCGCTACGGCAACGCTACCGACCCACCGCCCACCCCCACGGTAATGATTGTTAAGGCGGGTGTTATCGGGTTTGAGCTGATGCTGGGCGGGTGGGTGCTGCTGGGGGCACTGTGGTGGGCCGTCTGCCGCGTGCTGGGCCGGATCAACGCGGCCTGGTGGGACATGCACTGGGCCCGCATCGAACCAGGGTGGAGCCATCGCCCTTGGCAGTAGGAAGTCAGCAAAGTGAAGAAGAAAAGGAGTCGAAAGATGCGTGTGCGTGACATCATGACCCGATCGGTGGTGACCACCACCCCGCGAACACCGGTCAAGGACGCTGCGATCGTCCTGGCTGGGCACGGGGTTACCTTGCTCCCAGTCGTCGAAGAGGACGACCAGCTGGTCGGCGTGCTCACCGAGGCCGACGTGGTCCGCGGACGAATCCCGCCCGACCCGCGCCGCGGCGCCTGGCACGGCAGCCAGGCCGGGGCAGCGCCGCCCGCGACTGTCGGCGACGTGATGAGCAGCCCCCCGCTGACCACAGACTCGCAGACCGACGCCGCGGAACTCGCCACCATGATGATCGACCGTGGGCTGCGCAGCGTGCCAGTGGTCGACCAGGACCGGCTCGTCGGCATTATCACCCGCCGGGATTTGGTGGGCGTCATCGCCCGAGATGATGCGCTGATCGCCGCCGATGTCCGCAGGCGCCTGGAGTGCTACGGCGGCCCCGACCGGTGGACTGTGCACGCCGACCACGGCGCGGTGACCATCACCGACCAGCACGACAACCCCACCGACCACCACGTCGCTCTGGTACTGGCCCAAGCCGTGCCCGGAGTGGTGCACGCCACGGTCGTGCACTCCACGTCCCAACCAGCCTGACCCCCAGCTCATCAGGTGCGCAGGCCAGGCAGCAGGGGGTCGTTGTGCGCTGCGGGCCGTAGCAGGATCCGGGCATCCACGATCAGGCATCCATGCTCGCTGGCCATCACCGGGTTGAGGTCGAGCTCGGCGACCTCGGGTAGTAGTTCGGCCAGCCGCCCGGTGCGCAGCAGAGTTTCGTGCACGGCGTCGACGTCGAGCCGGCGAGCCTGTTCGTTGTCGAACAATAAGCGGGAGGAGTGCAGCGATCGCATCATCTCCACGGCGTCGACGTCGGTGAGTGGCACGAGCCGGCAGGTCCGATCCGCGACCAGGTCGGTGTCCACCCCACCGAGGCCGAACACCACCAGTGAACCGAACGTGCGGTCGCTGTTCACCCGATCAGTAACTCTCGGCCCGGCGCTGCCATGGGTTGGACGAACATCGCCTCGAGGGTGTCCCCGAAGCGCTGCCGCATGGCCGCGATCTCGCTGCGCAGCTGCTGTTCGTCGCCTATGTTGAGGATGACCCCGCCGGTGCGGCTCTTGTGCAGCACGCCCCGCGCCACCGCTTTGAGAACCACGAGACCACCGAGGCGGTGGAACGCGGTGCGGGCCTCGGCGTCATCAGTGGCGGTGATACCGGTCAACACCGGCAACCCGAAGCAGTGCAACAGGGTCTGCGTGGCCGAGGGGCTCAACCACCCGCCGTCGGGATGGTCGGTGAGGAATCGACGTACCAGCGCCCGTGCTTGCTCTGCCCGGATGTCGGGCAGATCGGGGACCCGCCCTGATGGTCTGGCCCGCCACCGCCCGTAGGAGACCGCATGGGCCAGCGCGTGAGCTGCAACGGCGGGGTCGGCGTAGCTGGGCACCGGCCGCAGTGCTGTCCGCAGGGGGCGGACGGCCTCCGGCTGACTCACCCGCACTGCCAGGACCGGTGTGGTGACGCCGTTGCGACGGGCGCGGTCGGTGGCCTCGGCGATTGCTACCGCGGGATCACCTAGCGCGGTCGGGGCCACGATCGCGATGACCGCGTGCACTGTCTCGTCGGCGAGCACCGCGTCCACGCAGGCCCCGAAGGTGGTGGCGTCGACCCCGGCGGTGGTGTCGAGCGGGTTGTGCAGGCTCGCGTGCGGGGGCAGCAGGCCCCGCAGCGCCGCACGGGTGTGCTCGGAGAGCTCCGGAAGACTCAGGCCGTGTGTGGCGCACGCGTCAGCGGCGAGGACCCCGGCGCCTCCGGCGTTGCTGAGCACCACGACCCGCGAGCCGGCGGGGAGGGGCTGCCAGCACAGCACGGCGGTGGTCGCGATGAGCTCGGTGAGCGTGTCCACAGCGATGACCCCCGCCTGCTGGTAGAGCGCATCACGGGTCGCGGCGGGTGTGGCTGCGGCGGCGGTGTGCGAGGCTGCGGCGCGCTGGGCCACTGCGGTGGTCCCGGTGCGCAGTGCGATCACCGGCTTACGCTGGCCGAGACGACGCGCGAGCCGGCTGAACTTGTGCGGGTTACCGAAGGACTCCAAATACAGCACGGCGACCTCAGTGCGGTCCTCGCCCAGCCACCAGCGAAGCAGGTCATTGCCGCTTACGTCGTACTTATCCCCCATCGACACCAAGGTCGATACCCCCAGGCCCAGGTGAGTGAGCTGATCGAGCAGGGCGATCCCGGCTCCACCGGACTGGGTGGCCACCCCCACCGGACCGCTCGGTGCGGCCAGATCGGAAAAGGTCGCGTCCAGCTGCACCTGCGGGTCGGTGTTGACCAGACCGAGGCAGTTCGGCCCGACCAGCCGCATGCCGTGCCGGCGTACCACCTCCAGCAGGGCCCGGTGCAGCTGCTCCTCGCCGGTGAGCCCGGCTGTGATCATCAGCAGTGCTCGCACACCCCGGCGTCCGCATTCCTCGGCGACACCGGGCACCGCTAGCGCCGGCACGCACACCACCGCAAGGTCAGGGACCTCAGGCAGATCCGCCACGTTGGCATAGGCGGGCACTCCGGCGATCTGCGTGGCGTGGGGGTTGACCGCGAAGAGTCGCCCAGCGAAGCCACCCGCACCGATCCTGCGCAGGATCGCGTGCCCGATCGAGCTTTCCCGCCGACTCGCGCCGATCACCGCCACCACCCGGGGGCATAGCACCGGCCGAAGGCTGGCCGAGTCGGCTCGCCGCTCGCGTTCAGCGACAGCATCTAGGTAGTGCTCAGTAGGGTCGAGCTGCATGATCACGTGTAGCACACTGCCGTCACGGCTCACCGAGACCGGAAGTCCGTAGTCGGCGAAGACCTGCGTCATCCGGCTGTTCTCCGCCAACACCTCAGCCACGAAGCGCCGCACGCCACGCTCCCACGCCAGCGACACCAGATGCTCCAGCAGCAGTGTCCCCACGCCGCATGCTTGCCAGGCGTGATGCACCACCAGGGCGACCTCCGCCTCGGCAGGATCGTCGAGCACCTCGTAGTGGGCCACCCCCACCAGCTCCGCACCAGCGAAGGCCCCCAGCGCACCCCGGTGAGCATCATCTACTGTGGTCAGCCGCGTCGTGAACGCGGCCAGCTGGGCCGTTCCTAGGGTGAAAAACCGCAGATACCGGTCACGGTCGGGCAGTTGCTCGTGCAGGCGCGCGACCGCGGTCGTATCGGAGGCGCTCAGCTGCCGGATCACCACGACACGACCGTCAGTCAACAGTGCCCGTGTCCCTGGTCCCGTCATGATCGTCTCTGGGGTGGGTGTTCGGAGTGGCGTTGAGTGGTTGTGGGGGTGGGTGAGGGCATGAGGAGGTCGGTGACGGGGCGTCGGGGGGTGGCTGGAACGGGTGACCCGAAGCCGAGGCGCAGGATGGCTTGGGGGTTCAGGGTGATTTTGAGGGCGCGGCGCAGTTCGGCGCGGATGTGGGGTACTTCGATGGGTTGGGACAGGAAGGATGCGGACAGGCCCAAGGTGGTGGTGGTCAGCAGCGTGTGCTGGAGTGCTTGGCCGGCTTGGAGCTCGGCGAGGGGCCCTTCGTGAAACGCGCAGAGGATGACCAGGAGGGGGTGGGGTTCGAAGTCTTTGCCCGGTACTCGGGTGTGGCCTCGGCCGGCGGTGAAGTCCCGTAGGACCCATTCGTCCTGGGGTTCGGGTTGGGGGCCGCCAGCGCTGAGGGGGACGCCGTCGTGGTGGTTGTCCTCGCGTCCGGTCCAGGTGGCGAGTTCAGCTGTGAAGTCGGGGTTGGCCATCTGTTCGTGGTGAGCGCGTGCGATCAGCTCGCGGAGGGTGGCTTGGTGCTGGGAATCGGACAGTATGTGTAACCATCCTCGTTCGGATTCGGCTGCTCGCACGAGTTGGGTGCGGTGCGCGGTGGGAACGGGTGCGTCGATGAAGGGTCGGCGGTTGGTTCGGCGTGTGCGTACCGCGTGGAGGAGCTGGGTAAGTTCTCGTGAGGGGTGCGCGTGTCCGCCGTAACGGACCACGGCCAGTGGACCTGCCCAGTCGCCTCCGACCTGGTGGCCGCTGGGCAGCAAGGTGACCAGGGGGCGTATCCCGTGGCCCTGGAGCGCCAGTCTCAGGTTCAGCAGGGCCGCGCCGCAGGACAGCCGCAGCTCCCGGTTCTCGGGGTCGGTTGCGGGCAGTCGCCGATCTAGATCGGCGTGCAGTTCGATCTGGTGATCCAGGATCCGGAACCGCCACGGTTGACTGTTATGCACCGACGGTGCCCGGGATGCCGCCTCCAACACGCTTTCGACCTCGGTGGCCGACAGCCCCAGCGCCGGAGTCACGGTGTTCATGATCATGAACCTCATTGGTGTCTCGCCGTGGCCGGCGGTCCTGTCCACCGAGCTCGCCGAGCGTCTGCTTGGTGTCACGATGCGAGTGGCCGGGCCAGCTCCGACACGGACGAAGGTCCCTACTCACTAGGGCGCTCCGCCACCTCATCGAGGGCCTTGGCAGCCACCGATCATCCGTGTCAGGCTGGTCGTGACCAGCACGACGGTCATCCGCCAGGACCGGAGCGGCGATGAGAGAACCACCGTCACCGCCGAGCGGCACCACCCCGACCTCGCCGACTGCCGGGCTGAGTGGGCTACGGCTGGATGAGCTGCTCAGGGAGGTCCAGGACCGTCTCGCGGAGATCGTCAGGACCAGGGACCGGCTGCAGGGCTTACTTGACGCGGTGATTGCGGTCGGTGCTGGGCTTGAGCTCGACTCCACCTTGCAGCGCATCGTGCAAGCCGCCGTGGACCTGGTCGACGCCCGTTACGGCGCGTTGGGTGTGCTCGGCTCGCAGGAAGGCTTGTCCGAGTTCGTCTATGTCGGCATCAACCCCGAGGAGCGCGCCCGGATGGGTCAGTTGCCCGAAGGCCGCGGGCTGCTCGGGTTACTGATCAAACACCCGCAGGTGATCCGGCTACCCGACCTCGGCCAGCATCCGGCGTCAGTCGGGTTCCCACCCAACCATCCGCCGATGCGTAGCTTCCTCGGCGCGCCGGTACGGGTGCGCAACGAAGTGTTCGGCAACCTGTACCTGACCGAGAAGCGCACCGCCGCAGAGTTCACGGGGGAGGACGAGGTGGTGCTGGAGGCGCTGGCCGCGGCGGCCGGTGTCGCGGTGGAAAATGCCCGGCTGTTCGAACAAGCCCGGATGCGGCAACGCTGGCTGGAAGCCTCTTCCGAGATCAGAGCGGAACTGCTGGCCGGGACCTCCGTCGAGGACGCGCTGCGGCTGGTCGCCCAGCGTGCGCTGGAGCTCTCGGCCGCAGACTGTGTGCTGGTCCTGCTCGCCGTCGACGGCAAGCGGGATACGCTCACCGCGCGCGCTGGAGCCGGGGAGCGATGTCAACCCCTGATCGGATCAGCTATTCCTGCTACGGCACCAGCCATCGAGGAAGTCTTCCAGGAGGGGACGACCAAGCTGGTGCCGAGCCTGCCCGCTGTCCTCAATGGCGAGCTGGGCAAGCAGGCCGATACGTTGGGGCCGGCCCTTGCCGTGCCGTTGCGCTCAGCCGCCGGCATCAGTGGTGTGCTGATGGCGGTCCGGGACAACGGCGCTGCCCCGTTCGAGCTGGGGCAGGTGCCGGTGCTCGCCTCGTTCGCCGACCAGGCAGCACTGGCCGTGGAGGCAGCCCAGGCGCAGCAGGCCCAGCGGCTGTTGGACGTGCTCTCCGATCGCGACCGGATCGCCCGAGACCTGCACGACCACGTGATCCAACGCCTGTACGCCTCCGGGATGAGTCTGCAGGGCACATTGCGCTTGGTCAGCACACCGGACGCGCGAGCACGAATCCACAAGGTCGTGGAGCAACTCGACGAGACGATCCGGGACATCAGGACCTCAATCTTCGACCTGCACACCGCGGGGGACGACAAACCAGCCAGCCTCCGTCGCCGACTACTGGACATAGTCACCGACGTCTCAGCCGACGCCGGACTATCCCCCTCAGTGCGCATGTCCGGAGCCGTTGACACCCGGGTACCTCCCGCGCTTGCCGAACATGCCGAAGCGGTGGTCCGGGAAGGGGTGAGCAACGCCATCCGACATGCCAACGCGACGACCGTCACGGTCACCGTCGAAGCAGGTGACGACCTGGTCATCGAAGTCGTCGATAACGGGATCGGCATCTCCCAAGGCGTAGTGGCCCGCAGTGGCCTGGCCAGCCTGGAACAACGGGCGGCGGCACACCATGGCACGGTCACTGTCCTCGCCCAGCCAGCAGGAGGCACCCGGCTGAGCTGGCGCGTACCGCTGCCCTGACAACACCATGCCCATTACGCGGCCCAATCACGCGGCCCATTACGCGGCACGGACGAATGACCCTGTTCCCCGAGCCCAAGGCCCCTTCTGAACCGTGTTGGCCAGGCCCGACACTCATCGCGTGAGGCCGCTGTGATGCTCGGACACTCGGAGGCGCATCTCTGCGGGAGCGACAACCCTACTATTAGGGAGGGGCGATCTGGTTGATGGATGAGAAGCTCATTCTTGACCTCGGTTGTCTTGGCAAGCGGCTGCTGCCCGTGGTGGGGGGTAAGGCGGCGAATCTCGGTGAGCTCATCCGTTCGGGGTTTCCGGTGCCACCCGGGTTCTGTGTTACTACGGCGGCCTACCAGCAGGTTGCTGGGGATGTTGTCGACCTCGGGGCGCGCGGTGTGGGTTCGTTCGCCGAGCGAGCTCGTGCTGCGATCCTGGCGTCGCCGGTGCCCGCCGCCCTCGCCGATGTCGTGGGTCGCGCGTACCGCGCTCTCGGGGAGGACGTGCCGGTCGCGGTGCGCTCCTCGGCCACGGCGGAGGACCTACCCTGGGCGAGTTTCGCTGGCCAGCAGGACACCTATCTCAATATCGTCGGCACGGATGCCGTGCTTGACGCCCTCCGCCGGTGTTGGGCGTCATTATGGACTGAGCGGGCGGTCAGCTACCGCAGCGCCAACGGCATCGACCACGCCACCGTGCGGATCGCGGTGGTCGTCCAACGGATGATCGAGCCGCGGGTCGCCGGGGTGCTGTTCACGGCCGACCCGGTGACCGGCCATCGCGGGCACCTGGTCATCGATGCCAGCCCTGGCCTGGGTGAGGCGGTGGTGTCCGGCTCGGTCAATCCCGACCACTTCGTCGTCGACGCCGCTGGTGCGGTTCTGGAACGCAGGCTGGGCGACAAGCGGGTGGTTGTCCGCTCGCTGCCTGGTGGTGGTACCGAGCAGGTCGTGCGGCCGGCGAACGCCGAACAGCCGTGCCTGAGCGACGGGCAGATCCGTGATCTCACCGCACTGGGGCAGCGCGTCCAGGCATATTACCGCGCACCGCAGGACATCGAGTGGGTACTCGATGGCACCGGGCAGCTGTGGCTGACCCAGGCCCGACCGATCACCACGCTGTACCCGCTGCCGACTCCGCCGGATGGAGGGCTGCGCGTCTACTTCTGCATGAGCCTGGCTCAGGGGCTGACTCGTCCGATGACCCCGATGGGCATCGCGGCATTCCGGCTGATCACGTCCTCCGTCTCGGAGCTGGTGTTCAGCTTGGCCCTCGCCGACCCGGTGGCCGGTCCAGCGGCGTTCGCGGAGGCCGGTCAGCGGCTGTTCGCCGACGTCACGCCCGTGCTGCACAGCCGGATCGGCCGGCTGGTGGTGTCCCGGATCCTCGACGTGATGGAGGCTCGCTCAGCGGTGGTGTTCCGCCGGCTCTACGACGACCCCCGGCTTGCGGAGCGGACCACGTCACTGTGGCCGTTCGTGCGGCGGCTGGTCACGGTGGCCGTGCGATTCGGGATCCCGCTGCAGATCGGTCAGGCGCTGGCCTGGCCTGCGGCGGCACGCCGACGCGTCGATCAGGTTGGCCGGCAGCTGCGCGCGCGGTGCACCGTGCCGGCAGGCGCCACCAGCGCGCAACGGTTGGATCACGTGCAGCGCCTGCTCCACACGGTGGTCATCCCGGTCATGCTGGCGGTCATGCCGGTGGCCGGCGCCGGGCTTCTCGCGCTGGCGCTGGCCAGCAAACTCGCTCGCGAGGACGGGGGCGCCCAGTCAGTGGGACCCAGCCAGTGGGACGACGTGCTACGCGGGCTGCCGCATGATGTCACCACCGAGATGGATCTCGAACTGTGGACCTTGGCGAGGCGGGTCCGCACCGAGGCGGCGGCCCTCGCCGCGCTGCGCGCAGTAGCCCCGGCAGAGTTGGCGCGCCACTTCAGCCACCATGAGTTGGCGCCGGTGCTCCAGCACGGGCTCGGCGAGTTCCTAACCCGGCATGGTTACCGGGCCGTCGCCGAAATCGATGTAGGTATACCGCGGTGGTCCGATGACCCGACCCATGTGCTCGGTATCCTCGCCAACTACCTGCGACTGGAGAACCCGAATCTCGCTCCGGATGTGCAGTTCGCCCGGGGCGCCCGCGCCGCCGACGCGGTCATGACAGAGGTGGTTGCACGGGTTCGGCGGCGCAGCCGACTGCGGGCCGCCGCGGTGCGCTTCGCGTTGGGACGGGTTCGGGCACTGGTCGGCATGCGGGAGACGCACAAGGACTACCTGGTGCGCATCTTGGCGCACGTTCGGCAGCAGCTGGCCGCCGTCGGTGCCGAGATCGCCGCCGCTGGGC
This sequence comes from Pseudonocardiales bacterium, assembly GCA_019247305.1. Lineage (GTDB taxonomy): Bacteria > Actinomycetota > Actinomycetes > Mycobacteriales > Pseudonocardiaceae. The sequence continues at coordinate 30,048 of JAFAPC010000185.1, forward strand.
TGCTCGAAGCGCCTGAGGACGTGTTCTTCCTCGATCTCCGCCAGGCCCGGGCCGCGCTCGCGGGTGCGGACTTCCGAACGCTCATCGCAGCGCGCCACGAGGACTACGAACGGGAGCTGCGGCGCCCACAGGTGCCGCGGGTCATGCTTTCCGACGGCACCCAACCTGAGGTCCTCGCCACTCCCGGCCACCAGCCGGCCGGGAAACTGCTGACCGGCACACCCGCCTCCGCGGGAACCGCCACCGCAACGGCGCGGGTGGTGCTCGATCCGGTGGGGGCTTACGTGGAGCCCGGGGAAATCCTGGTCGCACCGTCGACCGATCCTGGCTGGACGCCCCTGTTCCTCACCGCGGGCGGACTGGTCATGGAGATGGGTGGGGCTAACTCCCACGGTGCCGTCGTCGCCCGCGAGTACGGCATCCCCGCGGTAGTCGGGGTTCCCGAGGCGACCCTGCGCATCACAACTGGACAGCGGATCACCATCCACGGCGCGAGGGGCGTCGTCGAATTACCCTAAGCAGCTGTCAGACCGCAGGGTTCAGGGGCCGGTGGCGCTGTGCCCGGACTGTCCGGGGGCGTTCATCGCGCGGATCAGGTCCTCCCGGGCCCGGGCCACCCGGGAGCGGATGGTGCCGATGGGGCAGCCGCACACCTCGGCGGTGGCCGCGTAGTCCAAGCCCAGTATCTGGGTGAGCACGAAGGCGTCCCGGCGGTCGGGCTCCAGCGCGGCCACCAGCTCACGGAGCAGGATGCCCTCCTCGAACCCGGATCGCCGCTGGCTCAGGCGCGCGGCCGTGACGGTGTCCCAGTCCTCGACGGCCGTGGTGCGCGGCCGGGTCTGCCTCCGTCGGATCTGGTCAGCGGCGACCCGCCGAGCGATGGACAGCAGCCAGGTGCGGGCGCAGGAGCGGCCGGCGAAATGCGGCAGCGCCCGCAGCGCCCGCAGATAGGTCTCCTGGGTGAGGTCCTCGGCCTCGTCGCGCGCACAGAGGTGACCGAGGAAGCGGTATACGTCACGCTGCGTAGCACGGATGAAGGCCACCAGGGCGGCCCGGTCTCCCGCACCAGCCGCGAGCGCCAGCTCGGTCGTTCGCACGTCATCAGGCCGAGGGTCACCCATACGGGAAGAGTAACGACAACGTCGCCGGGAACCCCAGAGGTCCGGGACACGACCATCGTCACGTGAATTGCACACAATGTAAGGAAGCCCTCTCGGCCCGGCTGGATGACGAGGAGAGTCCGGCGGAACGGGGCGCGATCGAGGTGCATCTGGCGGGTTGTGCGCAGTGCCGCCAGTTCGCCGACGAGGCCGCACGCGTCACCAGGCTCGCTCGCACTGCCCTGGCCGCTGCGGAGCCCGACGTCGCCGAGGCGGTCCTGGCAGCTGCCCCCCGCTCCCGACGCCCCCCGCTGGTCACCGTGGTGCGGGTGCTGCTCGGCCTGGTCGGTCTTGCCCAAGCTGAGGTGGCCTTACTGGAGGTGCTCGGAGCTCATCCCAGCGGGCAGGGCGCTCAGGGGGTCGTGCTGCAAGGAGCCTCAGTCGCGCACTTCGCTCACGAGAGCGCCGCCTGGAACCTGGCGTTGGGGGTCGGCTTTCTCTGGGTCGCTAAGCGCTCGTCGCGGACCTCGGGGATGGTGCCCACGCTGGTGACGTTTGTCGCGGTCCTCACCGCGTTGGTGGTGCTGGATGCGTTGGCTGGGGGAGTCGATGCCGCCAGGTTGCTCACGCACGGACTGGTCCTGATCGGCCTCGTCCTCGTGATCGTGCTCGACCGGCTGCCGAGGCCTGCGGGGACAACCGTGCCCGGCACGCCGGTGTTGCGGCAGCGCCAGTCGCCTCCGTTGGGGCATGGTGATCCGATGAGCGGGACCGAGGCCGAGGGTCTGCCACCGGATCCGCGGCCGATCGCGCGCCACGACGACACCGCCGCGGCGCAGCGCCGTACCGCTTAACCCGCTAGCACGGCCGGCCTGGCCGACGGGCCAGCGCGGTTTCTGGCGGCCCACCCGGACCGAGGGGTGACCCGATTGGTCGTTGCGTTCCGCGCCAGCATCGCGCCAAAATAAATCAGTTGCAAATTGATGGCAGTAGCGATGTGGTGGTCATGACGGGCACCGAGACGGGGCCGGTGGGTCACCCCCCGCGTGGGCACACCCACGGTCACCTGTGGTTGTTGCCGGACGGCACTGGTCTGCACGCCCCCTACGGTCAGTTGGCGGTCGAGGCCGGCACTGGTCGGGTCTGCTGCCACCTGTGCGGGCGGTGGTATGTCTCACTGGGCGGCCATCTCCGCACGCACGGTCACACGGCCGAGTCCTACCGGAGGACCATGGGGCTGTGTCGAAGCCGGCCGCTGGTCGCCGAGGCCCTGTCCCGGTCAATCGCTACCCGCCAAAGCGCAGCGTACCGACGCTCACCCGCGCTACGGGCCCGGCTCGCGGTGGGTCAGCAGCTCTCCAAGAGCGGCCAACTGGCCACGCTGGCCGCCACTGCGCAGACCGCCAGCCCCTCCCCGGAGCTGGCCCGGCTGCGCCGCGCAGCGCTGGACGCCGGCCGGGCGACCAGGGCCGCCCAGCGTGATCAGGTACTGGCCCGACGCCTGCGGGAGCTCGGCTTCGACGACCTGGCCGGCTACCTGCGCCACGCCTACTGCGCCGGGGCGAGCCTGCGCAGTCTCGCCAAAGCGACCGGCCTGGGGTGGGTCAGGCTGCGGCGCGAGCTTGAGGCGGCCGGGTGTAGCGCGACGGGGGCGGATCTCGGCAGCGAGGCACTCAGACGTGACCACGGGGGTTGCACTAGAGCAGCAAAAGCAAGATAGTAGCTACAGCACAGCTTCGCTACTAAAGGAGATCAAGCGTGGCCGACTACACCCTGCCTGAGCTGCCCTACGACTACGGTGCTCTGGAACCCCACATCGCCGGGAAGATCATGGAGCTGCACCACTCCGGGCACCACGCCACCTACGTCAAGGGCGCCAACACCGCCTTGGAGCAGCTGGCGCAGGCGCGGGAACGCGCGGAGTTGACAGCGGTGAACCTGCTGGAGAAGAACCTGGCGTTCAACCTCGCTGGTCACGTCAACCACTCGGTGTTCTGGCCCAACATGTCCCCCGACGGCGGTGACAAGCCCGACGGCGAACTCGCCGCGGCGATCGATGAGTACTTTGGTTCCTTTGACGCCTTCCGCGGGCACTTCACCGCCAACTCACTCGGCGTGCAGGGATCCGGGTGGTCGGTCCTCGCGTGGGACTCACTCGGGCAGCGTCTGCTCCTCCAGCAGCTCTACGACCACCAAGGCAACTTGACTCCCGGCATGCTGCCGTTGCTGTTGCTCGACATGTGGGAGCACGCCTTCTACCTGCAGTACCGCAACGTCAAACCAGACTACGTCGAGGCCTGGTGGAACGTGGTGAACTGGGCCGACGTCGCCCGCCGGTTCACCCATGCCCGCTCGATCGCGCTGCCCTGAGCCGCCCGGTGCCCGGAAGGCGACCATGAGCGCCGAGACTCCTGATGAGCTGCTGCACACGGTGCTGCCCCCAGCGCTAGAAGTCCTCACCGCATGGAGCATCGCCGAGACCGAAGCCGATCGCGCAGTATTCCACCAGGCGATGAACCGCACCATCACGGACGCCGCCACCGCCCCGGACCCCCTGCGCGGACTGGCCGAGATGATGTTCGGCCTGTCCGCCCTGTCCGGAATCCTGCTCGATGAACTCGCCGAGGTCACCGGCCGATCCCGCGGCGAGGTCCTGCACGCCGTCCACCTGCGCTACCTCGGCCCAGGCTGCGAAGCGCCGCGCTAACTCAGCGCACCATCGGTGGCGGGGTGGTCGGTGAGCAGCCAGACCGGGCCCTGCGGGGTGTCGCGCACCTCGATCCCGGCTGCGGTGAGCCGATCGCGCACGGTGTCGGCGAACGTCCACGACCCTTGGCGGCGAGCCTGCTCCCGCAGCTCAAGAAGAATGTCGACGAAGGGCGCGACGGCTTCTCGGGGGTCCCGCGCACCGATCACGGCGAGCCCGGCCAATCGCGTGAGCATCCGGCGTAGCACGGCCCGGGGCCCCTCGGTGCCGTCCATCTCCTCAGTGTCGGCTGACCAGTCGACAATCGCCTGCTCCAGCTCCAGGACGGCAGTGGCCGCCGCGGTCACGTCACGGGAGCGTAGCCCGGTGTCGAAGGCCTGCTGGAGCCGCTGCGCCTCCGCGCGCAGCGAGGGGGTGGGGGACGGTGCCTCGGTGGCCCAGCGCTGCGCGCTCGACCGGGCCGGTGTCGGGCCGCCGCCTGCGGCGATCGCCCGAAGCTCATCGATTCCCGCCGTGGTGCCCGAGGCGAAGACTGTGCTCACGGCCTGCCGGCGGACCGTGAGCGCGCCGCGACCCAGGACCGTCACCGTGTCCGCATCAAGGTCAAACACGGCGGCGGTGTGTTCGTCCACCCCGAGCACGATCGTCTCGGCGGCCAGCATCGACTCCAGCACGCGCAGCCGCCGCTCGCCCAGGTAGCAAAACCGGGTGTCGTGGGTGCCGCCCTCGGCGTTGTCGTAGTGCGGGATCACCGCCGCGGGTAGGCCAAGCTGGGCCAGCAGGTCGATGCCGTCGGCCCAGTACGGGGCCGCGCCGACCTTGTAGATCTCATACACCGGCACGGCGGCGACTCCGAGGGTCACCGCTGCCGCGCTGGCGAACGTCAGAGCGCCAACGCCGGTGAGCTTGTCCACCAGGACGTCCCGCAGCCCACTGCGTTTCCAGACGCCCAGCGCATAGGTCGGGCTGCCCGGGCCGGCAAAGACGTAGTCGGCGGCGTCGGTCCGCGCCAAGGCCTGTTCGCGAGACAGGACGTCCGCTGCGCTGCGCCAGGAGACGACGTCGAGGGGAATCTGGAGGTTCCGGAAGTAGCTGACGGTGCGCTGAGAGATCTCGTCAGCGTTCTCCTGGAAACCGTACGGGCTGTCGAGGAGAACCGCATCGACGGGCGCAGCGCCGAGGCGCTCGACGAGCAGGCGGTGCACCTTCGCCATCGTCGGGGCGGTCTCTCCGGATCCCATGATGGTCAGCAGCCGTGGGCGGGGTGTCATGAAAGGAGATCACCCCTTTTTTGCTTTTGTTCCAGGCTCAGGAGCCAACGAGCTGACCTGCCACATCGGGGGTGTGGGCTACCACAGCGTGCCACAGCCGCGGGTACTCCTCGGCAGCCGCCATCACCGCTGGGGTGGTGCGGGCCACCAGCGACAGGTGCCGCAGCGCATGGGCCAGGACGTGCTCGAGCGCCACCGCCGCCGGAGTGGGGGTGGCGGCGTCGGGGGAGCACAGGATGTGGGCGTCAGCGGGGACGGCGGAGACGGTGCCCGCGCCAGGGTCCGGGTCGGGCGCCACGGCGTAGGTAAGGATCAACCCGCCGGGGGTGGGCCGCCAGGATGTCGAGTGCACGACGGTCGCGGTGGGCAGGTGGGCGCCTAGGCCCGCGAGCTCGCGGGCCCGAGTATCGGGTCGGCATCCCGCGGGCAGCTCACCGCGGGTCGCGCGCCAGCTCAGCTGGCCGTCGTCGGAGACTGACAGCAGGATGATTTCGATCTGAACCGTATGCACGTAAACCCCCAGTGTAGCTGCCTGCCCGTTGCAACTGCGATGCTAGGGCAGAGATGGTGGTGTCGTCGCATGGCACCGGGCGGGGAGTCCACTTGTGGGGGTGCCGCGCGTTACGCTCGCTGTGGCTGGCCATCGTGTCCTGGCTGGCCACCGTGCAGAGGGGAGCCCGGAGATCCCGCCGCTGAACTGGCACACCGCCGTGACGACCTGGACGTCGGCCCCGGTCTTCGACGCCCTAGCCGCGCTGGGCCTCGCCGGTTACCTGACAGCCGTGCTCCGTCGAGCCCGGCCGGACAGGCCCGGCGCTGCGCTGCGCGCCACGGCGTCCTGGGCGGCGGGGCTGGCGGTGCTGTTGGTCGCGGTGCACAGCAGCATCGAGGTCTACGGGCACGCGCTGCTGTGGGTGCACATGATCCAGCATCTATTGTTGATTATGGTTGTGCCGGTGCTGCTCATCTGGGGCCAACCGATCCGCCGGTGCTGGGGCCGGGCCCCGGGCGGTCGCCTGGCGCGGTGGCTGACTTTCCCGGTGCTGACGCTGGGCTTGTACACCGGGGTGCTAGTCATCACTCATCTCACCGGTTTCCCGGAGTTGATGGCGACCCAACCCTGGGCGCACCACCTCGAGCAGGTGCTGTATCTGCTCAGCGGCTACCTACTGTTCTTACCGCTGGTCGGCGCGGAGGCCAGCCCGTGGCCCATTCCGCACATCGTCCGCTTTGCCCTACTCGGATTGGCGATGGGCGCGGACACGCTGGTGGGGGTGGCACTGATGCTCACCGGGCGAGCGCTGGCCCCCAGCACTGGGTTGGCCCGGCCGGGCTGGGGACCGTCCCTGCTCAAAGATCAGAACTTCTCCGGGGCGATCATGTGGGTCGGCGGTGACGTGCTGATGATGCTGCTGATGCTCGCGGTGGTCGCCCAGTGGAGCATGACCGGGTCCCGAGCCCGGCTCGGCGACTGGCTGGAATCGGCCCGCCGCCAGTCGTTGGCCGCAGTCGGGTCCTACCCCGGCAGTGCGGACACCACCGTCGTCGGGGCTAGTCCCGACGTCGATGACGACGAAGCGGCCCGGCAAGCCTACAACCGGATGCTGGCCGCGCTACACCGGCGCCCGCCCCCCCGGCGCAGCGGGTGAGAAGTCCCGGGACCGACCGCCGTGGCGGCGTCCCTCGGGGAGGGCGGCCAGCGCGAGCACCATGTCGCTGGTGACCACGCCGTGTTCGGTGGTGAGCTCGGCCACGATGTCGAAGGAGTTTGCAATCCGGTCGGGGGTGTCGATGATGATCGTCACCACCGGGACGCGGCGGCCCAGTTGCAGCAGGCGATCGCCGTGCGGGGCGCTCGCGCCGTGGAAACCCCACATCCCGCGCAGCACAGTCGCGCCTCGGGCGCTGGAGCGGCGCAGCCGGTGCACCAGGGCCCGGTGCACCGGCTGCCCCTCGTGCCGCGCCCGTTCTGAGGTGTACACCGTGAGTTTCTGCCACCCGGTCATGCCGTGCTCGGCAGTCATCGCCACGGCCTGCGGGCGCTGGACGAACTCGCCGTCGCGCTTGCACACCTGAACCCGCTCCAGAGTGATCAGCGGTTGGCGCAGCAGACCACCGAGCTCAGGCAGGACCCGGCCGATCCGCTCGCCCGAACCGACCGCGACGATCATCATCGGAACGTCGGTGTTGCGCCCGAAGAACCGGGCGCGCTGGCGCTGGCCGTGCGAGGTTCCATCGACGCCCAGCAGCGCGGTGGCCCCGGTGATGCCGCGGCGGTGCAGCAGCTGGCACACCGCCGCGAAGGCCGGCATTCGGTACACGCGCTCCTGGCGGCCGACGTAGACGGTCAGTTTCACCGCCCCGGACAACTCTTCAGCCAGCTTCTCGGGTAGCCATCGCGGATCGACCTCGCCCCGCAGCAGGCTGACCCGCTCCAACGTCACCAGCCCGGGGTGCCCGATTGGGTACCGGTCCTTAAGCAGTGCCTCGATCCTGGGGCGGGTGTCCACCGCGACGGAGACGACCGGCAAGTCCTCGGACAGGGTGAGCAGCCGGTCAGTCCGGAGGTGGTGCTTGAGCCCGAACCCTTCCGCCCCGCGCAGCAGGATGCTGGTGGCTACCTCCCGCCGGCCGAAGAGGTCCAGCTGGGCGTCGGCGAGGAAAGCCCGGCCGGCCCGGTGTCGCTCGCCGAAGTAGCTGGTCAGTTTCAGGCAGTCTGCGATCATAGGTGGTTTCCGATCAGCTGGCCCAGCGCCGCGGCACTAATGCCGGCGACCACGCTCACGACCACGTTGGCCGCCAGCCCCAACACCTGGCGGTTCTCCCCGAGGCGCTGGGTTTCGAACATCCAGGTGGAGAAGGTGGTGTAGGAACCCACTGCGGCGGTGCCGGCCAACAGCGCTGCGGTGTGGCGCAGCGCCAGCCCGGTGATCAGGCCGAGTGCAGCCGCGCCGGAGAGGTTGACCACCAACGTGCCGTAGGGAAAGGCGCGGCCCGTTCGGGAGGCGATCGCGCCATCGACAACGAAGCGGAGCACCGAACCCGCTCCGCCGATCAGCACCACCCCTATCCACAACACTACGGTCATACTCGGACCGGTACCCGTCGCACCATGGCGGTCGCGAGGTGGATCGCGGCGTAGCCACCGACGATGCTTGCTAAGGCGTAACTGAGGGCAAGCGCGAAGTGCCGGGCGTCGATCATCCTGAGCAGTTCCACCTGCATCGTCGAGAACGTGGTGAGCCCCCCGCACAGACCCGTACCCAGCAGTGGCCGCCGGTAGCTGGACAGCGGTAACCGCTCTTGCAGACGGGTGGCGACGTAACCGAGCAAGAAGGCGCCACCCAGATTCACCAGAAAGGTTGCCCACGGCCAACTCGATACCGCTGCCGGGTACGCCTCGGCCAAGAGCCCACGACACAGCGTGCCAATGGCTCCACCGGCGAAGACTGCCGCTAACTCCCAATGGTCCGGTATGGAGGCCATGGCCTCTGATTGAAACACGACTGCTTCGAGGTTGCCTAGGACGATCGTCACGATCGTCCTAGGCAACCTCACTCTCGCGGGACCCCCATAGGGCTAACGCCTACCGTGTGTTGCCTATCACGCCAGACGTGAGCACCCCCGAAACATACCATTGGGTGTGTTTGCGCCGCTACCTGAGAAGTTCATGCACCTCTATGGGCTTCAAACGGGTAGCTTCAAAGCGTCATGTCCAGCACCGGTGCTGCCCGATCCGGGGCCGGCGACCGCGATGCCTCCGCACGCCGGGCCACGCTGCAGCCACGGGCCCGGGCCACCCGGCTGGCCATCCTGACTGCCGCCGCCGAGCACTTTGCCCGAAACGGCTACCACGCCACCTCGCTGGACAGCGTGCTGGCCGACAGCGGCGGGACCAAAGGAGCGCTGTACTTCCACTTCGCCTCTAAGGAGGCCCTGGCCCGAGCCGTCGTCGCCGAGATGGCCCGTGGCTTGGAAGAGCTTCGCGAGCAGGTCAGTGGTCGTGGGCTTGACCCGCTCTCGACGCTGGTAGCGCTGGTCGAGGGAGTGACCTTCCAGCTGATCGACAACCCGATTGCCCGAGGTGGCATGCGGCTGCTCAACGACCTGCCGGTGTGCGCCCAAGACACGCCCGGGCACTACGGCGTCGGCGAACGTAACGCGCTGGCGCTGTTGACCCAGGCCGCGCAGGCCGGCCTGCTCCGGGAAGGGATGGAGCCGGCGTCGTTGGCCCGGCAGATCGTCGCGGTGGTAGCTGGCCACCGGCAGGTCTGCCACGCCGTGGACGGCTGCCGCACCCTGCGGCAGCGCCTCGATGAGGCCTGGGCTCTGCTGCTTCCGGCAATCGCCACCGACGCGTGGCTGGCTGCCTGGCGTGCCACCCGCGCCCAGTAGCGCTCCAGCAGGATGTCACCTTCCGCGCCATCGCCGGTGGGGGGTAGTTCCAAGGGCCCCGGCGTCACGGGGGCAACGCGACGCCGGGGCCATAAACCCGATCCGCCCGGGCGCGGTCGGACAGATCGGGGGCTTGAGTGCGGCAGGGTTGGTGGACCACTGGGGATTGGTGCAGTCGGACCGGAACCAGCCCTCGGTAGGCGGCGGCCTACCCCAGCTGCCGCGAGATCAGTCCGGTGAGGTGCCGGGTTGCGCAGCAGGAGACCATGGCAGGTCGCTGGCGCTGAGGTACCGCAGGCGATGCAACAGAGCGGGACCGGATGTGGCCCAGCGGTCACGCACCGCGACGTCCGGGGCGCCCTTGGTGCCCGCACCGCTTCCGGTGCCGCTGGCCATGCCGGCCGAGGTGGTACTGGGCAGCGGACTCGGCGCCGCCGGGTCGTCGCCGGGTGCGGCGGGCTGGAATGAGGGCTGCGCGGTGGGCGCGGTGGCGTGGACCGGGGCGGCGGGTGGAACGCGGTCCACGACGGTAGGCCTAGTGGGAGCGCCGAGGGTGGGCGCCGGAGCTGGTGCGGCCGCTGCCCGCATGGCGGGCTGGGCGGTCTGGGCGGGCGGAAGGGGCGCGGGTTTCTCGTCCAGGGCGTGCGAGCGCACACCGGCGCGGTCCTGGATGGGCCGGGACAGCGGAAGCGGGATTCGGCCAGTCAGGGCTCGGACCAGCGGGCTTGACACACCGGCGGCGCCCACGATGGGTTGCGCTCCGTCGAGCTTCACCAGGGGGCCGAGCTTCACCAGGGGCGCGACGGACCGCCACGGTGCTGAAACGGCCGACGGTGCTGCGACGAGAGAGCGCACCGCCGTGACGGTCGAGGCGGCCGTGGTCGACGAACCGGGGTCCGTGCCAGTCAGGTCGTTGCCACCTGGGCTGCTGACCACCTGGGCCGGGCCGGTGACCGGCTGCCCCAGGTTCTCCTCCGCAAGGCCGATTCCTGACCCGAGCAGCCATCCCGCGACGACCAGCCCGCCGAGTACGAGGGCTCGCGACAGTGCGCGCAGCACCCCGTCGGGCGCGTAACGCGCCCGCCTCGTCGCGGGGATGGCGGCCACGGTTCCCCCTCTAACCTCTCCGCCCAGTCCAGCTTTACCGGACCATGGTAGCGGTAACACTACACGCTGTGACCGCTCAAGGGAAGATCTGCCGTCGTCCGCAGAGCTGTCCGCAAAGCTGTCCTCGGGGCTGTCCTAGGGGCTGGCCTCAGGGCGGTATGCCGTCACGGCCTGACGCAAGCCAGGCGAGCAACCGCCTCGTCGAGCACGTCGGCGCGCTTGCAGAACGCGAAGCGCACCATATGTCGCCACGGTGCCGGGTCATCGACGAAGGCCTGCACCGGTATCGCCGCCACACCGGCGCGCTCCGGCAACGTGCGGCAGAACTCCAGGCCATCGGAGTACCCCAGCGGCCGGATGTCCGCACAGAGGAAGTAGGTCCCCTCGGATCGATGCACCCCAAACCCCGCCGCGCGCAAGCCGGCAGCCAGCCGGTGGTGCTTGTCCTGCAATGCCCTCCGGTGTGCGGCCACCCAGTCTTGCTCGGTGCGCAGGGCACGGGCCACCGCCGGCTGGAACGGGGCCCCGCCGACGAAGGTGAGGAACTGCTTGGCCGCCAGGGTCGCGGCCACCAGGTGTGCGGGCCCGCACACCCAGCCGATTTTCCAGCCGGTGACGCTGAACGTCTTGCCCGCGCTGGAGACGGACAGCGTGCGCTGGGCCATTCCCGGGAACGCGGCGATCGGCAGGTGACGGGCTCCGTCGAACACCAGGTGCTCATACACCTCGTCGGTGATCACCAACAGGTCGTGCTCCACCGCGAGCCCCGCCAGCGCCGTCAGCTCGGGCCGGCGCAGCACGGTGCCGGTGGGGTTGTGCGGGCTGTTGATCAGTAGCGCCCGGGTGGTGGGCGTGATCGCGCCGGCCAGTGCGTCGAGGTCCAGCGCGAACCCGTCCCCGTCGGCGGTCAGCGACACGCAGCGGCGCCGCGCGCCGGCCAGCGCGACCGCGGCGGCGTAGGAGTCGTAGTAGGGCTCGATGAGCAGCACCTCGTCGCCCGGCTGGACCAGGGCCAGCAGTGCGGCACTGATCGCTTCGGTGGCGCCGACGGTGATCAGCACCTCGGTGTCCGGATCGTGCACCAGGCCGTAGTGGGCTGCGCGGTACTCGGCGACGGCCTGACGCAGCTCCGGGATGCCCTTCCCGGGGGGATACTGGTTGTGCCCGCTGGCGATGGCCACCTGGGCAGCCACCAGCATGCTCGCCGGGCCGTCGGTGTCCGGGAAGCCCTGGCCGAGGTTCACCGCGTCGGTGCGCGCCGCCAGCTCGGTCATCTCCGCGAAGATCGTCGAGGCGAAGGGCTGCAGCCGGGGAAGAAGTCCGTGGGTTCGCACAGCTGCCATCCTGCTGCACCGCCCCTGGGCCAGGCACAATCGGCAGCGTGGAGCTGACCAGCAACGAGCAGGCCAAGCAGCGGGGGCTGCGCCGGATGAAGGCGGTCGCGCTGGCGTTCCTGTTGGGCGCCGCGGTGGTGTACGTGCTGGCGCGGCTCACCGAGAACTTCCAGGGGGGCGCCTATGGGTGGGTGGGGTACCTGGCGGCGATGGCCGAGGCCAGCATGGTCGGCGCGCTGGCCGACTGGTTCGCCGTGACCGCCCTGTTCCGCCACCCCCTCGGGTTGCCGATTCCGCACACCGCGATCATCCCGCGCAAGAAGGATGCACTCGGGGAGAACCTTGGCGACTTCGTCGGTGACAATTTTCTCGCCCAAGCGGTGGTGGCCGACAAGCTGCGCCGGGTAGGGATCGGGGTTCGGCTGGGTGGCTGGCTGGCGCAGCCCCACAACGCCGAGCGCGTCACCGCGGAGCTCGCTACCGCGGTGCGGGCCGCGGTGACCGTGCTGCGCGACGACGACGTGCAAGCGGTGCTGGAGCACGCGCTGGTGAAACGTTTCCTTGAGCAACCCTGGGGACCACCGTTGGGTCGGTTGCTCGGCCAGCTGCTCACCGACGGGGCGCACCACAAACTCGTTGATCTGATCACCGAGCGGGCCTATGAGTGGGTCCGCGACAACCACGGCGCGGTGTTGCGAGTGGTCAGCCAGCGCTTGCCGGACTGGTCGCCGAGGTTCGTCGACGAACTGGTCGCCGACAAGCTGTACGGGGAGGTGTTGGCGTTCGCTTGGGCGGTGCGTATCGAGCCTCACCACCCCATGCGCACAGCGGTGGACACCTTCTTGATGGAGTTCGCCCAGGATCTCCGGACCGACCCGGCGACGATCGAGCGCGCCGAGGCGGTCAAGCTGCAGGTCCTGGCGCACCCTGAGGTTCAGATCCTGCTCGCCTCGGCGTGGGGAAACGCGAAGAAGATGCTGCTCGCCGCGGCGGAGGACCCGTCCTCGGAGCTGCGACGCCGGATGCGCACTACGCTGGTGGCGCTGGGCGGGCGGCTGGGGCGGGACGCGGAGCTGCGCTTCAAGATGGAGGACTGGCTCCAGGGGGTGGCCAGTTACGTGATCTCCAACTACCGCAGGGAGATCATCACTCTGATCACCGACACGGTGGCGCGCTGGGATGCCCAGGAGACCTCCCGCAAGGTGGAGCTGCAGGTAGGCCGGGATCTCCAGTTCATCCGGATCAACGGCACCGTGATCGGTGCGCTGGCCGGCCTGGCCATCCACCTCGTCTCGCAACTTTTACTGTGACGATTACCGGCGTGCTGGGACTCTTTCGCTCGGCCGTCCTCCGCGTATCCTGGCCAGGTGCTGCTGCAGTCGTTGGATTTCTGGGTCTTCGAGATCCTGTACTGGCTGGCGATCCCGGTCGGGCTTTTCGCGTTCATCCACGCTGCGCTCCAGCGGGCTGATGCCTACACCGCGACCGACAAGCTGACTAAGCCGGCCTGGTTGGGCATCACCGGTGGCGCCACCGCCGCCCTAGTCCTGTTCGCTCCGTCGTGGTGGGAAGGTTTCTTCCTGACGTTCTGGCTGCTCGCCCTGGTGGCGGTGCTGGTCTACATCGTGGACGTCAAACCTGCGGTGACTGAGGTGCAGCGCCGTCCACGCTGGTAAGCGCCCGGCGTGGGCCGGGAACACCGTCCCCGGGTGGTAACCCATGCACGGCCGTGCATGTCTGTCGGGGCAGGTCGGTATGGTGACGCGCATGGGTGACCATCGGCATGAGTATGGTGGCGCAGCGTCAGACCGTCGCCGGCTGGGCTGGGCACTGGCGATCATCTCGGTCGTGCTGCTGGCCGAGGCTCTCGGCGCCGCCCTGACCGGCTCGCTGGCCTTGCTCGCCGATGTCGGCCATCTGGTGACTGACGTGCTGGGCCTGGCGGCCGCGTTGCTCGCCACCGTGCTCGCCCAGCGCCCACCCACCCACGCCCGCACCTACGGCCTGGGCCGTGCGGAGGTCCTTGCCGCCGCGCTCAACGCGCTGGTGCTCCTGGTGGTGGGCGCAGTGGTGGCGGGGCGGGCGGTGCTTCGGCTGGCCGCAGCGCCACCGGTCGCCGGGGTCCCGCTGCTGGCGCTCGGAGCACTCGGGCTGGTCGGCAACCTGGCCGCGTTGGCGGTGCTCACCCGTGCCGGCCCCGGCCTCGACGGATCGCACCAGCGCGGCCTCAACTTACGCGGCGCGCTGCTGGAGGTGGCCAGCGATGTGCTCGGCTCCCTGGCGGTGCTTGGGGTGGCGCTGGTGACGCTCACCACTGGCTGGCGTCTGGCTGACCCGGTGGCGTCCCTGGTGATCGCCGCCCTGATCGTGCCGCGGGCGCTGGCGCTGCTGCGTGAGGCGGCGCACGTGCTGCTGGAGGGCACCCCGCGCGAGGTGGACACCACGGAGGTGGACCGGGTGCTGCGGACGGTGCCGGGGGTGCGTGAGGTGCACGACCTGCACCTGTGGACGATCACCTCAGGCCGGCATGTGGTTTCCGCGCACCTGGTGGTCGAGGAGGAGACGCGGTCGCTGCGCTGTGGGGACGCCTCCGTACTCGATGCCGCCGCGACGGCGCTGCGCCGCCACTTCGGGCTCACGCACAGCACCTTGCAGGTCGAGCACGCCGAGCACGCTGACCACGAGCACACCTGCTGAGCTCAGCCGGCGCGGGTGGCGTTCACCAAAGCGGTATCGCCACCCGCGCCCGAGAGTGTGCCCAGCGCCCAGGTGTCGGTGTGCAGGCTGGTTCACTCGTGCGGGAGTTCCCTGCCGGGCAGGGGGCCAAAATGGGCCACGGGGCGACGCCCGTAGGCGGCCCACAGCCGGTCACCCATACTGAAGTGCCACCATTCAGCGGGATAGTTGATAAATCCCACGTCGGTGAGGCAGCGGGTCAGAAGTTCTCGGCGCCACCGCACCGTGTCGGTGACGGGGGCACGGGTCGGTGTCGCGGCGGTGAATTCTCCCACGCCCGTTCCCATCCACCACTCGGTCCCCCCAGCATCCGCCAGCGTGATGTCCACGGCCGCCCCGGTCTGATGCCCGCCGCCGGCGCTGCCCGGACACGCCACGACCAGCTTGGTTAGGCGATCGACCTCGCACGGCGTGGCCAACGGGTGCTTTCCCGCAATCTTTGCGCGGGTCGCTGACCACAGTTGTTGCTGTCGCGCCAGGCTGCGGTAGGCATCCACGACCAGGAGTTGGACATCCTCGGGCAGGAGTTCGGCGGCCTGGCACAACGCACCCACGACCGAACGTCGGGCCAGGTGCGGCTGGTGGAGCCGGGCGTCGAGCAGCAGGCGGCCCGGCACGGTCGGGATCGGCTCCAGGGGCTCATCGCACTCCCGCACCGGGATACGCTGGACGTAATAGCCGGGAAGAACATCCCGCAGCCCCCACCGCCATAACACCCGATTGGCGACCGCTCGTAGTGATCTCATCCGGCTACCCTCCTGAGGTACTGCTCAAAATCTTCATACAGTGGCTCATCAAGCGGATAACTCCATTCGCCGAGATACGCGGCAACGCGCCCGCCACTGCCAATCTTGAATCGCGTTATCCTGAACAACGGGTCGCTGGGATCAAGAGTGTCACTGACGCCGCGCAGGTCGTAGACCGACGCCCCGGCCGCGTGCGCGTCGGAGACCATCCGCCACTGAATCGCGTTCGAGGCATACACTTCCCGCTTCTGTTCCGCTGATCCCATGTAGGCACACCAAACGTGCTCGCCGACCGTCACCATGATGGTTGCCGCCAGCACTTCCCCGTCGTGACGAGCTAGATACAACAGATGCTCCACCATCGGGTCCAACCAAGAAGCTATATTAGCGGCATACCAGTCCAGAACCGGCCCCTCAGGCAAGTATGCAAAACACCGACCGAACCCCGGTGGCCGCCGGTGGAGCACAAGTCCGGCACCGACTAACTCGCCGTTTTCAATCCAGCCGATCGACTCGGCACGCCAGTCAACCTTCACCTCGCCCCAGGACGGCCACTGCAGAAAACTCGATGCCCGAAGGCCGCGGAGAAACGCCCGATGCTCCTGCGTGCTCACCGTCCGGACGTGCAACGACATACTCTCCACAATCTGATCACACTGTGTAGTGGATCGTAGGGTAGTAGATCCTATGACAAATCTGAGGTAGTCGGTAGGCAGGCTGAGCCCACCGTGCGCACGACCGGTTGGGTCAGGCGCGGCACCGCAGCATGCCCAGCATTGGTCCAGGCTCGGCTCCTCGCTGGCAGCGGCCTGCGCACAAGCGAGGCCTGCGGCCTTGATCGTGACCAGATCGATGTGGACACCGGTGTGCTGGTGGTGGCTGAGTCCAAGTTCGGCAAATCCCGGCAGGTGTTCCTGCATGAGGGCGCCATCGTCGCGTTGCGCGACTACCAACGCTGCCGCGATCGCTGGTGCCCCGCACCCGCCGCACCGAGCTTCTTCGTCTCGACCCGGGGCACCCGCCTGGATGCGCACAACATCACCCACACCTTCGCCGAACTGGTCGACGCCGCTGGTATCCAGGCACCGGTGGGGCGGCGTCGACCGCGGCTGCACGATCTGCGCCACTCGTTTACGGTCGCCACCCTGCTGGACTGGTACCGCGAGGGAGGGGACGTGCAAGCCCGCCTGCCGTTGTTGTCCACCTGGCTCGGCCACATCGACCCGAAGTCGACATATTGGTATCTGAACTCTCGGGAATTGCACCAGATGGGCGAGAAACCGCAGGTCGCCAGGTCAACATGGCAACGGAATGGTATCTGCGGTCAGAGTGTGACAGCTGTCTGACCAGGACGAATCGTCACCTGCTTGCATCTGGCGCACGATATGCCCGCCCAAGGAGATACCTGGGATGGCGTGCGGAGCAACAGAGTGCTGCCGCGCCGCTTCCGCTCCTCGGCGTGCTCGCGCACGCCTGCGGTGCGGGTCGGCTTGCCCACGAGCCATGTGGGTCACCTAAAGCGATGCATGCCGCACGGCGTGCTGGGCCGGCATTCGGACAGTTCTGATATCCGACGTCGCCAGAGGCCGTCTACCTCGAAGGAGTGATCAACAACCATCGGGCCTTCATCGCCCGCCGCCGCGCGCTACGCCCCAGCGAGGAATACCGCACCCCCACCGACGACGAATGGGCCGAATTCATCGGCCACTTCGAGCAACGCAAACTCTCCCTCGGCGACTGCGGTCGCTCCTATGACACCCCCTGCATTCACGAACATAGCTGTCTGCGCTGCCCGCTGCTGCGTCCCGACCCCGCTGCCCGGTCCCGTCTGGTTCAGATCCGCGACAACCTCATCACCCGCATCGCCGAAGCCGAATCACACCGCTGGCTCGGCGAAGCCGAAGGCCTGAAAGTCAGCCTCGCCGGCGCCGACGCCAAGCTCGCCCAGATGGACCAGATCACCGCCCATCGCAACCACACCGTGCAGCTCGGAATCCCCACCTTCACCGATACCGCCGCCCGCACCATCACCAGCAACACAACACTGCCCGGCCACCCAAACAACCCCTAGACCCCAAGATCATTCTTAGTTCGGAGAAGACACGTTGGACGCGGTGTGGTTGTGTCAGATGGGGGAATGCGGCCTGCTGAAGGCCTCCTTTGTGCCGCCGGAACCGATCCGGCAGCTACGCGACCTCACCCGCTACCTGGCCTTATGCCGATATCGGCATAAGGCCCGAATCATGAAATGGATTCCGGGGCGCCGTTCGCGGCCGTGCTGATCGGTCAGCCCACCCTGCGCCAATGCCTACGTCTCAGGGTGCTGGCCGCCCCTGGACCAGCGGATATCGGTGCGCTACACCCTCGCCGGCATGAACGCGACCGAGACCGCCGACTACATCACCCACCACCTCAAAATCGCCGGACGCGCCGACACCCTATTCAGCGCGGACGCTGTAAACCTGATTCACAACGCCTCCCGCAGCTATCACCGCGCCGTGAACAACCTCGCCGTCAACGCCCTCACTGCGGCATTCGCCCGCGACAACCCCATCGTCGATGAGAAAGCAGCCCGGACCGCGATCTCCGAAACCGGCACCGACTAACCCACGCCCGGCACTCGCCACCAAGCCGAGCACCCCGTCACCGAGCCGACCAAAACCCCGCCTACCACCACCGGGCGTGGCTTTCTCACACACCAATCATCGGCAACACCGACGAAGGCGTCATCGGCAAGATCAACGACGGACAACACCCTCCGCTGAGCGACGTCTCACCCACGACCAGGACAAACCACCCCCACACCCGGATCACTGCAGCACTACTCTTTCGTTTCACCTGGGGCCTCCATTTCCGTGTCCGTAACCACCACGGATCCTGAGGTCCCAGGCTCCTGTTCAGACCCAGGCTGAAGATCGTGTCCTACAGCGGCACACCACGCTCAGAAACGAAGAGCCAATTTAGTTCTGACCTGGATCTTCGCTTCTGAAACTTCGCGCATCGAATCCAAAATCGGGTTGCTCACCACCGGAATCTACATAAATGGAGTCTGACTCACGGTGACAGTGGTCGTCTGGGTAAAAATAGACCCCGTAGTCCGTGTGGTTCTTAGCTGAGCGAAGACCTTCCTCGGGAACAGTGCAACTGTTACCGAGGTTTGAGTAGACGTAACGCCTGCCACTGTAGTGGTCCTCGCGCCATGCCTCTACCTCTTTCATGAGGACTCCCTTCTAGATCCTTAATTCCGACATTCCGGGCCCGGCAGGGGGCCCGACGTTTCACGTTGTGAAGCATATCGCCCACGGGCCGGGTGGTCCCGGAGTCAGCCCCTATGAACGAGCCAAACGGCGTCGTCACGGTCTGCCCAACTACCGGCTCTGCCGGTACGCGGACGACTGGTGCCTGACCGTGTCCGACACCCGGGCGCACGCCGGGGCCCTGCGGGAGGAGATCGCGGGAGTCCTGGCCACGATGGGCCTGCGCCTGTCAACGGAGAAGACTCTCATCACCCACATCGACGAGGGCCTCGTCTTCCTCGGCTGGCGCATCCAGCGTCACCGCAAGCGAGGCACCGGCAGCACTACGTCTACGTCTACCCGGCCAAGGAGGCCCTGGCCGCCGTCATGGCCAAGGTGAAGACGATCTGCCGGCAGAACACGAACCTGCCGCTCGCAGTCCTGCCGCGCCGGCTGAACCGGATGCTGCGGGGCTGGACCGCCTACTTCAGGTACGGATGCTCGAACGCGACCTTCAACTACCTGCGGTCATACCTGTGGAAGGAGATCGTCAGATGGCAGAAACGCAAGCATCGGCGCACCCCCTGGAAACAACTGCGCCGACGCTATGGCATCTGGCCCGCCGATGGCGACGTGAGGCTGTTCGACCCGGCCAGGGTCAGCGCGAAGCGCTACTACTACCGGGGAACACGCATCCCGCCACCATGACCGAGCACAGCCCGATTTCCGTGGCATCCGGCTCTCCGGTGCTTATCGTGGTTGCCGTGTTGAGGATCCGTGGTAGTGGATGCTCTCGTGGCAGGCGCGGCAGACGATGAGGGTCTTACGGTGGCGTGCGGCCATCCGTGTGGCCCATTCGGGTTGTTGCTTCCGCCCTGGGGGATTGAGGTCTTTGAGTGCCCGGATGTGGTGCACCTCGACCTGGTTTCCCGATCCGCATAGTTCGCAGGTGTCGGCCAGAAGCCGTTGGATGAGTTCTGAGCGGCGGTTGCTCCAGATGCGGGGCGGGGTGTCGTTGAGGACTGTTGGGGTGGTGTCCCGAGCCAGCGAGATGCCGCCCCACTGTGCTACGAGCGGTGCTCGTCCCCCATCGCGGTGCACCGTGACTTGAAGGCCACGGCGGGGACCCTGCTCGGTGTTCAGGACGGCACGGTAGCGCTGGTAGACCTGCGCGGCCCTGATCCGGTATTTCCGGGCCAGTACGTCCCACTGGTCGCGGGGCAGCTCGGTGGTCGAGGTGTGCACCGAACCATCGGGGTGGACGACCTGGCGGGTGCGGCGACGCCCGAACACATACGCTCCGGCATAGACCGGGTTGCGCAAGATCCCGGCCGCGCGGGCATGCGTGAGCCGACCCCAGCGCAGCTGCCCGGCCCACACCCCTCCGTAAGCCCGCCGCGGGAAACGCCGCCCGGCGAACACGCCGGCGACCCCGTAGGCCGAGCCGGTCTGCGCGAACGCGGCGAAGACGTCACTGATCGCGGCGGCGACCTCGGCATCGGGATCGATGACGACCTGGCCCTCGTCGTCGTAGACGAACCCGACCGGCAGCGGCACGTGCAGCTGTCCCCGGGCCGCGGCGGCCCGTTTGGACTCCTGCAGCCGGCTGGTCAGCCAGCGCAGCTCGGCCTCTTATGCGGACCTCGTCGTTATGCCGACCGGGCAGCGGTAGGTGCAGGTGGTAGGGGTCTGCTGGCTGGTGGTGTCGGTATAACCGGATCCGTTTCAGGATTCTTCTTCGATCCGTGATGGGGAGGAGAAGGTCATGACGGCGGTTCCGTGTTGGGCTCAGGTGTGTGGTCCGCTGGCGGGGTATGCCGAGGGTTTCCGGGCCGAGTTGGAGCGGTTGGGTTACACACCGTTGACGGCGGCGGTGCATGTGCGGCTGATGGCGCATGTGAGTCGCTGGCTGGCCAGGGAGGGTCTGGAGGCATCCGAGTTGAGCCCGGCGGTGGTGGACGCGTATTTCGCTGAACGGCGGGCGGTTGGTTATGTCGGTCACGTCACCGGGCGAGCGTTGCGGCCGCTGGTGAGCTATCTCCGGCGGTTGGGGGTGGTCGTGGATCCTGTGCCGGTGGCCCCGGCCAGTCCGGTGGAGCGATTACTGGCCCGGTATCGGCATTGGCAGCTGGTCGAGCGCGGGCTGACCGAGACGACGGCTGAGCTGAACATGCGGCTGGTTCGCCCGTTCCTGCTGGATCGGTTAGGGGCGAGGGACGGCGAGCTGGACCTGGAACAGTTGAGGGCGGGCGAGGTCACTGTGTTCGTAGTGGCCTACGGCCAGGCGCGGCCCAGGTCGGTCAAGCGGATGGTGAGCGCGCTGCGGTCGCTGCTGGGGTTCCTGCACGTGGAGGGCATCACCGACCGGCCTCTGGCGACCGCGGTGCCCTCGGTGGCGGGGTGGAGGCAAACCGGGTTGCCCAAGGCGTTGGACGCCGATCAGGTGAGCGCGGTGCTGGCCTGCTGCGATGAGGGCACCGCGACGGGGCGTCGAGATTTGGCGATCTTGACGTTGTTGTCCCGGATGGGGCTGCGGGCCGGCGAGGTCGCCGCGCTGAGGTTGGATGACATCGACTGGCGCCGAGGCGAAATCATCGTGCGGGGCAAAGGGGGTCGGTGTGCCCGGCTGCCGTTGCCGGCTGATGTCGGTGAACGAATCGTCGCCTACCTCGTGGACGGTCGCCCGGTGGCCGCCCAGGGCCGGGCGGTGTTCGTCCGTGCGCAGGCCCCGTATCGGCCGTTGCGATCCAACGCGGTCACCACGGTCGTGGTCTGGGCCGCGCGGCGGGCCGGTGTCGGGTTGGTGGGTGCTCATCGGTTGCGGCATTCTGCGGCGACCGCCATGTTGCGCTCGGGTGGATCGTTGATCGAAATCGGGCAAGTACTGCGCCATGTCCGCCCGCTGACCACCGCGCTGTATGCGAAGGTCGAGATCGAGGCGCTGCGTCAGCTGGCGCAGCCGTGGCCAGGTGAGCTGGCATGACCACGCCACGATCACCACGACCATCCGCACCGCCGGCGACCACGCTGCGCACGGCGTTGGCGGACTACTTGAGCCTGCGCCGGGCGCTGGGATTCCACCTGGCCAACGCCGGCCGGTTACTCGGGCAGTTCGTTGGCTATCTCGAACAGCACGCCATCACCACCCTCACCACCGAGCACGCGCTGACCTGGGCGACGCTGCCGGCCGGAGCCTCCCCACACTGGTGGGCGATCCGCCTGAGCGTGGTGCGCGGGTTCGCCGCCTACCTGCATAGCCTAGATCCCTGTGTGCAGGTCCCCCCGGCCGGTCTGATCCGCGCTGGGTCATGCCGGGCCACTCCTTATCTGTATTCCGACACCGAGATCCGCTCACTGCTGCAGGCGGCGGGGGCGCTGCGGCCCCGGCTGCGGGCGGCCACCTACCAGAGTTTGATCAGCCTGCTAGCGATCACCGGTGCGTCGAGCAGCCTGGGCAGCGGCATGTCGATCACCTGAGCGAGCTGAGTCAACGCCTCCCGCGCGTGGGCGAACACGCCCGCACAGCTGCGGTGTGGCCACCAGACTCGTCGGCGCGGACCCTCAATAAGGACCCTGACACCCGGTTCAGTACACCGTCCACGAACGAGCCCGCACCAGCCGCCGTACGGACCGCTCGAGACCGCGCTAGCGACACCGGGATGATCAGCGCGACGGTAGCACCTTGCAGGTCGAGCACGAGCACACCTGCTGAGCTGGCACGCTCACGCTCAGCCGGCGCGGGTGGCGTTCACCAAGGCGGCATCACCGCTGATCACCGCTTTGGACGGGCGACCCCAGACGGCACGGTAGAGGGCGTCGGCAAGCCCGACCACTGATGCGTCCGGTTCGGTGACCGCCTCCGCTGCGGTCTGCGGGAGCTGCCCCGCGACCAAGCGCACCGTCCACGCCCGTCCGGCGTCCGCGGCGTGGTAGAGCACCGTGCCCGAGCGCGTACTCAGCGCCCACGCGTCGGTGTGCCGGGCGAGTAGCCGGGTCAGCATCTCGTCGACGCCATCGGCGGCGAAGTCAGGGTCCACTGCGGCGGAGGTGCCCGCCGCAGCCTGCGCGTCGATCCGGTGCATGGTGACCTCATGCGCCATCCGGCGGGACCAGAACGCGGCGGTCTTCGGCGCGGTCGGGGTGAAGTGCCAAACCGGGGTGGCCGGGTCGGTGCTCGCAAGTACCTTGAGCATGCTCGCCAACCGCTCGTCGAAGAAGGCGAGCACCTCACCGCGCGGCGGCTCGACCCGGGCCGGCGGTGAGTGCGGATCGGCGGTCTGCAGCACCCGGATGACCATGTCGCAGACCCGGCCGACGTGCTGCAGCAGCCGCCGCACGCTCCAGCCCGGGCAGGTCGGGACCGGGGTGCTCGCCTGCAAAGACGTCACGACCGCCCGCAGCAGACCAGCCTCCACCGCGATCCGCTCCTGGTAGCTCGCGACCTCCACGGCTCACCAGCCTAGGCCCCTCAAGCGCATCTCCGCTGCGCCAGCGTCACGGGGGTACGGTGGCGCGCTCAGGTTGCTGTCGCAGGGAGCAGGCGGCGGGCGGCTGCCGCGAAGTTGGTCGCCGCAGGGTAGTTCTGCTGCCCGAGCAGATCCACCGTGCGGTGCAGCTCGTCGACGACCCGAGCGGATCCCTGGACCGCGTGCACTGCCTGGATGGCCTCAGTCGTGACACTGATGGCCTCATCGAGCTGGCCACGTTGGATCAAGACCGAGCCCAGATCGGCGGCGTAGAGAATGCGGTTGCGCGGAAACGACACCGCATCGGCACTGGCCAGAGCAGCCCGGGCGGCGACCTCGGCGGCCTTACTCTGCCTAGTGACCAATGCGACGCGCCTCTCATGTGAGGCGAGATCGGCCGGGCCCCAGAAGTCCAGCCAGAAGGGCTCGTCACCTGCTCGTCCGCGCTCGAGCCACTGGTGTGCCTGGCCGAGAGCGTTGGTCGCGGCGCTGCGATCGCCAGTCAGGGCGTGCCCGACAGCTTCCCGAGCCGCCAGCAGGGACAGCATCGGGAAATGCGTTTGATCCTGGGATGCGGTTTTTCGGGCGGTCTGGATCAGCTCGACCGCCTCCTGGCCATTGCCCGCATCGTTGGCTTGCAGCGCCATTGCAGCTAGCGCGGACACCCGGACATCGGGCGCCTCGGCCGTCCCAGCGAAATGGCCTGTTTCCAACCACCACCGGCGGGCCTTGTCCTGCCATCCCGCGTCGTAGGCCAGCCACCCGACCTGGTCCATGGCGGCCGCTGTGACGCGCCGCAGCTCTAGTCCGACCTCGGGTTGGTAGCTACCCTGGCGGACGGCGTCCTGCAGCCGCCCCGCTATCCCCTCGGCCACCTGGCAGACCGCGGTGCCTCCCTGGTGGGCATCGAGCTCTTCCAGGCGCCGCAGTGCCGTCCAGCACTGGGCCACATCAGTGGCCTCGATCCGCCCTGGGGTGGCCACGTTCTGCGGCAGCAGCGCCGTCACCACGAGACCCGTGCCCCCGCTAAGGAGCTTCCGCCGCTTCACGTTCTCCAGGATAGTCCGCTCGTCCGGGGCGCTGACGATTCCCAGGATCTCGGGTGGCACGCCGAGTGCCTCGGCGATGTCGGTGAGGACCACGGTGTCCCGTGTGGCGCGAGTGATCCCGCGCTCGATCCGGGAGATGGTGGCCTGGGAGTAGCCGGACCGCTCGGCCAGGTCCTCCTGGGTCCAGTCGAGAGCTTTGCGGAGCAGGTAGATGAGCGTCCCGGTCGCGCCTGCGGCTAGGGCAGCGCAACCCTGCGGTGAGAGCAGGACCGCGGCGATTGCCTTGGGGTCCATGGCCATAGTCACCCTCCCCGTGACCTGGGGCGCTCGATCGTGCGCCCGGCTTGGCACACCCTACCGATCCGCTCTCCCCACTTCGTCGTACATCAGACGTGCATATGACCCAGTGCCATAACCCCCGGTGCGGCCACAGTCAAGGCGTGCGCTCATCGAGGAAGGCCACCACCCCAACACCGGTCAACTTCCGGATCGGCCACAACGAGCTCCGGACGATGCTGTACGACGCCATGAAGGCCGCCACGCCCACTGACCGTTGCTCAGTGGAGTACCGAGCGAGCGCGGCGCTACACGACCTGCTGGCCGCTCATCCGGTGGACCAGCAGGGCCGGTGCGAGTTGTGCCGGAATCCGGGGACGCGGTTTGGGTCCCGCCGCCCGTTCTGCCTGATCTATCAGACAGCGCGATGCTGGCTGCGTCAAGTTTGATGACAGTGCCGCGCTGTCCCCCGGCTCTCCCGCCCCCGCCTGCCCCCCAGTCCCCCGGGAGGCGGAAGGGCCGGGTCCCCTACGGCGTGGGCCGGGGATGATCCCCGAAGGCCCCCGGCCCCGCCGTGTTCCCCCCGGCGATTCTGTACCCGCTCGCGACCCGGGCACACCACCGCTGTCCGCTGCCAGAGCTGACACGACCGAGCACAGCTGCGCGAACGGTCATCCCAGCACCGGTCCCGCCCTGGTGGCCGGGGCTTGGCCGGTGGTCCTGCTGCGCTACCGGCCCGGCATCACCGGAGCGGCCGCGCGCGTGGCGCACCTGGTGCCGATACCCCCCGGGAACCAGGCCGGCAGCGCTGGGGTGGCGTACTGCGGGGCCCTGTTGCGCCGGGACCTTGTGGAGACGGTCCGCCCTGGTCAGGGCACGCCCTGCGCGCTATGCGTGACGAACTGTCGCACCACCAGCCCCCCTCCAGCACCGGCCATCGCGCTCCCGGCCGGCGGCATCGCCCACGAGACCGATCCGCAGAAGGCTGCGGGTTGTTACCACGCCTGGGGCTGGCCCGTGGCGCTGCGCGGTGAGCAGGTGTGGCTCAAACTGGACCCCGACATCGTCGCGCTGATCATTCCGGTGTCGCTGGCCGCACAGGCCACCAGGATTCTCAACCGGTGGCGCTGCCGCCCCCTCGCGTTGATCCATCCCGACGTGCCCGAACACCAGGTGATGCTGGCCGGGGAGCGCCATAGTGTAGGACCCTCCTACCCCCGCGGCGTGCACCGGATCACCGGTGCCCTGCCGCTGCCTCCCACCGTGGTCCCCTGCGGACCGCTCAGCTGGGTGCGCCCACCCCGAGCGAACGCACTGTGTCTATCGGGATTTGGGGGCCTATCGGGATTTCGGGGCCCATCGGGAATGCGAAGCCTATGCGGGGAGTTCGACGTGTTCGCCGCACTACGCACCGCGCTACCCTACCCACCCGCCTAACGAGCTAGCTCAGCCGAATCTCCTCGCCGGCCAGGGCCTGCGGTTCGCCGTGTCCTCCGCGCTTGCCGCCGCTGTGCTGCGCACCTGGCGCGAGGGCCCGTCACCGCTCGCCGCGGATTACTACCGCTGCTTCGTCGAGGGTGTGCGGTCCCGCCACCTCGCCAAGCTCGCTGTAATCGCCGGTGCGAAACCCGGGCCGACGGTACCGGCCGACTCCCAGGGGAGTCCACGTGATCCCGGGCGCCGGTTGCGGTGGGTGGCCCGCGTCGAGCGGGTCGGGGTGAATCGCGGCGACCGGATTGTCGCCGACGAGTGCTGCGTTCTGCCCGACGGCGGTCTGCTCCGCTGGGTCGGCGGCGTCGACCTGCTGCTGGTGCGCGACGCCGTCGCCGACGGCCGGACCCCTCCCCGGGTGTGCGCAGCGCTCGCGCGACTCGGCGTCGATAATGCCTCCGCCCAAGGGCTTCTCGCCTGGGCCCTGCGAGTCGGTGCCCTCAGCTGATGAGCTTTTCCGGCACAGTGAGACTGCCGATCGTGTTGCTGGGATGATCAAGCCAATAATGGTGGGTTGTGGTGGTGACGGTGAGGCCGAAGCGGTCGCGGGCCGGCCGGCCGATGTCATTCCATAGTGCCGTAGTGCCTTCGACGATGGTCCAGATGCGGCGGGGGCCACCTTGCTGGCCAGGTCCCCGCGGAGATCGACGACGATGGTGCCGGATAGGGTTAGCTGGTCGATCCAGGCCGGGGGGATGGCGGGCACCGCGCAGGTGGCGATGATCCGATGGTAGGGGGCGTTGTCGACGGCCCCGCTGGCGCCGTCCCCGGCGAATAGGGTGGGGTGGTAGCTCAGCGTGGCGAGCCGTGATCGTGCGTCTGCGACGAGATCGGGATCGATGTCGATGCTAGTGACGTGGGTGTCCCCGAGCCGATAGCAGAGCAGGGCGGCGTTGTATCCGGTGCCGGTGCCGATCTCCAACACGATGTGTCCGGTGTGGACGTTGAGCCGCTCGAGCATGCGGGCCATGAGACTGGGTTGGGTGGACGAACTGGTGGCCCACATCAGGTCGGTGTCGGGCACGGGCGCGTACTGGGTGGTCAGCGACTCGTCGGAGTAGACCGCTTGCAGCCACGCGGCGCGGGTGGCCGGGTTCTCGCCATCGAGCAGGGTGGCGGGATCGTGCCAGAACCGGGGCACGAACAGGTGTCGCGGGATTGCCCGGAACGCCGCGTGCCATTGACTGTCGCTCAGATACTCGGACGCGGCCAGCTGGTCGGCCAGGATGCTGGCCTTGTCTTTCCAGCCGATCACTCGCCGACTCCCGCCGCGAGCAGCTCAGCCAATGCCGCGCTGATGCCAATGTTGGTTCGCTGCTCCAGCCACAGCCATTGACCGTTGGGATTGCACTCATACGCTAGCCATTGCCCGTCGTGGGTGATGCCGAAGTCGAATGCGCCAAACGACAAACCGAACAGGTCCAGGTAACGGCCCATCGCGGTAGTCACCTCGGCTGGTGGCTGGATGGGTGAGTAACGCAGGGCCCCATAGTCGGCTCGCCAATCAACGTGGGCGGCCGGGGAGCCGTCGTGGATCGCCACGCCGTAGGGACGGCGGCCGACCATGGTGACTCGGGCGTCACATGCTTTATCTACCCACGCTTGCAGGCAATGCGCGCTGGCGGCGAAAGCGTCAGCGAGCCCGGCCCGGGCGGCGACGGTCTGTTGCAGGGGCTTGTACTCGGCCCGCGCAGCGGTATGCGGATGGTTGACGTACAAGCAGTCCAACGCCGAGAGCACGCCGCCGAGGCCCACGCGGGCCTCGGCGCAGCCGTAGGCGCGGTCGGCCTGCGACATTCCGGCCGGAAAGGTGAACTGAGTGGGGCGCCGGTAGTACACCGAGCGGACCCGTTCAAGTTCTACCGTCACGTGATCGGTGCGCAGCTGACCCGTCCAGCCCTTTCCGTGGTTGGCGGCGGACAGACGCATATTGACCGGGAAGTCTCCGGTATCGATGCGCGCCACCCGCACCGGATGCGCCGCAAGAGCGGTGATCACCGCGTCGGCGGTAGGATCGGCCACTCCGGTCAGCACCAGCACGATGTCGCCGGTGGGCATAGCACCCGCCCGCCTGAGGTATCGGTGTGCACGATGGTCACTGTGTCAGGCACCCAACGACAGTGCCGCACTCACATTGTCGGGCTTGACCTTCCGCTTCGCGCCACGGTCTATCCCTGCACCCACCATCTGTTGGCGGAGGTCAGCTCGTGGATGAGATCACGAGTATCTCCGACCACGGGAATGTCCGCATACCGTGCCGCTTCCTGATGGAATTTTCCCAGTTTGATCCCCACTATCCCGTTCGCCCACGGCTGCGCGAGCGGAATCGCTTGATGAACGAGTTCGCAGGCATGTTCCGGCTCGGCGCTGATCAAGTGAGTGCGTGCTACCACAATAAGATCCTGGGCGTGGAACCGGGGTTCTTCTGAAGGGTGACGAAGCGCCTCCTGAAGATACTCGTGAGCCTTCCCGGCCCACCGTGGCTCGTGTCGAGCCAACTCGCGGTAATGCTCACCGATCAGGGCCGCGAACCCGGCAGCGTCAAGATGTTGGAAACGACGATGGTCGTCGTCGGACGGGCCGTCGGCGAAATACTCCTCCGCACGACCGACCGCCCGGTGGACAGCTTGCGACTCTCCCAGGAGGGCATAGCCCCCCGCTTCACGGGTCGCCAACATCGAGCGCAACCGTGCTGTCGCAGTCTTTCGGCTGCCGTACTGCGCGAGCGCCACAATCTCCAAACCCTCCTGGGGGTGACCAAGGCCATAGCACTGTCGGGCCAGGTCTGCGAGCACGATGGCGGCGTGTCCGTCGTCGTTCGCCAGTTTCGCCAGCTGCACAGATAAGACGTAATACCGCTGCGCGGAGCGATGCAAGCTGTGCGCCCACAATATCGAAGCGACTACTTCGGCGAGCTCTGCGGCGACTCTGAAAACCGGCCACGTCGCGGGGCCCGGGGACACCTCGCGAAGACGATCCGTGACGTCATTCAACTGGGCAACGACCGCCTTGCGGACCAGCATGCCATGACCGTTTTTAGCCCAGTCCCTGAATTGCCCTACCAGCTCTTCGAGTGAGGCGAGTTCGGTGGGGGAGAAGCCCGACTCGGACGTCGCTACTTCCACGTCCTGGTTGATCGGAAGTAGCCAGTGCTGGAGCGGTTCCGTCAGTGCGGCCCCTGCGAGGGCCGCAGAGGGGCCTGCCGCTAGCGTGTCTCGACGTGTAGTAGACAAATCTTCACCTGTGATCTGTTGCGCTACTAACGTAATGGAATGATGACTCCACTGGGCGATGGTGTGTGACGTCTTGAGGGACTTGGATGGGGAAGCTGCGGCGGGCTTCTGGCCGGCGCTGTCCACCGCCTGAGTAACGCGGATCTTGACGTCGTCGGGAGCCCGGCTGAGGGCGGTGTCCATGAGGGCTTGGGTATCGGGGAGCAGGGTGATGGTGTGGCCGCGGGCTTCCCATTTGGTGATAGTTCGGGTGTCGACGCCGAGGCGCTCGGCGAAG
Organism: Pseudonocardiales bacterium; assembly: GCA_019247305.1. Classification (GTDB taxonomy): domain Bacteria; phylum Actinomycetota; class Actinomycetes; order Mycobacteriales; family Pseudonocardiaceae. The sequence continues at coordinate 59,472 of JAFAPC010000185.1, forward strand.
GCACGAATGGTCAGGCGCATAGCCTGACGCAATGCCCTGGTCTGGGCTCCGGTCCAGCACTGCACAGTGACCATAGGGCGCACCCGGATCCTCTCGGTAGGGGTCGGTTGCGCTGAGCGTAGTCCTTCGCGGCCACCTCATTGGGGCCTCGCCAGCACGTTCCCCGGCGGCAGCGCCCTGACCAGTGACCTAGAACGACCAGCCCCGACACGGTCTCATGGATGCTTGTGCACCTTCCCACCAGCCCAAACACGGTCTCATGGATGCTTATGTACCTGATGATCTGCCCGGGCCGGGGCAGCGGGAAGCATGGGCAGCTCTGCAGATGCCCGGCCAACTTATGCGATCGTGAAAAGATCGTGGGTTCTGGAGCACTACTCGTTACGATGGACTTCTCGTCGCAGTGTCGAGGAGGCGTCGGGTGGGACGCGTCATGAGGCTGCGGGCGTGGCTCCGATATCGGCGCATGTCCCGTCTCCTGGCGGAACTGGATCGCCACGATCGACAAGCCGCTGCCTCGCTACGAGTCACCACGCCGCTGGCGTCGCGACGTCGCTTCATCAGTAAGGGTGAGCTGATCTACGCCTTGTCGTTTGTGGCGATTGTCGTGGTGCTCCTCTACGTGGGATCAGCCTTTCCCGGCCTGGTCGGCAAGAGCAATCAGCATGCGGGAGCAACCCACCTGCCGGCGCCTAGTACGGCAACGACCGGACCATTCTCCTTCCTCATGACGACCCCGCACGGCCGGCCCGTGACCTACGATCCGTGCCACCCCATCCACTACGTCGTGAATCCGACCGGAATGCCTTCCCATGGGATCATGGTGATCCGCGACGCCATCCAGACGATCAGCGCGGCCTCCGGGCTGACGTTCACCGATGACGGCCTCACTCAGGAGAAGCCCGAGCCGGACCGGCCGGTTTTCGAGCCGCGACGCTACGGCCAGCGCTACGCGCCAGTGCTGATCGCCCGGGCCGACCAGGCGGAGTACCCGTTGGTCGGCGGTGACATTGCAGGGGTCGGCGGAAGTACGGCCTTCGAGCCGAATGGGCCGGAATCGGCCCGTTTCGTCACAGGTGAGATCGTGCTCGACCGGGACGAGTTCGCCACGATCCTCGCGCGCGACGACGGCTACGCCCAGGCGCGGGCGATCGTGATGCACGAACTCGGTCACGTGGTGGGGCTTGGCCACGTGCGGGATCCCAGCGAGCTGATGGCGCCGGAATACTCGGGGCAAACAGGGCTGGGTCCCGGCGACCGCGAGGGTCTGGCCCAAGCAGGAACGGGCCCGTGCTGGCCTGACATCTGACGACCCGCACGGTCAGCGATGATTCCTATTTCTCATGGCGCCGTGGGGAGTAGGCGGCGGGCGGCCGTCGCGAAGGTGGTCGCCGGGGGGTATTTCTGTTGTCCGAGCAGGTCTACCGTGCGGTGCAAGCTGGCGACCACCAGACCAGATCCGCAGACTGCGGGCGCTCCTTGGATGGCCTTAGTCGTGACACTGATGGCCTCATCCACTTGGCCCCGCTGGGCCAAGACCGCGCCCAAGCTAGCGGCGTACAGCGTGTGGTTGCGTGGAGACGCCGTCGCGTCCACGGTGGCGAGCGCGGTGCGGGCGGCGACCTCGGCGGCCTTACCCTGCCGGGTAGCCAACGCCACCCGCGTTTCCTGATAGGCCAAATTGGCTGGACCCCAGAAGCCCAGCAAGAGGGGCTCATCTCCGCGGCGTCCGCGGTCAAGCCACTGATGGGCCTGATCGACAGCGGAGGCAGCAGCCCGGCGATCACCCACCACGGCGTGCCCGAGGGCTTCCCGCACGGCCAGTAGGGATAGTAGCCGGGAATGTGTCTGATCCTGAGTTGCGGTTTTTCGGGCGGTCTGGATCAGCTCAACCGCCTCCGCCCCATCACCCAGATAACAGGCTTGCAGCGCCATCAACTCCAGAACCGTCACGCGGATCTCGGGCACCTCGTTCACCTGAGCAAAGTGGCATGTTTCCAGCCACCACAGGCGCGCTTTGTCCTGCCACCCCGCGTCGAAGGCCAGCCACCCCGCGTGCTCCATGGTTGTTGCGGTGACTTTCCGCAGCTCGTCTCCGACCGCGGGCGGGTAGCTCCCGCGGCGAACAGCGTTCTGGAGCCGTCGCGCCATCTCCTCGCTCAGCTGGTACACGGTCCCGCCACCGTGCCGGTCATCCAGCTGGTAGAGACGCCGCAGCGCCGTCCAGCACTGGGTCACATCGGTGGCGTCGATCCGCCCCGGGGTGACCACGTTCTGCGGCAGCAGCGCCGCCACCGCGAGACTCGTTGATTCACCGAGGAACTTCCGCCGTTCCACATTTTTCAGGATAGACCGCTGGTCCGGGGTGCTGGCGACCCCCAGGATCTCGGGTGGCACGCCGAGCGCGTTGGCGATGTCGGTGAGGACCACGGTGTCTCGTGTGGCGCGGGTGATCCCACGCTCGATCCGGGAGATGGTGGCCTGGGAGTAGCCGGACCGGTCGGCCAGGTCTTGCTGGGTCCAGCCCAGAGCGTCGCGGAACAGACAAATGAGCGCCCCCGTCGCCCCCGCAGCCACCGCGGCGCAACCCCGCGGCGACAGCAGCACCGTCACAACCGCACTAAACTCCATGATTCCTATCACCCTCCCCCAGAACCCGGCGCTCGATCCGTCCCGGTAGCGCCACGGACTGTACTCACCCAGCTCAAACCTGCTACCGCATATGCACACCCGCATAAAACCCAGCCGAGGAACCCGCCGCAGGTCCCCCGTCAAGACGGACCACGTCATGCGCCAGGCAGCTCTCGCTCGTGACATTCAAGCTTCTGGAATGCCGCAGCGTCCGGCAGGCTCTACGGCCATGAACTTTCGGGGTATTGATATCCGATGGCGCGCGCCGGTCACGGACACGGAGCTGGCGGCCCTCACCCAGTCGCACGGCGGCCACGCTGCGGCGGGTTGGTGGGACCAGGTCCGGCCGCACTCCTTGGGTTGGGTGAGCGCCCGCCTTGCTGACGGGTCGCTGGTCGGGTTTGTCAACGTGGCCTGGGACGGCGGTGACCACGCCTTCCTCCTCGACACGAAGACCAGGCCTGCGTATCAGCGTCGTGGCATCGGCACCGCCATGGTGCACCTGGCCGCGCAGCGAGCCAAGAGCGCCGGATGCGAATGGCTGCACGTCGACTTCAGTACCGAACTCCGGCCGTTCTACCTCGACGCCTGCGGGTTTCGAGAGCCGGACGCTGCGGGGATCATGAATCTGTATTCCCTGGCGGTGACAAGGTGACAACGCCCTTGACCGGCGCTCGATGGCGGGGCTCCGCCCTCCGGTACCCCGGTCACGTGGTCGACTCAGCGGCCCAGTGGGCGCATCGCGAGCATTACGGGGGCTCGGTGGGAATCGCCTGCCGCGACGTGGCTGCTGCTATCGCGCGAGCAAAGACAGGGAACGACCGTTCCACTATCTCGTCGGTCGCTGTCAACGAGATACGGAAGTAACCCGGCAGCTCGACGACATGGCCAGGCATGACCGCAACTCCCTCCTGAGCGAGAAGCGCGCACAAGGCGCGATCATCGGCCAGGGGCGCCCGCGGAAGCAGGTAAAAGGTTCCCTCGGGACTCTGGACCTCATAGCCTTGCTCGCGCAAGACCGCCACCATCCGGTCGCGGCGCCGCGGGTGTCGGCCACCGCTGCTCGCGCCCCGCGCAGCGGTGATTGCCTGACCGCCTCGAGGAAGGGACGCAGGGCCCGCTGCGCTGCCAGGGCTCGTCTAGCGATCACCTGTTCTGCCACCGCAACGGCACTTCAGCTAACCATCCGGTTTGCCCTGCTAGCGCTACCGGTGATCGTCGAAAGTGAGCTGTAGGTGTGAACCGCCGCACGGCCACAGCTCACTTTCGACGATCAAGCTGCGGCTGTGGCGCAGTGCGCCTGTTGACCAAGGCTCGGGTGTGCTGCGGCGCGGTTGAGCTAGCCGGGGTGCTCATGGCTGATGGGCACCCGCAGGCGCACCACGGTGCCCCGACCCGGGGTGCTGTCGGCGGTGAGCTGCCCGCCCAACAGCTCAGCGCGCTGCTGCATGCCGGGCAGGCCGTATCCTGCCGGCCCGGCCCGCTCAGCCGTGGTGGCTGGGTCGAAGCCCACGCCGTCGTCGGAGATCTCGAGCAGGACGGCGTCGGCGGCCGCCGAGAGCCGCAGCTGCACGTGCGCAGCGCTGGCGTGCTTCATCACATTCTGGAGCGCTTCTTGAGCAATCCGGTAGACGGCGGTTTGGGCATGCTCGGGCAGGTTGGTCGTCACGGTGTCCACCTGGACGTGGAGCAGCGGGATCGATCGCGCGAGGCTTTCTAGGCTGGCGGCCAACCCGAGGTCGTCCAGCACGGGCGGGCGGAGCCCGGCGATCGCATGCCGGGTCTCATCCAGCGCCCCTGCGGCGAGTTCCTGGGCGCGGGCGATCTGCTCGGCGGCGCTGGCCGGGTCGTAGGCCATCGCGTCCGCCGCCGCCGACAGGTGAAACAACAGGCTGACGATACGCTGGCTGATGCCGTCGTGGATCTCACCGGCGAGCCGGCGCCGCTCCGTTTCCTGGAGCAGCACAATCTGCTCGGCGAAGCGCTCCATCGCCTCCTCCCGCTCAGCCAGCCTGCTGTGCAGGCTGGCGTTTTCGATGGCCCCCGCCATCAAACCCGCCACGGAGCTCAGCAGCTCGACGTCGGCTACGGTGAACTCGCGGCGGTCCCGGGTATGCACGTTGAGCACTCCCACCAGATCGCCAGGCCGGGTGATCATCGGTACCGAGGCCATCGAGATGAATTCCTCCCCGCGCAACTCGGGGATGTAGCGGTAGCGGGGGTCCGCGCGTTTGTTGTCGGTGATCACCACCGGCTCGCAGTGCGCGGCCACCCACCCGGACACCCCCTCGCCGACCGGTAGCTCGATCCGCCGGGCCAGCTGGTCGAAGGGTGCGGTGGCACCGCGCAGGCGCAACCGGTCACCGGCCGGGTCCAGCAGGTGCACGAAGCAGACGTCGGTCGCGGTGGTCTCGGTGATCAGGTCGGCCACCCCTTGGGCGATCCCGTCCAGGTCCAGACCTGCCGACAGGATCTCGATCACCCGGTGCAGCAGCTGGGCATCGGAATTGGCATCGGCCAGGCCCAGCCGCGAGCGGGTCACTGGAACACTCCCTCCCGCAGCGCGGCGGCGACCGCGCCGGAGCGGTCCGGGACGTCCAGCTTGCGGTAGACCCCGCGGGCGTGCGTCTTGACGGTCTCCTCGCTGACGGACAGGCGGCCAGCGATGGCGCGGTTGGACAACCCGGCCACCATGAGCGCGAGCACATCGCTCTCGCGCTGGGTGAGCCCCAGGCGCGCTCCCGGCCAGAACTCCCCACCGCGCACGTGGGCCACCGCGACCGCGACCTTCGCGGCCAGACTGGGATCGATGAGGATCTCGCCCTGGTGGATCCGCTGCAGGTGATCCACCAGCTCCGCGCCGCGCACCCGTTTGAGCAGGAACCCGACCGCACCGAGGCGCAGCGCCTGGTAGAGATACTGCTCGTCGTCGTAGACGGTGAGGAACACGACTTTGCAGGCGGGTTGTCGCTTGCGGATCTCCGCGCACAGGTCCAGCCCACTGGAGCCCCGCAACCGGATATCGAGCAAGGTAATGTCGGGCTCCTGCCCAGTGATGATTTTTATCGCGAGTTCCGGTTCGGTGGCCTCACCGACGATCTCGACCTGGTCGGAATAGGCAGCCAGCATCGCGCGCAGCCCGTCGAGCACCATCTGATGGTCATCGACGATGGCTACCCGCAGGGGCACCCGTGGCGGACCCTGGGTTGGCCTGTGCATGAACAGTAGCCTACGCACCGACGTGCTTGTTGGATGATTTTTTCTTTCGTTGTTCGTTGGAGGCAACTCGAAGTGATCACTCGCGCTGATGTCGAGGCCGCTACCCGCCGGATCGCCGGTCGGGTGCGGCGCACCCCGGTGGCCGAGGTGGACCCAGGCGCCTTCGCCCCTGCTGGGCGGGTGTGGCTGAAACTGGAGTTCCTGCAGCACAGCGGGTCGTTCAAGGCCCGCGGCGCGTTCAACCGGATTTTGGCCGCGGCCGAGACCGGCGAGCTGCCCGCGGAAGGGGTGATCGCGGCCTCCGGCGGCAATGCCGGACTGGCCGTCGCCTACGCCGCGAAGTCGCTGGATATCCCGGCCGAGGTGTACGTGCCCACCACCGCACCCCTGGTCAAGGTCACCAAGTTGGGCGCGTTGGGGGCCACGGTGGTCCAACACGGCACCGAGTACGCCGAGGCGTACGAGGCGGCGAGTAAACGGGCTGCCGACACCGGTGCGCTCTTCTGCCACGCCTACGACCAGCCAGAGATCTGTGCCGGGCAGAGCAGCGTCGCACTGGAACTGCTCGAGCAGCTTGGCCACGTGGACACCGTGGTGCTCGCGGTGGGCGGGGGCGGGCTGATGGCCGGCGTCGCCACCGCCGTCCAGGGCCAAGCGAGGGTGGTCGGCGTCGAGCCGGAGACGATTCCGACCCTGCGCGGCGCCCTGCTCGCCGGGCACCCGGTCGATATTGAGGTGTCCGGTATCGCGGCGGACTCCTTAGGTGCCCGCCGGATCGGCACCATCGCCTACGAGGTGGCTATCCGCACCGGGGTGCGCAGCGTGCTGGTCACCGACGACGCTATCGTCGCCGCCCGCCGGTGGCTGTGGGACCATTACCGGATCGTCGTTGAGCACGGTACCGCCGCCGCCCTAGCGGCGGTACGCTCCGGCGCCTACCATCCCAGCGCCGGTGAACGCCTCGCGATCCTGCTCTGCGGCGCCAACACCGACCCCACCGACCTGGTCCACTGACCCCTGGTTCTCCGCCCGGGCGGGGGAGGTCCGGCGCCGTGAACTCGACAGGACCGACGTTTTCGGTGGGCCTGCGCACGTCGGTTCTGTCGAGTTCACGACCGCGCTGAGCGCGCCCGAAGCGGGCACGCCCTACTGGTAGACTGGGGCAATTTTTCTTCCCAGGATTGGTCGATGGTGCCCCCGGACCCTGCACGGAAAGCTTCCCAGACATCGGCGGAGTCCGTTGGAAGCATCGTCGCCAACGGGGCCGGCGCCGGCAGCGGCCGCGAGCGGGTGGTGCAGGCGGCGTACCACTTATTCAGCCGCCACGGCACCCGCGCGGTCGGGGTCGACGCGGTGATCGGTGCGGCGGGCGTCGCCAAGATGACGCTGTACCGGAACTTCGCGTCCAAGGAGGAGCTTATCCTCGCCTTCCTCCAGCGTCGCGAGACCCTCTGGACGCACGGGTGGGTGCAGGCCGAATCCCAGCGCCGGGGCAACACCCCAGCGCAGCGCCTGCTGGCTATCTTCGAGATCTTCAACGAGTGGTTCGCCCGGCCGGATTTCGAGGGCTGCTCGTTTATCACCGCACTGCTTGAGGTGACCCACCGGGACAGTCCGGTACGCCAGGCAAGTGTCCAGCACCTGGCGAACATTCGCAGTTACCTAGGGGAGCTCGCGGCGCAAGCCGGGGTGGCCGACCCCGATTCGTTCGCCCGCCAATGGCACATCTTGATGAAAGGATCGATTATCGCCGCGGCCGAGGGTGACACCCACGCCGCGGCCCGGGCCCGGGAGCTCGGGGTTCTCCTGCTCAAGCGGCACGGAATCGCGGCCTCATAAGCCGGAGGCGAGAGGGTGCAGACACGGAACTCCGCACAGTGCGGGAGCAGCTTCGCGTGGCGCGAACCGGCTGTAGCTGGCTGATGCGGCGCTGGGCGGGGCAGACCCGGTCCGGCTCACCCGAGGTGTACACTCGTTCGGTCGGCAAGCGGATCGTGTTGCTGGACCACGGCATTCTGGCTGCGAGCCCAGGCCGGCGGGTCGGGCTTGCTACCGGGGGTCCGCTGGAACCGCCCGGTCGCCTGCATCGAGGCGATCACTCGGCTTGACCCGAGTGATCCGGACGATCGGCTGGTCGCGCACGTCGCCGTGAAGATCATCAAATCGCACGGCTCTGCTGGGGTATAAGCCCTGGATCACACTACTCTGTGTACCACTCAACTAAGGGGAAGCGGTGATTCACTGTCGAGTTCGCTGACCTTTACGGCACGGCTGCGTGCGGGAATGGCATGCTGGTGGTAGGTACGCGGCCGGTAAAATTGAGGAGGGAAGGTGGCAACGTCCTTCTCGCGGCTTAGAGGGTGGCTGAATAGACGTCGTCGACACGGCGCCATCAGTTTTCTGGATGTCAAGAATCAAATGGGCCAGACTCAGGTCGTTGCAGACTCCTCGGTGCTGTCTCATGAAGATGTCGTAACACTGAACCGTTTGCCACTGGAGAGCGGCCTATCCTTGCTTGGTGCATGGCGAACGTTTAACGGCGTTCAAGAATTTAGGGTAATGCAAGTCGAGTCCACTTATCCTGCTTCCATGACTACTGCCCGTCCCAGTGTTGCAACGCCGAAACCATTAGTAGCTGGTATGGCGATCGACCAGACGCTCAAGGAGCGTCACCTGCAAATTAGGAACCCTATCACTGTTGCAGCGCTGAAAGCGCGCCACCGAGTGCATAGCTTCATTGCGGATTGGTTGCGCAACGAGGGGTACGTCGAAATCCATGCCCCGATACTTACGCAGCTGCCTTTGTACGAGGACAAGACGGCGATCGGCATAAGCGTGCACGGTCAAGATCTGTTCCTAACTCAATGTGTTGGATACTACCTGGAAGCGGCTGTACATGGGCTCGAGCGTGTCTACAATATCGGTCCGAGCTTTCGCGCAGAGGACAGCAAGAGCCCGCGACATCTTGTTGAGTACTGGCACGTAAAAGTCGAGGCGGCCTGGTTTGATATAAACAACATTATTGAGTTTAGCGAGCGACTTGTTACTGCGGCAAGTGAGTACGTCGTCACCCATTGTCGCGATCTCGCCGCAGACATGAAAACAAACCTGACACCTGTGCCGTCCAGGCCGTTCGACCAGATTTCATATCGGGAAGTCATCCGCCAAGTCCGACGTGCCGGTGGCGATGTTAAGTTCGGGGACCATATAGGTCCAAGGGAAGAGGCACTCCTCTGGGAGTTCTCCGACCGGCCGTTCTGGGTCGTTGGAAACCCCCGAAGTTTAGAGCCTTTCCCTTACCGAATTGATCCATGTGACCCGGAGGTGACGATCACGGCTGATCTGGTTATTCCGGCGGGCTATGGAGAATTACTTGGCGTTGCCGAGAAGATCACTGATGAGGATGAGTTGACTGAGCGTATGCTCGAAAAACACAAGGATCCGGATGGGATGTATCGATGGCTTGTTGACATTCGTCGCTATGGTTGTGTGCCACATTGCGGTATGGGAATGGGGTTCGAACGCCTGCTTAGGTGGTTATTTCAGGCACGACACGTCCGCGATTTTGTCGCCTTTCCCCGAATTTTTGGTAGGCCTTACTGGCCGTGAGTCGGGACCCCAGTATTCTTGCACCCTGATAAACGTGATAGAATCAACCTATGTCAAGATCTATATCGCTCTCGAACAGGATCTCGATCAGCGTACTTAGCGAGCACGCTGATCGAGAAGTTACCGTCGCTGGCTGGATCCACGCCATTCGGCGACAGAAGCGCCTGGTCTTTCTAATCTTGCGAGATAACTTTGATCAACTGCAAGTAGTGTATAATCGCGGAAGCAATGAAAATATCGAGACCCTGCTTGCTGGGCTGAACGAGGAATCTGTCGTTGCCGTGCGCGGACGCGTGAAGCTCGATGATCGCGTTAAGTTGAACGGCGTCGAACTCATCCTCGATGAGATCGAGGTTTTGTCCGCCGCTGAGCCAGAACTGCCGGTTAGATCGGACTCGGCCCTTGACAAGCGGCTTGACTGGCGGTTTATCGACCTCCGCAGTGAGCGGAACTTATTGATCTTCAAGGTGCAAACCGCAATAGAAGCGTCGCTTCGGAATTTTTGGTTGCGGCGCGGTCTCATCGAGATTCACTCTCCTAAGCTGATGGGCGCGGCAAGTGAGTCAGGTGCTGAGCTATTCGAGCTTCCGTATTTTGGTGGCAAGGCATATCTCGCCCAGTCGCCGCAGTTTTACAAACAGATGGCGATGGCGTCTGGGTTTGCCGGGGTGTTTGAGGTTGGGCCGGTCTTTAGAGCCAACCCGTCGTTCACGTCGCGCCACGATACGGAATTTACGAGCATCGACGTCGAGATTGCGTGGATTTGTTCGCACGAGGACGTCATGCGTCTCGAAGAGGAATTTCTTCGGCAGATGCTCCTTGATATCAAACCGCAGTACGGCGACGACATCGAGCGCGTCTTTGGGCGGGAGATTGTTGTTCCGGAGACGCCCTTTCCTCGTATCCCATTGAGCGAGGCTCGGCAGCTAATCGAAGAGGATGGTTACGAGATCCCACGCGAGCAAGGAGACCTTGACCCAGAGGGCGAGCGGCGTCTTGCGGATTACGTTAAACGCGAGTTTGGCCATGAGTTTGTGTTCGTAACGGACTATCCGGCGTCTGTTCGTCCGTTCTATCATATGCGTTACGACGATCGGCCGGACATTACTAAGAGCTTCGACTTACTGTGGCGTGGGTTGGAGATTACCACCGGCGCCCAGCGGGAGCATCGGTTTGAGATCTTGAGGAAGCAAGTGCAGGAAAAAGGCTTGAGTGAGGCATCATTGTCTCATTACCTGGACTTCTTTCGATACGGATGTCCACCCCATGGCGGTCTCGGTCTCGGCTTGACACGGCTGCTGATGATTACTCTCAACGTTCCCAACGTTCGTGAGGTCACTTTTCTGTACCGCGGCCCAAATCGATTAGCTCCATAAGCGGATGCGACCGGCCAGCCCCACGCCTGGTGGCAGACCACGCCACCAAGGGGTGGGGCTCGCTGCTGATGTTCTCCGCCGCCGGGTGTGTTTGGTTCAACCGAGGCTAAGGATAGACAATGGCCCTCGACCGTGCTCCGTGGTTACCGAACCCTTCGCCTGGGGTAGAGCGGGCGCATATGGTGAAACCGACGCCCGCTAGGCTTGGCAGCTCACGAGTCGATGCCGGGAATCAGGCGGGCGGCGGTCGCTTTCCTGATCGCATCGACCCGTGAGTTCGCACCAAGCTTGGCGTAGATATTGGTCAGGTGGCGCTTGACTGTGCCCTCGGTGATGAGCAGCCGCTTGCCGATCTGGGCGTTGCTCATGGCGAGCGCAGCGAGCTGCAGCACTTCCAGCTCGCGGGTGGACAGCACCATGTTGGGGGGCGGATTGTCCAGCTGGTTGACCGTGCGGCGGGGCACTGACAGCAGGACGACGTTGCCCCGGCTGGTCACCACCGAGCGCACCGCCGCGATGAGCTCCAGGCGCGTGATTTCCTTGACCAGAAAGGCCGACGCGCCCTGATCCAGCAGTTCCCGGACCAATTCAGGTTTGTCGTGCATCGTGAGCACAATGACTCGGGTATCCGGGTGCTCCTGGTGCAGCCTGCGGACCGTCGCCGGGGCACCGGGTCCGGGCATCTCGACGTCGACCAGTACCACGTCCGGGCGGTGCTTCGCGACGAGGGCCAACGCTTCTGCGCTGTCGGCGCCTTGGGCGACCACCTGGAAGGTCGGGTCGCTGGCGAGCAATTCGGCCACCCCCTCGCGGAACAGGGCGTGATCGTCCACGAGGACGACTGAGATCGTCCCGGGGCCGACGTTCACCGCGGCACCCCACCGAGCGGAACCGAGATGTCCACCGTCGTGCCGTGACCCGGCAGGCTGGCCAGCCGCAGCGTCCCGCCGAGCAGCTGCACCCGCTCCCGCATCGAGGACAGGCCCAGACCCTTGGGCGCGTTTGTCATCTCCGCAACCGAGAATCCCCCGCCAGTGTCGGATACCCGCGCGTGCAGGTGAGCGTCACTGACGCCGACGGTGACGTCCAGCCGGGTGGTACCGGAGTGCACGAGCGCGTTGTGGATCGCCTCCCGCAGCGCGTAATAGACTTGCTCGCAGACCTCCTGGGGCAGCGTTGTGGTGTCACCGGTGACCGTGAGGCTAGTCAGGACGTTGTCGTCAGCGTTGGCCGCCAAATATTCCGTGAGGGCTCTCTTGAGCTCTCCCGGTCGCGTTGCCGTGCGCAACTCGGCGGAGAATTGCCGGACGCTGTCCAGGGCTTGCTGCATGGCCTCCTGCGCACGGTGGAACTTCTCCTGCGCCCGGGCCACATCTCGGCTGGCATACACCTTATGCAGCTCAAGGTTCTGGATGGCCACGCCGATGGCGTGGGCGGTGCGATCGTGCAGGTCCCTGGCCAGTTGCGCCAGCTCGGCGCGATGGGAGTCGCGGATGGTCTTGAACACCAGCACGGTGTGGGATACGGCGTAGGAGGCGGCCCAGCTCATGACCACTCGGTGCAGGATCAGTGCGGCCTCGGCGTTCCGCCGTCCGTCTGCCGAAAGCGCTCGTTTGACCACGGGCAAAGCGGTCTCGAACAGCACGCTCGCCGCCTGCAGCGAATCCGCAGGATGTATCGCCTCGATCGCCTGGCGGGGGTCGATCTCGACGCGCAGTGACATCGGGTCAGGATCGATGCTCTGCGTAGCCTCTCGGTAACTGTCGACGACTTCGCTGAGTATTGATCGAGCCTGGCGCAGCATCTGCTGGTGGGCATGGGCACTGTCCAGGATCGGGCTGCCCTGTGCGCGCAGGCGGTGTTCGAAGCTGGAGACGATCTCCTCTCGCACCGCAACAGACAGAATAGGATCATCCGTCATAGTCCTTCAGTCTCCCCCCAAGGGCCCCCTCTTCCCCGGTTCTTGATCACCGACCGTCTCTCGCTACAGGCGGGTTGTCACTATGGGTGAACTACGCGGAGAAAGTCACGTGCACGGCATACTGTGTGATCATGAATTTTTCGTCAAATCTCCCTCATGTGTTCCATTCACCTCACCTGTTAGAGAACGTAGCCATCACGGTTAATACACCGCTGCGGCGAAAAATCGAGCCAGGCAGCAGCTCTGCCGCCGGCACCACGACGTGATTGTGAACCTGGTGCCTGCGGTCCTCGCCATTGCCGGCCGTGCCCGTGGGGCGCCTCCGGCCAGGAGTGCCTGGTCGGCTGGTCGCGTCCGCTCCGGTCGCTAGCGCGCGTACCAGGTCTACCCGTCGCAGGGCAGCGTAGCCCCTCCCGAGGCGGCTGCGCGGTCAGCACGGTCCCACACCTGTCACGGCGGGCTGCTCACCTACGTCGATCAGCCCGAGGTGTCTAACCGGCCCCAACAGACGCCTAACACGGATGTAACGACTCCGCTCCTCGCCGAATGGAGAGTGCCCGGCAGTGGAGATACGACCTTCGTAACAGTCGCCCTTGCACCTTGGTGCTGATTACTGCCCAGGAGCTTGCGCTGCGATCGGGGCACTCGCTAGCGTCGCACGCGCTGGCAGTTACGGTTACGAGTCGACGAGTCACCGGGGGGAGTCATCTTGCGGGCACTCGTGGTAGAAAATGATACTACTCTAGCAGAATCCCTTATTCGCGGTTTGCGGCGACATGGATATCATGCCGAGAGCGTCGATACCGGAACACGGGCGTTGCACACGTATCACCGCGCCGACCTGGTTCTTCTCGATCTTGATTTGCCCGATCTTGACGGTCTTGAAGTCTGTCGCGCCATTCGAGTCTTGTGTGACATCCCTATCATCGCGGTCACCGCTCGCTGCGCCGAGTTGGACCGGGTTCTCGGCCTGCAGGCCGGCTTGGATGATTACGTAGTCAAACCCTACGGATTTCGGGAACTCATCGCCCGTATCGACGCCGTCATGCGCCGGGCCCGGCCACGGCAGCCTCTCGTGCATACCATGACACACGGACCGTTGCGCATCGACTTCAGCACCCGCGAAGTGCGCCTCAACGACCAGCTCATCCACGTGACCCGCAAAGAGTTCGACCTCCTTTACCTCCTGGCATGCCAACCCGATGCTGTCGTCTCCCGTCAACACATCATGTCGAAAGTGTGGGACGTTGAGTGGACGAAATACAGCCGCACCATCGATACCCACGTCAACAGTCTTCGCAAAAAGCTCGGCGCCAGCACCTGGATCATCACCGTTCGAGGTATCGGGTTCCGGTTCGGCCACGGTGGTGAGACACTCCCGATTGCTGAGGCGTTTGGCAGCAGCTCCTGCCACGGTGCGCTCCAGACTCCGAACAGCACAGCTCAGTGGTCTGCTGAACGTAAACTGGGCTTGCGTTGATCGAAGGTGTGCCGGACGTCAACCTCGTGATAGTAGGTACGGCGGGCTTGGGTGCGGCGGCGCCACTGCTGTTCGCTGGCGAGCCGGTAGACGCTGCCCGCCGGGATACTCCAGAGACGCGAAATGTCCGCGGCGCTGAGCCATCGTGTGGTGAGCGTGGCCATGGGGAATGCCGTGCCCATGCGCTGGCTTAGGTGCAGCCAGTGCTGCTCAGGCCAGCTGTGACGTGGGTCAACGTCGCAGCGTATTTCCGCCGGCACCGGTTCGTGCGTATACACGAAGGCGACGAGCTCACCGCCGCAGCCTGTCTCCACGCATCCGCCCAGGGCCACCCGACGGACAAGATTGGGGTAGGCCACCCGGCGAGCCGTTCGTACTAGCTGCGCCACTTCGTCCGTTGCTTCAGCCGCAGCGATGTGTGCGGCAAGCCAGTCGACATGCCTGCCGAGGAATGCGGCCAGTGCTGCCACGGAGCGCTCGGGCGCGCTGACGCGCCGTTCTTCGGCGACCATCCCGCTCCACGACCCCAAGACACTGAGGATCCGTGCGCGCGCGTGAGCCGCCGCCGCATTGAACGGTATGCCCGGCATCACGATGCTGCCTGGCGTGTTGCCCCAGGAACGATCGGACCCGCCGAGCCGATGCCCACATTCATGGTAGAGCCCGGGCAGGCTCTCCAATCCTGCGGCAAACTCGTCCCGGCATGCCCGGCACAGCCGTGACCCCACCACCGCCACGCGGCGTCGAACCCGCCCGGTTTCGCGCGGCCGCCGGCATCCTGTCCCCGTACACAAGGCACCCACTGCAGCTATACGAGCTCTGTTTTGGGTCACTGTCTCCTCCGCCGACCTGCCGGACACCGAAGGCGCGGACTCGCGCACCTCTCCAATCCGGCCCCCAAACGCCGCCCACACTAGTTCTGTGCGTCACCACCGAACAAGCCGCGCGCGAGAACCTTTGCAGTCCTCTGACGTCGACTTCACCTTCCGCTTTCAGTCGACTTTCAGTTGACGCTGCCATGACGAAACTTTGCTCGGAATTTGACGTTGAAACCCTTGACGGTCGCCGCGGAACCGAAGAAGCTAGTTATTAGCCTCCGGTGTGTTGTGGGGAACTCCAGGTTGTCGATATCTGATGACAGTCAAAGGAAGGGCGCATGCAGGCCCCAGTGATTGTGGTGGGCGCCGGCCCAACGGGACTGATGCTCGCTGGTGAGCTGCGGCTTGCCGGGGTCGAGGTCATTGTCCTAGAGCTTCTTCCGGCGCCGGTCGGCGAGTCGCGCGGACTAGGTTTCACCGCGCGCGCCATGGAAGTGTTCGACCAGCGTGGTTTGCTGCCCCGGTTCGGGGACATCGAGACCAGCGTCGCTGGGCATTTCGGCGGCCTGCCGGTGGACTTCAGCTCATTCGACGGCGCCCACTTCGGGGTGCGGGGTGTGCCGCAGGCCCGGACGGAGGAGATCCTTACGGAGTGGGCCACGGAACTGGGTGCCGACATCCGACGTGGCTGGGAGGTGGTCGGACTGGCTGCCGATGAGGACGGCATTGATGCGCACCTACAGGGTTCCGATGGTCCTGCGCGCCTGCGCGCGTCTTATCTGGTGGGTTGTGACGGCGGCCGTAGTACCGTACGCCGGGCAGCCGGATTTGATTTTCCGGGGACGGCAGCGGCCCGTGAGATGTTCCTGGCCGACGTGGCGGGTTGTCAGCTCCGGACGCGTTTTATCGGTGAAAAGGTGCCTGGTGGGATGGTCATGGCCGCTCCGCTGGGGGAGGGCATAGACCGCATCATTGTGTGCGAACGCGGCACCCGCCCGCGCCGACGCGCCGAGTCGCCCAGCTTCGCGGAAGTGGCGGATGCGTGGCAGCGCCTTACCGGTGAGGACATTCATGGTGGCGTCTGTCTGTGGGTCAGCGCCTTCACCGATGCCACCCGTCAGGTTAGCCAATACCGTCGTGGACGCGTCCTGCTGGCCGGCGATGCGGCGCACATTCATCTGCCCGCGGGTGGACAGGGACTCAGCGTGGGCGTGCAGGACTCGGTCAATCTCGGCTGGAAGCTCGCCGCTGTGGTGCATGGTGGGGCGCCGCCTGGGTTGCTGGACACGTATCACAGTGAGCGGCATCCGGTGGGATCCCGGCTGCTACGCAATACCCAGGCGCAGGGATTTCTCTATCTCAGCGGCGACGAGGTGCGGCCGCTGCGTGCCGTCATGGCCGAGCTGATTGAGCTCAAGAGCGTCAGCCGCCATCTGGCGGGTGTCGTGAGCGGTTTGGATATTCGGTACGACGTTGGCTCGGGTCATCACCCGTTACTAGGTCGGCGCATGCCGCGGCAAGATCTCCTCGTGGGGGACAGCACAACCGACACCACCCGGCTACTCCATTCAGCACGAGGTGTCCTGCTGGACTTGGTGGGAAACGCTGAGCTGCGTCGCCTTGCATCGGGATGGGTGGATCGGGTGGATCTGGTGGTCGCGACACCGCTGACAACGGGAGCAGCCGGTGAGCTCGCGGGTATCGACGCGATACTGTTGCGGCCGGACGGTCACATTGCGTGGGTCGCGCCCGATGGTGGGGAGTTGTCTGCGGCCCTACACCGTTGGTTCGGTTCTTCATCACTCGCGCCGAGGTCACGAGCAAGCTGGCGCGATGTACTGGTAGGAGAGAAGTAAAGATGCATAGCACCTTGATCGTGGCTCGGATGGACCCTGGTTCGAGCGGCGAGGTTGCTCGGCTATTTGACCAGTTCGACCACACTGAAATGCCGCAGATCATGGGTACGCGACGTCGTCAGCTGTTCTCATACCAAGGGCTGTATTTTCACCTCCAGGATTTTGACTCAGACGGTGATAAGGCCATAGGTCAGGCCCGGTCCCATCCGCTTTTTGTGGGCATCAGCGCCGCCCTGAAGCCGTATATCGCTCCTTATGACCCGGAAACTTGGCGATCTCCGGCTGATGCGATGGCTACCCGCTTCTACCACCGGGAACTATCCACCTGACGTCGGTTAGTCGTTGCTGAGAGGTTGTGTTTCGTGAGGCGCCGGGTAGTGGTTACTGGACTTGGGGTCATCGCCCCAGGTGGCCTTGGTGCAAAGGACTTCTGGAACCTGTTGGTCAACGGAGAGACGGCGACCAGAAGAATATCTTTCTTCGATCCCACTCCGTTTCGTTCACAGGTCGCCGCGCAGGTGGACTTCGATCCCGAGACGCACGGGCTGAGCCCACAGGAGATTCGTCGGATGGATCGCGCCGCGCAGTTCGCCGTGGTCACCGCCCGAGAAGCGGTGGCCGATAGTGGCCTTGAGCTGACCACGCTGGATCCCTACCGCACTGGGGTAACGATCGGCAGCGCGGTGGGCGCCACCATGGGACTCGACGCGGAGTATCGAGTGGTCAGCGATGGCGGTCGGCTTGGGCTGGTCGACCACGAGTACGCGGTGCCGCACCTCTACGACTACTTCGTGCCCAGTTCGTTCGCAGCTGAAGTCGCCTGGTCCGTGGGCGCCGAAGGGCCGAGTACCGTCGTGTCTACCGGCTGCACCTCCGGCCTGGACGCGGTGGGCCATGCCTGCGATCTTCTCCGCGAGGGCTCCGCCGACGTGATGATCGCCGGCGCAACGGACGCCCCCATCTCGCCGATCACGGTGGCGTGCTTCGATGCAATCAAGGCAACGACGCCACGCAACGACGACCCGGAGCATGCGTCACGGCCGTTCGACCGAACCCGCAACGGATTTGTGCTCGGCGAGGGCTCGGCGATATTCGTGCTGGAAGAGCTGGAAAACGCCAAGAAGCGTAACGCGCACATCTACGCCGAGATCGCTGGATTCGCGACCCGGTGCAACGCCTTCCATATGACCGGGCTGCGGCCGGATGGCCGGGAGATGGCCGAGGCCATCCGGATCGCGATGAGCGAGGCGCGCCTGCGCGCCGAGGACATCGACTATATCAACGCACACGGCTCGGGCACCCGGCAAAATGACCGGCACGAGACCGCGGCCTTCAAGCGCAGCCTGGGGGAGCAGGCCTACCGCACGCCGGTGAGCTCCATCAAGTCAATGATCGGCCATTCGCTGGGCGCCATTGGCTCGATCGAGATCGCCGCGTCGGTACTGGCCATCGAGAACAACGTTGTGCCACCCACGGCGAACCTGCACCACCCCGACCCTGAGTGCGACCTCGACTACGTGCCGCTGACCGCCCGAGAATGGCGCACCGACACCGTGCTCACGGTGGGCAGCGGATTCGGTGGTTTTCAGAGCGCGATGGTGCTGAGGCGTGTTGAGGCGAGCAGTGCATGACGACGCGGGTAGTGGTCACCGGTCTCGGTGTCATGGCTCCCAACGGGCTCGGCGCGGAGAACTACTGGGCGGCGACCCGTAACGGTACGAGCGGTATCGGTCGTATCACTCGGTTTGACCCCACGGGCTACCCGGCCCGGCTGGCCGGTGAGGTTCGGGGCTTTGTCGCCGAGGAACATCTGCCGAGCCGGCTGATACCCCAGACCGATCATATGACGCGGCTTGCCCTGGTGGCCGCGGATTGGGCGTTGGCCGATGCCGGTGTGCGGCCCAGCGAGCTCGCTGAGTTCGATATGGGTGTGGTCACCGCCAGTTCATCGGGTGGCTTTGAGTTCGGCCAGGGCGAACTGCAGAATCTGTGGAGCAAGGGCAGCCAGTACGTCAGCGCTTACCAGTCCTTCGCCTGGTTCTATGCGGTAAACACCGGTCAGATCTCGATCCGCCACGCGATGCGGGGCCCGAGTGGCGTGCTGGTCAGTGACCAGGCCGGCGGACTCGATGCCCTCGCTCAGGCGCGGCGGCAGATCCGTCGAGGCAGCAAGCTGGTCGTCGCCGGCGGGGTCGACGCGTCGATCTGCCCCTGGGGCTGGGTGGCACAGCTGGCCAGCCGCCGCCTGAGCCCGAGTGACGACCCAGACCGGGCCTACCTTCCCTTCGATTCCGCAGCGTGCGGGCACGTGCCGGGTGAAGGGGGGGCGCTGCTCATCGTGGAAGACGCCGAGGCCGCACGCCGCCGCGGTGCGCAGACCACCTACGGCGAGATCGCCGGGTACGGGGCCACGTTCGACCCGAAACCGGGCAACGGGCGTACTCCCGGCCTGCGACAGGCGATTGCGCTAGCGCTGCGCGATGCTGGACTGGCCCCTGGTGAGGTTGATGTGGTGTTCGCCGACGCAGCCGCCGTCCCCGCGCTTGACCGGATCGAAGCTACCGCGATCACAGCAGTATTCGGGCCGTATGGCGTTCCGGTCACCGCGCCCAAAACCATGGTCGGACGACTGTCCTCCGGTGGGGCACCACTCGATCTCGCCGCCGCGTTGCTGTCCCTTCGGGACGGGCTGATTCCGCCGACCACGAACGTGTCACTGGCACCTGACTATGACATCGACCTGGTGGTTGCGCAGCCGAGAGCTGGAGCGTTGCGCACGGCACTGGTGATCGCCCGTGGCTACGGCGGATTTAATTCCGCGATGGTGGTGCGGGCCGCCGAGTAAGACCAGCCGGTGCCGCCGGCTGAATCGAATACCGACGATAAGGAGATGGCACGTGGCCAGCCGCGAAGTCACCATTGAAGACCTCAAGCGCATCCTCCGCGAGAGCGCGGGCGCGGACGAAAACGTGGATCTTGCCGGTGAGATCCTCGACATCGATTTTGATGCCCTCGGCTATGACTCTTTGGCGCTCCTGGAGACCGCGGCCCGAATCACGCGGGAATACGGCGTCACGCTGGATGATGAGGCGGTTACTTCGGCACGGACTCCGCGTCGGTTTCTCGGGGTTGTGAACGGTGGTTAGGAGAAGGTATCCCCTATGACGAAGGCGTTGCGCCGACGTGTTGTTGGGAACGTGGACTGGGTGGTGTGCCCCGGATGCCGCGGGATGATCTACGGTAAGCGTTTGGCGCGTAATCTCCAGGTGTGCCCAGATTGTGGTGATCACCATCGGTTGACCGCCTACGAAAGAATTGAGCAGCTTTTCGACGAGTCCGGTGTGGAGCTGCTTGAGGTGCCGGTGCGTAGTCGTGATGTCCTGGGGTTCACCGATACCGAGCCCTATCCGGCGCGACTGGCCGCCGCCCGCGCCGCGACCGGTCTGGCTGAGGGTGTGGTCGTGGCGTCCGGGACCATTGAGGGGAACTCGGTGGTCGCCGCCGTGATGGATTTCCGGTTCCTGGGAGGCAGTCTGGGTGCGGCGCTCGGCGAGCTCATCACCCGAGCCGCTGAGCTCGCTCTTGCGGAGCGTGTTCCGCTGCTGATCGTTGCCGCCTCTGGTGGCGCACGAATGCAAGAGGGGGCGATCTCTCTCATGCAGATGGCGAAGACCAGCCAAGCCCTCGGTCAGCTCGACGACGCCGGAATCCTCACCATCTCCCTGGTCACCGACCCCACCTACGGGGGTGTGGCGGCGTCGTTCTCGACGCTGTGCGATGTGATGATCGCTGAGCCCGGGGCCAGGCTGGGTTTCGCCGGGCCCCGGGTGATCGAGCAGACGATCCGGCAGACGTTGCCACCCGGCTTTCAGCGGGCTGAGTTCCTGCTGGATCGGGGGCTCATCGACATGATCCGACCGCGGAGCGCGGTGCGCTCCACGCTGGGCCGGTTGCTCTCGCTCGGCCAGAGCAGGCCCCCAGCCGGGATGGCGTGGAACAGCGCTCAGGCCGCCGTCGACGACACCGATGTCGTGGTGCGCGACGACACCCAGCTCCCGCCGACCGAGGCATGGCGCACCGTCCAGCACGCCCGCGATCTTGAGCGGCCGACCACGCTGGACTACCTCAGTGGGGCGTTTGAGGACTTCGAGGAGTTGCACGGTGACCGGTTGGGCTCGGACTGCGCCGCCATCGTCGGTGGTCTGGCGCGGCTTGCGGGGACGCCGGTCATGGTGATCGGTCACCAGAAGGGGCGGACGCTGGCCGAACTGGCCGCCCGTAACTACGGAATGCCGATCCCGGGCGGGTACCGCAAGGCGGCCAGGCTGATGCGGATGGCGGCGAAGCTCACCCTTCCGGTGATCACTTTGGTGGACACTCCGGGCGCCTATCCCGGGATCGAGGCCGAGGAGTGCGGTCAGGCGGTCGCCATCGCGGAGAACCTCCGGTTGATGGCGGCTCTGCCGGTTCCGGTGATCAGTGTGGTGACCGGTGAGGGTGGCAGTGGTGGTGCGTTGGCGCTCGCGGTGGCCGATGAGGTGCTGATGTGCTCCCACGCGGTCTATTCGGTGATCAGCCCGGAAGGGTGTGCGGCGATCTTGTGGAACGACCCGCGGATGGCGCCCACCGCGGCCGCTGCGTTGCATCTGGATGCCCGGGCGCTGCTGCGTCTGGGCATCGTCGACGGTGTGGTGCTGGAGCCTGAGGGCGGCAGCCAGGCCGACCAGCTGCTGGCGGTGGCGCGGGTGCGGACCGCGCTGGTCGCCGCGGTGCGGCGGCTGTCCGGACTAGATGGTGCCGCGCTGGTGGCCAGGCGGCGAGCCCGGTTCCGGTCCTTCGGCACCGCCGCGGTCACCGCAACCGCCCCAGAAGAGGACAACGCAGAGGAGGACGACGCAGATTGGACGACGCAGTGAGGACGACGCAGCGATGACTCAGCGCTCCGGGAACTACCTCGGCCGCCGGCACGAGGGACAGTCGGCGAGCGAACCTCCCGCCAGCCCGCTCAGGTGCACCGACGAGGCCGATGAGCTAGATAAGCTGCTGAACCGGGTGCGCCACCATGCCGCGCTGCTCCTCGCCGAGCTTGCCCACCCTCCCCGGTCCGTGCGGGTCCGGGCCGGTGAGGTGTCTCTGGAGCTCGAGTGGGCGCCCGGGCCCGGTGGTGCCGCGTCTGGGACCGGCACCGTGCCCGGGTCCGGCACCGAGCCCGTGGTGGCCCCGGTCGAAGCGGACCCGGACGTGCACTACCTCACCTCGCCTGCGGTCGGCGTTTTTTACCGGGCACCCAGTCCGGGCGCAGCGCCGTTCGTCAGCGAAGGCGAGGCGGTCGTGGCTGGTCAGCAGGTCGGGATCATTGAGGCGATGAAGCTGATGATCCCTATTGAGGCTGAGCGGGCCGGTCGGGTCCTTCAGGTGCTGAAGAACGACGCAGAGCCCGTGGAGTACGGCGAAAGACTGTTTGCCTTCGCCGTGGTGGGCGCCCCCGGAGGAGTGGAGCAGCCATGTTCAGCAAGGTGCTGATCGCTAACCGAGGCGAGATCGCGCTCCGGGTGGCGCGGGCCTGTCGGGAACTGGGCATTGGGATCGTGGCCGTCTATTCCACCGAGGACCGCGACTCCGCGGTGGTGTCTTATGCCGACCAGGCGATCCAGATCGGCCCGGCGCCGGCCAAACGTAGCTATCTGAATATCCCCGCGATTGTGGAAGCGGCCCTGCGCACCGGAGCCGAGGCCATTCACCCCGGATACGGTTTTCTGTCCGAAGATCCAGACTTCGCCGAAGTCTGCCAGGACCAGGGCATTGTCTTCGTCGGCCCACCACCGGAGGTCATTGCCCAATTCGGGGACAAGAGCGCGGCTCGCCGGCTCATGGCCAAGGCCGGCCTGCCAGTCATACCGGGAAGCCTGACGCCCACGGGCTCCCTCGAGGAAGCCCGGGTGGTTGCGGAGGATGTCGGTTACCCGGTCGTGATCAAGGCCGCCGCCGGAGGCGGCGGGCGAGGGATGCGAGTGGTACACCAGGGCGCCGCGTTCCCCCGCGCCTACCAGCAGGCCACGGCGGAGGCCCAAGCCCTGTTCGGTGACGGTCGAGTCTATGTTGAGCACTACCTTACCCAGGCGCGGCACATTGAGATCCAGGTGCTGGCCGATGGTTTCGGTACCACGATTCACCTTGGTGAACGAGACTGCTCAGTGCAGCGCCGGCACCAGAAACTCATCGAGGAAAGCCCAGCCCCACAGCTGCCACCCGGCCTGGCCGCGCGGATGGGACAGGCGGCCCTGCGCGGCGCGCACGCGGCCGGCTATCTCGGGGCAGGCACGTTTGAGTTTCTGCTCAGCTCCTCCGGCGACTTCTTCTTCCTGGAAGCCAACTGCCGCATTCAGGTCGAGCATCCGGTGACCGAGATGGTCACCGGCGTTGATCTGGTCCAGGAACAGTTCCGGATCGCTGCCGGAGAGCCGATGACCCTACGACAGGACGACGTTGTGCTGCGGGGCAGTGCGATCGAGTGTCGAATCAATGTGGAAAATCCCGACCGCGACTTCGCGCCCACGCCAGGGGTCTTGGAGGAATTCATTCCCTCCGGTGGTCCCTTCGTCCGGGTCGACACCCACGCCTTCCCCGGGTACCGGATACCGGCATCTTACGACTCACTGCTGGCCAAACTCATCGTCTGGGCACCCACCCGGGAACACGCCCTCGACCGGATGGACCGCGCTCTGGCCGAGTTCCGGGTGCGTGGTCCCGGTGTGCACACCACCACCAACTTTCTCCGCGAGATGATACGCAACCCAGTGTTCCGATCCGGTGACCACACCACCACCATCGTCGAACAGTTACTCACAAACGGAAGAATCAAGCCAGAAAAATCCACGTTAGACAGCGTCCCCAGCGCTGCCTAACCATACCCAGAAATAACGGATATTCCAGGAGGAAAAATGTCGGATCAGGGTCAGCGGGTCGCGCTCGTCACAGGGGCCACCAGTGGAATCGGCCTCGCTATCACCAAGAGCCTAGCCGCCCAGGGAAATAAGGTGTTCATCTGCGCCCGAAACGCCGACAATGTGGCGTTAACGGTCAAGCGGCTCCGGGAAGACGGGCTGGAGGTGGACGGTACGGCCTGTGACGTCAGGTCGGCGCCGGACGTGCGAGCGTTCGTCACCGCCGCCGTTGATCGGTACGGCACGGTGGACATTCTGGTGAACAACGCCGGACGTAGTGGTGGTGGGATCACCGCGGACATCGCCGACGAACTGTGGTTCGATGTCATCAACACCAATCTCAACAGTGTGTTCCTGGTGACCCGCGACGTGCTGAGCATAGGCGGCTTGGGAGGGAAATCCTGGGGACGCATCGTCAATATCGCGTCGACCGCGGGCAAACAGGGCGTCGTACTCGGCGCCCCGTACTCCGCGTCCAAACACGGCGTCGTGGGCTTCACCAAGGCGCTCGGCAACGAGCTGGGCAAGAGCGGGATCACGGTGAACGCGGTCTGCCCGGGTTACGTCGAGACGCCGATGGCACAGCGAGTTCGGCAAGGGTACGCCGCAGCGTGGGGAACCTCGGAGGAGGACATCCTCACCCGCTTCCAGGCAAAGATCCCGCTGGGTCGGTACTCCACCCCGGAGGAGGTCGCCGCAATGGTTACTTATCTCGTGTCCGACGTTGCGGCATCGGTCACCGCGCAAGCGATCAACGTCTGTGGTGGTCTCGGCAACTTCTGATCGTCACCGGGTGACAGGTGTGCCAGGACAGGAAACAAGGAGGACAGAATGTCGCAGCCGGGTACCCGCGAAGTCGAGCACGAGATCACGGTGCTCGCGCCGGCCGAAGCCGTCTACCAGGTCATTGCCGACGTCGCGCACTGGCCACAGATTTTTCCGCCGACCGTACACGTTGAATATCTCGAACGCGGCGACGAGCAGGAACTGATTCAGATCTGGGCTACCGCCAATGGTGAAGCGAAGACCTGGACATCCCGCCGGGTGCTGAACCCGACAGCGCTCCGCATCCGGTTCCGTCAGCAGGTGTCCCAGCCGCCGGTCGCTGCGATGGGGGGCACGTGGGTCATCGAGCCGATCTCGGAGGGCGAATCCCTGGTACGGCTGCAGCACGATTACCGGGCCGTTGATGACGATCCGACGAAGCTGGAGTGGATCGACATGGCCGTGGACCGCAACAGCCGGGCTGAACTGGCCGCGTTGAAGACCAATGCGGAACTGGCGACCAGAGCACCTGAGCTGCTGCTGACCTTCGATGACATCGTGCAGATCAACGGATCGGCGAAGGATGTCTATGACTTCATCAACGAGGCGCAACGGTGGCCGGAGCGGTTGCCGCACGTCGCCCGGGTGTCCTTGCGGGAAGACACACCAGGGCTGCAGATTCTCGATATGGACACCCGGACCAAGGATGGGTCCGTGCACACCACCAAGTCGGTGCGGGTGGCTTTTCCGCACACCAAGATTTTCTATAAGCAGATCCAGACCCCCGCGCTGATGACGCTGCATACCGGCCACTGGTTGCTGGCCGAGAAGCCCGGTGGGGTGACCGCGACCTCCCAACACACCGTGGCGGTCAATGAGGCGAACATCGCGAAGATCCTCGGCGATCAGGCATCCATCGAGGACGCCAGGACGTTTGTCCGCACCGCGCTGAGCACGAACAGCCTGACCACCCTGGAACATGCCAAGAAGTACGCGGAAAGTCAGCCCTGATCTCGGTAACCAGATAGTGATCTGATGCAGAAACGGGGGATCATGCTAGAAACCCAAGTCATCGTGGTGGGCGCAGGTCCCGTTGGTTTGATGCTAGCCGGCGAGTTGCGGCTCGGTGGGGTCGATGTGGTCGTCCTGGAGCGGTTGTCCGCACCGACCGGAGAATCCCGAGCGTCCCAACTCAATGCGCGGACCATGGAAATTTTTGATCAACGAGGTCTGCTGGAGCGGTTGGGTGAGACGCAGCGCGAGAGTATGGGACATTTCGGTGGACTGTCCTTTGACGTGACTGGTGTGCCCAGCGCCTACCCCGGGTTCTGGAAGATTCCGCAGTTCCGTACGGAGGCGATGCTGCAGGCGTGGGCGGGCGAACTGGGTGCCGACATCCGCCGCGGACACGAGCTGCGGAGTGTGCACGTCACGGATGACTGGGTGGAAGCCGACGTCGAGCACCTCGGTGGCTCGCTTCGCCTGCGGGCTCCGTACGTGGTCGGATGCGATGGCGAACACAGCACCGTGCGGCAGGTGGCGGGATTCGACTTTCCCGGTACCGACGTGACGCGAGAGCTGCTCCGCGCGGACGTGGTCGGCATCGATGTCCCGAACAGACGTTTCCAGCGACACGACCGCGGGCTGGTGATCGCGGCCAAGCGGGGTGGCGACGTCACCCGCATCATGCTGCACGAATTCGGCCAGTCGGCCCGCCGCCGCACGCACGCTCCAGCGTTCGAGGAAGTGGTGACGGGGTGGCACCGGATCACCGGTGAAGACATCAGCGGCGGGACGCCGATTTGGGTGGACGCCTTTGGTGACGCCAGCCGCCACGCGAGCGCCTACCGCAAGGGTCGCGTGCTGCTCGCCGGTGACGCCGCGCACCTGCAGATGCCGATCGGTGGTCAGGCGCTGAACCTGGGCCTGCACGAGGCGGCCAACCTCGGCTGGAAGCTGGCCGCGCAGGTACAGGGCTGGGCCCCGGCCGACCTGCTCGACAGCTACCACGCTGAGCGCCATCCCGTCGGCGCTCGAACCCTGACCACCGTCCAAGCCCAGGCGCTGCTGCTGCTCGGCGGCCCAGAGGTCGAACCACTGCGGGCAAGCCTCGCCGAGCTGCTCGAACTCGATGACGTGCGAACACACCTGGCCGCCATGGCCAGCGGGCTGGATGTCCGCTACGGAGCCGGGCCTGGCGATCACCCCTGGCTCGGCGCGCGGATGCCGCACTGCGACCTGGTGACCGCCGCAGGCCCGTCTAGCAGCACCGCCCTGCTGCGCAGCGCCCGTGGCGTGTTGCTGGACTTCTCTACTGACCGCGCACTCCACGCAGAGCGCTCCGCCACAGCGGCTGCCTGGGAAAATCGGGTGCACCTAGCGACCGTCAGATCCCGACCTGGCGGTATTCCGCCCGAGATCAACGCACTTCTCGTGCGTCCGGACGGTCATATCGCCTGGGTTGATGACGGAGCGAGGGAGGTGCGTACCGCACTGTCTCGCTGGTTCGGCTCGCCTGCACCAGGGCGGTCGCTGGTGGCCGAAGACATTATTACCGCTGCCAACTCGCCACGACACTCATTGGGGAGATAAGACAGATGACAGAGCACGAGAATCAGCCGACGCCTGAGGCGATTATGCGGTTGGGGACTGCGTTCTGGGGCTCGAGGACGCTGATAAGCGCCGTCGAGCTGGGGGTTTTTTCGGAGCTGGCGGTTGCGGGTGCGCTCGATGCTGAGTCGCTGCGCGAACGTTTGGGTCTGCACCCGCGCGGTGCGAAGGACTTCTTCGACGCGCTGGTCGCGCTGGGCATGCTGGAGCGTGAGAACGGCCGTTACACCAACACGCCCGCGACAGAGTTGTTCCTCGACCCGGCCAAGCCCTACTATATGGGTGGGGTCTTCGAGATGGCGAATACACGTCTCTACCGCCATTGGGGATTGCTGACGGAAGCGCTGCGAACCGGACTCCCCCAGAACGAGGCCAAGGACGGCTTGAATGTCTTCGAGGTGCTTTATGCCGACCCGGTCAAGCTGGAGCAGTTCGTCCGCGCGATGGCCGGGGCCAGCACCTATACAGCGCAGGCGGTCGCGGCCAAGTTCCCCTGGCAGGACTACCGCAGTGTGATCGATGTCGGGTGCTCCGGGGGCGCTGTGCCAGTTCAGATTGCCTTGGCGCATGAGCATATTACTGGCGGCGGTTTCGACCTGCCGCCGCTCGGGCCGATCTTCGATGCGTATGTCGCGGGTTTTGGGCTCGGCGAGCGGCTGAGCTTCACCGGCGGCGATTTCTTCGTCGACCCGCTACCCCAGGCGGATGTGCTTGTCATAGGACACGTCTTACACGGCTTTGATCTCGCTGAGAGGCGCCTGCTGATGCAGAAGGCCTACAGCGCCCTGCCCGATGGTGGTGCGTTGATCGTCTACGACGCCATCATCGACGACGAGCGGCGTAGTAACGCACACGGTCTGCTGATAAGCCTCCACATGATGCTCGAGACGCCCGGGGGATTTGAAGGCACGTGCTCCGATTACCGCGCCTGGATGCAAGATTCAGGATTTCGCAAAAGCTACGTCGAACACCTCGTTGGACCCGACTCGATGGTCGTCGGGATCAAATAGACTATCAAGTCGGGTAGTTGTGAGCCGGCGCCTATTCCTGTCAAGCACCAAGCTCTTACGAGGAGGTCAACCAGTACGCGATCAATACGACGTCATCGTCGTCGATCGCAATCATCCGCGGCGCGCGGCGCCGGGCCGCGGCCCTCGCCGACGAGCTCGTCGCAGCGTGTTACCAGCGGCGGAAGGAAGAGATCGGCAACGATCAGCTCAATCCGCGTGCCGTCAAGCGGGCCCAACTGGGGGCCTGGGCGGTGGCGGTCAGCACCGCCGTGGAATCGAGACCCCTCAGGTGGTTGCGAATCGTATATGGAGTTTATGATGAAGGTTGAGGAGGCACCGGTCGTGGCTGCCGCGCCAGCGCAGCCGCCTGTCGCCACCATGTTTCAGTTAATCGTGGGAACTTGTGTCTCGCAGGTGATCAGTGTATTTGCCCGGCTGGGAGTTGCGGACGTGCTGGCGGATGGCCCGCGCCCGGTGGCGGAGATCGCCCGGCGGGTAGGTGCGCACGCTTCGGCCTTGTATCGAGTGTTGCGCGCGCTGGGTGATGTGGGAGTTGTTGCGGAGCGGGACGACCGGTGGTTTGCCCTGACTCCGCTCGGTGAGATGCTGCGCAGTGACGTCCCCGGCTCGCTGCGGGGGTGGGCGACGCTCTATGGGATGCCGTTTCACCGCCATGCGTGGACCGATCTGTATGAGACGGTCCGGACCGGAGAATCGGCGTTTGACCGGGTTTATGGCATTCCGTTTTTCAACTACCTGGCGGAGCATCCCGAGGATGCGGCGGTCTTTGATACCGCCATGGCCTCCATGACAACGGGTGAGGCTGTCAGTATCATCGGAGCGTACGATTTCAGCCGGTTTGGCACGATCGTGAATGTTGGTGGTGGGCGGGGTGGCTTGCTCGCCGCAATCCTGTCTGCCAACCCGTGTCTGCAGGGAGTGCTGTTCGATTTACCGGCGGTTGTGACCGGTGCTGACGATGAACTGTCTAGAGTCGGGGTTATTGACCGTTGTCGGGTGGTGGGTGGAGATTTTTTCGATTCGGTGCCCGAAGGGGGCGATGTCTACCTGCTGGGTAACGTCATTCATAGTTGGGACGACGATCAGGCGGTGAAAATCCTGAGGACGTGTCGGGCTGCGATAGCCGATACCGCCTGCCTGCTGCTTGCTGAGGTTATGCTGCCGGAGGGGGGCCAGCCGTCACCGGGAAAACTTGCGGACGTAGGAATGCTGGTCATGATTACTGGTGGTCGCCAGCGTACCGAGGCGGAGTTCCGCGTGTTGCTTGACCGGGCTGGTTTTCGGTTGGCTCGTATCCTGCCGAGCTCTGGCAGGATCAGCCTCGTGGAAGCGGTCCCGTGCTCACTGAGTTGATCATACCGTCGTCAGGTCAGTCCCTAATCGACGATTAGCGCAATTGCGTCGCTCCATCATTGGCATTAACATAGCGATAGTCGCATCCTGGCCACAGTCGTTGTGGCGTGTGTTGCCAACCTGTTTCGGAGGTGCAAACCATGAGCAAATCTACGCAAGTTCTCGTCGTCGGCGGCGGCCCAGCCGGTTCTACCGTCGCCACTTTTCTGGCTCGCGAAGGATTCGACGTGACCCTCATGGAAAAAGAAGTCTTTCCGCGTTACCATATCGGCGAATCTCTTCTGCCGTCCTGTATGCCCATCCTGGATCTGCTTGGCGCAAAAGAAAAAGTGGATGCCTGCGGCTTTCAGCTGAAGAAAGGAGGGTACTTCGACTGGGGAGGTGAGCAGTGGGACATCAGCTTCGGTGATCCGTCTGAAGACTATTCATACTCCTATCAGGTTGTGCGGTCCGATTTCGACCAGCTCCTCCTGGACCACGCTAAGAGCCAGGGGGTGTCGGTCCTGGAAGGAGCAGAGGTCAAACGGCTGAGATTCGATGGCGCCCGGCCGCGGACCGCGATCTGGACGCCAGTTAGTCGGGATGGTCGAATCCCAGAGCAAGAGATTAGTTTCGATTTCCTCATCGATGCGTCAGGTCGAGCAGGGTTAATGACGACGCGCTACCTGCGCACTCGACGTTACCACGATGTTTTCAAGAATATCGCCGTCTGGGGATACTGGAAGGGTGCCAAGAATCTTCCCGTCGGCCCAGAAGGTGCGATAGCAATTTGTTCCGTGCCGGACGGCTGGTTCTGGGGAATCCCGCTGCATGACGGCCGACTCAGTGTCGGGCTAGTGACCCATCGGGCGACTTTCGCATCGAAGAGAAACGAGGGAGCGAGTCCGGACCGGATCTATCAAGAGGCGATTCGTGAGTGCCCGGTAATTACCGATCTGTTGACGCCTGCTGAGCTGATCATGCCGCTGCGCGTCGAGCAGGATTACTCGTATACCTCGGAACGCTTTACCGGTCCGGGCTACTTCCTCGTCGGCGACGCCGCATGTTTCCTGGATCCTTTGCTCTCGACCGGGGTGCATCTCGCTACGTACAGCGCCCTGCTAGCCGCGGCCAGCCTTGCCAGTGTACTTCGTGGCGAAGTCGGCGAAGAAGAGGCAGGGGATTTCTATGAGCAGACCTACCGACAGGCATATCTCCGATTATTGGTGGTCGTCTCAAAATTGTATCAGCAGTACAGCGGTAAAGACTCCTACTTCTGGGAGGCGCAGCGACTTACACTACATGACTGCGGTGCCGCTGATCTGAAACAGGCTTTTGTGAGTGTCGTGTCTGGCATCGAAGACCTGCGTGACGCCCAGGCAACACTCGAACTCGCCATGGAAACTGCGGGTGATGTACTCGCGGAGGAGCGGAAGCTGTCTCCCTTGTATAACAAGAAGACCCTTGAAAGGATGTTGCCCGAGGAGCGCGAGCTCATTCAGGCAAAAGTGCAATTCTTCAAATCTTTGCCTCAGGAGGCGCGAGGGCTTCACCTAGTGATGAAGCCACAGCTCGGCCTGGCACACCAGTAAGCGCGATGGCGCCTGCGCAACCAGAATTCATTGTGCAGAATCCATAGGGAGCCAGCGGTTACAACCTTCCACGGTGGTTTCAATTGGTCATGGCGACACAATGCTCCGCGATCAGTTTCTCGAAGACTTCGATGTGCTTTCGCCAGTTGAGCCCAAGCACCCGGCGCGATATTTCACTCGTACAGTCGCAGCCGTTTCAAGATCGATAATGTGATCCAGAGGCCTAAACATCGGTGATTTCTAGGCCGATGATTTGGACGGTGCCAAATTTGTAGCAGTATCTGTTCGTTAAAGGCGGAGATTATCTAAGAATGAGAATCGCAATTTTCGGCGCGTCCGGGGGTACTGGTAGGCATGTGGTTCGGCAGGCCCTATCGCGTAACCATGAGGTGATCGCTGTTGTCCGGAGACCTGATGCGCTTGCCGTCACCGACGACCGCTTGACCGTCTGCCAAGGTGATGTACTAAATGCAGACTGCATAGGGCAGGCTATTAAAGGCTCGGACGCCGTTATCTCGGCGCTGGGCGTCGGCAATCAACGTACGCCGACAACGCTTTACTCTGAGGGAGTATCCAACCTTGTTGCGGCGCTACCTACTGCGGGTACATCGAGATTGGTTGCTATTTCT
This sequence comes from Pseudonocardiales bacterium, assembly GCA_019247305.1. GTDB lineage: Bacteria > Actinomycetota > Actinomycetes > Mycobacteriales > Pseudonocardiaceae. The sequence goes on from JAFAPC010000185.1 coordinate 91,285, forward strand.
GCCGCGCCTGCAGGGCCTTGGAGTGAAACCGGAAAATTTGAGCGTCTGGTAATCTATCCGCTATTACAAAGTTTCTTCGGCGCTATGCTCGATGATATGCGTCTAATGGAGAAAATTTTGACGGACAGCGAAATTGACTGGACAATATTTAGGCCGCCTCGGCTCACCGATCATGAGGCCAGGGGAACTTACCGGACATCAACATCTGGGCCATTGCCACATGCGCGCACTATTGCTCGTAGCGATCTCGCTGCCGCAGTGCTAGACGCAGTCACCGATAACAGTCTAGTCCAGTGTATTGTCGCCATAGCCGATTGAACCTGGAAGTCTGGAGAAAGACCAGTGGCTGGTCCGGATTAAAGCGCGCTACGACCTGGACAGTGCGTTCTGGGCGAACGTGAAAATCATACCAGGGGCCTTCCGCTGGCCTCCGGCGATGAGTCTCTTTTCTAGGATGATTGGAGTGGGGTTGTGAGTGATGTACCGATGTCGGGAGTCGGGCACGGGAATGGGCTGACACCTGCTGCGATTATGCAGCTTGGGACCGCGTTCTGGGGTTCAAAGACGCTGCTCAGCGCTGTCGAGCTTGGGGTCTTCTCAGTGTTGGCGGGCGCGGGCGCGCTCGAGGGTGAGGCGCTGCGTGAACGCTTAGGTCTGCACCCGCGCGGCGCGAGGGACTTCTTCGACGCGCTGGTCGCGTTAGGCATGCTCGAGCGTGAGAACAGCTGTTATGCTAACACGTCCGCGTCTGAACTGTTCCTTGACCGGGCCAAGTCTTCCTATGTGGGTAGCATCCTGGAGATCATGAATGCGCGTCACTACGGCGACTGGGGGTCTTTGACGGAGGCGCTGCGAACTGGACTCCCCCAGAACGAGGCCAAGGACGGCTCGAATGTCTTCGAGGTACTTTATGCCGATCCCGTGAAGCTGACACAGGTCGCCCGCGCGATGACCGCGCTCAGCTTCAGCAGCGCGCGGGTGATCGCGACTAAGTTTCCCTGGGAGGAGCACCGCAGTGTGATCGATATTGGTTGCGCTGAGGGTTCTGTGCCTGTCCAGGTTGCTCTGATGCACGAACACATGACCGGCGGTGGTTTCGATCTTCCGGCGCTCGGGCCGATTTTTGATGCCTACATTGCGGATTTCGGGCTTGGTGAGCGGCTGAGCTTCACCGCTGGTGACTTCTTCACCGACGCCTTGCCCCCGGCGGATGTGCTCATCATGGGGCACATCTTGCACGGTTTGGACGTGGTCCAGAAGCACCTGTTGCTCCGCAAAACCTATGATGCGTTGCCCCAGGGTGGTGCGCTGATCGTCTATGATGCGATCATCGATGACGAGCGGCGCAGCAGCGCAGATGGTCTGCTGCGCAGCCTTAACATGCTGATCCAGACATCCGGGGGGTTCGAGTACACGGGCGCGGATTGCCGTGCCTGGATGCAGGAGACGGGCTTTCGCGAAAGCTATGTCGAGCATCTCGCCGGGCCCGACTCGATGGTCGTCGGGATCAAGTAAACCATCAAATCGGGCGGTTGAGAGTCGGTGCCTTGTTAGGGCACACCGAGTCGTAATCGCTCCTTGTGCTGCCTCCCGACGCAGCCACCCGATATCGCAACATCACAACGCATCTGGAGGCAAGGATGAGTGACCAGGCCAATCAGGCGATTACGGCCCTGCGTATCGGCCACAATGAGCTTGCTGATCTGGTGAGGGGTATGAGCCTTGAGGATCTTACGCGACCTTCCGGGGCTGCGCGATGGGACGTCTCACGGGTTTTGAGCCACCTCGGGAGCGGTGCCGAGATTGCCCTGGCCACTGTGGGGGCGGCGTTGGAGGGCGCCGGCAATCCCGGCCTTGAGTTCAACCGGATGGTGTGGGCTCGGTGGGACGCGTTGCTGGCACCCACCGAGCGGGCGGCGGGTTTCCTGCGTGCCAATGAGGCGATGGTGCAGCGTTTCGAGACCCTGGATGACACCACCAGGGGAGAGCTGCGCATTGACCTTAGGTTTTTGCCCGAACCGGTTGACGTGGCCACCGCTGCGGGGCTGCGACTCAGCGAGTTTACTTACCACGCCTGGGACGTCACCGTCGCGTTCGACCCGGCGGGGGTCCTGGCCCCGGCCGCCGCTAACCTGCTCGTCGACCCACTCGGTATGATCATTGGATTCCTCGGGCACGCTGAGGCGCTCGAGGGCAGGCAGGTGAGTCTCGCCGTGCGGACCACCGCGCCCGAGCGCTGCTTTGGGCTCGAGGTGCGCCACGCTGTCACCCTCATTGAGGAGCCTCAGCAGCCCGATGGTGTCCTGAATGCGCCTGGCGAGGCGTGGCTGCGCCTGGCCGCCGGCCGCCTCGCCCCGGCGCATACCCCGCCGACGGTGCAGCTCACCAGCGAGGTCATCACCCTCGACGACCTACGACGAGTCTTCCCCGGATTCTGACGCAGCTTCTTGAAGTCTTGATGAACCAAGCGGACCTTGTAATAATCTCGTTCGCCGTCGTGATCCAGGAGGCTTATTCACGCGGAGCGCCAGAAGTGGAGCGCGATAACGGCTGAGATCGTTTCGGGGAAGGTACTGATCGGTCGCCGGTAATCGGTGTCCAGGATTCGCCAGGTCTTGAGGTGGGCGATGGCCTGCTCGATTATCCATCG